>NZ_QXJA01000001.1:0-582081 GCF_022750605.1 Faecalibacterium sp. BCRC 81149 | reverse complement strand
TTTACCACTTTTGAACAGCGGATGGTAACGGAGGACAAGGACGGCATCTGCTACCAGCGCGTTTCGCTGGACGATGTTCTGCCGGGAGAAGAACAACTGCGGCGCATCGAAGCCATAGCTGACCCTTATGCCATGCAGCCGCAGAGCATTATGGAAGAGCAGGAATCGCGCCGGGAACTGTACGATGGCCTGAAACGGCTGACCCAACGGGAGCAGACCTATCTGCTGTACCGCTATGGGTTCACAGACGGTGAGGAGCATCCCCTGATCGGTACAGCGATATACTTCCACCTGACAAAGAGCCGTGCTAAAAAGACCGAGGAACAGGCCATGGATAATTTGTGGTTGGAACTGCCGTGGTGGTTCGATTAAAGGAAGCGAAGAAAATAGCTTTTATACACTAAAGAATGAAATCAAAATGAATGAGAATTTATTTGGAAGTTTTAGGGAAGAATGCACATTCTAATTTTTTTAATATAGAAAGCTTTTTACGGTTGATAGCTTGTCTACTGACACCAGATTTTTCTGCTATATCTGCGATGCTCATTCCTTTAAAAACAAATTGAGATAATAAGGTCAGTTCAGAAGGTTGAAGAACAGAATGTAAATCGGAAATCAATAGTTTAGGATATTCATCGTTTGAGGACAAAGACATCTGATCGAAATCAATTTCATCAATGCTTGCGATGACAGAGCTATCTACGGCGTTTTTTCGGCTGTTAAGCGAAATGTATTGATGCCGGATAGAGGATTCAATATATTTCACTAATGTGCCGTCATCTTTTTTTGAAGTTTGGTCAATTTTCCGGAATGCAGTAATTCGAGAAGATATAATTGTAAATCTGAATAGGCATCCTCATACTTAAGAAGAGCTGCATATTTTTTCAGTAATGGCTGAAAACGTTGGACGATTTGTAGCTGTGCAAAGGAGTTGCCGTTATATGCATTTAGAAAAAGGTCAAAAAGCGTATAATTCAATTTTCTTTCCTCCTTTTAAGAGGAAAGAGAAAAAATGTTAAGATTTGTAAACGGAAAAATAGATTTTTGTGAGCTAATATAAAAAGTTTACAAGAAAGCAATAGAAACTAAACAATATGTTGATAAACTTGTAAAAAAGGAGAACATATGAATTGTGCAAAAAGTGTAAAAATGATAGTGATTCTGGGTTGTATTGTGGTGAATTTGGTGGGATGTGGAATGAATGATACAACAGCATCATCAATGTCCACAGCAGTTTCGTCACAGGATACATCGTCAAGTTCATGCAATTCTGAAGAAAAAAATGATTTGCAAGATTTTTCCCAGACGTTAGTTGATTCGACCTCGGTATTTTTAGATCAAGATCAATATACTGTCTTTGAAAAAGCGCAGAAAATGGACTATGCACTTTGGGGACAATCAAGTAACTTAAAAGGACTGAATTTTAAAATTGAAGATGCTCCGACTTTTGTGCCTATGACGCAAAATGCGCCGACATATGTAAAACTGAACGGACATGATTATGAGGTCTATCAAAATTCTTATAAAGAGTTTGAAGAATATATGAAATCTATTTTTACAAATGATTTCTTGTCACAAGATTCAATTGAGAAAAAGTTTGCGAATTATAATGGAAAACTCGCCGTTTGTGATGACTATGATTTGGCACAAATTCCATATTTTACGGGATATGTGGGAGAATATTATCCGGATGATTTCTGCTCAGTGCGATACTATTTGAAAAATAAAACGGAAGCACAAGTGAATTTTGTAATGATTGCATACTATAATCCCAATGAAACGTATGAGGTACATGATGAGTATTCATATGATGACATGAATAAAGTCGAATATGAAATGCAGTTGGTAAAAGTTGGGTATGTGTGGAGAGTAAATAAATATCACTCGCCTGAGCTTGGATAAGCAGATAGTGAAAAGTGTTGCATATAATAGGCATTGAAAAATCCCCCCCGAAGCCTTTTCGAGAGTTGAGAAAAGACTTTGGGGGGGATATATGCTAAAAAATGATGCTTTACAACTTATTGTTGATGAAGAGAGTAGAGATATTTAGGAGCGACGAGCGGTTGCGATATAATCGCCGTATACGGTTTCATTGCGTGCAGTTCCCGCTTCCTCAAGAGTTCGAATGACACCACCAGCAGGATCAATGACGGAAATGCTACTTGCAGAGGAGCAATCGCCAGTATAAGCAATCGCTGTGACAAAATGCGTCTTTTTGCCATTGCTACTGTTGAGTCGAATAATGATGGGAAGGTTATTGTCAATACTTGCTTTGACTGCACTGAATACAGTCGCCTGCACCTTACCGCCATGAGTGTATTTGCTCGTGTCGATTTTACCATTGCACTCGCTGGGAAGAGCCCAAGTATTCAGACCGTTTGCACCCCAATTTCCACAGGCAGTCAGGACTTCGTTAGGGGTGAATTCACGAGGACCATAGATATTAGCGGTATTCAACACAGCAACAAGCGAGCAACCGCTATTTCCAACAAGCTTAACAATCTCCGAATTCTTCTGTGCCCAAAGATAGTTTCTATCAGTAGGCAGAGTGATTGAATGAGATTGACCACTTGTACCGCCCGAAGAAGCGTTCAATGCGTTCAGGGTGGCACTGCCGACCATACCATCGGCAGTCAAGCCGGATGCTTTCTGAAAACTGATAACAGCGTTATAAGTGCCTGAACCTGCAAGGCCATCCACCGTACTGGCGTAATAACCTTTGTTCTTCAGGAGCTGCTGGATAGTTTTAATGTCGCTTACCAGTGCATTCCATGTACCATCGCCAACAATGCCATCTTGGGTAAGACCTTTTTTGCCCTGATACTTCTTAACAGCATTTTCAGTACCAGAGCCAAATTTGCTGTCAAAACTACCCGGAGGGCAGCACATGATATGCAGTCCATACTGCAGGTACATAACATAGTTTCCGGTACTTCCATTTTTGAGTAACATAGTAATAATCTCCTTTTTTTTTAGTAGGACGTTTATGGGGCCCCTCATTTGCGTCCTTACGTAATAGAAAGAGAGAATCACAGATGTTTTGTAAACATAGAGAGATAATTTAAGATATCTGGGTCGGCCACTCAAACCAATGCCGTCAAGTTGGTGATGGATACAGACATTCATGCAATGTTACAGGACGCAGAAGATTATCTGAACGGCGAACTGCTCCGCATTACCGAAGAATGGCCCTCTGAGCGAGAACATCAAGGTGAATCGATGTTGATGCCTTATCTGAGCTATAGCAAAGAGCACAGATACTTTTATCGGATAGCTCTTGCAAACCGGAATATGCTGCCGGTTCAGAAAATATTCAAGCCTCTGTGGGAAAAACTGGTTCTCCCTAAATGCCAGATGGCAGGGATCTTGCAAAACTGTATTCCCTCGTTCTGAATGGACGCCACATTCATATCTTACGAGTTGAAATATCGTGAATATTGCCGAGACTTTTGGCTTATTCTTGTGCAATTCGTAGATTTTTCTTTGTCGTAAATGGAGCTGTTGATTTGTAATGCAAAAAGCATTACAATAATCGTGAGGTGATGCCCATGGAAAAAACACAAATGCTGAATGTCCGGGTCAGTCCTATCGTCAAACAGCAAGCCGAGGATGTGCTGAAGCAGCTCGGCATTCCAATGGCGACCGCCATTGATATGTACCTGCGTCAGATTACGCTGACGGGCGGCATTCCGTTTCCACTGTCCTTGCCGAAAGCCCCGACTGCGCTGAATGCAGACACCATGACGGATGAACAGCTCCATACCGCTTTACAGGCTGGTATCAAGGAAGTGCAGAACGGTGACACCGTCTGCGGAGAATGAATAAGGAGGTGCAGCCATGACCGCTGTGATTTACGCCCGCTATTCCAGCGACAACCAGCGCGAGGAATCCATCGAAGGGCAGATTCGGGAATGCACCGCCTACGCCGAAAAGAACGGTATCACGGTCATCAAGCACTATATCGACCGCGCCCTTTCCGCCAAAACCGACAACCGCCCGGATTTCCAGCAGATGATCAAGGACAGCGAAAAACGGCTGTTTGACATTGTGCTGGTCTGGAAGCTTGACCGTTTTGCCCGAAACCGCTATGATTCGGCCCACTATGAGTACCAGTTGGAACGAAATCATGTCAAGCTGGTATCTGCCACGGAGCCTATCTCTGACAGCCCTGCGGGTATCATGGTCAAGAGTATGCTCACCGGCATGGCTGAATACTACTCGGCAGAGCTGTCTGAAAAGGTCGTACGCGGCATGACCGAGAATGTTCTGAAGGGGAAGTACAACGGTGGCACGATTCCCATTGGTTTTAAGGTGGACGAGGAGAAGTTCTTTCAAATCGACCCGCTGAAAGCTCCCTTTGTGGTAGAAGCCTTTCAGCGGTACAACGATGGTGCGACCATGAAGGAACTGATGAACTGGCTGAACGACAGTGGCGTGACCACCAACCGCAATCAGAAGTTTACCTACAACAGTGTTCAGAAGCTGTTGACGAACAAACGGTACATCGGAGAAAACCACTTCAAGGACATTGTGATGCCCGACAGCATCCCGGCCATCGTGGACAAGGACTTGTTTGAAGAAGTGCAGCAAAAAATCAAGAAGAACAGCCGCGCTCCTGCCCGTCACAAGGCCGAGGACGATTACTTGCTCACCACCAAGCTGTTCTGCGGAATGTGCGGCGCGATGATGTTCGGCGAGTGCGGCACGGGTAGAAACAAGGTCGTTCATCATTATTATAAGTGCGCCACTGCGAAGCGTTTCAAGACCTGCAAGAAAAAGACCGTCCGTAAAGAGTGGCTGGAAGATTTGGTCGTAGCTGAAACCATGAAGCTGATTCAGGACGATGCCGTGATTGATGCCATCGTTGCGGAAGTGATGGAGTTGCAGGATCAGGAAAACACCACGATCCCATTGCTGGAAAAGCAGATGCGCGAGGTGGAGAACGGCATTGAGAATATGCTGAACGCTATCCAGGCGGGTGTGCTGACCAACTCCACCAAATTACGTTTGGAAAAGCTGGAAGCCCAGCAGAAAGAACTTGAGATTCGGATTGCCGAAGAAAAAATCGCTCGGCCACGGTTAAGCGAAAATCAGGTTCGTTTCTGGCTGACCCGGTTCCGCAAGCTCGACCCGAACGTGAAAAGCCACCGGGAAACGCTTATCAATACATTCGTGAATGCTGTTTATCTCTATGATGAAAAAGTTTTGATTACATTCAACTACAAAGACGGCACAAAAACCATCACTTTCGATGAAATCGCCGCCAAAGATGCCCCAGAGAGCAATGGTTCGGATTTGGGTTGCTTCGCTCCACCAAGAACTCCAGCGTTGTGATGACGCTGGAGTTTCTGTTTTATTTGAACTTCTACAAAGCACCGCAAGGGTGGATTCGAACAGCTGCGGCGCTGTCGTGGAAGACAGCGCAAAAACAGCCCAGTGGGCTGTTTTTAGCAGCGCGGCTTGCGTAATCCACCCGCGCCCATAAAAAACCGTCAGCGTAGAGATACGCTGGCGGTTTTCTGTTTGCAGAAGGATTGAGTTTTCATGCGGGTGGATTCGAACCAGCGGCCTGTGGTTTTGGAGACCGGCGCTCTGCCAGAATGAGCTAAGACGGCATGAAAAAAGCGCCCCTGCCCGGCTGGGCAAAGACGCTTGCGGTATTTGGTTGTTAGATGCCGGGGACGATTTCCTTAACACCCTTTGCAAATGCAGCGGCCTTTTTCATCAGGCTGTTTTCCTGAAGATATTCAAGCCCCTGCAAGGTGATATGCGGTTCCATGGGCGGCTCGATGCGCTCCGGCTGGCGAATGTAGCGAACGATGTTCAGGCCCTCAATGAACCCAGCCTTCTGAAGCTGAATCAGGAGAGCCTGAAAGCGGTTCGGATTCGTACCGAAGCGCTCGGCAGTAAAGCCAGCGCAATCGAACTCCTCAAAGTCCATGCTTTGCTGCAAATACTTCAAAATGCGGTAGATGATACGAAAATCTTCCATGATAACACCTCAACCCTTTCTGTTCGCAATCAATTTGCAATACTCGCCATATAAACGCTTCTGTTCGGCTCGTTCGGCATCAATTTCAGGCGTGGAAATCGTAGCACGGCTCGGAATGTAATGTGTTCTTTTGTACTCTGCAACAAGGCTACGCTCCCGCCTTACACTTTCCTTCCACAATTGGTCTATCTGCTCTTTGGTGTAGCTCATTTGTGTACCTCCCAGCGACTATAACCAGTCACGCCAAGCTGCTTGCAGGTTTCCTCAATGATAACGTGCAACTCGTTTTCTTCAATGTCAGCAACGCTCATTCCGCGTTCGGCCATGTACTGCAGTGCATGGTCTTGTACGTCACTTCTGGCGCGGTCCCACTGTTCAAAAGTGATATTTTCAGGAACTACAAAGCGATACCTGTATTTGTAGTCCACAGCTTCCATGATGCGGGTGCCGTCGGCAAATGCCGCCGGGATGTCTGCATCAGTGCTGAAGGAATACTGCGTGGTATCTGGCGGGTGCGTGTGGATGTTGTAACTCCCTTTCAGTTTACCACCCAGATACGAGCAGTCAACCCCTCGGGGATTATTGTCGGTCATATAATGGACTTCACCGTTGCGGGTGATGACCATCATATTCTCAACTTTGGAACTGGCGTACTTGTTGCAGAAAGAATCCTTGAGGGCTTCCACTTGCTGGGTGTCTTTCAAATCGACCTTTCCCAGAAACTTGTGAATCGTCTCGTCATTTTGCCCGGAGAAACCACCGCTGCCACGCAGACTTTGCGGCGCAGAAACTTCTTTTTTCTTCGCCGCCCACGTTGCCTTACTGCTGGCGCTTCTGCCAAAGCCTGCCACGCTGGTGCGGGCGCTGTCGGGTCGGCTGCCATGCTGCCCACGGAAACCCCGGTTGAACCTGCGGGGGAGATGTCTGCTGTTGTGGAGATCGGGGGTGTCACTGGCCCGCCTGCATGGCGAGCGGTGCACCCCTGATCTTTTTGCCGGAACAAAAAAGAAAAGCACCATACTTCCTACGAAGTACAGTGCTTTTTTGGTGGAGAATACCGGGATCGAACCGGTGACCTCTTGCATGCCATGCAAGCGCTCTCCCAGCTGAGCTAATCCCCCACATATTCGGTTGGTGTCCTGCGACGTGAGTTATTATACCAGCCGGGCGGGCGGTTGTCAACACCCAATTTGAAAAAGTCTGCAAAAACAAAAAAGCCCTGCCGGGCACAGAGCCGGGCAGGGCGCGGAACAAAGTGAGGATGGGTCAACCCTTTGCGTGCTGGCGGTCAAAGATCTGCGGAGCCACGCGGCAGAGCAGAACGGCGGCCACCATGGTCAGCAGGGTCTCGGGCAGCATGTAGCTGCCGTTGTACACCAGGCTGTAAGTCCAGGCGGACAGGCCTTCGTTCAGGTTGCCCCAGACCAGCACACCGGACAGGAAGCTGCACATAAAACGCAGGAAGCCTGCCATAAAGGTGCCCACGGCCACGCCGACCATCCGGTTCTTGAAGGGACGGGCAAAGAATTCGGCAGTGCCCAGCGCCATAAAGGCCACCAGGTAGTCCAGCAGGACTTCACCCAGGAAATACAGGAAGGTCGGGGTCGGGGGTGCCCAGAAGCCCAGCAGCATCTGCAGGCAGCCGTTGACAAAGCCGGTGAACAGGCCCCACTTCACGCCGTGGCGGAAGGAGACCAGCACAAAGGGCAGCATGCTCAGCAGGGTAACGCTGCCGCCGTTGGGCAGGGTGAAGAACTTGATGTTGCTCAGCACGGTGCCAATGGCGATCATCAGGGCGCACTCCACAAGAATGCGGGTCTTGGAATAGGTTTTTGACATGGGAGATTCCTCTTCTCAGATAATAGTACACAAAAACAAATGCACCCGCACAAAAAGGCAGGCGCATGGGCTTCGTTTGTGAAGAGGGTGGACCTTTCCGCAAACTACCTACGCCGGCATTACCCGGATCAGGTTCGAGGGTACTCCGCTCAGGTGCGGATCTCAGCTTTTCAGCGCCCCTGTTTTTATGTCCAGCTCCCAGTATAGCGGCCAGCGCCCAAATGTCAAGCCCAGGCGGGCATATTGGCGGCCGATGGCTCATATTTTTTAGGGAGACCGCAAACAGGGGAGGCGTGACCGGATGAACGTGGAGCCGGAGCAGCGGGCAGCGCTGCTGGGAGAGTACATTGCAGAGCACAGTGCCACGGTGCGGGCAGCCGCCCGGGCGTTCGGGTGCAGCAAATCAACGGTGCACAAGGATGTGTCCACCCGCCTGCGGGCCGTGGATGCGGCCCTGTTTGCCCGGGTGCAGGCCGTGCTGGCCCGCAACAAGGCCGAGCGCCATCTGCGGGGCGGGGCGGCGACCAGGCGCAAATACAAAAAGTAGGAGAGCGGTGCAGGGAGGCCTGTGCCGCTCTCCTGTTTATTTGTGCCGGAACTGCTCCAGCGCGGCCTTTTCCAGCCGGGAGACCTGCGCCTGGCTGATGCCGATCTCCCGCGCCACCTCCATCTGGGTCTCGCCCTTGAGGTAGCGCAGCTCCATGATCCGCTTTTCGCGCGGGGTCAGCCCTGCCACGGTCTGCCGGAACTCCAACCCGCTGATCCAGCTGTCCTCGCTGTCCGGGTCGCGCACCTGATCGATGACATACATGGCATCGCCGCCATCGGTGTAAAGAGGCTCTTCCAGGCTGATGGGCTCCACCACTGATTCCAGCGCCGCGTTCACCTCCCGGCGGGAAAGTCCTGCCTGCCGGGCCACCTCGTCCACGGTGGGCTCCCGGCCCAGCTGCTTTTCCAGCGTCTCCCGGGCCTGCATGGCCTTGTAGGCGGCATCGCGCAGGCTGCGGCTGACCCGCAGGGCGTTGTTGTCCCGCAGGAAGCGCCGGATCTCCCCGATGATCATGGGCACGCCGTAGGTGGAAAACCGCACCGGCTGGGCCGGGTCAAAGTTGTCGATGGCTTTGATGAGCCCGATGCACCCCACCTGAAACAGGTCGTCCAGATTCTCCCCCCGCTGCGCGAACCGCTGCACCACGCTCAGGACAAGCCGCAGGTTGCCTTCGATCATGGCCTGCCGGGCGGCGGCATCGCCTGCCCGCGCCCGGATGAGCAGCTGCCGCTTTTCCGCTTCGGAAAGCACCGGCAGCTGGGCCGTGTCCACCCCGCATAATTCCACTTTGTTGTACATCCCCCGAACCTCCGGTTACGTTGATACCGGAAGTATGGGGTAAGAGGGCGGGGAAGATACATGGGAATTGTTAGCAGCTACTCCCGCTCCAGCACCTCTTTCAGCTGACGGATGATCCGCTTTTCCAGCCGGGAGATGTAGCTCTGGCTGATGCCAAGGGCATCGGCGGCTTCCTTCTGGGTGTGCTCCACGCCGTCCACAAGGCCGAAGCGCAGCTCCATGATCTGCCGCTCCCGGGGGGCCAGCTGCTCCACGGAGCGCCGGAGGGTGGCACGCTCGGCGGCCTGCTCCAATTGCAGGCCCACAAGGTTCTCGTCGCTGCCCAGCACGTCCGAGAGCAGCAGCTCGTTGCCGTCGCCGTCGGTGTTCAGGGGCTCGTCGATGCTGGCCTCCTGCCGCCGGTTGGAGCTTTTGCGCAGGTACATCAGGATCTCGTTGCCGATGCACCGGCTGGCGTAGGTGGCCAGCTTGATGTTCCGCGCGGGCGTAAAGGTGTTTACCGCCTTGATCAGCCCGATGGTGCCAATGGAGATCATGTCCTCCTGCGGCACGCCGCTGTTCTCGTACTTTTTGGCAAGGTAGACCACCAGCCGCAGGTTGTGGGTGATGAGGTCATCGCGCGCGGCGGCATCCCCCGCCATCATCCGGATCAGCAGGGCCTTTTCCTGCTCCGGTGTCAGCGGCGGCGGCAGGCTGGGCCCGCCGTTGATGTAGTGGGCGGCGGAAGGGGCCAGCAAAAAACAATAAAGGCGGCAAAGAAGTGAAAGCAGATGATGCAAGGGCGGTTCCTCCTTTGTGAAGTCCTCAGTCACACTTGGCGGTGACGGAGGGGGTGAATCATTTCCCACGCTTCCACCCCCACCAGCACTTCCCACCCATCAGGCGGCGGGGGGAGGTCGGCGAAGGCGGCATAGAAGTGCTCGGCCCTGCCCTGCCCGGCGGGGGAGCCGGTGCAGCACAGGCTGGCCGGGACGGCCGGCAGGATACAGTGCCCGGCCACGGTGGTGCAGGGAACAAGGCGCACCCCCAGCGCCGGGACGGGCAGGGGAGCGGCCCCGGCGAAGTGCTGCTCCAGATAAGTACTCAGGGCGGGCGGCAGGCGGCCCTGCACGGCACCGAACCGCACCAGCACCACCGCCCGGCCCGAAAGCGGCTCCTGCACCGAAAAGCCGGTGTCGCAGAAGGCCCGGACATCCAGCGCTGTGTCTGCCACGGTGAGCCGGGCGGGGAATACCTGCCCGCCGCCCCGGCCCAGAAAGCGGAGCACTCCCTGCACAGCCAGCACCACACCGCCCGCGCCCGCCAGCAGTGCCCCCGGCGAGAGGGGCAGGTAGATGCAGCCGTTGTTGGTCTGTGCCCCGGGCAGCAGCAGCGCCCCCGCCAGCAGCAGATTTCCCGCGCAGAACCACCCCACAAGCCGGGCAAAGCATCGGCCCCCGGGCCAGCCGTAGGCGGCGGCCACCGTGAGGGCGGCGGTTGATACTTTATATAGGAGCGCGGCAGCGTCTGGCGCTTCCGGGGCCAGCAGGGCCAACGAGGAAGCTGCCCCCGCTGCCCCGCCCAACAGCAGCCGCCCGGCCCGGCACTCCACCCCTGCCAGCAGCCCCGCCGCCAGCAGGAATAACAGCGTGAGCGCAAAATTCGTCAGCAGCAGGACATCGAGGTAGATCACAGTCTTGATGGGCGGCACCTTCTTTCTGGTAGATATCAGTGTAGCAGAAGGTGGGGGAGAAAGAGGGCGAAGGAAAGACGTTCAACCCCACCGTCATCCCTGCGGGATGCCACCGCCCCTAATAGGGGCGGCCTTGGCAAAGAGGATAGGCTTTGCGTTATGCCAAGGCCCCCCCCCCCTACTAGCGGGGGCTGTCGCCGCAGGCGACTGGGGGGTTCTGCCCCTTTGAAAAACTTTTTTCACAAATTTCCAAAAAAGGCTTGCAAAAGGGAGCGAGAAGAGTTATAATACCTCTCGCAGTCAATTGTGCGCTGCGCAATTGCGTTTTGAAAGATGTGCCTCTTTAGCTCAGTCGGTTAGAGCACCTGACTGTTAATCAGGGTGTCGCCTGTTCGAGTCAGGCAAGAGGCGCCATTAGGCGGCGAGGGCAACTTCGCCGCTCGTTTTTTAACCGGGTGTTGTAACCAATCTGAGACTTTTTTCACAAAATCTTCAAAATTAATGATTTCTTAAAAAATGTCCTCTTGAAGATGCTGTCAGATTGTGGTATACTACACCCAAACCTTGGAACAATTTTTAAACGTTCTGTGGTGATTGACTCAGATCAAAGGGTAGGCGCTCCCTTCTTTTGATAGCAGCGGACTTCTGCTTTGCCCTGGTTCTCCGCAGGGCAGGGCAAAGCAGAAGGCTATGCGCTGTTAAACCGGAGTGCAAAAAGAAAACCTTTTTCATTTGTCAGACCTACGGTCAAAACAACAGCAAACTGGGGCTTGTGCAAACAGACCGGGTGTGCTAGAATAAAAGCCGTAGTTTTGAAATAGACACAGTACATTGAAAAAGAGATCGTTTGCTTTTGGTTGTCGGTCTCTTGTAAAGGAAACATCGTATGCGTTATACCTATGTGCGGCAGCATGATTCTACGGACTGCGCGGCCGCTTCGCTCGCAATGGTGTGCCTCCATTACAAAAAGGAAATCACCATCACCCGCCTGCGGGACATGATGGGAACCGACATGAAAGGCACGAACCTCGTTGGCCTGCAGAAAGCAGCCAATGAGCTGGGCTTCAGCACGGCGGCTGTCCGTGTTGACCGCGAAAACTTTTTAAGCGATTTCACACTGCCCGCAATTGCGCAGGTCATTACTGACCAGGGCATGACCCACTTTGTGGTCATCTTCAAAAAGACGACCATTAAGGAGGACGATGCCCGCCGCAAGCATGTGGTGCAGGAAGAAGAACGCAAGGCTGATGCAAGCAAAAAGTACAAATGCAAGGATTACGTCGTCATCGGCGACCCTGCAAATGAACTGAAAAAGATCAGCCTGGATGAGTTCTATAAAAACTTCACCGGCGTGCTGCTGCTGCTGAACCCCACAGCGGAGTTCAAGGGCGGTACCGGCAAGCATAAGGTGGAGGGCAAAGAGGAAGCCAAGGCAGCCCGCAACAACATGTTGAAGCGGTACATGGATCTGCTGCTTCCCCAGAAAAAGCTGTTTGCTTACGCCATTCTCAGTTCAGTGATCCTGACACTGATTGGCATCGTGTCCACCGTCTTTAATAAGGCGATCATGGACGAGGTGCTGCCCTATGGGCTGAAAAACCTGCTCATATCGCTCATTGTCGTGTTCAGTGTGGTCAACCTGACCAGCACGCTGCTCTCGACTGTGAGACAGTGGATCCTGATCTTCCTTTCCATTAAAATTGACATTCCGTTGATGCTGGGCTACTTCGAGCATGTGTACAAACTGCCGATGAAGTTCTTTGCATCCCGTAAGACCGGCGAGATCACCACCCGCTATTCCGATGCAGGCACCATCAAATCGGTGCTGACCAGCATCGCGATGAGCGTGGTCATGGACATTGTGATGGCCGTGGGTACAGGCTTTGTCCTGTTCCGGATGAACTCCTCGCTGTTCTCCATTACCCTGTTTACCACCGTTCTGAGCCTGCTGCTCGTCATCATCTTCAAGCAGCCCTACAAGCGGATCAATGAAGAGACGATGGTGCAGTCGGCCGTTCTGAACAGCCAGATGATCGAGAGCCTGCGCGGCATCGAGACCATCAAGTGCAACGCCTGCGAAGAGCGCGAGCTGGAAGCCCTTGAGCGTGAATACATCAAGAGCCTGAAGATCAGCCTGCGTTCCAGCAAGATCAGCACCGGCCAGAGCCTGATCTCCAGCGTGATCATGACCGTGTTGAACATGGTCACCACCTATGTGGGCATCACGCAGGTGCTGAATGGCCAGCTGACGCTGGGCGGCTATATGGCGTTCAGCACCCTTTCGGGCTACTTTACTTCTCCGGTGAGCGAGCTCATCAGTATGCAGATGTCCATTCAGGAAGCTTCCATCTCCATGAAGCGCCTGACGGAGATCATGGATTATGAATCCGAGCAGGACGATGACCGCGAATACACCGAGATGGAGAGCATGGAGGGCGACATTGAATTCAAGGATGTCACCTTCCGGTATGGCAACCGCACCCCGGCACTGGACCACATCTCCTTCACCATCCCGCAGGGCAAGAAGGTGGCGCTGGTTGGTTCCTCGGGTTCCGGCAAGTCCACCATCACCAAGCTCCTGCTCAAGTATTACGAGCCGGAGAGCGGCACCATCAGCGTGAATGGCGTTGATCTGGACGAGTACAGCAATGCATCCGTCCGCCGCTGCATTTCCTATGTCCCGCAGAACGTTGAGCTGTTCAGCAAGACGATCTTCGAGAATATCCGCATCTCCCGCCCCGAGGCTACCCTCGATCAGGTACGGGAAGCGGCCAAGAAGGCCGACGCACACGAGTTCATCCGCAAGCTGCCGTTGCAGTACAACACCTATCTGGAGGAAGCCGGCAACGGCCTGTCCGGTGGTGAGAAGCAGCGCATTGCACTGGCCCGTGCGTTCCTGAAGGATTCGAGCCTTTACATCTTTGATGAATCGACCTCCAGCCTGGACTTTGGTACAGAGAATACCATCTTTGATATGATCTATAACCAGCTGGCTGACCGTTCGATGCTGATCGTGGCACACCGCCTTTCCACCATCCGTGACTGCGACCTGATTCTGGTTATGGATCACGGCCAGATCGTGGAGCGCGGCACCCATGACGAGCTGCTGGCAAAGCAGGGCAAGTATTACGAGCTCTGGAACCTGCAGCAGGGTATCTTCCGCCGCAAGAAGGAAGAGCCTGCACCCGTTGCCCCCGCGGCAGTTGTTGAAGAAGACGACGATGGCGAGGCAATGACCTATTAAGTTGCAGCCGAGTGCGCACTCGGTTACATAAATGATCTTTGGATGGATGCGCAGCCGGAAAAAGATCGCTAAAATAAGTTTTTTCATTCATTTGAAGGGAGTAATTCATTATGATGATGCCTGCAAACTACTCTGTTATCGCAGAGAACGAAATGACCTACGTCAACGGTGGCGCTAGCTTTATCGACGCTATCGGCGCTGTTACCGCTCCTATCTGGACTCTGGACAACGTTAAGACCTTCAACACCAACATCGTGACTCTGGTTGGCAACACCTTCCTGCAGTCCACCATTAACCGCACCATCGGTGTCCTGTTCAGCGGCAACACCACCTGGAAGGAAGTCGGCAACATCGGCAAGAACCTGTTCGGCACCAATGTTAAGGGCGACCCGATCGAGAAGAACAACTTTGGTGACTATGCTATGAACGCTCTGGGCATTGCTGCTGCTGTCTACAACCTGGGCGTGGCTCCCACCAAGAACACCGTCAAGGAGACTGACGTTAAGTTCATTATCTAATTAGACGTGATCTGAAATTATGAAGCGTTGAGGAAACTGCACCGCCCTACTTGTTAGCGCGGGGCAGACAACAATGCCTCGTTATGGTGTGCCAGGAGGCGTGTGCCTCCTGGCACACCTTATTTTTATGTTGCTTATCGCGTTGCGGTAGGCAATTGTGTGTGGTAGAAGATTATGTTTATCCTTACAGGAATGCTCTTTACATAGTAACACTTTATCGCTGTGTGAGTGGCTTACCGTGAGCATCCTCACCCTCTCAGGCGCTTTGCGCCAGCTCTCCCGAAGGGAGAGCCCTTGGCATAGCGCAGTGTACGGCGGGTTTCCCTTTGCGTAGTGTGAACGCAGACTTGCCCACAGTGCAGGGAGTGAATCATTCTGTCAAAACCTCCCACTTTGGGGGAGGTGGCAGTGCGTGTGCGCTGACGGAGAGGGCGAGCCCGGTAGAGGTATAAGCTATAGTGACACTTTATCGCTGTGTGAGTGGCTTACCGTGAGCATCCTCACCCTCTCAGGCGCTTTGCGCCAGCTCTCCCGAAGGGAGAGCCCTTGGCATAGCGCAGTGTACGGCGGGTTTCCCTTTGCGTAGTGTGAACGCAGACTTGCCCACAGTGCAGGGAGTGAATCATTCTGTCAAAACCTCCCACTTTGGGGGAGGTGGCAGCGCGTGTGCGCTGACGGAGAGGGTGAGCCCGGTAGAGGTATAAGCTGATGAAAAAGACGATAGTTGTCAAGAATAACGACATGCTGGATGTAGCCCGAAGACTTCGGAGGGAAATGACACCACAGGAGCAACGGCTTTGGTATGTTTTCTTGCGGAAATATCCGGTAAAATTCTACAAACAGCGGATCATTGAATCGTTTATTGTGGATTTTTATTGCGCGGATGCAAGATTGGTTATTGAACTTGACGGCTCACAGCATTATACTGAACAGGGGAAAGCTTACGATGAGGAACGAAGTGCTATCCTGCATGGCTATGGCTTGAAAGTTTTACGGTTCTCTAATCGGGATGTTAACAATCATTTTGATGCTGTATGCGAGACCATTGATAGGGAAGTACAAATTCGGATATAAAAGCAGCTGTGACCCTTTTTGTCAAGAGCTCCCACTTTGGGGGAGCTGGCAAAGCCGTTAGGCTTTGACTGAGAGGGTGAGGCCGCTTTGAGGAGAGTCTTTGGCAAAACGGTAAAAAAGAATCTTTGACCCCAGACAATTGCTTATTGCAAACAAAAAAGAAACAGGTGGACATTATTATGAGAGAGATCCAAGTTGCAGAAAACAAGACCCTGAAGCTGACCAACGTTCTGGCACGCAAGATCGATGCCAGCGAGCTGGGCAACCTGGGCGTGATCCTGACCCAGATGCAGAACTTTATCAAGAGCCACAGCGCCATGCCGGTTGGCCCTGTGATCCAGTGCGTCAAGTTTACCTCCGGCCCCAACCCGGAGCCGCAGATCTATTTTATGATGCAGGTCAACCAGCTCATCCCCCGCCTGGAGCCGGGCTACGAGCAGGACGCTGTGCTGCGGGTGAAGGGCTGCCTGTACGCCCACTTCACCGGCCCCATGGACCACAGCAGCCTTGCCAGCCAGAAGCTGAACATCTATGCCTACGAGCACGAGATCGAGCTGACCGGCACCGCCTACAGCATCTACGTCAATCAGGACAGCGAAAACGGTGTCATGGACGTTTTTATGGAGACGAAGTAATATGACCACTCGCATTCAGAATCTTTCCGACCTGCAGGACCGCCGCATTATGATGGAGAAGAAGCTGCCGGCCTTTGGCTACGCGCTCATTCTTCTGGTGGCTTTCCTCATGGTGTTTCTGGTGATCTGGAGCACCCAGAACAAGCGCACCTACGTCAGCCAGTCCACTGGCTCAGTGCAGGCGGCCAACAAGACCTATATCATGTCCAGCTACTCCGGCTCCATCACTGAGCTGAACATCTCGGAGGGCAGCTATGTCACCGAGGGCGACCTCATTGCCCACATCAAGAGCACCGATCTGGACATCCAGCAGGACAGCTACCAGAAGCAGCTGGACATCTACAAAAAGCAGAAGAGCCAGTACGAAAAGCTGCTCAAGTCCATTCAGGACGACAAGAACTACTTCAGCGAGACCGACATCGACGATCAGCCCTATTACTACCAGTACGAAAGCTACAAGAGCCAGGTCAGCCAGAAGGCGTTTGATGCTTCGCCCTATCAGGCAGCCGGTTACACCGACGAGCAGATCAAGACCCTGATGGAGCAGAACCAGAGCGAGGTGGAGAGCCTGTATTACTCCACCCTGCAGTCCATTTCTGCCAACCTGACCAGCGTGCAGGCCAACATTGACAACATCGAGGCCCAGCTGGATGCCCTGAACACTGGCGCGAACGATTACTACATCTACGCTCCCACCTCCGGTGTCATCCACATGGACACCCCCTACAAGGTGGGCATGGTGCTCAGCGCGGGCTCCGCTCTGGCCACCGTGGCCAGCGAGAACAGCGACCTTGAGATCGTGGCGGCTGTCACCGTCAACGACCGGCCGCTGATCAACGTGGGCGACCCCTGCAAGATCGCCATCACCGGCCTGTCGGAGTATTCCTACGGCACCCTGACCGGCACTGTTACCTCCATCGACAGTGACGTGACCACCAACACCAGCGGGTCTTACTACAAGATGACCATCAAGCCGGACAACACCTATGTCGTGAGCACCAGCGGCGACAAGGTGGATCTTTCCAACGGCATGAGCGTCACCGCCCGTGTGGAGTACGATGAACTGACTTACTTTGACTATGTGATGGAGGCCCTGGGCGTGCTGTTCCGCTAAGCGCCCGCCGATTCCACGCCCAAGAGGTACGAAAGAATGAAACTGAACCCGAAACAGCTGGCCGCCAGCGCGGCTTTGCTGGGTGTGCTGGCCTGTGCCGCCGCCCTGCCTGCGTCGGCTGCCGGCCCTGTTACCACGCCGCTGGCCCTCACGCTGCCCAAGGTGAGCTTTCCCTGGGATAAAGTTACCGCCGAGAGCATCGAGACCGGCAGCTACGATGCCGCCCCGCTGGCGGGCACGGCCCAGCAGCTCTCCCCGGTGACCACCCCCGCCAATGCCGCCAGCAAGAACGGTGTGACCTATGTCTCTGATAACCCCAATGTTGTCTCGGTGGACAGTGAGGGCGTGGCGCAGGCTGTGGGCCTGGGCACGGCCAACATCACCGCCACCTGCGGCGGGGTGAGCTGCACCTATACCATTACCCCCCAGCCGGATGCCAGCATGATCGCCACCGAAATGGACATCACCCTTGCATCCAGCACCATTGCCGTGGGCGAGACCACCAGCCTTTCGCTGGCAGTGCTGCCCACCTCGGCGGCCAACTATATCAACGTCAGCCTGAGCTCTTCCAATGAGAAGGTGGCCACCGTCAACAACTTTGGCAAGGTGACCGGCGTTGCCCCCGGCAAGGCCACCATCACCGCCACGGACGGCAACGTGAGCTGCACGGCCACCGTTACGGTGGTTGCGGCCAACACCAGCACCGTCTCCAGCCAGTCCATCTCCCTGAACACCAACTATGTGGTGCTCAAGCCGGGCTCCTCCAAGACCATCACCGGCAAGGTGTCGCCGGCCTCTGCCAGCCAGAGCCTGACCTTCAAGAGCCAGGACAAGAGCATTGCCACCGTCAGCGGTTCCGGTGTCATCACCGGCGTTGCCACGGGTGCCACCTCCGTGGTGGTCTCCAACGGCACCGCCTCCACCTCGGTCACGGTCATCGTCAACCGCACCGCCTCCACCTCCGGCAGCAGCAGCGATACCAGCGGTGAGGGCACCGAGGACAACGTCACCACCGATGCCACCGTGGCCGCCATCCAGAACGCCGCAGGGGAGGAAGTGTCCCTCTATCAGAGCGACGTGCCTGCCATCACCGGCGAGATCCTGAGTGCCCTGCGCACCACAGGCCGCAGCCTGATCGTGCTGGGCGAGGATTATACCCTGCGGATCGATGGCACCAGCATCAAGAGCACCCAGGGCGGGTTCAGCACCGCCTTGACCTTTGCCCCCGATGAAAACGGCCTGAGCTTCCAGCTGGGCGAAAGCGGTGCGCTGCCCTGCGTGGTGCAGATCACCCTGACCGGTGAGAATGCCGCTTACAGCCGCCTGTATCTGCACAACACTGCCAGTGAAAAGTGGCAGTTCCTGAACAGCTACAAGGATGGCACCATCACCGCCGATACGGCTGGCAGCTACCTGCTGACCAACCAGAATCTGCGCTTCACCAATATCAACTGGACCTTCTTCATCGCCGCCGGTGCGCTGACCGTGGTCTGCCTGATCGTGTATATCGCCGTCAAGAAACGGTATTGGTTCTGGTAATCATAACTGTGTATCATAAAACCTCCCGCTCATTCGAGTGGGAGGTTTTGTGTTTATCGGAAGTTCTTGACAATCAAAATACAATGTGATATGATTTTGATATCAGAAAGAAACTTCCAAACCCTGTAAAGGAGGGACTTTTTATGGAAGAGAAGATCTTACAGACCAAGAAGAACGGCATGACCATGCTGCTGCTGACCCTGCTGGGCTATGTAGCATCCATTGCTCTGTTCATTTGCAGCATCACCCTGCTGGATGCAGACCGGATGCTTCTGGGCGTGCCGCTGCTGATTTTGTCCATTGCGTATTGGATCACAGGTATTTTCCTGTTCTGCGGCCTTAAAGTGCTAAAGCCGCAGGAGGCGCTGGTGCTCACCCTGTTTGGCGATTACATCGGCACCCTGAAGGGACAGGGCTTTTACTGGGTAAACCCCTTCTGTACCGCCGTCAACCCCGCCGCCGGCACCCGCCTGAGCCAGAGCGGAGATGTGAACAGTAAGGAAAATGGCGTGGCTGCACTGTTTGGTAATAACGGCCAGAATGCGCAGATGAGTGCCGAGTCCATGAGCAAGAAAATCTCGCTCAAGATGATGACCCTGAACAACTCCCGCCAGAAGATCAACGATTGTCTGGGCAACCCGGTGGAGATCGGCATTGCTGTCATCTGGCGCGTGACCGATACCGCCAAGGCTGTGTTCAACGTGGACAACTACAAGGAATATCTCTCCCTGCAGTGCGACAGCGCCCTGCGCAACGTGGTGCGGGTGTACCCCTATGATGTTTCTCCCAACGTGGATACCACCGGCGACGGCGTAGCCGACGAGGGCAGCCTGCGCGGCTCCTCCGAGGTAGTGGCTGCCCGCATCCGGGACGAGATCCAGAAGAACGTGGCCGAGGCCGGTATCGAGGTGGTGGAAGCCCGCATCACTTATCTGGCCTACGCCCCCGAGATCGCAGCGGTCATGCTGCAGCGCCAGCAGGCAAGCGCCATCATTGATGCCCGTAAGATGATCGTGGACGGTGCCGTGGGTATGGTGGAGATGGCGCTGGATCGCCTGAGTGAGAACAAAGTGGTGGAACTGGACGATGAGCGCAAAGCGGCAATGGTCTCCAACCTGCTGGTGGTGCTTTGCGGCAACCGTGATGCGCAGCCCATTGTGAACAGCGGCAGCCTGTACTGATGGCAGAGCCGAAAAAGCAGATCCCCCTGCGCCTGAATGCGAAGCTCTACGATGCCCTTGCCGCATGGGCTGAGGATGACTTCCGCTCGGTGAACGGGCAGATCGAGTATCTGCTCACCGAGTGTGTGCGTCAGCGCAAAAAGAACGGCAAGTACGTCTCTGACCAGATCGACGTGCCGCCCGAACTGGATATCAAGTAAAAGAACGACCCTCTCAGTCAAAGCCTGTTGGCTTTGCCAGCTCCCCCGAAGGGGGAGCCTATCGCTGGCCTGGGATAAAGGCAGCATAGCCTCGCCCTTCGGGAGAGGTGGCATTGCGAAGCAATGACGGAGAGGGTCGTTCCTTATTTAATTCGTATGCTCGCTCCACCCGCTGGAGGTGATCACTTCGCCATCGGTGGTGCACCAGAGGGCTTCCACACCGTCCAGCGATTCCACGAGCTGCCTGCCCTCTTCCAGAGGCAGGCAGAACAGGCCGGTGGTCAGGCAGTCGGCCACACCGGAGTCCGGAGCCAGCACGCTCACGCCGTCAAAGTAGGCGGCGGGCCAGAGGGTGGCCGGGTCGATGAGGTGGTGGTAGCGCACACCGTCCACAACGTAGTAGCGCTGGTAGTCGCCGCTGGTCACAAGGGAAAGGTCGCTCATCTTGACGGCGGCTACAGTGGAGCTGCCGTTGGTGTAGACCTCGGAGGAGTTCCACGGGTTTTCCACGCCGCCTACCCACTGGGAGCCGTCCGGCTTGGTGCCGATGGCCCGCAGGTTGCCGCCCACGCTGATGAGGGCGCTGGTCAGGCCCCGGGCTTCGGCGGCCTGTGCGGCCTGCTCCACGGCGTAACCCTTGCCCACGCTGCCCACGTCCAGCGACATGGCCGGGTCGGCCAGATAGACCGTTTTGGCATCTTCATCAATGATGAGGTTGGCGATATCGCAGTGCTGTGCGGCGGCATCCAGCTCTTCCTGCGTGGGCAGCTGGTTATTGCTGTCGTTGTCATCGGCCAGTGCGGCCTCGCGGTAGTTGTGCCAGATGTTCAGCACACTGCCCAGCGCAATGTTCAGCTTGCCGCCGGTGGTGTCGTACATGGTCTGGGCCAGCTCCAGCATCCCGAGGATCTTGTCATCCACCGTCACCGGGGCAATGCCCGCATTGTCGTTGATGGTCTTGATGTTGGTCACGCCATCGTAATCATTATAAATATCATAGAGCTGGTTGTACTCCACAAGGTCGGCGTGGAGTGCGTCCATCTGGGCGGTGAACTCTTCCTCGCTGTCGCAGTAGGCGATGACCTGCGTCACGGTGTCGAACACATCATAGAACACGGTGGAGTAGCGCTGCGGGCCATCAGCGGCGCTGGAGGCGGTGGAGCCGGAGGTGCTGCCGCAGCCAGCCAGCAGGCTCAGGCTGAGCGCAGCCGCCAGCAGGGCGGAAAAAATACGCTTGGTCATCATGCTTTGGCGGTCTCCTTTGCGGCGGTAAAGGCGGTGTGCTCTTCCTGCAGATGTGCCAGCAGGTCACCGAACACCCAGCTCTTGCTGGTGGGGGTCACAACGGCCTTGAGGGGGATGTTTACCTGTGCCTGCTTCATCAGGTCCAGCAAGGTATCCACATCCTTATCCGTGAAGTTGGCCAGTACCAGCGCCGGGGGATAAGCACCCGGCTCCAGCACCAGAGTGCGGGTGGTCCTGACCTCCACCTCGCCCAGCAGCTGGGCCACGGTCCTGCCTGCATCGGCAGGGGAGACCAGCAGCAGCTTCATCCCGAAAGCGGGGGCCATCCCCTCCAGAATGCCCCGGTCGGCGGCAGAAAGGTTCCAGACCAGCGCCAGCGGGATGCCGGCATTCTGGTTGCGTGCAATGTGAGCTTTCATAGAAATACCTCGTTTCAAGGGTGAATTCAAAATACACCATAGTATACCATATTTGATGACAAAAGAAAACAACCCCCTCAGTCACGCTGCCGCGTGCCGAGAGGGTCGTTCCATTCTCAGTTCATCTTCTTGCCAAAGAACTCGACTTCTTTGGTGATAAAGCCCATCAGCTCATCGAACTGGTCGGGGGTCAGGCTCTGGGCACCATCGCACTTGGCCTTGGCGGGGTTGTTGTGCACCTCGATCATCAGGCCGTCGGCACCGGCGGCCACGGCGGCCTTGGCCAGCTGGGGCACCATCCAGGCGTGGCCGCAGGCGTGGCTGGGGTCCACCACCACGGGCAGGTGGGTCATTTTGTGGAGCATGACCACTCCGGCCAGGTCCAGGGTGTTGCGCATACTGGTCTCAAAGGTGCGGATGCCGCGCTCGCAGAGGATAACGTTCTCGTTACCCTCGGCCATGATGTACTCGGCGCTCATCACAAATTCTTCCAGCGTGTTGGCCAGGCCGCGTTTGAGCAGCACGGGCTTTTTCTGGCGGCCCACGGCCTTGAGCAGCTCAAAGTTCTGCATATTGCGGGCACCCACCTGGATGAGGTCTACATTCTCGAACAGGGGCAGGTGCTCGGTGTTCATGATCTCGGTGACGATGGGGGAGCCGGTGGCGCGGCGGGCCAGCTTGAGCAGATCCAGGCCCTCGCTCCGCATTCCCTGGAAGGAGTAGGGGGAGGTGCGGGGCTTGAACGCGCCGCCGCGCAGCAGGGAAGCGCCTGCATCCTTAACGCGCTGGGCGCAGTAGGTGATCTGCTCCTCGCTCTCGATGCTGCAGGGGCCTGCAATGACGGCGAAGTTGCCGCCGCCGATCTTCACGCCATTGACATCGATCACGCTGTCGTCGGGGTGGAACTTGCGGTTGGCCTTTTTGTAAGGCTCAGACACGCGGCGGCAGGTCTCGACCACGGGGTTGGCCAGCACCCAGCTCTCGGCAATGGCCTTGGTGTCGCCGATCAGGCCCAGAATGTGGGTGTCGCTGCCCTTGGAGTCGTTGATCTGCAGCCCCATATCCTGCAGCTCGTGGCAGAACTCGCGGACCTGTGCGTCAGGGGCATCCTGTTTCAGTACAATGATCATGGTGGTCGTCTCCTTATCCTTCTCACACAAACGGCACAGGAGACCGGCTCCATTGCCGCGATTTATTTTCGTGAAGTTCAGTTTCCTGAAGCATGGGCCTATGATAACACTTCAGGGAACTGAAGTCAAGAGAAATTTTGAAATTTTGGAAAGAAAGTGGTAGAATAGGGGCAGCCTGAGAGGGCAAGGAGTTTACAAGGAGCGATCATCAATGGGAAAAGAAGCAAAAACGAATGCCATGCGCATCCTGGAACGGGCCAAGGTGCCCTATACAGCCCACGAGTATGCCCACGAGGAGGGCGTGGCGGTGGACGGTGTGACCGTGGCCGCCAGCATGGGGGAGGACCCGGCCTGCGTATATAAGACGCTGGTGACCCAGGGCAGCAGCAAAAACTACTTTGTGTTCGTCATTCCGGTGGCGGCAGAGCTTGACCTGAAGGCCGCTGCCCGCAGCGTGGGCGAAAAAAGCGTAGCCATGATCCATGTGGCCGATATCAATAAGGTCACCGGCTATGTGCGCGGCGGCTGCAGCCCGGTGGGTATGAAAAAGCAGTACACCACCGTGTTTGATGAAAGCGTGCTGACCCAGGAAAAGGTCTATGTCTCCGGCGGCCGCATTGGTACGCAGGTGTGCTGCGCACCCGCCGACCTCATCCGGGCAGCAAGGGCAGCAACAGCGAAGATCATCTTCTAAGGTAAAACGCCCTTACTGCCAACGCAATGACGGAGAGGCTGTACAGAGCGGGGCCTGCTCAGTGAGATAAAACTTGCTTTATTATATTTTCTAAAAAAGTCATACTTAAAAAGAAATACGGTGTCGAAACTGCACAAAACTTTTGAAAGTTTTTTGACACGGGAGAACACAAGGGAGAAATTGCCCCAAGGGCCTTTGCAAAGTGGAATTTTTGCCGTAAACTGTATGTAGTACAGGGACGGTACCCCGGCGGATGCCGGGTGCCGCCTGAAAAAAGCGCAGAGCAAAAGGGGAACTTCAAAGATGAAGATGCTGTCGGGCTTCACAGAACAGAACACCATTTGTGCTGTTCAGGGGCATCGTGCAGCTTTGTGCAAAGCGCTGGGAGAGCATACGCAGAAATAAAGGCCGTGGTGCAGGTGTACCACAGCTTTTTTTTGTTTTGCAGACGGAGAAAGAGAGGTTCGGATATGATTCGGAAAGTTGCAGTGATCATGGGCTCGGACAGTGATTGGCCGGTGGTAAAGGGGGCCTGTGCCCAGCTGAAGGCGCTGGACATCCCCTTTGAGGCACACATCCTTTCGGCCCACCGCACCCCTGCCGAGGCCGCGGATTTTGCCAAAAATGCCCGGGCCAACGGCTTTGGTGTGATCCTGTGCGCGGCGGGCATGGCGGCCCATCTGGCCGGTGCCTTTGCCGCCAACACCACCCTGCCTGTCATCGGTATCCCGATGAAGGGCGGCGCGATGGACGGTCTGGATGCGCTGCTGGCCACGGTCCAGATGCCCAGCGGCATCCCGGTGGCTACCGTGGCCCTGAACGGGGCCAAGAACGCCGCCTGGCTGGCCGCCGAGATCCTGGCCCTGAGCGATGATGCACTGGCCGGGAAGCTGGAGGCCGAGCGGGTGAGCATGGCACAGCAGATCGCAGCTAAGGAAGAAAAGCTGCAGAACGAACTGAAAGAGTTGTAAGGAGAACCAATGTCTGATTTTGCATATCCGCTGCACGAGGAATGCGGCGTTTTTGGCATTTACGACCGGGCGGGCACCGAGGACGTGGCCGCTGCCGCCTATTCTGCCCTGTATGCACTGCAGCACCGCGGGCAGGAGAGCTGCGGCATTGCGGTCAACGATGACGGTGTCATCCAGGGCCACCGCGACCTCGGCCTGGTGAATGAGGTGTTCACCCCCGCCGTGCTGGGCAGTCTTTCCACCCCCACGGCCCACATGGCAACGGGCCATGTCCGCTATGCCACGGCCGGCAGCCGGGTGCGGGCCAACGCCCAGCCCATGATCGTCCGGCATGGCCGGGGCACCATGGCCCTCTGCCACAACGGCAACCTGACCAATGCCCTGGAGCTGCGCCGTCAGCTGGAGAACGAGGGTGCCATCTTCCACGGCTCCTCCGATACCGAGGTCATCTGCTACCTCATCACCCGCAACCGCCTGCGGATGGGCAGCATTGAGACTGCCATCAGCAAGACCATGGATGTGCTGGAGGGTGCATACAGTCTGGTGATCATGTCCGCCACCAAGCTCATCGCGGTCCGGGACCCCCGGGGCTACCGCCCTTTGTGCATCGGCACCCTGCCCGGCGGCGGCTACGTCTTTGCCAGCGAGAGCTGTGCGCTGGATGCTGCGGGCGCGACCCTGCTGCGGGACGTGGAGCCCGGCGAGATCGTCATTGCCGACACCAAGACCGGTGAGCTGCGGAGCATCAAGGATCACTGCGGCCGCCCGGACACCCAGATGTGCGTGTTCGAGTTCATCTATTTCTCCCGCCCGGACAGCATCATCGAGGGCAGCTCGGTGCACGAGGCCCGCAAGCAGGCAGGCCGGTTCCTGGCGCAGGAGCATCCTGTGGAGGCCGATGTGGTCATCGGCGTGCCGGATTCCGGTCTGGATGCGGCGCTCGGCTACTCGCAGGAGAGCGGCATCCCCTACGGCATCGGCTTCATCAAGAATAAATACATCGGCCGCACCTTTATCCAGGGCAGCCAGAAGCAGCGCGAAAACAGCGTGCGCATCAAGCTGAACGTGGTGTCCAGCACCGTCAAGGGCAAGCGGGTGGTGCTGGTGGATGATTCCATCGTGCGCGGCACCACCTCCGCCCGCATCATCAAGCTGCTGCGGGATGCCGGTGCAAAGGAAGTTCACTTCCGGGTCTCGGCCCCCCCGTTCAAATACCCCTGCTACTTCGGCACCGACATCCCCGACCAGAAGCTGCTGGTGGCCACGGGCCGCAATGTGGAGCAGATCAATGAGATCATCGGGGCCGACACCCTGGGCTACCTGTCCACCGAGCATGTGGTGCAGCTGGCCAAGAACGCAAAATGCGGTTTCTGCACCGCCTGCTTTACCGGCGAGTATGCCGTGAGGCCGGAAGAGGTGCTTTCCACCGATATCCATGAACGCCACCTGAACGACCGTCCCAAAAACGAGAAAAAGTTAGGAGAGTAAGAAGATGGAAAAGAGCTATTCTGAGAGTTACGCAGCTGCCGGTGTGGATATCACCGCCGGTTACCGCTCCGTTGAACTGATGAAGCAGTATGTTGCCCGCACCATGAACGAGCACTGCATTGGTGGTCTGGGCGGCTTTGGCGGCCTGTTTGAGCTGGATTGCACCGGCTACAAGCACCCGGTTCTGATCTCCGGTACGGACGGCGTGGGCACCAAGCTGAAGATCGCCATGATCATGGACAAGCACGACACCATTGGCATCGACTGCGTTGCCATGTGCGTCAACGATGTGATCTGCGCCGGTGCAAAGCCGCTGGTGTTCCTGGATTACATCGCCTGCGGCCGCAACATCCCTGAGAAGATCGCCGAGATCGTCAAGGGCGTGGCCGAGGGCTGCGTGCAGGCTGATTGCTCTCTGGTGGGCGGTGAGACTGCCGAGCACCCGGGCATGATGCCGGAGGATGAGTACGATCTGGCCGGTTTCACCGTGGGCGTTGTGGACAAGGAAAAGATCCTGAGCAACGAGACCATGCAGGCTGGCGATGTCATCCTCGCTCTGCCCTCCACCGGTGTTCATTCCAACGGTTTCTCGCTGGTGCGCAAGATCTTTGATATTGACAACGATCCCGATGTTCTGCACACCACCCCCGCCGAGCTGGGCGGCAAGACCCTGGGCGATGCCCTGCTGGCTCCCACCAAGATCTACGTCAAGCCGGTGCTCAAGGTGCTGGAAGAAGTGGATGTCAAGGGCATCTCCCACATCACCGGCGGCGGCTTCTACGAGAATATCCCCCGCAGCCTGAAGAAGGGCTGCTGCGCCCGCATCAAGAAGGAGGATGTGCGCACCCCGGCGCTGTTCCACCTGATGCAGAAGGTGGGCGGCATCTCCGAGCACGACATGTTCAATACCTTCAACATGGGCGTGGGCATGGTGCTCACCGTGCCCGCCGAGCAGGCCGATAAGGCGCTGGAGATCCTCCACGCCAACGGCGAGCCCGAGGCTTACAAGCTGGGTGTCATCGCTGAAGGGGACGGTGTGGAGCTGTGCTGAACGTAGCTGTGTTGGTTTCCGGCGGCGGCACCAATCTGCAGGCCCTGCTGGACAGCGAAGCCCGGGGCGAGAACCCCAACGGAAAGATCACGCTGGTGGTAGCCTCCAAGCCCGGTGTCTTTGCGCTGGAGCGGGCTGCAAAAGCCGGTGTGGAGGGCGTTGTGGTCCGCCGCAAGGACTACGCCACCAGCGAGGCCTTTGACGCGGCCCTGCTGGAAACGCTGAAAAGCCACAACATCGATCTGGTGGTGCTGGCCGGTTTCCTTTCTGTGCTGGGCCCCAGTGTCATTGAAGCCTATCCCCGCCGCATCCTGAATGTTCACCCGGCGCTCATCCCTTCCTTCTGCGGGCCCGGCATGTACGGCCTGCGCCCCCATCAGGCCGCTCTGGCCCGGGGCTGCAAGGTGACCGGCGCTACCGTCCACTTTGTCAACGAGGAGTGCGACGGCGGCCCCATCCTGCTGCAGAAGGCAGTGGAGATCCTGCCCGGCGACACCCCCGAGGTGCTGCAGAAGCGGGTGATGGAACAGGCCGAGTGGAAGCTGCTGCCCAAGGCAGTTGCCATGGTGTGCAGTGGCGAGATCGAGTAAAAAAATAAACTGGCTCGCCCTCTCAGGCCGCTTCGCGTCCAGCTCTCCCAAAGGGAGAGCCCTTGGCAAAACCATGAACTTTGTGTGGACTGCCAAAGCCTCCCACTTTGGGGGAGGTGGCAGCGCGTCAGCGCTGACGGAGAGGGCGAGGTCGTTATCCGTAAAGGAGAACAACAATGGAAAAGATCAACCTGAACGATTATCTGGCCTCCAACGAGTACCCCGGCCGCGGCATTGCAGTGGCAATGGCCCCCGATGGCCGTCAGATGTTCATCGGCTACTTTATCATGGGCCGCAGTGAGAACAGCCGCAACCGAGTGTTCGACCCCGTGCCCGAGCGCGGCGGCATCTGCACCATGGCTGCAGACCCCGACAAGCTGGAGGACCCCAGCCTTATCATCTATAACCCCGTGCTGACCCTGGGCAAGACCCATATCGTGACCAACGGCGACCAGACCGATACCATTTTTGACCTGATGAGTCAGGGCAAGAGCTTTGCCGATGCCCTGCGCACCCGCACCTTTGAGCCGGACGGCCCCAACTACACCCCCCGCATCTCCGCTGTGGTGTACGCTGATGGCAGCTACCAGATGAGCATCCTGAAATCTGCCGACGGCAACGGCGACAGCGTCCAGCGCTATTTCTTTGATTACCCCCAGCCTGTGGCCGGTGAGGGACATTTCATCAGCACCTACAAGCACAACGGAAACCCCATCCCCAGCTTTGAGGGCGAGCCCCTGCGCTTTGCCTGCCCCCGCACCATCGGCGATTTTGCCCATGGCCTGTGGCAGAACCTGAACCCCGACAACAAGGTCAGCCTGTTTGCCCGCGTCATTGATCTGGACAGCGGCGAGACCGGCGATATGATCTTCAACAAATACGATGCTGTCAACAGCGATCTGGACGACCCCGAGGAGCCTGAACTGCTGCCCGAGGAGCTGGAGCTGCTGGCAAAACTCGATGCCGAAGCGGAATAACGAAGACTTAAGGAGGATGCATCAATGAACGAACTCGCACTGAAGTACGGCTGCAACCCCAACCAGAAGCCCAGCCGCATCTATATGGAAGATGGCTCCGACCTGCCCGTGACTGTGCTGAACGGCAAGCCCGGCTACATCAATTTTCTGGATGCCCTCAACTCCATCCAGCTGGTCAAGGAGCTGAAGGCGGCCTGCGGCCTGCCTGCTGCCGCTTCCTTCAAGCATGTGTCCCCGGCGGGTGCCGCCCTGGGCCTGCCCCTGACCGATGTGGAGCGCAGGATGTACCACATTGCTCCGGACTTTGAGCTCTCTCCGCTGGCCTGCGCTTACGCCCGTGCCCGCGGTGCTGACCGTATGTCCTCCTTTGGCGACTGGATCGCCCTCTCCGATGTCTGCGATGTGCCCACTGCAAAGCTCATCCAGCATGAGGTCTCTGACGGCATCATTGCTCCCGGTTATGAGCCGGAGGCTCTGACCATTCTGGCCGGCAAGAAAAAGGGCAACTACAATGTGGTGGCCATTGACCCCGACTACAAGCCCGCCCCTGTGGAGCACAAGCAGGTGTACGGCATCACCTTTGAACAGGGCCGCAACGAGCTGACCATCAACGCCGACACCATGCTGACCAACTGGGTCACCGAGAACAAGAGCGTGACCGAGGAGCAGAAGCGGGACCTGATCATTGCCCTCATCACCCTGAAATACACCCAGTCCAACAGTGTCTGCTACACCGCAGGCGGCCAGACCATCGGCGTGGGTGCCGGCCAGCAGAGCCGCATCCACTGCACCCGTCTGGCAGGCCAGAAGGCCGACAACTGGCAGCTGCGCCACATGGACAAGGTGCTGAATCTGCCTTTCCGTGACGATGTCGCCAAGCCCAACCGCGACAATGCCATTGATGTGTATATCGGTGACACCCCCGAGGATGTCATCGGCGACGATGTCTGGGCCGAGACCTTCACCGAGCAGCCCGCACCCCTGACCGCTGAGGAAAAGAAAGAGTACCTGAGCCACGTTACCGGTGTCTGCCTGGGCTCCGATGCCTTCTTCCCCTTTGGCGACAACATCGAGCGTGCCCGCCGTTCCGGCGTGACCGCCATTGTCCAGCCCGGCGGCTCTATCCGCGACCAGCAGGTCATTGACACCTGCAATAAGTACGGCATCGCCATGGCGTTCTGCGGCATCCGGCTGTTCCATCACTAAAAGGAAAACTGGTTCGCCCTCTCAGTCAAAGCCTGTCGGCTTTGCCAGCTCCCCCAAAGGGGGAGCCTTTGGCAGCATCCCGTTAGTAGCTGCTGGTGTTAGTGCCAGTCCTGGCTCTCCCTTTGGGAGAGCTGGCGCGAAGCGCCTGAGAGGGTGAGGACGCTGACAGAGAAGCAGAAACGAATATTTTAGGAGATGTTAAAATGGCTAAAAAAATCTTAGTGGTCGGCGGCGGCGGCCGCGAGCACGCCATCATCAAGGCACTGAAGAAGAGCCCGGACTGCGGCGAGATCTGGTGCGCTCCGGGCAACGGCGGCATCAGCTATGATGCCAAATGCAAGAACATCAAGGCTACGGACGTAGAGACCATGGTGGCCTTTGCCGCTGAGGAAAAGTTTGATTATGTGGTCGTGGCGCAGGATGACCCGCTGGCGCTGGGCATGGTGGACGCACTGGCTGCAGTGGGCATCCCTGCCTTTGGCCCGGACAAGGCCGCTGCCCGCATCGAGGCCTCCAAGGTGTTCTCTAAGGACCTGATGAAGAAATACGGCATCCCCACTGCAGATTATGCCACCTTTGATGACCCCGCCAAGGTCATGGATTACATCAAGGCAAAGGGCAAGTACCCCGTGGTCATCAAGGCCGACGGACTGGCACTGGGCAAGGGCGTGTTGATCTGCGAGAACGAGGAACAGGCCGCCGATGGCGTGAAGGAGATCATGCTGGACAAAAAGTTCGGCGCTTCCGGAAACCATGTGGTGGTGGAAGAGTTCCTCACCGGCCCCGAGGTCAGTGTGCTGAGCTTTACCGATGGCAAGGTGGTCAAGCCCATGGTGTCCAGCATGGATCACAAGCGTGCCAACGACCACGACACCGGCCTGAACACCGGCGGCATGGGCACCGTGGCCCCCAACCCCTACTACACCCCGGCCATTGCTGCCGAGTGCATGGAAAAGATCTTCCTGCCCACCATTCGGGCCATGAACGCCGAGGGCTGCCCCTTCAAGGGCTGCCTGTACTTCGGCCTGATGCTCACCCCGGACGGCCCCAAGGTCATCGAGTACAACTGCCGCTTCGGCGATCCCGAGACCCAGGTGGTGCTGCCTCTGCTGGAGAGTGACCTGCTGAAGATCATGACTGCCTGCACCGAGGGCACACTGGCCGATACCGAGGTCAAATTCTCCGAGGGTGCCGCCTGCTGCGTTATTCTGGCTTCTGGCGGCTACCCGGTGTCCTATGAAAAGGGAAAGCCCATTTCCGGCCTGACCAACGGCCAGCTGGAAGGGGAGAGCAGCATCACAGTTTACCACTCAGGCACGGCACTGCGTGAGGACGGCACGCTGGTCACCAACGGTGGCCGCGTGCTGGGCGTGACTGCAACTGCGCCCCGCCTGACCGCCGCCATCACGCAGGCATACGCCGCCGCTGAGAAGATCAGCTTTGAAAAGCTGCACAAGCGCACGGATATTGGCATGAGAGCGCTGAAAGCAATCGCTGAACAATAAAAAAGAGGGGGATTCACCCATGGTTTATCGTATTTATGTGGAAAAGAAGCCCGGCTTTGATGTGGAAGCCCAGGGCCTGAAAAATGAGCTGGTGAGCCTGCTGGGCATCCAGTCCCTGAGCGGCCTGCGCCTGCTGAACCGCTATGACGTGGAGGGCATCGACGAGGCACTGTTCAACCAGTGCGCTACCACCGTGTTCAGTGAGCCGCCGGTGGATAACACCTATGCGGAGCTGCCTGAATTCGAGGGCATTTCCTTTGCTGTGGAGTACCTGCCCGGCCAGTTTGACCAGCGCGCCGATTCTGCCGCCGAGTGCATCCAGCTCATCAGCCAGGGTGAGCGCCCGCTGGTCCGCTCTGCCCGTGTCTACCTGCTGGAGGGTTCCCTGACCGAGGAGCAGGTGGCAGAGATCAAGAAGTACGTCATCAACCCGGTGGAGGCCCGCGAGGCTTCGCTGGAGACCAAAGCTACCCTGAAGATGGAGTATCCCATGCCCACCGCTGTGGCCACGCTGGAGGGCTTCAACGAGCTGGACGAAGAGGGCCTGAAGAAGTTCATCGACGAAAAGGGCCTGGCCATGGATCTGGGCGATATCAAGTTCTGCCAGGAGTACTTCCGCTCTGAGCACCGCGACCCCACCATCACCGAGATCAAGATGATCGACACCTACTGGTCCGATCACTGCCGCCACACTACTTTCGGCACCATTCTGGATGATGTCCAGATCGACGATGCCGTGGTGCAGGCAGCGTTTGACCGCTACATGGCCATGCGCGCCGACCTGGGCCGTGAGGAGAAGCCCCGCTGCATGATGGATCTTGCCACCATCGGTGCCAAGGAGCTGAAGAAGCAGGGCATCCTCAAGAATCTGGACGAATCCGAGGAGATCAACGCCTGCACCGTCAAGATCAAGTGCGATGTGAACGGCAAGGATGAGGACTGGCTCTTCCTCTTTAAGAACGAGACCCACAACCACCCCACCGAGATCGAGCCCTTCGGCGGTGCGGCCACCTGCATCGGCGGTGCCATCCGTGACCCGCTGTCCGGCCGCAGCTATGTCTATCAGGCCATGCGTGTGACCGGCGCGGGCGACCCGCTCAAGCCTGTCAGCGAGACCCTGCCCGGCAAGCTGCCCCAGCGCAAGCTGGTGACCACTGCCGCTGCTGGTTACTCCTCCTACGGCAACCAGATCGGCCTTGCCACCGGCCAGGTGGATGAGATCTACCACCCCGGCTATGTGGCAAAGCGAATGGAGATCGGCGCTGTGGTGGGTGCGACCCCCGCTTCCCATGTCCGCCGCGAGTGCCCCGCCCCCGGGGATGTCATCGTCCTGCTGGGCGGCCGCACCGGCCGCGACGGCATCGGCGGTGCCACCGGCTCCTCCAAGGCCCACAATCTGGGCAGCCTGGACCACTGCGGTGCTGAGGTGCAGAAGGGCAATGCGCCCATCGAGCGCAAGCTCCAGCGCCTGTTCCGCCGTGAGGATGCCTGCAAGATGATCAAGCGCTGCAACGACTTTGGTGCGGGCGGCGTTTCCGTTGCCATCGGCGAGCTGGCCGACGGCCTGTATATCGACCTGAACAAGGTCACCAAGAAGTATGACGGCCTGGACGGCACCGAGCTGGCCATCAGCGAGAGCCAGGAGCGCATGGCTGTGGCCCTTGCCCCCGAGGATGTGGACAAGTTCATCGCCATTGCCACCGAGGAGAACCTTGAGGCGACCCCCGTGGCGAAGGTCACCGAGGAAAAGCGCCTGAACATGGTGTGGAACGGCGTGTCCATCGTCAACATCAGCCGTGAGTTCCTGAACTCCAACGGTGCGGAGAAGCACCAGAACGTCCATGTGGAGCAGGGTACCGTCTGGCAGCCCCAGTGGGCCGGCATCACCTTCAGCCAGAAGATGAAGAACATGGTGGGCGACCTGAACATCTGCAGCAAGAAGGGCCTTTCTGAGCGGTTCGACAGCACCATTGGTGCCGCCACCGTCCTGATGCCCTTTGGCGGTGCTCACCAGCTGACCCCCCAGAACGCCATGGTGGCAAAGCTGCCTGTGGATGGCGAGACCAACACCTGCTCCGGCATGGCCTGGGGCTACAACCCCTACCTGATGAGCGCCAACCAGTATGTCGGCGCACGGATGGCCGTGGTGGACAGCGTCACCAAACTGGTGGCCTCCGGCTTCCGCTATGAGGATGCCTACCTGACCTTCCAGGAGTACTTTGAGCGCCTGGGCACCAAGCCCGAGCGCTGGGGCAAGCCGCTGGCCGCTCTGCTGGGTGCTCTGGATGCCCAGATGGGTCTGGGCATTGCCTCCATCGGCGGCAAGGACAGCATGTCCGGCTCCTTCGAGCAGCTGGATGTGCCCCCCACGCTGGTCTCCTTTGCCACTGCCATCGGCAAGGCCAGCAAGGTGGTTTCCACCGAGTTCAAGAAGCCCGAGAGCACTGTTGTCCTCATCCGGCCCATTCTGGACCCCGAGACCGGCTGCCCCAACTTCTTCTCCCTGAAGGCAAACTACAAGATCGTGGAGCAGATGATCGAAGAGGGCATGGTGGCATCTGCCTGCGCCGTGGGTTACGGCGGCATTGCCGAGGCCCTGTTCAAGATGGGCCTGGGCAACCGCATCGGCTTCAAGATGCGCGCTGATATGCCCACCCACCGGATGTTCGAGCCCATGTACGGCTCCATCGTGCTGGAAATGGTCTCTGATTCCCCCGCAGGCGAGCTGCTGGGCGAGACCACCAGGGAGTATACCTTTGAAAGCTGCGGTGAGACGCTGGATATGGCAGAGCTGCAGGAGATCTGGGAAAGCAAGCTGGAGCCTGTGTACCCCTACCGCAAGGCAGGCCCCACTGTGGAAAAGATCAATGGCAAGCTGAACGCCCCTGCTGCTCCCAAGATCGGTGTGGCAAAGCCCAAGGTGATCATCCCCGTGTTCCCCGGCACCAACTGCGAGTACGACACCGCCAAGGCCTTTGCCCGCGCCGGTGCCGACCCTGAGATCCTGGTCATCCGCAACCTGACCCCGGCGGACGTTACCGCCAGCTGCGAGGCACTGGTCAAGGCCATCGGCGAGAGCCAGATCGTGATGCTGCCCGGCGGCTTCTCCGGCGGCGACGAGCCGGACGGCAGCGCCAAGTTCATCGCCTCCTTCTTCCGCAGCCCTGCGGTCACCGAGGCGGTCCGCGACCTGCTGCAGCACCGCGACGGCCTGATGCTGGGCATCTGCAACGGCTTCCAGGCCCTGATCAAGCTGGGTCTGGTGCCCTACGGCGATATCCGCCCCATCACGGCCTATGACCCGACCCTGACCTTCAACACCATCGGCCGCCACCAGAGCATGCTGGTGCGCACCCGTGTTGCATCCACCGGCAGCCCCTGGCTGTCCCACTGCGATGCAGGCAGCGAGTACGAGATCGCCATCAGCCACGGCGAGGGCCGCTTTGTGGCACCCCAGAACGTGCTGGATCAGCTGGTTGCCAACGGCCAGGTCGCTACCCAGTATGTTGATCTGGAAGGCGAGCCCACCATGGATCAGCGCTACAACCCCAACGGCTCTCTGCTGGCCATTGAGGGCATCACCAGCCCGGACGGCCGCGTGTTCGGCAAGATGGGCCACTCGGAGCGCAGCGGCGAGTACCTGTACAAGAATGTCACCGGCGACAAATATCAGCCGATCTTTGAGGGCGGCGTAGACTATTTCAAGGTTTGATGGTAGAATAGAGAAAAACTCCTTCCGTCATCGCTGACGCGATGCCACCTCCCTCTCCGAGGGAGGGTGAAAGGCCCCCTCTTCGAGGGGGCTGTCGCCGGAAGGCGGCTGGGGGAGTTACTTTCAGGAGGAAACAACCAATGTCACAGCATGATCGTTATATCAGCCCCTTCTCTACCCGTTATTCTTCCGACGAGATGCAGTATATCTTTTCGGATGACAACAAGTTCCGCACCTGGCGCCGCCTGTGGGTGGCGCTGGCCCGGGCCGAGATGGAGCAGGGCCTGACCAATATCACCCCCGAAATGGTGGCCGAGCTGGAAGCCCATGTGGACGACATCAACTACGAGGTCGCCATTGCGCGCGAGAAGCTGGTGCGCCATGATGTGATGAGCCACGTTTACGCCTACGGCCAGCAGTGCCCCAAGGCAGCCGGCATCATCCATCTGGGTGCCACCAGCTGCTATGTGGGCGATAACACCGATATCATCGTGATGCGGCAGGGCCTGGAGCTCATTCGCAAAAAGCTGATCGGTGTGCTGGCAAAGCTCTCCCGCTTTGCTGAGGAGTACAAGGACATGCCCTGCATGGCCTATACCCACTGCCAGCCTGCACAGCCCACCACCGTGGGCAAGCGTGCCACCCTGTGGGCCAACGAGCTGGTGATGGATCTTGCCGAGATCGACCACCGCCTTGCCACCCTGCAGCTGCGCGGTGTCAAGGGCACCACCGGCACGCAGGCTTCCTTTATGGAGCTGTTCAAGGGCGATGCAGACAAGATCCGCGCTGTGGATGCTTCCATTGCCAGGGAGATGGGCTTTGCCCCGGATGCCGTGATCCCCGTGTCCGGCCAGACCTACAGCCGCAAGGTGGATGCCTTTATCCTGAACGCTCTGGCAGGCATTGCCCAGAGCTGCATGAAGTTTGCCACCGACCTGCGCCTGCTGGCCAACTTCAAGGAGATGGAAGAACCTTTTGAGAAGAACCAGATCGGTTCCTCCGCCATGCCTTACAAGCGCAACCCCATGCGGTGTGAGCGCATCTGCGCCCTGAGCCGCTACCTGATGGTGGATGTGCTGAACCCCAGCTTCACCACCGGCACCCAGTGGTTTGAGCGCACTCTGGACGACAGCGCCAACAAGCGCGTTGCCATGGCCGAGGGCTTCCTGGCTGCCGATGCCATCCTGAACATCATGCTCAATGTTACCGACGGCATCGTGGTCTACCCCAAAGTGGTGCGCAGCCGCCTGATGGCAGAGCTGCCCTTCATGGCCAGCGAGAACATTATGATGCAGGCTGTGGAAAAGGGCGGCAACCGTCAGGAGCTCCACGAGCGCCTGCGCCAGCACGCCATTGCCGCTGGCAAGCAGGTCAAGGAAGAGGGCCTGCCCAACGATATGGTGGACCGCGTTGCAGCCGACCCCGCCTTTGGCCTGACCAAGGAGGAGATCGTGGCCGGTCTGGTGCCCGAAAACTTTGTGGGCCGTGCACCCCAGCAGGTGGAGGAGTTCATTGCAAATGTGCTCCAGCCCATCTTTGATGCCAACCCCGATGCTGTGGAACAGCACGCAAGCCTGAGCGTTTGAGCGTAAAATTTTTAGAAAAGAGGCTGTTGCCGGAGGCAACGGCCTCTTTTCTGCACACAGAAGGAGTTTTTATGCGACTAGACAAATATCTGGCCGAGACGGCCCAGTGCACCCGGAGCGAGGCAAAGACCCTGCTGAGCAGGGGACGGGTGACGGTGAACGGCGCGGTGTGCAAAAAGGGGGACACCCAGCTCAGGGAAGGGGACAGCGTGGCGGTGGACGGTGCGCCGCTTGCTTACCAGCAGTTCGTCTACCTGATGCTCAACAAGCCTGAGGGCGTGGTGAGCGCTTCCACCGACAAGCGGGATACCACCGTGGTGGATCTGATCGGGGATGCCTACCCCCGGCGGGAGCTGTTCCCGGCCGGCCGGCTGGACAAGACCAGCACCGGCTTTGTTCTGCTGACGGATGACGGCGGCTTCGCCCACGAGATCCTTGCCCCGAAGCGCCATGTCTCCAAGACCTACACGGTGGTCATTGACACACCGCTGACCGAGGAGATGCGCAGGGGCTTTGCCGAGGGCGTGACGCTGGCGGATGGCACCGCCCTCTCCCCGGCAGAGGTGGAAGCCCTGACCCCGGACGGCCTGACCGTGAAAGTCAGGCTCAGGCAGGGGGTGTATCACCAGATCAAGCGGATGTTCGGTGTGTACGGCGCGGGCGTGAACGCCCTGCACCGGGATGCCATCGGCGGGCTTGCGCTGGACCCGGCCCTTGCACCGGGGCAGTGGCGGGAGCTTTCTGCGGAGGAAGTGACAGCAATTACCACCGGAGCCTGACTGCTTTTCACCTGATTTTCAAAAAAACATCACATTTTGCCGGTAAAATATTCACAAGAACCACGCAAAACAGTGCTTTTTGGGCCTGAAAATACCCCTGAAAGATAATTTCACCAAGAAAGTCAAAAATATTTTGGTGAAATATGTTGCAAAAGTAAATTCTTTTGTGTAAAATAGATAATGTAAAGCGGCGAAATTGTTAAAAACGACAATCTCGCCCCTGCGGCTTGCACAAAAGAGGAAAAGGGGTATCCATTTATGGCCAATAGAGTATTCCAGAGCGTGATCTACCAGATGAAAGACGCCATCGATCGTGTGGTCGGTGTGGTGGATGAGACCGGCGCTGTGATCTCCTGCTCGGAGCTGAACCTGATCGGAGAGGTGCGCGAGGGCTTTATGGCAGAGCGCCTGACGGCCGGTGACCGCTTTGTGCGGGATGGCTACACCTATCAGCAGTTCTCCAGCGCAAAGCATAACGACTATGCCGTGTTTGTGGAAGGCGCGGACGAGACTGCGGGCCAGTTTGCGGCCCTGCTCTCCATCAGCCTGCAGAGCATCAAGCAGTACCACGATGAAAAGTTCGATAAAGCCAACTTTATCAAGAATGTGGTGCTGGACAACATCCTGCCCGGCGATATCTACGCCAAGGCCCGTGAGCTGCACTTTGCCACCGATGTTTCCCGCGTGGTGTTCATTGTGCGCGTGACCTCCGGCGGCGACATCTCCGCTTACGATGTGGTCAGCAGCCTGTTCCCGGACAAGCAGAAGGACTTTGTGTTCAACATCAGCGAGACCGACACCGTGCTGGTCAAGGAGATCCGCAAGGGCATCGACCGCACCGATATGGAGAAGCTGGCTGCCAGCATCGTGGACACCCTGTCCGGTGAGCATTACATCAAGGCTGTGGTCGGCATCGGCACCCCCATCTCCAACGTGAAGGATCTGGCTACCTCCTTCAAGGAAGCCCAGATCGCCATGGAGGTCAGCAAGGTGTTCGACACCGAGAAGCAGATCATCCGCTACGACAACCTTGGCATTGCCCGCCTGATCTACCAGCTGCCCACCACTGTCTGCGAGATGTTCCTGCGCGAGGTGTTCAAGCAGGGCAGCATCGAGAGCCTGGATCAGGAGACCCTGTTCACCATCCAGCGCTTCTTCGAGAACAACCTGAATGTGTCTGAGACCAGCCGCGGCCTGTTTGTCCACCGCAACACGCTGGTGTATCGTCTGGAAAAGATCAAAAAACTGACCGGTCTGGATCTGCGTGAGTTCGACGATGCCATCGTCTTTAAGGTGGCGTTGATGGTCAAGAAGTACCTGTCCAACAACCCGGCCAAATATTAAGCAAACGCTTGCGGCGCAAAGCCGTCGGCGCAGAACCGGCCGCTCGAAACCGATGCTGGCCGGTTCTTTTTGGTTTGGAGAAAATTATTGGGAGCGAAAAATGCATGATAGATTTTGAACACGTTTCAAAGCAGTACAAGCACAACGCAAAGCCTGCCCTGGAGGATGTCAACTTCCATGTGGATGACGGCGAGTTTGTTTTTCTGCTGGGTCACTCAGGCGCGGGCAAATCCACCCTGCTCAAGCTGATCCTGCGCGAGGAGACCCCCACCGAGGGCCGCGTGCTGGTGAACGGGCAGGATGTTGCCCGCCTGCGCCGCCGCAAGATCCCCTACCTGCGCCGTCAGATGGGCATCATCTTTCAGGATTTCCGGCTCATCCCCACCATGACAGTTTACGAGAACATTGCCTTTGCCATGCATGTTACCAACATCGGGCACAAGCAGATCAAGGAGCGCGTGAATTACATGCTGGAGCTTGTCCACCTGGAGGACAAGGCAAAGGTCTACCCCGACCTGCTCTCCGGCGGTGAGCAGCAGCGTGTGGCTGTGGCCCGCGCCCTGGCCCACGCCCCCAAGCTGGTGATTGCGGACGAGCCCACCGGCAACATCGACCCCGAGCTGAGCCTTGAGATGATGGAGCTGCTGGAGCGTGTCAGCGAGATGGGCATCACTGTGCTGGTGGTCACCCATGAGCACGAGCTGGTCCGTCACTTTGACCGCCGTGTGGTCACCCTGTCCGGCGGACACATCATCTCGGATGTGCCCACGGGCTCCATGATCCCCCACCCACCCGTAGACCCGAAGGAACTGGAAATGGAGGTGTCGCTGGTATGATGAAGCCTTCTACGTTCGGTTTCCTTGTGGTGCGCGGCGTGCGCAACCTGGGCAAGCACTGGGCCATGACCATTGCCTGCATCGCCTCCCTGAGCGTCTGTATGACCCTGAACACCTTTGCCACGCTGGCGGAAGTCAATGTGAACAGCATGGTGAACTATCTGGGCCAGCAGAACGAGATGGTGGTCTATGTGGACCCCGAAGCCGACGATGCCACCATCCAGTCGGTAGGGGAGCGCATCACTGCCACCCCGGGCGTGAGCCGGGTGCAGTACATGTCCAAGGAGGATGTGCTCAACCAGTACCGTGGGTACATGGCGGATTACGCCGTCCTGCTGGACGAATTTGAGAATGATAACCCCTTCAAGGCCAACTACCGTGTCTCTCTGGCAGACCTGAGCCAGATGCAGACCATGAGCCAGAACTTCCAGAGCATCCCGGGCGTGTACAGCGTTACCGCCCCCATTGAGATGACCCAGACCTTTGTGGAGGTCCAGCGGGCTGTGACCAAGGTGGGCCAGATCGTGATCCTGGTGTTGATGGCGGTCAGCATCATCACGGTGGGCAGCACCATCCGCCTGAGCGTTTTTGCCCGCCGCCGTGAGATCGAGATCATGAAGTATGTGGGCGCGACCAACCACCTTGTCACCCTGCCCTTTTTTGTGGAGGGCCTGACCATGGGCCTGATCTCTGGTGCCATCACCTCGGTAGCCGGTATCTTCGGCTATGCCTACATCGTGCAGGCCTCCAGCACGCTGGGCGGGTTGTGGCAGCTGCTCATGGGCACCGCCATGGTGCCTGTGGATGCCGTCTGGCCCACCATCCTGACGTACAGTCTGGCCGGTGGTGCGCTGGTGGGTGCGCTGGGCAGCATGTTCTCCATCCGCAAGCATCTGAATGTGTAAGCGAAAGGAGCCTTCTCTGTGAAACAAGCAAAACACTCTGCGGGCTTCCGCCTGCACCTCATGTATACCCCCACCCACGCAAAACCCGCCCCCGGGCACAGCCGGGCCATGCGCGCCGCCAGCCTGTTTCTGGCAGCGGCCTGCCTGCTGCTGAGCGTTTCGGTCTACCCGGCCACGGCGGCTACCAGCATGTCCAGCCTGCAGAACAAGCTGGATAAGCTCTCCCAGTCCATTGTACAGCACAAAAAGGAACTGTCCAATGCAAAAAAGAAGGAGCAGGCCGCCAAGGCGCTGGAATCGGAGCTGAAGGAAAAGGTCACGGTGGTCCAGAGCCAGATCAGCGTGCTGAAGGGCCAGATCGCCGAGGTGCAGAACAGCATCGGCCTGAAGGAACAGGAGATCGCCGCCAAGGAGCAGCAGATCACCGAAAAAGAAGCGGAGATCGCCGACCAGTGGGGGGATTTCAAGCAGCACATGGCCGCCATGCAGGAGCTGCGGGACGGCGGCAGCGTTGCCATGCTGTCTGCGGTGAACGACCTGTATGAACTGCTGACCTTCAACGAGGTCATGCAGGACATCTCCATCAAGGACACCGAGATCCTGGACAACATGAAGAACGCCAAGGAAGCGCTGGAAAGCGATAAGCTGACGCTGGAATCCCAGCGCAGCGAGCTGCAAAGCAAAAAGGCAGATCTGGATGCCCAGAACAGCCAGATGCGTGCCAAGCAGAACGAGCTCAACTCCAGCGTGGCCGCCGCCCAGATGAGCGCTGCCGAGGCGCAGCAGGCCCAGAAGGACGCGCAGGCCGCCATTGAATCGGACGAGATGAACTATGAGGCCGTCAAGAAGCAGATCCAGAAGATGATCGCCGCGGCCGCTGCCTCCAAGCCCACCCTGAGCTTTACCGGCTTCATCTGCCCGCTCAAGAGCTATAGCCGCATTTCCAGTGAGTACGGCTGGCGCAAGAACCCCGTTACGGGGGTCAACAAGCTCCACGCCGGTACCGACTTTGCCGCCCCGGGCGGCACGCCCATCTATGCAGCCGCCAGCGGCTATGTGCAGGTGGCGGGCTGGTCCAGCGGCGGCTACGGCAACTATGTCATCATCTACCACGGCAAAATGTCCGATGGCAACCAGTACAGCACCCTGTACGGCCACATGCGGTCGGTCGCCACCTCGGCGGGCAAGTATGTCCAGCAGGGCGAGATCATCGGTTATGTGGGCAGCACGGGCAACTCTACCGGCAACCACCTCCATCTGGAGGTCTGGAAGGGCGGCTCCAAGGCCAATGCCGTCAACCCCCGTGGTTATATCCCCATGAAATAATCTGCATTGTATCAAAGGAGGCCGTCAGGGCTTATGAAGGAAGAAAAACGCAAGCGCATCCTGCGCGTGGGCTGTCTGATCCTGGCAGGGATCTTTGCACTTTCCATGCTGGGCAGCGTGGTTATGATGCTGCTGGTCTGACAGAGGAGGGAAGAAGATGAACCGTAAGATATCGGTCGGCATGGCGGTCAGCATTGTCATCCTGGCCATGACCGTTACCTTTTCCATTACCATGCTGGTGGCGATGCGCCTGTTTGACCGCACCGTTTCCAGCGTGAAGGAAAAGGAAAGCATGTACAACAAGATCGCTGAGGTGGACCGCTATGTCCGCAGCAACGATTACTATCCCATTGATGAGACCACCCTCTACGACCGCCTGACGGCTGGCTACCTGCTGGGCACCGGCGACAAGTACGCCCGCTATTTCAGCGCCACCGCCTATACGGAGCTGATGAACACCCAGAACGGCACCCTGATCGGCATTGGCGTGGAGCTGGCTGTGGATCAGTCCGGCTATGCCAAGGTTATCAAGGTCTACGATGAATCCCCCGCCAAGGAGGCCGGCATTCAGGTCGGAAACTACATCACCGCTGTGGACGGCACCGATGTCAAGAGCATGAGCAGCGTGGATGCCATCCAGACCCGCCTGCGCGGCGAGAGCGGCACCACCGTCAATGTGACCTGGCTGGACAGCGAGGCCGCCGAGCACACCGCTGACCTGACCCACTCCGGCTACAGCTCCACCACCGTGGATTACCAGATGGTGCAGGGCAATGTGGGCTACATCCGGATCCGCCAGTTTGATTCCACCACCCCCAGCGAGCTGGATTACGCCATCCGCAGCCTGAGCGCCAACGGCGCGGGCAGCCTGGTGTTTGACCTGCGCGATAACGGCGGCGGCCTGCTGGACGATGCCATCCAGTGCATCGACCTGATCGCCCCGGAGGGCACGCTGGCCTTTGCTGAGGACAAGAACGGCACCCAGACCCTGCTGGGCACCAGCACCAGCGAGTCCCAGATCGGCCTGCCCGTGGTCTGCCTGGTCAACGGAAGCACTGCCAGCGCGGCGGAGCTCTTTGCCAGCAGCCTGCGCACCCTGAATGGTGCCCGTCTGGTGGGCACCACCACGCAGGGCAAGGGCACCATCCAGAGCAGCCCCCAGCGCCTGTCCGATGGCAGTGCTGTGGTGGTCACCGTGGCAAAGCTGGTCTGCGGCGACGGCAGCTGCTTTGACGGCACCGGCCTGACCGTGGATGTGGAGCGCCCCCTGACTGCGGACGAGCAGATCGCATACTATGATTACACTGTGGAGAACGATCCCCAGATCCAGCGTGCCGTGAGCACTGCCCAGCAGATGAGCGGCACCACCACCGTGAGCGGTGTCAACGAGGCGGCTTCCAGTGAAGCTGCCGACAGCGCCGCCGCTGAGAGCGTGGCGGAAGGGGACGCTGAGGCTGCATCTGCCGGGAGCACCCCGGCAGAGACCGCGCCCGCCGAAAGTGAAGCAGCAGGGGAGAGCACTGCATCCAGTAGTCAAGAATAAGAGAACAACCCTCTCCGTCAGCGCTGACGCGCTGCCACCTCTCCCGAAGGGCGAGGTCTTGGCAATTCATGCAAAGTTTGCGGTTTTGTCAAAAGCTCCCCCTTTGGGGGAGCTGGCGAGCGAAGCGAGACTGAGAGGGTTATTTTGGAAAAGAAAGGATAGAGCCATGCCCGAACTGACCGACCTGTCTTATGTGCGCGCCCTGTGCGAAAAATATGATTTTGCCCTTTCCAAGGGCTTTGGCCAGAACTTCATCGTCAACCCAGGCCTTCCCCCCAAGATCGTGGATGCCAGCGGTGTGGACAAGCGCTACGGCGTGCTCGAGATCGGCCCCGGCATCGGCGTGCTGACCCGAGAGCTGGCAAAGCGGGCGGCAAAGGTGGTCTCCATCGAGGTGGACGAGCGTCTGCCGCCCCTGCTGGCCGAGACCATGGCCGGTGTGGACAATTTCAAGCTGGTCCTGCAGGATGTGCTCAAGGTAGACCTGAAAGCCCTGATCGCGCAGGAGTTCCCCGGGATGCCGGTGGCGGTCTGCGCCAACCTGCCCTACTATATTACAAGCCCCATTGTGATGAAGCTGCTGGGTGATCGCCTGCCCATCGAGAGCCTGACTGTGATGGTGCAGAAGGAAGCTGCCGATCGTCTGGCCGCTGCCCCGGGTACCCGGGCCTCCAGCGCCATCAGCTGTGCGGTGAGCTATTACGCGACCTCTAAGATGATGTTCACCGCCGCCCCGGGCAGCTTTTACCCGGCCCCCAAGGTGACCAGCGCTGTGGTGCGGATGGAGATCCGCCCCACCCCCGCCGTGCAGGTGGAGGATGAGGCGAGCTACTTTGCCCTTGTCCGCGCGGCCTTTGGCCAGCGGCGCAAAACTGCCGCCAATGCCATTGCCAGCGGCCTGGGGATGCCCAAGGATGCCGTGACCGCTGCCATTGAAGCCGCCGGTTTCGATGCCCGCATCCGTCCTGAGGCCCTGACGCTGGAGGATTTTGCAAAGATCCAGAGCGCACTGGCACGGTGACTTGTTTTAATAATTCGGTTTTCCAAAAGCAGGGGCTCTTCGCAAAGCGTGGAGCGCCTGCTCTTTTAGAATATAAAGCAGAAAATACGGTGTCCTTTTGACAAGAACAATTCCGGTTGTTTTGTCCGCAGCATTGTCTGTTAAATTTCCTGCACGCTTTACCATGCAAAAGCAAATATATTTCATCGTTTTTGTGTAGCAGACTTTGCTTTTTGAAGAAAAAGCTGTGTGTGCTCCATTGACATCTTTTTATTTCAATGGTACAATATATGACGTGTTAAGGTTTTGCGGGAGGAGCACAGGTGCAGACAGAGGGGTCTGTTTCTGCGCTCTTTTGTATTCCCTGGCAATACAGGATTCAAAAAACCTCCGCAGAATAGTGGGAAAACAGCAGGACATCCCGCCCTGCACCATGCACTGAAGCACGGAATTATTATAGGGAGGAAAACACAATGAACAACAACTACGAGTCTCATGCAATCAGCCGCCGCAGCTTTCTGAAGGCTTCCGGTGTCGTTGGTGCCGCCGGCATTCTGGCCGCCTGCGGCGGCAACTCTGGCAGCAGCTCCACCGCTGCTTCCTCTGGTGCTACCAGCGCTCCCAACACCACTGGCGCTACCCCGCTGAAGGAGTTTATCTCCTGGGAGAGCACCAAACGTGAGCTGGAGAGCTGGAACATGCTGTACAGTCAGATGGCTTCCGACATGAATGTCACCACCAACCTGTGGGAAGGCCTGCTGAGCTTTGACTGCTACGGCAAGGCCGTGCCTTCCGTGGCCAAGGAGTGGAGCCACAATGAGGACTCTTCCGTTTGGACCTTCAACCTCCGTGACGATGTGGACTGGGTGGATGTCAACGGCGAAGTCAAGGCTCACCTGACCAGCAAGGACTTCCTCGTGGGTCTGGAGTGGGTGCTGAACGCAGCCAAGAACCAGGCCAACAACACCTCCATGCCCAACGAGACCCTGACCGGTGCTGCTGATTACTATCAGAAGACCAGCGATATGGGCGATGCTGCTGCCGACCTGACCTACCAGGATATGCTGGACGCAGGCGTGGGCGTTGAGGCTCCGGATGACTACACCCTGGTCTTCACCTGCAAGGATCCCTGCCCCTACTTCGATACCGTTGCTGCCTACACCAGCTTCTACCCTGCCTCTGAGGATCTGATCAACGAGCTGGGCGTTGAGGGCTTCCGTGCCTGCGACTACACCAACATGTGGTACAATGGTCCCTATGTGGTGGAGGAGTTCATCAGCCAGAACACCAAGAGCTACATCCCCAACCCCAACTACTTTGGTGCAAACGATGTGTCCCGCTTCGACCGCTTCACCGTTACCATGATCAGCGACCAAACTGTTACCTTCCAGCTGTACCAGAACCGTGAGCTGGACGAGATGGATGTGGGCGAGAGCACCCTGACCACCATCCAGGCTGATCCCAACAGCGAGTACAATCAGCAGCTGTGCGAGAAGCGCCCCAAGAAGTTCAGCTACCAGATGCACTTCAACTATCAGAAGAACAACGAGGACGGCACCCCCGACGACAACTGGAACAAGGCCATTGCCAACACTGCTTTCCGTCAGTGCTTCTACAAGGGCCTGGAGATGACCAACTGGTATGCACGTACCAACAAGATCAACCCCCTGAAGTGCGAGAACGACTACTACACCATGCCCGGTGTCTGCTACAACACCCAGGGCCAGGAGTACTCCACCCTGGTTGCCAAGGAGATGGGCTTCGACAAGGAAGCATACGATGGCAAGACCATGATCCGTCTGCGCGCCAACAACGGCGACATCGCTGACCTGAAGAAGCAGGCCATGGACGAGCTGAGCGCCATCGGCGTCACCTTCCCTGTCCACGCTGCTTACTACATCATCGCCGGTTCCACCTCCGATCTGGATAACGCTACTGTCCTGAAGCAGTGCTTCACCGACAGCTTCGGCGATGACTTCATCGTGCTGGACATCAAGACTTTCGTCTCCTCCATCACCCAGGAAGTCCGTAATCCTCAGCTGCAGAGCTTCGTCATCAACGGCTGGGGCGCTGACTACGGCGATCCCGTCAACTTCGTTGGTCAGGAGATCCTGCACGACGATAACGCTTACTACAGCTGGTACTACTCCAACATCGCCAAGGTCGTCGAGGCCGGCCCCGCTGACTGGCAGAAGGATCTGGTGGCCTGCTACGAGGAGTTCACTGATCTGGTCAATACCGCAAAGGCCATCGTCGATGATACCGATGCCCGCTACGCTGCCTTCGCAAAGGCTGAGGCCAGCATGCTGAACAACGTTCTGGCCTGCCCCTGCTACTTCGAAGTTTCCTGGACTCTGACCCACGCCAACGAGTACAGCAAGATCAACGCTATGTATGGTCCCTGCAACTACAAGGCTGTCAACTGGGAGACCAGCGAAGAGGCTTACACCACCGCACAGTACGAGGAGTTCGCCGCTGCATTCGACGCAGCTACCAAGGCTTAAGTTCCCCGTTTCCCCGCCCGAAAGGGTAGAAATAAAAGTTAAGGGTTCGATAACATGTTAAAATACACGGTTAAGCGGCTGCTCCAGTCGCTTGTCACAATCTTTCTGATCGCAACAGCAGTTTTCCTGATGATGCGCTGCCTGCCGACGGACTACTACTTCACTGAGGAACAGCTCATGAAGTTTACCGATCAGCAGAAGACCGCCGCTCTGGAAGCAGCTGGCCTGACCGATCCCATCCCCACCCAGCTGGTCAAGTTCTATAACAACCTGCTGCATCTGGATTTCGGCACTTCCCGCCGCATCCAGAACGGTGCCCCGGTGGTCAAGGTCATTGGTAAAAAGTTTGGTGTCTCCATGCGTCTGGGCCTCACGGCGTCCGCCATCTCTCTGGTGGTCGGTGTGCTGATGGGCATCCTGCAGGCGGCATTCAAGGACAAGGTATTCGACTGGATCGGCACGGCCTACACCGTGTTCGTCAACGCGGTCCCGTCGCTGGTGTCGTATTCTCTGGTGCTGGTCTTTGGTTCCAAGTACCTGGGATTCCCCACGCTGTATTCCACCCGCAATGTGAGTGCTTCCAGCGTGCTGCCCATCACCTGCCTTTCGCTGGCATCCATTGCAGGCTATGCCCTGTGGACCCGCCGCTACATGGTGGATGAGCTGACCCGCGACTATATCAAGCTGGCCCGTGTCAAGGGCCTGAGCTCCCGCGAGATCATGTTCAAGCATGTTCTGCGCAACGCCATGGTCCCCATGGTGCAGTATATCCCCCAGTCCATCCTGCTGACGGTGGGCGGCTCCCTGCGCTGATGGAACGGTTCTTCTCCGTTCCCGGCATGGGCCCCCTGCTGACGGATGCCATCCAGCGCTATGACCTGAATGTCGTTCAGACCCTGGTCATCCTCTACGCCGTGCTGGGCATCGTGGGCGTGTTCCTGGGCGATGTGCTGATGATGGTGGTTGACCCCCGTATTACTCTGACCGGAAAGGAGGAGGCTCGCTGATGGCTAAGGCATCGGATTTTGAGGGCAAGAAGCCCGAAGAACTGTTCTACTTTGTGGATTATTCCCCGGAAGAAGCTGAACGCATCGGCTACTCCAACTATTCCTACTGGGGTTCTGTCATCCAGAACTTCTTCAAGCAGAAGGTCGCTGTCTTCTGCCTGATCCTGTTCCTGGCGCTGACGGTGTTCTCCTTCATTGCGCTGAGCGTTGGCAAGTATCACTTCACCAGCCTGGTCTCTGATTCCAGCAAGGCTTTCATCAGGCCCAACAGTGAGTACTGGTTCGGTACCGACAACCTGGGCCGTGACTACTGGTGCCAGGTGTGGTACGCCACCCAGGTGTCCATCCGTCTGGCTCTGGTGGTCGCCGTGGGCGAGAGCATCGTGGGCGTGATCTTCGGCCTGATCTGGGGCTATGTGCGCAGCCTGGACCGCTTCTTCACGGAGCTGTACAACCTGATCGACAACGTGCCCTATATCATCTATATGACCCTGATCGCCCTGATGGTGGGCCAGAGCTTCTGGATCATGGCCATCTCCATGATCGCCATCAACTGGCTTTCCATGGCACGCCGTGTCCGCAACATGGTGTTCATGTTCCGTGACCGCGAGTACAACCTTGCGTCCCGCTGCCTGGGCACCCCGCTGTGGCGCGTGCTGACCAAGAATATCCTGCCGTATCTGGTCTCCGTTATCATCCTGCGTATGGCACTGTCCATTCCGGGCACCATCAATCTGGAATCCACGCTGTCCTACCTGGGCCTGGGCCTGGGCATCGACACGCCTTCTCTGGGCCTGATCCTGAGCAAGGTGCGCGGCTTCTTCCTGGATTATCCGTACCTGCTGGTTTTCCCTGCATCCATCGTGTCCATCATTTCCATTTCTTTCTATATCATGGGCAACGCTTTGTCGGATGCGGCTGATCCGCGCAACCACGTTTGATAGATTGGAGAGAGAGACGTAAATGGATAGACAACCGATTATCTCTGCCAAAGACGTGGAGATCACTTTCAGCCTGCGCGGCCGCAAGCTGAACGCCATCCGCAAGTGCTCGCTGGATCTGTACGAAGGCGAGACCCTTGCCATCGTGGGCGAGTCCGGCTCGGGCAAGTCCGTATTCACCAAGACCTTTGTGGGTATGCTGGATGCCAACGGTAAGATCACCGGCGGCTCCATCATGTTTGAAGGCCGCGATATGACCAAGTTCACCGAGAAGGATTGGCTGGGTGTCCGCGGCAAGAAGATCGCCATGGTCATGCAGGATCCTATGACCAGCCTGAACCCGCTGAAGAAGATCGGCAAGCAGATCCAGGAGAGCATTGAGCATCACCAGGGTCTGAAGGGTGAGGAAGCCAAAAAGGCTGCCATCGAGATGCTGGGCAAGGTGGGTATCCCCGACCCCGAGCGTCGGTACGAGCAGTACCCCCACGAGTTCTCCGGCGGTATGCGTCAGCGTGTCGTCATTGCCATTGCAGCGGCCTGCCGCCCGCAGATCCTGATCTGCGACGAGCCCACCACTGCACTGGACGTGACCATTCAGGCACAGATCCTGCAGCTGATCCGCGACCTGCAGAAGGAGCTGGGCATGTCCGTTATCTACATCACCCATGACCTGGGCGTTGTGGCAAACGTGGCAGACCGTGTGGCCGTGATGTATGCCGGCCAGATCGTGGAATACGGCACCGTGGAGGAAATCTTTTACGACGCATGGCACCCCTACACCTGGGCTCTGCTGCAGGCTCTGCCGCAGCTGGGCACCAAGGGTGAGGCCCTGCCCAGCGTGGATGGTACTCCCCCGAACCTGTTCAATGAGATCAAGGGTGACGCATTTGCGCCCCGCAACAAGCATGCGCTGGCAATCGACTTTGTGCAAGAGCCTCCGTTCTTCCAGGTGTCCGAGACCCACGCCGCAAAGACATGGTATCTGGACCCGCGCGCTCCCAAGATCGAGCGGCCGCACTCCATCCAGAACCTGCGTGAGAAAATGGGAAAGATGGGAGGCGCCAACTTAAATGGCTGAACGCGAAAAGCTGATTGAGCTGAAAGACCTTCAGATCACCTTTGGCTCCGGTAAGAAGAAATTTGTTGCTGTCGATCATGTCAACTTTGACATCTATAAGGGCGAGACCTTCTCGCTGGTCGGCGAGTCCGGCTCCGGCAAGACCACCATTGGCCGTGCCATCTGCCGCATCAACCCGACCTCCGGCGGCGACATCTTCTTCAAGGGCCAGAAGATCAACGGCAAGATCTCCAAGGAACTGGACAAAGAGGTCATCCGTAAGATCCAGATGATCTTCCAGGACCCCATGGCTTCGCTGAACGAGCGCGCCAAGGTGGAGTATATCATTGCCGAGGGCCTGCTGAACCATCATCTCTACAAGGATCAGGAAGATCTGCACGAAAAGGTGATGAACGCCCTGCATGAAGTCGGCCTGCTGCCGGAGTTTGCCTCCCGCTTCCCCCACGAGTTCTCGGGCGGCCAGCGCCAGCGCATCGGCATTGCCCGTGCTCTGGTCATGGAGCCGGAGTTCATCGTGGCCGATGAGCCCATCTCCGCACTGGATGTCTCCATCCGTGCACAGGTGCTGAACCTGCTGAACGAGATGAAGAAGAGCCGCGGCCTGACCTACCTGTTCATTGCACATGACCTGTCGGTGGTCCGGTTCATCTCGGATCGTATCGCCGTTATCAGCAAGGGCCGCATCGTGGAGCTGGCTGAGGCGGAGGAGCTGTTCCTCCATCCGCTGCATCCCTACACCAAAGCTCTGCTGAGCGCGGTTCCCATCCCTGACCCCAGCCTTGAAAAGCACAAGAAGCTGCTGGTCTATGACCCCTCGATCCACGATTACAGCGTGGACAAGCCGGTCTGGGAAGAAATCGCAAACGGCCACTTTGTGTATGGCAACCAGCGTGAGCTGGAAGGCTACCGCAAGGAGTATGAAAGCCAGCTGTAAGCTGAACCGCTTTCCTGTATTTTAACACAATGACCCCGCCGCGCTGGGAGCTTTCCCGCGCGGCGGGGTTTTGTGCTGCCATGGAGAGAAAAAAGAACCGGACGCTTTAAAAACGTCCGGTTCTGCTTTTGCGATTGGTTATTGGTCCACTCGATCAGGCCTGAGCGGCTGCGTCAAATGCAGCGGCAAACGCATCGTACTGTTCGGTGGTGTAGGCCTCCTCGCTGGTCTCCCAGTTCACAGCCTTGTAGTTGCAGGGACCATACATTGCGTTGATCTTGCTGTACTCGTTGGCGTGGGTCAGGCACCAGGTGATATCGTAGACGGTGGGGAAGATCAGGTTCTCGTCCAGGAAGTAGGCCTCGGCCTTGGCAAATGCTGCGTAGCGTGCATCGGTGTCGTCAACAATGGCACGGGCCTCGTTCACCAGATCGGTGAACTTCTCATAGGCAGCCACCAGCTCGGTCTGGTAGCTGGCGGGACCATTGTTCACAATGCTTGCAATGTTGGTCATGTTGCAGCTGTAGTAAGCGTTTTCATCGTGAATGATGATCTGGGTCAGGAAGTTGATGGGATCACCGAAGTCAGCGCCCCAGCCCATGTGGGTGAAGCTCTGCAGCTTGGGAGCCACGACTTCCTTCATGGTGGAGGACACGAAGGTGTTGACATCCAGCACGATGAAGTCATCGCCGAAGCTGTCGGTGAAGCACTGCTTCAGGACGGTGGCGTGGTCCAGAGCGGAGGTGGAGCCGGCCAGAATGTAGTAGGAGCAGTGGACAGGGAAGGTGACACCAATGGCGCTCAGCTCTTCCATGGCCTGCTTCTTCAGCTCGGTGATGTCGCCGTTGTTGGCGCGCAGACGCTTCATGGTCTTGCCATCGTAAGCCTCGCCGTCCAGACCCATCTCCTTGGCCACCAGGTTGGTGTAGTCGGTGCCGTCAGAGGTGTAGCACAGGCCCTTCATGGTGAAGAAGTCGTTCTCACACTTCAGGGGATTGATGGGGTTATAACGGGCGAAGAACTTGTTCAGCACCATGCCCTTGGAGAAGCACTGACGGAACGCCTTGTTGGCAATGGCCTTGTTCCAGTTCTCATCGGGGGTGCCATCGGTGTTCATTTTGTCGTAGTTGAAGATGAAGCAGTAGCTGAACTTCTTGGCACGCTTCTCGCACAGCTGCTGATTGTACTCGTTGGAAGGGTCGGACTGAATGGTGGTGATGCTGCTCTCGCCCAGATCCACCTCGTCCAGCTCGCGGTTCTGATACAGCTGCAGGCTGATGGCACCGTCGCTGATCATGGTGACAGTGAAACGCTCAAAGCGGCTGACGTTGGCAGCATCGTAGTAGTTGGGGTTGGGGATGTAGCTCTTGGTGTTGCCCTGGATGTACTCCTCCACCATATAGGGTCCGTTGTACCACATGGTGGTGTTGTCGCAGCCACGGAAGCCATCGATACCCAGCTCCTCGATCAGAGCGGGAGCCACGGGGTAGAAGCTGGTGTAGGCAGCAACGGTATCAAAGTAGGGGCAGGCGTTGGGGCAGGTGAACACCAGAGTGTAATCATCCGGAGCTTCGATGCCCACACCGGCAGCGAGCATGTCCTCATAGGTCATGTCAGCGGCAGCGTCACCGGCTTCCTTGGTCAGCTGGTAGTACTCGTAAGCACCCACAATGGTGTCGTTGGGCATGGAGGTGTTGTTGGCCTCGTTCTTGATGGCGTTCATCACCCATTCAAAGCCAACCAGGAAGTCCTTGCTGGTCAGGTGAGCCTTCACCTCACCGTTGCAATCCACCCAGTCCACGTCGTCCCGCAGGTGGAAGGTCCAGACGGTGGCATCCTCATTGTGCTCCCAGCTGGAAGCGATGGCGGGCACCACCTTGCCGTAGCAGTCAAAGCTCAGCAGGCCGTCCCACAGGTTGGTGACCACGTTGGCATCCTCAGCCCTCTGGCTGTACAGCATGTTCCAGCTTTCCAGCTCACGGTTGCCGCTCTCAAAGGAGATGAACTCCTTCAGGGGGGTAGCGCCGGTGGAGTTGGGGGCAGCAGCACCGCTGGCGGCAGCGCCATTGCCGGTGTTGTTGGACTTTTCGCCGCAGGCTGCCAGCAGGCTGGCGGCACCCACAGCACCTGCACCCTTCAGGAAGGTGCGGCGATCAAAATTGAAGCTCATTGGATGATCCTCCCAGATCTTGCGCGGACAGAGCCGCGCGTTTTTCCTTTTCCTAAATGCAGTGAGGCTGTCTGCCTTTCCAAAAAGTGCACAGGAAAGACAAAAGTCGCACCGCTGTATATTTTAGCACTTTACTGGAAAGAAGTCAATCCGCCGCAGCACTGAATTGGAAACAAAACGGTGACAAACACTTTCGTGGGAAAAGAATATGGAAAAAATTACTATAAAATGGAAAGAACTGTATATCTATGAAGGACAGGCAAAAGAGAGAAACTGTTCACGCCGTGCGCACAAAACAGCTATCTTTTTTCACAAAAACATGATACAATAAAGTGTATCTGTATCAATAAGGAGCGCACCATGAAGAAACTGACCTCGATGTACAAACGCTACATGTTCCACCCCATTTTATATAAGACCGTGACCCGCACCTCCATTGTGGCCGTGCTGATGCTGCTGTGGCAGCGCTATGTCAGCGATGGCACGTTTACCATCTGGGAGGCCCCGGGCTTTCTGTGCGGCGTGGTGCTGCTCATCTGGGCCTGGGTGGACTACCTGCGGCTGGATGGCGTGACCATCCACCATCTGCTGGAGGAATTCAAGGGGATGGGCAAGCGGCAGAAAAAGGTCCATTCCACCCGCTCCATCATCGACTATGCGGATGAGAAGATCGTCTCCTTTGAGGAGCTGGAACCCGAGGAGCGCACCTATTGCAGCCTGCTCTCCAATCTGGTGCTGGGCCTGCCGCTGGTTGCTGCTGCGCTGATCGCCAGCGTGCTGTAAGGGGGCCGCGGCATGGAACAAGAGCACAAGCAGCTGGTCATCGGCATTCTGGCCCATGTGGACAGCGGCAAGACCACCCTTTCCGAGGCCCTGCTCTACGGCACCGGCACCATCCGCAAGCTGGGCCGGGTGGACCATAAGGATGCTTTTCTGGACACCGATGCGCTGGAAAAGGCGCGCGGCATTACCATTTTCTCCAAGCAGGCCCTCTTCACGGCGGGCAATACCGATTTTACCCTGCTGGACACCCCGGGCCATGTGGATTTTTCCACGGAGACCGAGCGGACACTGCAGGTGCTGGATTATGCGGTGCTGGTCATCAGCGGCACCGACGGCGTGCAGAGCCATACCGAGACGCTCTGGCGGCTGCTGCGGCGGTACCGCATCCCCACCTTTGTGTTCGTGAACAAGATGGACCTGCCCGGCCCGGGCAGGGAAGCGCTTCTGACCCAGCTGAACCGTCGGCTGGGGGATGGCTTTGTGGATTTTGGGGCAGAGCAGGCTGACCGGGACGAGGCGCTGGCTCTCTGCGATGAGCGGCTGATGGAGACAATGCTGGACCGGGGAATCCTGACCGATACCGACCTCATCCCCGCCATTGCCCGGCGGCATGTGTTTCCCTGCTGGTTTGGCTCAGCCCTGAAGCTGCAGGGTGTGGATGCGCTGGTAGAGGGCCTTGACCGCTATACCCGCCCGGCCCCCGCGCTGGAAGCCTTCGGGGCCAAGGTGTTCAAGGTGAGCCAGGATGAGCAGGGAAACCGCCTGACCTGGCTGCGGGTGACCGGCGGCGCGCTCAAGGTGAAAGCCCAGCTCACCGGAGAAGCCGACGGGGAGCCATGGGCCGAAAAGGCCAACCAGCTGCGGCTCTACTCCGGCGCAAAGTTTACGCTGGCGGAGTGCATCGGCCCCGGCCAGGTGTGCGCTGTTACCGGCCTGACCAGAGCCCGCCCGGGCGAGGGTCTGGGGGCGGAACGGGACAGTGACCTGCCGGTGCTGGAGCCGGTTCTGAGCTATCAGGTGCTGCTGCCCGAGGGCGCGGATGTGCACGCCGCGCTGGGAAAGCTCCATCGGCTGGAAGAGGAGGAGCCCCAGCTCCATGTGGTCTGGAACGAGACCCTGGGCGAGATCCATGTCCAGCTGATGGGCGAGATCCAGCTGGAGGTGCTGAAAAGCCTGCTGGCCGAGCGGTACGGGCTGGAGGTCAGCTTCGGTCCCGGCGGCATCCTGTATAAGGAGACCATCACCGAAGCCATGGAGGGCGTGGGCCACTACGAGCCCCTGCGCCACTATGCGGAAGTCCACCTCAAGCTGGAGCCGCTGCCCCGGGGCAGCGGAATGCAGTTTGCCGCCGACTGCCGGGAAGAGGTGCTGGACAAGAACTGGCAGCGGCTGGTGCTGACGCATCTTGAGGAAAAGCAGCATCTGGGCGTGCTCATCGGGGCACCTCTGACCGATGTGAAGATCACCCTCATTGCGGGCCGCGCCCACCTCAAGCACACCGAGGGCGGCGACTTCCGGCAGGCGACCTACCGCGCCGTCCGGCAGGGCCTGATGATGGCAGACCAGATCCACAAGACCCAGCTGCTGGAGCCGTGGTATGCCTTCCGGCTGGAGCTGCCCTCTGACAACGTGGGCCGCGCCATGAACGATATCCAGAACATGGGCGGCAGCTTTGACCCGCCCGAGACCGGCGCTGACGGGGATACCACCCTGCTCACCGGCACGGCACCAGCCTCCACCATGCGCAGCTACCCCATGGAGGTGGTGGGCTACACCCGGGGCAGGGGACACCTGACCCTGACGCTGGACGGCTACCGTCCCTGCCACAATGCAGCGGAGGTCATCGAGGCCGCGGGCTATGAGCCGGAACACGACCTCGACAACCCGGCGGATTCGGTGTTCTGCGCCCACGGAGCCGGATTTGTGGTGCCCTGGGAGCAGGTGCGCAGCCACATGCATGTGGACAGCGGCTGGGGCAAGACTGCAAAGACCGAGGAAACGGTGCAGGCCCGTCCCCGCCGGATGGCCGCCTATCGTGCTACTTTGGAAGAGGATGCCGAGCTGTTGAAGATCTTTGAGCAGACCTATGGGCCCATTAAGCGGGATCCGCTGGCGGCGTTCCGCCCCACCCAGAAGCGGGAACGCCCTGATTTCAACGCCGAGCAGTGGGAGATCCAGCCCGAATACCTGCTGGTGGATGGCTACAACATCATCTTTGCATGGGACGAGCTGAACGCACTCTCCAAAGAGAGCCTGGAAGCGGCCCGCCACAGGCTGATGGACATCCTCTGCAACTATCAGGGCTTTAAGAAGTGCGTGCTCATCCTTGTGTTTGATGCCTACCGTGTGCCGGGCAGCCCCGGCAGCATAGAGCAGTACCACAATATCCATGTGGTCTACACCCGGGAAGCCGAGACCGCCGATATGTTCATCGAGCGTGTCACCCATGAGATCGGCAAGGGCCGCCGCGTCCGCGTGGCCACCTCCGATGGCATGGAACAGGTCATCATCCTGGGCCATGGTGCCCTCCGTGTCTCTGCCCGCATGTTCCATGAAGAGGTGCAGGAGGCAGAGAAGGAGATCCGGAGGTATTTGCAGGGAACGGATTAAACCCCACCGTCATCCCTGCGGGATGCCACCGCCCCTAATAGGGGCGGCCTTGGCAAAGAGGGCGAGTTTTACGAAATGCCAAGGGCCCCCCTACTAGTGGGGGCTGTCGCCGCAGGCGACTGGGGGGTTCGCCCCAACAACTCCTCCCTGTTTCCGCCACTGGCGGCGGTCGTCGTTGTTGCCCTAATAGGGGCGGCCTTGGCAAAGAGGACGAGCTTTACGCCATGCCAAGGGCCCCCCTACTAGTGGGGGCTGTCGCCGCAGGCGACTGGGGGGTTGAGCCGCAAGCCCGACTGAGAGGTTGTATGAAAGGGTGCGTGATAAAATGACAATAACTTCCGATTTTGTCTGGCAGGCCATCCAGCCCCGCCCCCGGGACGCGCATAAAGGAACCTTTGGTTCCGTGCTGGCGGTGGCGGGCAGTGCGTCCTACCGGGGCGCGGCGGCGCTGGCCGTGGAAGGTGCCCTGCGCACCGGAGCCGGTATCGTTACGCTGGCAAGTGTGGAGCCGGTGCTGGCGGCTGTGGCCGCCCGCCTGCCCGAGTGCTGTCTCTGCCCCTGCGAAGCGGGGGCAGAGGGTGGCATCTCGCCCCAAAATATTGAGCATATCCGGCGGCAGAGGGCTTCGGTCCTGTTGGTTGGCCCCGGGCTGGGTTATACGGCCCAGAGCGCGGCCCGTGCTGCCGAGACCCGGGCGCTGGTAAAAACGCTCCTGCCCGGTTTTTCCGGCAGTGCAGTGCTGGATGCGGACGGCCTGAACGCCGCCGCTGACCTGCTCCAAACGGAAAAAATGCCTCACCCTCAAGGAGAACTGATTTTAACGCCCCACCCCGGCGAGATGGCCCGGCTGACGAGACTTTCCTCTTCTGAAATTTCAATGGATAGAAAAGAAATCGCAATTCAATTCGCGAAAGCATGGAATGCTGTGGTGGTGCTGAAGGGGGCGCACACCGTCATTGCAGGGCCGGATGGCCGCTGCGCGGTCAATCCCACCGGCAACCCGGGGCTTTCCCGGGGCGGCAGCGGGGATGTGCTGGCGGGCATGACCAGTGCCCTGCTGGCCTGCGGCCTGCCTGCCTTTGAAGCTGCGGCCTGCGCCGTTTATCTCCATGGTGCGGCTGCCGACCGTGCTGCTGCCCTGCACGGGGAAACCGGGATGCTCCCGCATGATCTGCTGGATGCACTGGGGACCCTGTTTGCCGAAAACGGGCGCTGAGCAAGGGGACGATCCCATCAAAAAAGAAACGCTTCCTTTCCGCTGGATTTGTGTTATACTGGAGCTATCCAAAACACAACGATCTGCCGGAAAGGAAGCGTTTCTTTTATGGTTCCTGCACTGGAAAAAATCATTGCCGAGAGCGACCGCATCGTCTTTTTTGGCGGCGCGGGGGTCTCCACCGAAAGCGGCATCCCCGATTTCCGCAGCGTGGACGGCCTGTACCACCAGAAGTACGATTACCCGCCCGAGACCATCCTGAGCCACACCTTCTGGGAGGAGAACCCCGAGGAGTTCTACCGGTTCTACCGGGATAAGCTCATTGTGAAGGGGGCAAAGCCCAACGCTGCCCACCTGCGGCTGGCAAAGCTGGAGCGGGAGGGCAGGCTGAAGGCCATCGTCACCCAGAACATCGACGGCCTGCATCAGGCGGCAGGTTCCAAGACCGTTTACGAGCTCCACGGCAGCACCCTGCGCAACTACTGCGTGAAGTGCGGCGCGTTCTACGATGTGGACTTCATTGCCAACAGCACCGGCGTGCCCCGCTGCCCCAAGTGCGGCGGCATCGTCAAGCCGGATGTCGTTCTGTACGAGGAAGGGCTGGACGAGGAAGTGCTCTCCGGGGCCGTGTCTGCCATCCGCAAGGCGGATACTCTCATCATCGGCGGCACCAGTCTGGTGGTCTACCCGGCGGCGGGGCTTATCCGGTACTTCCGGGGCCGCCATCTGGTGGTCATCAACATGCAGCCCACCGGGGCCGATGCGCAGGCCGACCTGTGCATTGTAAAGCCCATCGGTCAGGTGCTGAGCGAGGACGTATTGTTGGAGGACTGAGATGAAAGCTGTCATTCTGGAAAGCTATGTCATGGAGGAAGGCGACCTCGACTGGTCGGGGGTAAAGGCGCTGGTGCCCGATACCGTCAGTTATGTCCGCACGACCTACGAGGAGATCGCCCCCCGCATCGGTGATGCGGACATCGTTCTGCTGAACAAGTGCCGCATGGATGAGGAGATCTTACAGCAGTGCCCGAACCTGAAATGGGTGGGCATCATTGCCACGGGCACCGACAACCTGGATCTGGAAGCCTGCCGCCGCCACGGCGTTGCAGTGGCCAATGTGCCGGGCTATTCTACCTACAGCGTGGCCCAGATGACCTTCAGCCTGCTGCTGGCCATCTGCCAGTGCGCGGAGCGCTACAACCGTGCCGTCAAGCAGGGATGCTGGCAGCTGGATATCCCGGAGAGCATCGGCCTGCTGCCCCAGATGGAGCTCTACGGCAAGACCTATGGCGTTTACGGCTATGGCAGCATCGGGCGGCAGTCAGCCCGCATTGCCAGAGCCTTTGGCATGGAGGTGCTGGTCTGCACCCGCACCGTCCGGCCCGAATATGCCGCCGACGGTGTGGAGTTCGTAGATTATGATACCCTGCTGAGGCGGTGCGATATCCTCAGCCTGCACTGCCCGGCTACACCCCAGACCCGGGGCCTTGTCAACGCGGAGGCGCTGGCGAAGATGAAGCCCGGGGCCATTCTGCTCAACACGGCCCGGGGCGCGCTGGTGGATGAGGAGGCCGTGGCAGCGGCTCTCCACAGCGGCCAGCTGGGCTTTTACGGGGCCGATGCCTTTGTCACCGAGCCTCTGCCTCAGGAAAGCCCCCTGCGGGCAGAACCCCACGCTATCCTCACACCGCACATTGCGTGGACGACCCGGGAGGCTTTGCAGAACCTGATGGACATTACCACCCGGAACCTGCGCACCTGGCTGGAAGGAAACGGCGAGCACATCGTCAACAGATAAAAAGGAGAGATGAATCATGCAGGCAACCATTCACAACGAATTCCTGACCCTGACCGTGGATACCCATGGTGCCGAAGCAGTCAGCCTGAAAAATGCCGCCGGGCAGGAGATGCTCTGGCAGGCCGACCCGGCTGTCTGGAAGCGCCACGCCCCCATCCTTTTCCCCTGGACGGGCAAGCTGACCGGCGGGGCCTTTACCCATAAGGGCAAGACCTACCCCGGCGGGCAGCACGGCTTTGCCCGGGACGTGGAGCACACCCTGCTCTGCGCCGAGGGCGACACCATCCGGCTGGAGCTGCGCTCGGATGAAAAGAGCAAGGCAGAGCGCTTCCCGTTTGATTTTGTTCTGACCAGCACCTTCCGGCTGGAGGGCAGGACGGTGCACCACACCCTGACCGTCACCAACCCCGCCGATGCCGCCGAGGAGCTGCAGTTCGGCATCGGCTACCACCCGGCGTTCCGCATCCCCTTTGATGACAAGCACACCACCACCGATTACGAGTTCCGCTTCGACCAGCCGGAGAGCCCGATGATCCTGGACGCTTACCCCAACGGTCTGCTGACCGGCAAGTGCGGTTACCGGTGGAAGAATGAGCAGAGCATCCCCCTGACAGACGATCTGTTTGAGAACGACAGCTTCTGCATGGCCGGTCTGCGCAGCCGTACGCTGGGCATCTACGAAAAGGACACCGGCAAGGGGATCGTCTGCAATGTGGAGGGCTACCCCTACACCCTCATCTGGTCGGCTCCGGCAAAGCCTGTGCGCTTTGTCTGCATTGAGCCGTGGCACTCCCTGCCCGGTGCCCAGACCGATACCCAGGAGTGGAGCCGGCGCGCCGCTGCCGCCTGCCTTGCCCCCGGCCAGTCCTGGGAGACCACCCTCAGCACAACGTTTGAGCGCTGAAAGCAAAGTTTGGCAAAGAAATGCAGGAACCCCTTGACAGAGGGGACTGCATTCTGATTTAATTAGAATCGATAAAAGGGAGTAAAGGGCATTCCGCAGGGCCTGCGGGGTGCTGCATGGCAGCGTCATCACGGCAGAAATGCCCGATGTCATGTGTTGGCTTGAGACTTTTGTCACAGACAGAGTGCTGTGGCAGGGGTCTCTTTTTTCTTGCCCGGCACCGGAACACAAGGAGGAAAAATAAATATGGATCTTCTGAACACATTCGCCAGTCTCTTTTCCAATTTTGGAAATCTGACCTGGCAGATGGTGGTAATGTGGGGCATCGGTGCACTGCTCATCTACCTTGCCATCGCCAAAAAGATGGAGCCGAGCCTGCTGCTGCCCATGGGCTTTGGTGCCATTCTGGTCAACCTGCCTCTCTCGGGTGCCATCACGCAGGGGGATACGGTGGGCCCCATCTCTGCATTGTTTGAAGCGGGCATGTCCAACGAGCTGTTCCCGCTGCTGCTCTTCATCGGCATCGGTGCCATGATCGATTTTGGCCCGCTGCTGGAAAAGCCGTGGCTGATGCTCTTTGGCGCGGCGGCCCAGTTCGGCATCTTCTTTACCCTGTTTCTGGCGGGCTTCTTCTTTGACCTGAAGGATGCTGCCTCCATCGCTGTCATCGGTGCGGCGGACGGCCCCACCGCCATTTTCGTGGCCAACACGCTCAACTCCCAGTACCTCGGTGCCATCATGGTGGCGGCCTACAGCTACATGGCGCTGGTGCCCATCGTGCAGCCGCCCGTGATCCGGCTGCTGACCACGCAGAAGGAGCGCCGCATCCGGATGTCCTATGAAAAGGGCAGTGTTTCCCAGCTGACCAAGATCCTGTTCCCCATCGTGGTCACGATCATTGCAGGCATGGTGGCTCCGGCCAGTGTGGCGCTGGTGGGCTTTTTGATGTTCGGCAACCTGCTGCGGGAGTGCGGGGTGCTGAATGCGCTGAGCGAAACCGCCCAGAATGTGCTGGCAAACCTCATCACCATCGTGCTGGGCCTGACCGTTGCCGGGCAGATGACCGCCGACAAGTTCGTGCGGCCCGACACCCTGCTCATCCTTGCACTGGGTCTGGTGGCCTTCGTCTTTGATACGGCAGGCGGCGTGCTGTTTGCAAAGCTGCTGAACCTTTTCCGGCCGGAGGGCAAAAAGCTGAATCCCATGATCGGCGCGGCCGGCATCTCGGCCTTCCCCATGAGCGGCCGTGTGGTCAACAAGATGGGCCTGGAAGAGGACAACCAGAATTTCCTGCTGATGTATTCCATCAGCGTCAATGTTTCGGGACAGATCGCGTCCGTCATTGCAGGCGGCCTGATCCTGACCCTGATGGCTTAACGGAGGTGATCGCATGCTTCATCTTACTTCGTGGATGACCACGCTGCCGATGATGCTGATCGGGATGGTCGGCATCATCCTTGTCATCGGTATCATTGTTCTGGCAGTGATGCTGCTCAACCGGCTGACGGGCCGGAAATAAAAGAAAAAGGCGATGCAGCTGTTCGAAACTGCATCGCCTTTTTGCTTGTGTAAGATTACAGAGTCTGGATGGCGGCCTTGATGCGCTGGGCGGCGACCTTGGTCTTTTCGGCATCGCCGAAGGCGGTCAGGCGGAAGTAGCCCTCGCCGCACTCGCCGAAGCCGACACCCGGGGTGCCGACCACGCCGCAGTTCTCCAGCAGCCAGTCGAAGAACTCCCAGCTCTTCATGCCGCCGGGGCAGCGCAGCCAGATGTAGGGGCTGTTCTTGCCGCCGCAGTACCACACGCCGCACTCGTCCAGCGCGTCAGCAATGACCTTGGCGTTCTGGCGGTAGTAATCGAGGTTGGCCTGGATCTCAGCCATGCCGCTCTCGGTGAACACGGCGGCAGCAGCGCGCTGAACGACGTAGGGCACGCCGTTGAACTTGGTGGTCTGGCGGCGCAGCCACAGCTTGTTCAGGTTCATGCCCTCGCGCTCCAGCTCGTGGGGCACGATGGTGTAGCCGCAGCGGGTGCCGGTGAAGCCTGCGATCTTGGAGAAGGAGCAGATCTCAATGGCGCACTCGCGGGCACCCTCCACCTCAAAGATGCTGCGTGCCAGAGCGGGATCGGTGATGAAGCACTCGTAGGCGGCATCGTACAGGATAACGGCGTTGTTCTTTTTGGCGTAGTCCACCCAGGCCTTGAGCTGCTCGCGGGTGTAGGCGGCACCGGTGGGGTTGTTGGGGCTGCAGATGTAGATGATGTCAGCCTTCACGCTGTCATCGGGCATCCCCAGGAAGCCGTTCTCCTGGCTGGTGCGGCCGTAAATGATCTTGCGGCCGTCGGTCACGTTGTCGTCCACATAGGTGGGGTAAACGGGGTCCGGGACCAGAACGGTGTTGTCCACATCAAACAGGCCCAGCACGTTGGCCAAGTCGCTCTTGGCACCGTCGGAGATAAAGATCTCGTCCTCAGCCAGCTGGGTGCCGCGGCCTGCGTAGTAGCCCTGAATGGCCTGCTTCAGGAACGGATAGCCCTGCTCGGGGCCGTAGCCGTGGAAGCCCTCCTTGGTGCCCATCTCAGCGGCGGCATCCTGCATGGCGGTGACCACGCACTTTGCCAGAGGCTGGGTCACATCGCCGATGCCCAGGCGGATGATCTCCTTTTCGGGGTGTGCTTCCTGATAGGCGGCCACCTTGTGGGCAATGTCCACGAACAGGTAGCTTGCCTTCAGCTCGCCGTAATGATGATTCATTTTCATAGGTTGTTCCCTCACTTTATAAGATTGAACCTCTCCGTCATCGCTGACGCGATGCCACCTCCCCTAATAGGAGAGGCAAGCCAACGCCCGTGTGAACTTGGCTCCCCTGCCAGGGGAGCTGGCGCAAAGCGCCTGAGAGGTTATGTTAAACTTCCGCAACTCCCTCGTACACCGTGACAGCGCTGCCGGTCATCAGCAGCTGCCTGCCGGGCAGCACCCGGATGACCAGCTCACCGCCGCGCAGCTGCACATGGATATCCTGTCCGGCGGGGCAGATGCCCAGCTCGGTCAGGGCCGCCACGGTGGCGCAGGTGCCGGTGCCGCAGGCCCAGGTCTCGCCGCTGCCGCGTTCCCACACCCGCATCTTCAGGTGGGCGGCATCCACCACCTGCACGAATTCGGTGTTGATGCGCTCCGGGAAGTTGGCGTGATGCTCGAATGCCGGGCCGATGGCTTCCAGCTTCAGGCTGTCCACATCCTCCACTACGGTCACGCAGTGGGGGTTGCCCACGCTGATGCAGGTCACCTTCCACACTTTTCCCTCTACGGTGAGCGGCTGATCCACCAGCGGGCCTTCGCCCATGTGGATGGCAGGCAGGTCGGCCGGCAGGGTGCTGTAAGCGCCCATCTCCACCTGCCACAGCTGTGCGCCCTGCCGGGTGATGCGCTTGACACCGCTGTTGGTGTCGATGGTCACGACAGGCTTTTCCACCCCGTGGGTGTAGAGCCACTCGGCCACACAGCGCACGCCGTTGCCGCACATCTGGGCCTCGCTGCCGTCCGCGTTGAAAATGCGCATCCGGCCATCGGCCCCGGGGGTCACAGGGGTGCAGATGCAGATGATGCCGTCCGCACCCACGGAAAAATGCCGGGCAGAGAGCCGCTGTGCAAGTGCGGCAATGTCTGCGGGCACACCGGATGCACGGCAGTCCAGATAGATGTAATCATTGGCACAGCCCTGCATCTTGGTAAATGACAATTTCATGGAGCATTCTCCTTTACAGGCGGGACCTCTGCGGCCATGCTGATGCAGCATGGCTGAGAGGTTTGGTTCGTCACATATAATCATAAGAATCAAACGGGCTTCTGTCAAGCAAAAAAGAGGGCTTTGTGCAATTTTCATCGGTTTTTTCTGCCCGTAAAGGGCCGGAATGCAAAACAGGGCTTGACAAGATACGGCCCATGGGATATAAAAAGAGAGAGTGCTTTTGCGCGCCGGAGAGGGCGTGCAGGCAGAGAAGAAAGAATCATTGACAAAAGGAGACCGCGACGATGGATACTTTTGAAAAGATCCGTGCACTGCTGGCAGAGCAGCTGGATATTGACCCTGCTAAGATCACGATGGAGAGCGACATTATGAGTGATTTCGAGGCCGACAGCCTGGATATCGTGGACATGGTGATGACGCTGGAGGATGAGTTTGGCGTTGAGGTGCCGGACGATGCCATCGAGAATCTGCGCACCGTGGGCGACGTGGTGGAATTTGTGGACAGCCACAAGGGCTGATAACAGTTTTGCAAAAAGGCCCCGCACCCGCAGCGCTGCACACGGCGGCGCTGCAGCGGGGCTTTTAATATGAGCTCGTGCGGAACGGCTGGAACACAGGCGTTTGGCGCACGGCTTAGGAGGATATAACAAAATGGCAAAAGACAACAAGAAGCTTGTGCAGGCGATCACCAGCCAGGAAGAGAACTTTGCACAGTGGTACACCGACATCTGCGTCAAGGCAGAGCTGGTGGAGTACTCCAGTGTCAAGGGCTTCATCATCCTGCGCCCCTATGGTCAGGCCATCTGGGAGCTGATCCAGAAGGACATGGATGCCCGGTTCAAGGCAACCGGCCACGAGAACGTGGCCATGCCCGTGCTGATCCCCGAGAGCCTGCTGCAGAAGGAAGGCGAGCTGGTCAATGGCTTCGCGCCGGAGGTGGCGTGGGTCACGATGGGCGGCTCCGACAAGCTGGAAGAGCGCCTGGCGGTGCGTCCCACCAGCGAGACCATGTTCTGCGACCACTGGTCCCGCGTGCTGCACAGCTACCGTGAGCTGCCCATGAAGTACAACCAGTGGTGCAGCGTGGTGCGCTGGGAAAAGACCACCCGTCCCTTCCTGCGCAGCCGTGAGTTCTGGTGGCAGGAAGGCCACACCATCCACGAGACTGCCGCCGAGGCCGAGGCTGAGACCCAGCAGCAGCTGAACTGCTATGCGGATGTCTGCGAGCAGGATCTGGCCATCCCTGTTGTCAAGGGCCGCAAGACCGATAAGGAGAAGTTTGCCGGTGCCGAGGCTACCTATACCATCGAAGCCATGATGAAGGACGGCAAGGCCCTGCAGAGCGGCACCAGCCATTACTTCGGCGATAAGTTCAGCAAGGCTTACGACGTGACCTTTACCGGCCGCGACAACCAGCTGCATCACCCGTTCCAGACCAGCTGGGGCGTTTCCACCCGTCTGGTGGGTGCCATCATCATGACCCACGGCGATGACGACGGCCTGATCCTGCCCCCGGCAGTGGCCCCCATCCAGGTCGTGGTCGTGCCCATCGCCGCCCACAAGCCCGGCGTTTCCGAGAAGGCCGCCGAGCTGGCTGAGAAGATCAGCAAGTATGCCCGCGTCAAGCTGGACGACAGCGACAACGCCCCCGGCTGGAAGTTCTCCCAGTGGGAGATGAAGGGCGTTCCCCTGCGCCTGGAGATCGGCCCCAAGGATCTGGAAAAGAACCAGTGCGTGCTGGTCCGCCGCGACACCCGTGAAAAGATCTTCGTGAGCCTGGACGAGCTGGAGACCGCGATCCCGGCCCAGCTGGAGGCCCTGCGCAAGGACCTGTACGAGCGTGCCCTCGCCAACCGCGAGAAGCGCACCTGGGCAGCCACCACCATGGAGGAAGTCAAGGAGCTGGCCAAGGCCAACACCGGCTACATCAAGACCATGTGGTGCGGCGACCTGGCCTGCGAGATGAAGATGAAGGAAGAGGCTGGCCTGTCCAGCCGCTGCATGCCCTTTGAGCAGGAGCACATCAGCGATGTCTGCCCCTGCTGCGGCAAGCCCGCCAGCAAGATGGTCTACTGGGGCGTGGCTTACTAAGCCGCCCCACAGTCAGAGCCTGATCCGATGAAAAAAGCAGCTTTCCCGTCCAACGGGAAAGCTGCTTTTTTGTATCTGCCTATTGACAACCGTGTATCTACTGTATATACTGTAAATATACAGATGCAACGGAGGCGGCAGACATGAATCTCTTCATCGATAACAAGAGCGGTGCACCCATCTACGAGCAGCTCTACACCCAGATCAAGAACCAGATTTTGAGCGGGGAACTGCAGCCGGAGGAAGCTATGCCGTCCATCCGGGGGCTGGCGCGGGATCTGCGCATCAGCGTTATCACCACCAAGCGGGCCTACGATGAGCTGGAACAGGAGGGTTTTTTGTATGCGGTGCCCGCCAAAGGCTTTTTCGTGGCGGCGAAGAACACCGAGCTGCTCCGGGAAGAGAACCTGAAAAAAATCGAAGCACACCTGACGGAAGCCGTCCGGCTGGCGGCACCCTGCGGGCTGACCAAACAGGAACTGACCGAAATGTTGGAATTACTGTGGGAGGAATGAACCATGAACGCATTAGAACTGCACGGCCTTGAAAAGCACTACCCGGATTTTGCGCTGGGGCCCATTGATCTGGAACTGCCCGGCGGCACAGTCTGCGGGCTGATCGGTGAGAACGGCGCGGGCAAGAGCACGACCATTAAGCTGATCCTGGACATGATCGACGGGGACGCTGGCACTGTGAGGCTGTTCGGGCAGGAGGAAATCACTCCGCTTGCCAAGGCCGATATCGGTGTGGTGATGGGCGGCGAGGGCATCCCCACCTGCCTGACCGCGCCGCAGGTGGGTAAAGTGATGGCGGGCATCTATCCCAATTGGGATGCCGCCGCCTACGCCGACTGGTGCCGCCGCTTTGACCTGCCGGAGAACAAGAAGTACGGCGACTACTCCACCGGCATGAAGATGAAGCAGTGCCTTGCCGTGGCACTTTCTCATCACCCCAAGCTGCTGCTGTTGGACGAAGCCACCAGCGGCCTGGACCCGGTGGTGCGGGATGAGCTCATCGATCTGCTGCTGGACTTTGTGCGGGATGAGAACCATGCAATTTTGATCTCGTCTCACATCGTCAGCGATTTGGAAAAGCTCTGTGACACCATTGCCTTTCTGCACAAGGGGAAGCTCCTGCTCTGTGAGGACAAGGACACTCTGCGGGATGAGTACGCTCTTTGGCACGGCACTGCCGGGCAATTGGAGGAGCTGGATAAAAACGCCATCGTCAGCCATCGGGTGACAGCCTACGGGGCCGAGGCACTGGTGAAAAGGGAACTTGTCCCGTTGGGCAGCACCCTGACACCGGTGAGTATCGAAGAACTGTTCGTTTTGATGGTGAAAGGGGAGAATGTGCGATGAAAGGTTTGCTGTTGAAGGATTGGTATCAGGTCAGAACCAGTATGAAAGCCATGTACCTGACGGTTGCATTTGTGCTGGTGATCTGGGTGTTCAGCACATCGAGCGCCTATGTGTTCCCGGTGAGTTATGCGGCCGTTTTTCTGGGCATCTTGCCGATAAACCTGCTTGCCTACGACCAGAGTGTCGGTTGGGTGGAGTATGGCCGGACGTTTCCGGTGAGCAAAAAGACGCTGGTAGCGGAAAAGTACCTCATCGGTCTGTTCTGTGCTGCGGCGGCTGTTGTGATCGGAGGACTGTTCGTAACGGTGATCCCGCTGCGTACCGGAACGGCCCCGGACAAGGATGTGCTGTCCCTGCTGGCGGGCAGTGTGTGTGCCATCCTGCTGATCAACGGTATTTCTCTGCCGCTGCTGTACCGCTTTGGGGCAGAAAAAGCCAGCATGATCTATATCCTGACCTTTGTCGGACTGGGTGCCCTGCTGGGCGGCGGCGGTGCCGTGATGGATGAACTGCAGCAGAACGGCACGGGAAGTGGGCCGCTTCCTGTGCCCCTCTGGCTGGCCGCAGTGCTTCTGCTGGCGGTACTGGCCCTGTATGCTGTGTCCTGGCGGGTGTCGGTGGCATGGTATGGAAAGTATAAGAAGTAAGCTCTTCTTTGTGCAATAGAGCAATAATCCGGTAAAAAAACTGTAAAAGGGGTTGAAAAATCCGGCCCGGCGTAGTATGATAACGGGGCTGAAAGAAAAATCTTACACCAAGGAGGAGTTTGTTTCCATGTCCAGTGACCATACGGATCACCCCAAACAACGCTTCTCCTGCGATGCGGGCCGTGCAAACGTGTTAGCCGCATCCTGAACTGCATGCCCTTTGTACACCGCAGGAGTTGTAACCAGACCGATGCGGTGTATTTTTTATGCCCGGAAACGGGAAACGGAGGGACCAAACCATGCAGAAGAAAAATTATGTGCAGGAGATTCTGGAGATCATCCACAGCGGTCTGCCCCAGGCAGAGCTGGCTGAAAAGCTGTCCGATTACCATGAAAACGACCTGGCCGATGCCCTGACGGCCCTGACACCGGAGGAGCGCCAGAAGGTGTACACCGCACTGGGCGTGGATACGGTGGCAGAGATCTTCTCCTATCTGGACGACGCAGAGCCTTACCTGAAGGAGCTGGACCCCGAGCGGGCCGCCCGGGTCATCTCCCACATGGATTCGGACGATGCCGTGGATGCTCTGGATGACCTGGAAGAGGACGATAAGGCAAAGATCGTCCACAAGCTGGACAAGGATGCCGCCGATGATGTGAAGCTGCTGCTCTCCTATCACGAGGACGAGATCGGCAGCTGCATGACCACCAACTACATCTGCATCCGCAGGGATATGACCATCCGGCAGGCCATGAGTGAGCTGGTGAAGCAGGCAGGCGAGAACGATAACATCTCCACCCTGTATGTGGTGGATGAAAATGAGCACTTTTATGGTGCCATTGACCTGAAAGACCTCATCGTGGCCCGTGCGGAGGAGCGCCTGGAAAAGCTGATCGCACGCTCCTACCCCTACGTCACCGACCACGAGAAGATCAGCGACTGCATCGACCGCATCGTGGACTACGCCGAGCGCTCGCTCCCTGTCCTGAACGACAGCGGGAAGCTGCTGGGCATCATCACCTCGGCGGATGTGGTCGAGCTGGTGGACGACGAGATGGGCGATGATTACGCAAAACTCGGCGGCTTGACCAGTGAAGAGGACCTGAACGAGGGTGTGTTCCAGAGTGTGAAAAAGCGCCTGCCTTGGCTGATCGCCCTGCTGTTCCTCGGGATGCTGGTGTCCTCGGTGGTGGGTGCGTTTGAATCGGTGGTGGCGGTGCTGCCCATCGTTATCTGCTTCCAGTCCATGGTGCTGGATATGGCCGGCAATGTGGGCACCCAGTCGCTGGCTGTGACCATCCGTGTGCTGGTGGACGAGAACCTGACCACTGCCAAAAAGCTCCAGCTGCTCTGGAAGGAAATGCGGGTGGGCCTGACCAACGGTGCACTGCTGGCCGTGCTGGCGCTGGGCTTCCTGGGCTGCTACATCCACTTCTTCAAGGCCTACGCCTGGGGTGAAGCCTTCCTGCTCTCGGGCTGTGTGGGCGTATCTCTGGTCGTGGCCATGGTGATCTCCAGCCTGGTGGGCACGGTCATCCCCATGCTGTTCCATAAGATCCACATCGACCCCGCCGTGGCTTCCGGCCCGCTCATCACCACCATCAATGATCTGGTGGCTGTGGTGGTCTACTATGGCCTGGCCGCCGTGGTGCTGATCGATATGTTCCACCTGGGCTGAAATAGAGAAAGGCTGCTGCCGACAACTCCCTCAGTCACGGCTTCGCCGCGCCAGCTCCCTCTTGGAGGGAGCCTTGACGTAATGGCAATCTGTGAAAGCCTCCCTCATTGAGGGAGGTGGCATCGCGTGAGCGATGACGGAAGGAGTTTGGCAACAGCCTCTTTTTACTTATTCTGGATCCAATACCGCTGTGTCAGCGTTCCATCGGAGGAATCGAACTGCTCATCCTCCAGCACGCCGCCGTTGGCGCGGATGGTCTTTGCTGAGGCAACGTTGTAATGGTCGCAGCAGATGCGTACCTTTTCGATGCCTCGTTCTTTTGCCTTTTCCAGCGTCAGGCAAAGCATCTGGGTGGCGTAGCCGTTCTGCCGCTCCGAGGGGCGGACGCTGTACCCGATGTGCCCGCCGTAGGTCAGCAGGTAATCGTTGAGCCGGTGGCGCAGGTTGGTCATGCCCACCAGATGCTCGTGCTCATCCAGAGCCAGATACTCCGTGGCGGGCACGAGACCGGCGGGGGTTGTGGCCGGGTCTTTCAGCTTGCGGAGTTGGGCCAGCCAGGCATCGAAGTCGGCATATTTGTCCAGAGCCGAGGTGCCGTCCATCCGGGAGCCGATGGCCAAAAATTCTTCCCGGTAGGCCATTACCTGTTCCCGGTCGCCCTCATCCGGCTCCCGCAGGTGGATCTTCTGGGGTGAGGTGCGCCGGGTGGCGGTGCGGAAATCCGGAGCCTTCATCAGGCCGTGGCAGTTGCAGTAGAAGTAAAGCACACCTGCGCCCCGCAGGGAGAAGCGGGCAGAGGCATCTCCCTCGGGGTAGAGCTTGACCAGCTGCAGCTTATCGCCGGTGAGGTAGGCCAGAAACGAGATGTAATGGTTTTTCTCCATGGGGTGGTGCAGGGTGACGAAGAGCTCGTCCTCCACCCGCTCCACGGTCAGCTGATGATGCTCGTCGGCATCCTCGGCTTCGGCGATGTCCAGCGCAGGCAGGGTGATGCCGCAACAGCTCACCACAGCCTGTCCGGTGGCGTGGAGCACATTGCCGCAGAAAGGGCAGACGTAGAGCTTGCTCCGCAGCAGGTTGGCTGCCCGGTTCCGGTTGATGATGGGTTCTCCCTGCATCAGCTCCAGCACACTGACTCCCAGAGCTGCAGCCAGAGGTTCCAGCAGGGAGATATCAGGCAGGCCCTTGGCGGTCTCCCACTTGGAAATGGTCTTGGCGCTGACAGAGAGCATTCCGGCAAGCTCTGCCTGGGTCAGGCCTTTGGCTTCCCGCAGCTGTCGGATGGTACTGCCGGTGACGTATGTGTTCATAATGAATGAAACCTCTCAGTCTCGCGTTGCTCGACAGCGTACGAGTTGCGGCTCCCAGCATCCACTTCGCACAAAGTATTGTGCTCGTGTCTTGCTGGCCGCGGCCCCAACAACTCCTCCCTTCATCCGCCACTGGCGGCGGTCGTCGTCGTTGCCTAATAGGGGAGCCCTTGGCAAGTCGGGCAAGCGTAATTGTTGAACCAGAGTATACTATACAAAAAAACTCCACGCAACCTACGCTGCGTGGAGTTCGTGCTTTCAGGAATTATTCGGCCTCGGTCTCGTCTTCCTCGTCCGGGTCCAGCTCCATGGTGAACACGGCCTTTTTCAGCTTGCCGCAGCCCTGGGCCTTCAAGCCGGATTTGTACGGCTCCCCGGCCAGATAGAGGGCAAAGCGGCCCTCGCAGAGCATTCCGGCAATGCTGGTGCCGGCGGTGCCCACGGTGGTATCAGCGGCTTCGTCAGCGGGCCGGGTGGGGCTGAACTCGCCCAGGGACACCTCAAACAGCTCGCTGCCCTCAAGGTCGGTCTCAAGGGTCAGGTGGTTGTCGTGCCGGACAAAGGGGGCCTTGTCGCTGGCCTGCGGGGTCACGGTGCTCACCGTGACCACAGCCTTGTCACCATCGATGCGGGTGCGCCCGGCGGGCAGGTTGTTGATATCCCGCGCCATGATGAACTCGATGACGCTGTCCAGACTGCTGCACAGGCCCAGATAGTTGGGGAGATTGTTCAGGGTATCGTAGATCATGGATCAGTCCTCTTTCGGGTCGGTCAGAAGCTCCTTGATGCTGGGCACAACGCCGCCCAGATTTTGCAGCTCCGACGGGATGATGATCTTGGTGGCCTTGCCGTTGGCTACCTTGGCCAGTGCTTCCAGGCTGCGCAGAGCCAGCACCTTGTCGTTGGGCATGGCCTCGTTCAGCAGGCGGATGGCATCGGCGTTGGCCTTCTGCACGGCGAGAATGGCCTGTGCCTCGCCCTCAGCTTCGAGAATGCGCTGTTGCTTGACGGCATCGGCGCGGAGGATGGCAGCTTCCTTTTCGCCCTCGGCAGCGGTGATGGCAGCCTGCTTCTCACCGTCTGCCTTCAGGATGACGGCGCGCTTTTCGCGCTCTGCCTTCATCTGCTTCTCCATGGCTTCCTGGATCTCGCGCGGCGGGATGATGTTCTTGACCTCCACGCGGTTGACCTTGATGCCCCACTTGTCGGTGGCTTCATCGAGGATGGCCGTGATCTTGCCGTTGATGACATCGCGGCTGGTCAGGGTGTGATCCAGCTCCATCTCACCGATGATGTTGCGCAGGGTGGTGGCGGAAAGGCTCTCGATGGCTGCGATGGGCTGGTTGACACCGTAGGTGTAGAGCTTGGCATCCATGACCTGGAAGAACACCACGGTGTCGATCTGCATGGTAACGTTATCGCGGGTGATCACAGGCTGGGGAGGAAAGTCCGCGACCTGCTCCTTCAGGCTGACCTTTTTGGCAATCCGCTCAATGAACGGAATCTTGACATGCAGGCCGGCCGACCAGGTGTCGGAGTAGCTGCCCAGACGCTCCACAACGTACACCATGGACTGAGGCACGATGACGATGTTGGTGACGACGATGAGCAGGATGACAAAGATGAGCGCGAGGATCACGAATAGCATGATAGGCATAGAGACGCTCCTTTTTTCAGTGGTTGATGGATTCGGTCAGAATGGGTTCCACGATGAGCAGGGTGCTGTGGATCTCGGTGACCCGGCAGGCCTGCCCGGGGGTCAGGGTATCGCCGGGGGTGGCGCAGCGGGCGCTCCAGTCCACGCCGTCCAGCCGCACCCGGCCCGTCTGCTGGGCGGAAACGGGGGTCAGCACCCGGGCTTCCCGGCCAAGGGCGCGGTCACCGTTGGTGGGGGTGGGCTGCTTGTGCAGCCGTTTGGCCAGCGGCTTGAATGCCAGCAGGCAGACCGCGCTGACCGCAATGAACACCACCGCCTGCACCCGGAACGAGTGGGTGAACAGGCAGCAGAGCAGGGCTGCCGCGCTGCCTGCCGCAAACCAGACGGATACCATGCTGAAGGTCATACCCTCCAACGCAAGGAACCCGACGGCGGCAAGGAGCCAGAAAATGGGGTCAATGGACATCGAACATCCCTCCTTATGATCCTATTATAGAGCATCCGGTTGGGGGAAGGTCAAGAGATTTTTGCTGAATTGTTGCGCAGAAAACAAAATGCGGTCATACATAATCATAGTAGCTGTGGTTCGGGTTATGCCCCACCTCTTCCACCACGATGGTGAAGCCCATAGGATTCACCTCAGTGCTCTTGCCGCTGGCAAGGGTCTCCACGATGATATGCTCGGTGCGGTTGACGATGATCTCCGCGGTCTCCACCTTGCCCACCCGTTGGTAGTGCAGGATACCGTCCTCGGCACGCAGAACCCGCAGCTGGCCGGTGCGGAAGGCCTCGCAGGTGTGGCGGAGCTGTGCCAGCTGTGCCAGCACGGGGCGCAGGCGCTGTTCGTGGGCATCCCACCGGAAGAAAGCCCGGTTGAAGGGGTCCCGGTAGCCCTGCATGGCAATCTCGTCGCCGTAGTACAGGCAGGGCACGCCCGGCAGGGTGTAGATGATGGCGTAGGCCATCCGCAGGCGGAGCAGGCCTTCCTCGTAGGCATCGCCGGTCACACAGCGGCCGCTCTGCCACGCGCGGCCCCGGCCATTGGCGGGCTCGTCAGCAATCACGGTCAGGGCACGCTCGGTGTCGTGGGTGGAGAGGAAGTTCAGGGCGGTGTCCATGGCCGGGGCAGGGTAGTGTTCGCAGATGGTCAGGATCTCCGTCATGGCCTGCTCGGCGGGCTTGCCCTTGACGAAATCCAGCACGGCGTTCTTGAAGGGGTAGTTCATCACGCTGTCCAGGCCCTTGCCCAGCAGATAGGTGCGGCGCTTATTGAAGCCGAACTTGGTGGTGGCATCCTCCCACACCTCGCCCAGCAGGAACTTTTCGGGGCTGACCCGCTTGACGGCGGCGCGCACCTTCTCAATGAATTCGTCGGGCAGCTCATCGGCTACATCCAGCCGGAAGCCTGCCGCGCCGCGCCGCAGCCAGGTGTCGATAACACCGCCCGGGCCGGTGATGAACTCCACATAGGAGGGGGTCTCCTCGTTGACCTCGGGCAGGGTCTCAAAGCCCCACCAGCTGCGGTAGCCGCCCTTGTACTGGGGGCCGAAATCGTACCAGCAGCGGTAAGGGGAGTTGGGGTTCCGGTACGCGCCGCCCTCGCCATAGCGGCCCTCGCGGTTGAAGTAGCGGCTGTCGGAGCCGGTGTGGCTGAACACGCCATCCAGCACGATGCCGATGCCGTATTTTTTGGCGGCGGTGCACAGTGCCTCAAAATCCTCGTTGGTGCCCAGCAGGGGGTCCACATTCAGGTAGTCTGCGGTGTTGTAGCGGTGGTTGGAGTGGGCCTCAAAGATGGGGTTGAGGTAGATGAAATCCACCCCCATCTCATGCAGGTAAGGGAGCTTTTGCTGGATGCCCTTGAGGTCGCCGCCGAAATAATCCTCATTCAGGTGGCCGCCCACCTCGTTGGGCTGCCAGAAGGGCTCGGCGTGCTTGTCGGCCTGATAGATGCGGTCGGCAAAGGGCATGGGCTTGTTCTCCACCCCTTCGCAGAAGCGGTCCGGGAAGATCTGATAGAACACCTTGCCCTTGATGCTTTCGGGGGTCTCAAAGTCCTGCTCATAGACCGTGATCTGCCAGCTTTCGCCATCCTGCCAGCTGATCACACCGCAGTTGTCGGGGCCGCGCACGATGCGGCGGAAGTCGGTGTAGAGATCGAAATAGTAGAAGTAGAGGCCCGGGTCATTCAGAGGCACTTCCACAGAAAAGTGGTTCTGCCTGGGGGTCTGGCCATCGAAGTTCATCCGGTAGTAGACGGGAACATCGAACTTGCCCTCTTTTTTCAGGACAAGGTGCGGGTCTACATAGCCCAGCTCTTCGGGGATGCAGAGCGACAGCCGGACAGTCTGCCCGGCGCGCACCGCACCAAAGGGCTGCTTGAAATAGGGGTCAAAACTGTTGAACAGACAAGACAAGTGGGGTCGTTCCTTTCTCAAAAAAAGCCCCGGTTCCGTAATGGCTCCGGGGCAGAGATATATTTGTGCTAAACCCTTCCGTCAATGCTTCGCATTGCCACCTCCCCTAGTAGGGGAGGCCTTGGCAGAACGGTGAAGTCTGTGCGTAAAGGAAAAGCTGTAAAACTTTCCGTAACGCCAGAGGCCCCACTACTAGGGGGGCTGTCACCGTAGGTGACTGGGGGGTTGACCTTTCCAATTACTTCACAGCAGAAGCGTGCCAGATATCGCGGGCGTAATCCAGCACAGAACGGTCTGCGCTGAAGATGCCGCTGTTGGCAGTGTTCTTCAGGCTCATCTGTGCCCACTTCTCGCGGTCAGCATACAGGCGCTGCAGGTCGGCCTGAGCACGGCGGTAATCCTTGAAGTCGGCCATGACCATATAAGGATCGCTGGTGCGCAGGTTCTCGGTGACCTCGTGGAAGTCTTCGCCGTTCCAGCCGCGCTCCAGGAAGTTCAGAGCGGCATTTGCCACGTCATCGCCCATGATGAAGGCGCTGGGGTGGTAGCCCACCTGCTTGAGGTTGTTGACCTCGGGAGTCAGCATGCCGAAGATCAGCTCGTTCTCCTTGCCGGCGGCATCGGCGATCTCAACGTTTGCGCCGTCCAGCGTACCCAGCGTGATGGCACCGTTCAGCATGAACTTCATGTTGCCGGTACCGGAAGCCTCGGTGCCAGCCAGAGAGATCTGCTCAGAGACCTCGGCGGCGGGCATCAGGTGCTCGCTCAGGGAGACGCAGTATTCTTCCAGATAGACCACGCGCAGCTTGTCGCGCACGGCGGGGTCATTGTTGATCAGGTCGCCCAGCTTGCAAATCATCCGGATCATCTGCTTGGCCATGTAGTAGCCGGGGGCAGCCTTTGCGCCGAAGATATAGGTCTTGGGGATGAAGTCGGCGCTGGGGTTCTCCTTCAGGTACAGGTACTGAGCGGCGATGTTCAGGGCGTTCAGGTGCTGACGCTTGTACTCGTGCATCCGCTTGACCTGGCAGTCGAAGATGGAGTTGGGGTCGATGACCTGGCCGGTGCTCTTCTCCAGATAGGCGGCAAAGTTCTTCTTATTGTCCAGTTTGATCTCGTTGATGCGCTTCAGCACGGTCTTGTCGTCCGCATACTTGTTCAGCTTGGAGAGGTTGGAAGCGTCGTGCTTGTACTCCTCGCCGATGGTCTCGTCCAGCAGTTTGCACAGCTCAGGGTTGGAGGCCAGCAGCCAGCGGCGGTAAGCGATGCCGTTGGTCACGTTCTTGAAAGCCTGAGGCTTGAACAGGTAGTAATCGTGGAACACGCTCTCCTTGATGATCTCGCTGTGCAGCTTGGACACGCCGTTGATGCTGTTGGCGGTGTAGGCGCAGATGTTTGCCATGCGGACCTGGTTGTCGCCGATCAGAGCCATGTAGTTGATCTTGCCCTCGTCGCCGGGGAATGCCTTCTCCAGCTCCTCGCGGGCACGGCGGTTCATCTCGACCACGATCTGGTAGATGCGGGGCAGGGTCATCTTGAAGATGTCCACATTCCACTTCTCCAGAGCCTCGGCCATAACGGTGTGGTTGGTGTAGGCAAAGACCTTCTGGCAGATCTCAAAGGCCTTATCCCAGTCAAAGCCGCACTCGTCCAGCAGGATGCGCATCATCTCAGGGATGGCCAGCGTGGGATGGGTGTCGTTCAGCTGGATGGCGACCTTGTCGGCCAGGTTCTCCAGCGTGCCGTAGGTGGACAGGTGGTTCTGCACGATATCGCCGATGGATGCGGCAGAGAGGAAGTACTGCTGGCGCAGGCGCAGGATCTTGCCCTCAATGTGGTTGTCGTTGGGGTACAGCACCTTGGAGATCAGCTCGGCGCTGGCGTTCTTGCTCATGGCAGTGTTGTAGTTGCCCAGAGAGAAGCTGGACATATCAAAGTCAGGAGCCTTGGCCTGCCACAGGCGCAGCTTGGCAACGCCCTTGCCGTCGTAGCCCTGCACATACATGTCGGAGGGCACAGCCATAACGCTGTTGTAGTTGGTGTGCTGGATATAGTGGAAGCCGTGATCCCAGTTCTCGCGGATCTCGCCGTCAAAGCGGACCTCGATGGCCTGATCGGGGTGGCTCTTCAGCCAGACCTGACCGCCGGGCAGCCAGTTGTCAGCGCGCTCCTGCTGCCAGCCGTCCACGATCTTCTGCTTGAAAATGCCGTACTCGTACAGGATGGAGTAGCCGGTGCCGCAGATGCCGGTGGTGGCCATGCCGTCCAGATAGCAGGCAGCCAGACGGCCCAGACCGCCGTTGCCCAGGCCTGCATCGGGCTCTTCCTCAAAGATGCCCTCAATGTTGATGTCGGCATCAGCCAGCACCTTCTGGGCAACATCTTCCAGACCCAGGTTGAACAGGCTCACCTTCAGGCTGCGGCCCATCAGGAACTCCATGCAGAGGTAGTATACCTGCTTGGTGCCGGTGCCAATGGCCTTGGACTGGAACTTCTTGTGGTTTTCGCTCATCATCTGACGGCAGATCAGGGCAAGAGAGCGGTAGATCTGCTGCTTGGAAGCAACGCTCAGATCCACGCCGTACTCGCTGGTCAGCTTGTCCTGAAGAATTTTTGCAAATTCTTTTGTAGTCATAAGGAACTCCTATCCGCACACACACTTGTGCTGTTTTGAAATATCGTAACAGAGAATTTCTCCTCTTTCCCTCTCCCTGTTACCACAACAAGAACATTATAATCAGTTCTATTCGTAAAAGCAAGGAAAAACGCCGATTTTTGCCGTAACTGACATTTTTATCACAATCTTTCTGGTAAATATGCAAAAAAATCAAAAATAGCACTTTCTCTTGGAACGCATTTATATTATAATAAGAAGTGAACGGCTGTCCCGGCGGGGGCAAAAGCGTGTGCCGGGGCAGGAAACTCGGCCACAAACTCCGCTCAGAGTAATTATTAGTGAGGATACGATGGTTAATAAAGTGAGAGTGACCATTGCGGGCGCGCCCTATGCGATCGCAACGACGGATTCCGAAAAGTATATTGCCTCTCTGGCCAAACGGCTGGATGAGGATATCACCAAACTGCTGGACACCAACGAAAACCTTTCGGTGACCAAGGCGGCGGTGTTCTGCGCCATGGATTATCTGGATGAATACAAAAAGAGCACCGGCAGCGCCGAGAATATGCGCAGCCAGATCCAGGATTATATTGCCGATGCCGCCAGGGCAAAGCTGGCTGAGGACAAGGTGAAAGCGGAAAATGAAACGCTGCGGCGTGAAAACGATGCCCTGCGGGAGCAGTTGGCACGCCTGCAGGCCAAGCAGAAGGCCGACCGGGAAGCAAAGACGGAAGTGTGAATGGAGGCGCGGTGAATGCGCCGGAACAAAGGGAGTATTATGCCAAAGATCGAGATCCTTGCCCCGGTGGGCAGTGAAGAGATGCTCCGCGCTGCGGTGTTCAGCGGTGCGGACGCGGTATATCTGGGCTTTTCGGGCTTCAATGCCCGCACAGGAGCCGGAAATTTTGATGCGGACAGCCTGAAGGAGGCAGTCCGGTTCTGCCACGCGCGGGGTGTCAAGGTGTACGTGACACTGAATACCACGGTCTACGGCGGGGAGCTGGCCGCGCTGGCCGCTGCCGTGAGGGCTGTGGCCGAGAGCGGCGCGGATGCGATCATCTGCCAGGATCTGGCGGTGGCACAGCTCATCGGGCGGATCGCCCCCGACCTGCCCCGCCACGGCTCCACCCAGATGAGCGTCCACACCCTGCAGGGCGCACTGGAGCTGAAGGAGCTGGGCTTTACCCGGGTGGTGCTGGCCCGTGAGCTGAGCCTGCCTGAGGTGGAGCATATCACAAAGCACTGCGGCATCGAGACGGAGTGCTTTGTCCACGGCGCGCTCTGCATGTGCGTCAGCGGCCAGTGCTATATGTCGGCCTTCCTGGGCGGCCGCAGCGGCAACCGGGGCTCCTGCGCCGGGCCCTGCCGCCTGCCTTTTGAGGCAAACCCGCTGCCCGAGGGCAAGCCGGGCCGTCTGCACCACCTTTCCCTGAAGGATAACTCTGTCATCGACAAGCTGGATCGGATGCAGGCCGTCGGCGTGGCATCGGCTAAGATCGAGGGCCGCCTGCGCACGCCGGAGTATGTGGCGGCGGCGGTCAGTGCCTGTCTGGCAGGCCGCGAGGGCCGCGCCTACGACCGTGACCTGCTGAAAAATGCGTTCAGCCGCTCCGGCTTCACCTCCGGCTATCTGGATGGAAAGATCGACGGTACCATGTTCGGCGTACGCAGCGAAGCCGATGCGGAGCTGACCAAAAAGACCCTGCCTGCCCTGCGCGAGCTCTACCGCCGCGAGCGCAGCCGGGTGCCGGTGCAGTTCAGGCTGGAGATCGAAGAGGGCGGCGAGAAGCTGACCGTGACCGACGCGGACGGCAACAAGGCCTTTGCCTACGGCGATGCGGAACCGCAGCCTGCCCGCACCGACCCCACCGAGAGCCTGCAGCGCAGCCTTTCCAAGACGGGCGGCACCCCCTTTGCGGTGGAAAAGATCGATGTGGAGATGGACGGCGGTCCCTGGTTCGTGCCGGGCAGTGCCGTGAACGAGCTGCGCCGGGATGCGCTGGAGGCCCTGCTGAAAAAGCGGGAGGTCCTGCGCCCCTGGCCGGTACACGAGGCGGAGCCGGATGCTCTGCCCCTGCGCACTCTGCCGCCTCACCGCACCCTGCGCGCCCGCTTTGAAGCTTGGGAGCAGGTGCCGGAGCAGGCCCTGAGCGGGGTGGAGTATCTCATCCTGCCCATTGCTCAGGCCGACCGGGTGCCCCGGGAGTGGCGGGAAAAGACCCTTCTGGAGCTGCCGCGCGTGATGTTCGGCGCGCTGGAGGAGGACACCGCCCGCCGCATTGCCGCTACCCAGGATGCGGGTTTTGCGGGCTATGAGGTAAGCAACATCGCCCACCTGCGGCTCTGCCGCGGGCTGCCGATGACCGGCGGCTTTGGCCTGAACGTCACCAACCAGATGGCAGCACAGTTCTACGCCGACCATGGCCTGAACAGTGTGCTCATCCTGCCCGAAGTCAAGGACAGCGATATCAGCACCATTGCCCCCACCCGTAACGGCAAGCCTGTGCCCACCGGTGTGCTGGTCTATGGCCACATGCCGCTGATGGTTACCCGTGCCTGCCCGCTGCAGAACATCCATGACTGCGCCCACTGCAATAAAGCAGGGGAACTGACCGACCGCAAGGCCAAAAAGTTCCCGGTGCGCTGCGGCATGGGCGTGCGGACAATCTATAACCCTGTACCTATTTATATGGGTGATAAGCCCGGTGCGCTGACTGTGGACTACGGTGTGGCCTACTTCACACTGGAATCCCGGGAAGAAGCAGCCGCCATTCTGGACAGCATCCGTGTCCACGCACCCTTTGAGGGAGAGTTTACAAGAGGACTTTATTTCAAGGGAACCAACTAAAGATGCAGTTTCCCCGGGCGGGAGCCGAGAGTTTCTCCGAGGACCGTCCGCTGGGGTGGGACCCTGCTGCCGCAGGCAGTAGGGCGGGCGATGGAATGGCCCGTTTCGTGTCCGAGGAGAAAGCTCCCGGAACACGCCCGAATATAACTTTAACAAGAGGTATACTATGGAACCGATCACCGTAAACTATAAAGTATTGGACCCCCGGGCCAAGGTGCCCGCCTATGCAACGCCGGGGGCGGCGGCTGCCGACCTGTGCGCCGTGCTGGATGAGCCGCTGACACTGGCCCCCATGCAGCGGGCACTGGTGCCCACCGGCCTTGCCATCGAGCTGCCCGGCCCCCACGCTGTGGCGCTGGTCTATGCCCGCAGCGGCCTTTCCATCAAGCACGGCCTGTGCATGGCAAACGGCGTGGGCGTGGTGGACAGTGACTACCGCGGGGAACTGAAGGTGCCCATGATCAATCTGGGCACCGAGGCCTATACCATCCAGCCCGGTGAGCGTGTGGCACAGCTCTGCATTGCACCGGTGTATACCGCTGCCTTTGCTCAGGCGGCTGAACTGGGGGATACCCAGCGCGGCGCGGGCGGCTTTGGTTCAACGGGGAAGTGAAGCGTATGAAAGATCTGATCCTGGCTTCCCAGAGCCCCCGCCGGAAAGAACTGTTGAGCCTGTACACGACGGATTTTACCGTCTGTGTCAGCGATTTTGACGAGGATGCCGTGGCGGCGGATACCCCCGCCCGGCTGGTGGAACAGCTTGCCCGGGGCAAGTGCCTTGCTGTGGCCAAGGAACACCCCGGTGCCGTGGTGCTGGGCTGCGATACCGTGGTGGATGTGAACGGCGAGGTGTTCGGCAAGCCCCACAGCCCGGACGATGCCAGACGGATGCTCCGTGCGCTGTCCGGCGCGACCCACTATGTGCACACCGGTGTCTGCGTTTCCGATGGTACCCGCACCGAGAGCTTTGTGGATACCTGCAAAGTCACCTTCTTCCCGCTGAGCGAGGAGGAGATCGAGCGGTACGCCGCCACAGAGGAGCCCTACGATAAGGCCGGTGCCTACGCCATCCAGGGCCGCGCGGCGGTCTGGCTGGATGCCATTGAGGGTGATTATTACACCATTATGGGCCTGCCCGTCAGCCGGACGGTCCGCCTGCTTGAACAGTTCTGACAGTTTGCGCGGCGGAATGCACAGAAAAATGAAAAATACGGAAAAACTTGACAAAACGCTTGAGAAAACGTTGACTTGCGGCTATAATAGAAACGTGTTATTCTGCGATAGGCGGTCAAACCCTGTGGAGTTTGGGCTGCTGTGCGTTTTGGAATAGACCGGAAATACGAAGGAGAGCTTCATTATGAGTTTTTTGTCAAAGGACGTTGGCGTTGATCTGGGTACTGCCAATACCCTGGTTTACATGAAGGGCAAGGGCATCATCATGCGGGAGCCTTCGGTCGTGGCTGTGGATACCAAGACCGATGAGGTGCGCTGCGTGGGTGCTGAGGCAAAGGCTGTCATCGGCCGTACCCCCGGCAGCATTGTGGCAGTCCGTCCCCTGAAGGATGGTGTCATCGCCGATTTCGATATCACGGCAAATATGCTGGAGAACTTCCTGAAAAAGGCCTGCGGCAACAGCATGTTCTCCCGCCCCCGCGTGGTCATCTGCATTCCCTCGGGCGTGACCGAGGTGGAGCGCCGTGCTGTGCGTGAGGCGACCCTCAAGGCCGGTGCCCGTCAGGTCTCCGTCATCGAGGAGCCTATGGCTGCTGCCATCGGCGCGGGCCTGCCCATCAGCGAGCCCACCGGCAGCATGATCGTGGACATCGGCGGCGGCACCGCTGAGATCGCAGTTATCTCTCTGGGCGGCATCGTGGCCTCCCGCAGCGTCCGGATGGCCGGTGATATGTTCGATCAGGCCATCATCGCTTTCATCAAGCGCAAGTATAACCTGCTCATCGGTGAGCGTACCGCCGAGCAGATCAAGATCGAGATCGGCTCTGCCTACCCCATGGACCCTGAGATGACCATGGAGATCAAGGGCCGCAACCTGGTGGACGGCCTGCCCAAGAACATCGTCGTCCACTCTGAGGATGTGCGCGAGGCCCTGCTGGAGTGCCTGGTCAAGATCACCAGCGCCATCAAGGAGACCCTGGAGCGCACCCCGCCTGAGCTGAGTGCCGATATCATCGACCACGGCATCACCCTGACCGGCGGCGGTGCCCTGCTGCGGGGCCTGGATCAGCTGATCCAGAGCGAGACCGGCATTGATGTCCATGTTGCGGAGGACCCGTTGGATTGCGTGGCCAAGGGTGCCGGTGCGGTGCTGGATCATGTGGATGTTCTGCACGATGTGCTGGACACCGATGGAGCTCACATGTAACGATGTAACAGAGGGTGCGGACGGCTCTGGGCTGTCCGCGCCCTTTTGCAATCGGAGGAAAACCCCTTGAAAGACTTTTTCGATACCTGGAAATTCAAGATCCTGGTGGGCATCGCGGTGTTTCTGGTGGGCATCATGGCCTACGCCGGTGCCAACGGCCGCCTGACTGCCGCTCCGCAGGAGCTGCTGAGCGTGGCGGCTGCTCCATTCCAGAAAGTGGCTGCTGTGGTCAGCGGCGGCGTGGCCTCCCTGTGGGAAAAGTACACCAGCATCGATGACGTGATGGCTGAGAACGAGACGCTCAAGGCCGAAAACGCCGAGCTGCGCCAGCAGATGGTGGATTACGACCGCGTCAAGGCCGAGAACCAAGCCTACAAGGCACTGGAAAGCATCCAGAGCCAGCGGCCTGAGATGAGCTATCTTTCCAGCTTTGTCATTGGCCGAGATCCGTTGGATTCCTTTTATGGCTTCACACTGGACCGCGGCACGCTGGACGGCGTGGCCGTCAACGATGCCGTGGTCAGCGACCAGGGCTACCTGCTGGGCATGGTGGTGGAGGCCGAGCCCACCAGCTGCAAGGTAATGACCATTCTTCACCCCAACTTCAACGCAGCGGGCGTGGTATCCCGCACCCGTGACAACGGCATCGTCACCGGCAGCTCCGAATACGCCGCCGATGGCCTGTGCGTGCTGACCAACCTTGCGCGCAACACTCTGACGGAGAAAAGCGACCAGGTGATCACCACCGGGCTGGGCGGGGTGTTCCCGGCTGACCTGCTGGTGGGCGTGGTACAGGAACTGGTGCCCGAGGTCAGCGGCAAATCGACCATTGCTGTCATCAAACCCGGCACCGACCCCCGCACGGTGCGCCATGCGTTCATCATTACCAGTTTCTGAGGAGGGACCCTGATGGAATCACGCCGGAAACGCAGCCGGGGCCAGATCGTCAAATGGATCTGCTATGTGCTGCTGGGCCTTCTTTGTGCTGTTTTGCAGACCACGCCCGGGCTGTTCCAGTTCGGGGCGGCAAAGCCGCTCTGGCTGCTGCCGCTGGCGCTGGCGGTCGCCGTGTTTGAGGGCGAGTTCGCCGGGGCTGTCTTTGGGGCGGTCTGCGGTCTGATGTGGGACTGGCTGGCCGGGCGCACCGTGGGCATGCTGGCGCTGGAGCTGCTGCTGCTCTGCTTTGCCGTTTCGGCGGTGATGCAGCTCTACTTCAAGAATTCGGCCGCAAACTTTGCACTCATTGCGTCTGCTGCCGCCCTGCTGGTGCTCACGCTGGACTGGCTGTTTTTCTACTACATGCCCGGTTACAGCGGCGCGGCCAGCCGCTGGCTGTGGTTCGTGCTGCCCACGGCGGCGCTCTCGGTGCCCGTCTGCTTCCCTCTGTTCGGGGTCGTGCGCCGCATCCACGAAGAATTTAAGATCGACAACGGCGTGGTGTAACGCACCCCGCGCCGGAAGGAGAATCCATGAACCAAGAAGAACGGAAAACCGCCATCCGGCGGATGTGTGTTCTCGTTGCCGCCGCCTGCATCCTCATGCTGCTGTACGGGCTGCGGCTCATCTTTTTGCAGCTGGTCAACGGGGATGATTTCAGATCCCAGGCCACCAACACCACCGACTACAAGTTTACGGTCACGGCGGCACGCGGTGACATTGTGGACAGCCGGGGGGAGCGCATTGCCACCAGCGTCACGGGCTACAATGTGGTGCTCAACAAGCTGCTGATGGGAGACGAAGATCTGGACGGGATGCTCCAGAAGATCGTCGAGTTGCTGCGCGCCAACGGTGAGAACTGGAACGATACCCTGCTCATCAGCCAGCCGGATGCAGCGGGCAATTATACCTTTACCGCCGAAGAGGGCAGCACCAGGGATCAGAAAGCCCTTGCCGCCATGAAGGACAACCTTGGTTTACAACAGTACGCAACGGCCAATGATGTGATGGAGAAGCTGGTGGAGGACTACGACCTTGCCAGCTATCCGCTGAGCTGGCAGCGCACGCTGGGCGGTATCCATTACGAGATGCAGCTGCAGGCGTTTTCCAATGTGAACAACTTTATCATGGCGGAAAACGTCAGCGAGGCCACCGTGGCGACCATCAAGGAGCACAGCCTCTCGCTGCCGGGTGTGGAGATCGTGGAAACGAGTACCCGCAGCTATGAGCAATCCACGGTGCTGCCCCATGTCCTGGGCCGGGTGGGCAAGATCACCGCTGAAAAGTGGAAGGTGACCGATGAAAATGGCCAGACCACCTACCCTCTGCGCGAAAAAGGCTACAACATGAACGACATCATCGGCATTTCGGGCCTGGAATCGGCTTACGAGGAAGAACTGCGGGGCAAGGATGGCGTGGAGACCATCACCCGCAACTCCGATGGGGTCATTGTGGATACGGCCCTGACCACTGTGCCCGAGCCGGGCCACACCGTGCAGCTGACCATCGACAGCCGGTTCCAGAAGGCGGTGGACAAGGCACTGGCCGAGAACATCGACATGATCAACCGGGTCTACAACACCGGCAGCATGAAAGCTGCCGCCGGTGCCGCCGTGGTGCTGGATGTGAAGGACGGCAGTGTGCTGGCCGCATCCAATTATCCCAGCTTTGACCAGAACCTGTATGCCACCCAGTACAGCGAGTACAGCGCGGACGAGAGTCTGCCCCTGTTCAACCGGGCGCTGCAGGGCCTGTACACCCCCGGCTCCACCTTCAAGCCTGCCGTGGCCGTGGCTGCGCTGGATTCCGGGCTCATCAACCAGTACTCCACGGTGTTCTGCAACGGCGTGTACACCTTTTATAAAGGGTACAGCCCCCGCTGCACCCGCCATGGCCACAGCGGCAACATTGATGTGGTCACGGCCATCAAGTGGAGCTGCAACGTCTTTTTCTACGATGTGGGCCGCCGCCTGACCAGTGATGTTTACGATGCCTACGCCTATAAGCTGGGCCTTGGCCAGCGCACCGGCGTGGAGGTCAGTGAGGCTGTGGGCCACCTGACCTCCAAGAACGACTCCAACTATATGGAGTCACTGGACGTTCAGGCAGCCATCGGTCAGGGCAACACGGTGGTCACGCCCATCCAGCTGGCCACCTATGCTGCAACGCTGGCCAACAACGGAACCCGCTACCGCACCCATTTTGTCAAGGCGATCCTGGATTCCAACACCGGCGAGGTGATCAGCGAGACCCAGCCCGAGGTGATGGATATCATCGAGGGCACCGGCAACACCTTTGAGCTGGTGCGGCAGGGGATGCGGCAGGTGCCCAGCACCATTACCAACAGCAAGATCAGCAGCTACCCCATTGCCATTGCCTGTAAGACCGGCACCCCTCAGCGCAGTGAGACCTACGCCCCGGGCAAGCACTACCTGAACGCTATGATGGTGGCCTATCTGCCCGCCGATGACCCGCAGATCGCCATTGGCATCACCATTGAGTACGGCGGCTACGGTGCCCGAACCGGCGATCTGGTGGTGGACATTGCCAACGCCTACTTCGCCATGCAGGACGGCACCCTGAATGAGGATGGCACCATCGGAAAGCAGGAGACCGCCGCAGACAGCACTTCTGCTGCCCAGACTGCCCCCGCTCAGACCGAAACCGGCGCGGATACGGCCACAGATCCCGCCGCAGGCACCACGGATGCTGCTCAGGAGACCGCACCTGCCGGGCAGGACGCTTTAGACAATTGAAGAGAGATAAAACGCTGAAACGCTGAAACGCTTCTTTTGGTGAAATTTGGCGCTTTTTTCCGAAAAAAGTATGAAGTTTGTCTAAAAAACGGTTGTAAAAGAACGGAAACTGTGATACTATGATATATGCAAGAAAAATGCCCACTGGCGAAACAAAGGAGAGGTTGACCGATGACGATTGCACTGATTGCGCATGACTCCAAAAAAGAGCTGATGGTTCAGTTCTGTACGGCGTATTGCCGGATTTTGAGCCAGCATAAATTGGTGGCTACGGGTACCACCGGCAAGCTGATCTCCGAGGCAACGGGTCTGCAGATCCAGCGCTTTCTGGCAGGTGTTCAGGGCGGTGATCAGCAGATCGCATCCCGCATTGCCTGCAATGAGGTCGATCTGCTCCTGTTCTTCCGCGATCCGATCAACGCAAAGCCCAGCGAACCCAACGAGATGACCCTGCTGCGCCTGTGTGATGTGCATAACATCCCGCTGGCCACCAACATTGCCACCGCGGAGGTGCTCATCCACGGTCTGGAACGTGGAGATCTGGATTGGCGGGATATCGTCCACCCGCAGAACTGAAAACTGAAAATAAAACGCAAGCCCCCGCATGTTGGCCGAAAAACCAACGTGCGGGGGCTTTTTTGCATCCCTGTGATGGTTACAGGAAGGTGACGGTTTCGGACAGAGGTTTGCGGGAGCTGTGGTTGGGCAGGGGGCCTGCACCCTCGGCAGCGTGGCCCAGATCAAGGAGCAGCACGATCTCCTCGTTTTCGGGCAAACCCAGCGCGTTTGCCAGCTTGTCCGGGTCAAAAAAGTTGACCCAGCAGCTGTCTACGCCTGCATTGGCAGCGCCCAGCAGCAGGTGGGTGGCCACGATGGCGGCATCCTCCATGCCGGAGTTCATCCGCTCGCCGGGGTAAGTAAAGGTGTGGTTCTTGTCATAGGCGACCACCAGACAAACGGGGGCACCGTAGCGGCAGGGAGTGGCAGCATCGATCTTTGCCAGCCCTTCTTCGGACTGAACGACGTAGATGCGCTGTTCCTGGGTGTTCTTGGCGGTGGGTGCCAGCCGACCGGCTTCCAGAATGGTGTGGAGTGCCGCGGCATCTACCTTGCCTGTACCAAAATTTTTGCAGGAATACCGCTGTGCAATAAGCTGAGTGAATTCCATAACGATCTCCTCCTGACTTGGATTGGACGGAACAGAGCGCCGCTTGCAAGTGCTCTGTTATGCTGATTATACCACACTGCGCCGGTGGTGCAACCCTTAAAAGAGGTCCAGCATGTTGTCCAGATAGATCGCCTCCCGGACGTGGATCTGATACTCCGGCCGGGTCAGATAATAGAGCAGAAACTCCAGCACCAGCGCGCTGCCCAGCCCGCGCCCTTCCAGTTTGAAATTGGAAAAACCCAACGGCAGATAGCGCTCCCGGATGTCCGCAGTGCCGATGAACCCGGGGTTTTCCATCGCCTTGGAAAAGCGGTAGCCCTCCTGCGCGCCGGGGGCAGTGCACCGATGTTCGCAGACCTCCCCCAGATTTTTGCGGCTGACGGCTTCGTAGCAGCGCCTGCGCTCGGTGCAGCCGAACCAGCAGCACTCGTTGCAGAGAAATTCTACCTTGTCCTTTTCGGGCTGGGAGAGTGCATTCAGGACATCGAAGGACTTGTTCAGCCGGAAGTCCGGCACGACATACCGAAACTCCGGCCGCCGGACCTCTGCCTGAAACGCCTGAAAATCCGTCAGGACCTTGGTGGTGGAGGATACGAGATAAAGCTCCGGGTAATGCTGCTGCAGGTAGTTCAAAAGCAGCTCGGAGTGGACGATGACCCCATTCTGCACAGTGCCCCGCTGGGCAAACTGCTGACACACTGCGTTGCATTTCCGGTCTGAGAGGTGCTCCGGGCGGAGCAGGGAATTGCTGAATGTGAGCCGGGCAGAGATGCCGTATTCCTGGGTCAGAGCCAGAACTTCGGCGGGGGAGTGCTCCCCGGCCTCCACGCGGCCCCCGCCCCAGATGCAGTCCGGCGGCGCGCCGTAGATGGAGCCGATCTCGCACCAGTCATAAAAATATTCCCGGTGCTCCCGGAACAGGGGCAGGAACAGGCGGTAGAGCTCGTAGAACTCGAACAGTCCGGGCAGGTGATAGCAGGCGGTGTGTTTCATTCTCGGATTTCCTCGGTGTCAGAAGGTGCAGCGGTGATATCCCGGTAAAAGATCGCCCAGGCCGCTTCCTCGTAGGGGTGCAGAAAGAAGAAGCCGGCGCTCAGCGGGATGGACAGCAGGATCAGCAGAACAAGGACCGTATCCGCCGAGTGGGTAAAGGCAAAGACGAGAGAGAAACCAATCAGCATGGGCAGGGTGCAGAGCAGCTCCCAGCCCAGAAAGCTGAGATCGAGGCAGAACAGCCGCCACTTGTTGCCGTCCATGATGCGCCGGGATTCAGTGATGGCTTCGTTGGCCGTCAGGCCGGGGTGCTCGGCCATGATATAGGGGGTCATGGCATAGCTGTAGGCTTTTACCACGCCGGGGATGAACAGCAGCAGCGACCAGAGCGCCACATAAAGCCCCTGCAGGAAATTCATGCAGAAGCCGTCCCACAGGCGGTGCTTCTGGGAAGCGAGGTCGGAGAGGGCAGCGTCCCTGCCGTCTGCAAGGTTCAGGTTGAACCGGGCGTAGCCCAGCCGCGCCGCACCGCTCACGATGACGGTGAACACTGCCCAGGCAAGGATGCAGACCACGAGAACCGCCAGCACGCCGCCGCTGCCGGTAGAAAGCAGCCCGGCAACCCCCGGGGTGTCGCCATTGGCGTTCTGGCTCATGTTGGAGATGACCCTGTCTGAGCTGCTCACAATGTTGGCTCCCAGCAAACTGGCGATCAGTCCGGCCAGAACAGCTGTCTTCCATCTGCCACGCAGGGCATCCAGCGCAAGGGCACGATAATCAGCAGAAAGTTTCATAGAGCTTCCCTCCTGTCAGCAATGGAGATCGTTCGTTGAAAAACGGCAGCTGCCGTTTTATACAGGATACGTTTCAGTCTGCACAAAAATTGCAGCCGGGACTTCTTTTGCAAAGGTTCATCCCCGGGCATCCTGCCGGGTGGTGCTGAAATATTCCTTGGGTGTCATGCCGTACTCCTTTTTAAAGGCGCGGAAAAAGTGGTTGTAGCCCCCAAAGCCGCTGGTCTTGTACACCTCGGTGATGGGCAGGCCCTGCTCAATGAGGGTGCAGCAGCGGTCCAGCCGGGCCTTTACGATGTAGCGGTGCACGGTCTGGCCGGTCTGGCGTTTGAATTCCCGGGCAATATGCTCCCGGGAGACGAAAAACTCCTTTTCCAGACGATCCAACGTCAGTTCCTCGGTGAGGTGCGCCTGAATAAACAGGAATACCTCATCCAGCATCAGGTGGTGGCGGCTGACCGAAGCGGTGTGGAATTCGGCATGGATGCAGGCACGCAGTGCCAGCACCACGAACATCTGCAGGATGCCGTGCTCGAACGCCGCCGCGCCGAACTGGCTGCTCTCCTGGGGGAGCACCAGCAGTTTCCGGGCAAGATTCTTCAGCAGCATATAGATCTGGCTGTCCGGCCGGACAGCCACCTGCCGGAAGGGCACCACGTTGAAGCTTTTTTCAAAGTCAGTGTCCTCATCCGACAACTGCGCCAGCATCTGGGGAGACAACTGCACCCGGATGATCTCCAGCGGGCCGTAGGTTCCGGCATATTCCAGCCTGCCGCCCTGCCCGGGCTTGAGGATGATCAGGTTCTGCTGCTGGGCGGGCAGCACCACCTCGCTGCACCGGAACACACCGCTGCCCCGGATGACCAGAAACAGGTCATAATACGCGCCGGAAAAGAATTCCCGAACCGTGCTTTGTTCAAAAAGATAACGTTTGGCTGTATAATTCACCAAAATTTCCTCCGTGGAACTGTCAGATGCGACAATTTGTTGTACACAACTGAAAAGTACAACTGTCATAATTGCATAATACATCAATTTGCGATAGTTTTCAATCATTTTTTGGATATGCTTTGACGCAAAATTAACGTATAATACAATTGAAGAGAAGAGGCTTGTGTGAAAAGCCTCGTGGTTTCATCTGTTTTTAAGGAGGATAAAACGCAATGGACCAGAAAAAGACCGTTCGGCCCTTCTCCATGAAGGACAAGATCGGCTATACACTGGGCGATCTGGGCTGCTGCTTCACGGAGCAGTACCGCGCCATGTATCTGTCGATCTTCTACACCCTGATCCTGCAGGTCAACCCCTTCCATGTGGGTATCCTGCTGCTGGTCACCAAGATCTGGGATGCCGTCAATGACCCCATCATCGGTGCAATCGTGGACTCCCGCAAGGCCACCAAGGGCGGCAAGTTCATCCCGTGGATCCGCGCTTTCTCGTTCCCCATGGCAGTGCTCTGTGTGCTGGGCTTTGTCAATGTGGGCAACATCAACTACGGCCTGCGTCTGGCTTACATGTTCATCACCTATGTGCTGTATGAGGCACTGTACACCTGCGTCAACGTGCCCTTCGGCACCCTGTCCAGCGTGATGACCGATGATGTGAGCCAGCGCACCGCCCTGTCCCGCTACCGCAGCCTGGGCGGCACCATCTTCATGACCGTCATGGTCATGATCGGCCCCCTGTTCCTGTATGTGGACAACAAGCCCGTGGCTGGCCGCTTCCTGATGCTGGCCTGCATCTGCGCCCTGCTGGGCCTGCTGTGCCTGCAGATCACCTGCGTGTGGTGCAAGGAGCGTGTGGAAGTGCCTGAGCGTCCGCAGGGCGAAAAGCTGAACTACCTGCATGTTCTCAAGGAGATCTCTCACAACAAGGCTCTGCTGGGCGTGATGTTCTTCAGCCTGACCGGCATGATCGGTGCATCTGTGGTCAACGGCCTGAACACCTACCTGTACAAGGACTTCTTCGGCAACGTCAAGATCCAGGCCGTTTCCGGTATGCTCAGCGTGCTGTATGCAGTGCTCTCCTTTGCCATCACCCAGCCTCTGGCCAACAAGTTCGGCAAGAAGGAGTGGTGCTGCATGGGTGCCGGCTTTGCCGCCATCGTGTTCGGCATCCTGTTCTTCTTCCCCGTCCATAACCCCGTGGCCTTCATCGTCATCAACGGTATCTGCTATCTGGGCGCTTCCGGCATGCAGGTGCTGATCTGGGCCATGGTCAACGACGCCATCGACTACCACGAGCTGCAGACCGGCGAGCGCAACGAGGGCATCGTTTACTCCACCTACTCCTTCTTCCGCAAGCTTGCAAGCGCCATTTCCGGCAGCCTGTCCAGCTTTGTGCTGGGGGCCATCGGCTACAACGTTACCGCTGGCGCTGTGCAGACCGCAGGCGTTGTGAACGCTATCTGGAAGAGCTACACCGGCGTCTACTTCCTGGGCTACGGCATTGCAGTTGCCATCCTGTTCTTCGTCTACCCCCTGACCAAGCAGAAGACTGCTGAGATGCTGACCGAGCTGAAGGCTCGCCGTGCCGCAAAGGAGAGCAAGTAAATGAAGATCTTACAGGTCCAGTTTCAAAACCGCAATGGCCACACCCTGCGCGGCATCGTGACCCTGCCTGATACGGAGGGCAAGGTGCCCTTTGTGGTGCACCTGCACGGCTTTGCCGGCAGCTGCAGCGGCTACAAGTCCATGTACACCCACCTGTCCCGCGCTTTGGCAGCGCAGGGCATCGGCAGCGCCCGGTTTGATTTCTACGGCAACGGCGAGAGTGACGGCGAGTTCGAGGATATGAGCTTCGACGGCCTGCACACCGATGCACAGGATATCTTTGCATGGGCAGCCCAGCAGCCCTATGTGGACAGCGAAAAGATGTTCCTCTCCGGCCAGAGCATGGGCGGCTACATTGCTGCCTCCTGCGCTCCGGTGATCCAGCCCCACGGCCTGATCCTGCTGTGCCCGGGCGCAGGGATGTGGTTCGGCTGCGCCCAGCGCGCCGACGGTGTGACCCAGACCGGCAAGGACTACGCCGACATGGAGGGTCTGTGCTACAAGATGGCCTTTAACTATGAGATGGCCAAGCACCCCGATCCCTTTACCGAGGCCAAGGGCTACAACGGCCCGGTGCTTCTGCTGCGGGCCGACGATGACCGTCTGGTGGACGAGGGCACCTGCAGCCGCTATGCCGAGGGCTACACCGCACCCGAGGTGGATACCATTGCAGGCGGCGGACACAACTTTGCCACGCTGACCGCTCGTGCCGCCGTGGAGGAAAAGACCGCCGCATTCATCAAAGCACATCTGTAAGGAGGCATTTGTATGGAAAACATGATCCTGCAGCCCATTGTAGTGGGTGGACAGACCTTTAAGAACCGCATCATGTTCCCCCCGCTGACCACTGGCTACGAGAAGAACGGCATGATCAGCGAGCAGGACATGGGCTTTTACACCCGTCTGGCAAAGGGCGGCGTGGGTTACATCGTTCTGGGCGATGTGGCACCCATCAACAGCTTTTCTCCCACCCCCAAGCTGTTTGACGACAGCCAGATCCCGGCCTTCAAGGAGCTGGCCGACAGCGTTCACGCCTACGGCACCAAGCTGGGTGTCCAGCTCTTCCACCCGGAGTACGATGTGGATGCCATCAACAGCCTGTTCATGCAGAAAAAGTTTGACGAGATGCGTCAGCGCCTGCATCACGATATGATGTTCTTTACCGATGAGGCCAGCGAGGAGATGCTGATGTCCATCATCGATAAGATGTGCGCCTGCGCAGTGCGTGCCCAGAAGGCCGGTGTGGATGTGATCCAGATCCACGGCGACCGCCTGAACGGCTGCCTGTGCTCCACCCGGATGAACCACCGTACCGATAAGTTCGGCGGCAGTCTGGAAAACCGGGTCCGCTTTGCCCGCATGCTGACCCGCGCCATCCGCAAGGCTGTGCCGGATATGATCATCGACTACAAGCTGTCCATCGTTACCCCGCAGCGGGGCAAGGGCGGCATCGACGAGGCCGACGCCGTGCAGTTTGCCCAGTGGCTGGTGGAGGACGGCGTGGATATGTTCCACGTTGCCCAGGCCAACCACACCGGCAACATGGCGGATACCATTCCTCCCATGGGTGTGCAGCCCTACGGCTTCTTTGTCAGGATCGCCGGGGACATCAAAAAGGCTGTCAATGTGCCGGTCAGCGCCGTGGGCCGTATCGTGGATGCCGAGATGGCAGAGCGTGTCATCGAGAGCGGCATGGCTGATATGGTGGCTGTTGGCCGTCCGTTGCTGGCAGACCCTGATTGGGGCGCAAAGATCGCTGCCGGTAAGGCCTGCGATATCCGCCGCTGCATCAGCTGCAACAAGGGCTGCACTGATGCCATCCAGAACCGCCAGTTCCTCTCCTGCGTGCTGAACGCAGAGAACGGCTACGAGAACAGCCGCAGCATCCAGCCTGCAGAGCAGAAAAAGAAGATCGCTGTCCTGGGCGGCGGCCCTGCCGGTCTGGAAGCAGCCCGTGTGGCAGCCCTGCGCGGCCATGATGTGACCCTGTTTGAAAAGACCACCTCTCTGGGCGGTCAGCTGAACATCGCCTGCGTGCCTCCCCGCAAGGAGGAGATGCGCCGCGCCGCACAGGATCTGATCCGCGCGGTCTGCAATGCCGGGGTGCACCTGTGCATGGGACAGACCCGCACGGCAGAGCAGCTGAAGGATGCCGGTTTTGAGGCTGTCATCAACGCTGTGGGTGCCCACAGCGCCGCACCCCGCATCCCCGGCATTGACAGCGTGAACGTGGCCGATGCCTGGAAGGTGCTGGCCGGTGAGCAGCAGGTCTACGGCACCGTGGCTGTCATCGGCGGCGGCATGGTGGGCTGCGAGACCGCAGAGTATCTGGCTGCCCGGGGCTGCAAGGTGTCTGTCATCGAGATGATGGACAAGATCGCAGCAGGCGAGAGCACCACCATTCTGCCTACCCTGCTGGAGAACTACAAGACCTACGGCGTGGAGCAGTACCCCGGCCACAAGGTCAAGGAGTTCCGCATGGATGCCGTTGTCTGTGAGAACAAGGACGGCGCAGAGGTGACCATCCCCTGCGATTACATCGTGCTGGCTATGGGCGCACGCTCCAACGAGTTTGACGCTGCTGCGCTGGAAGCTGCCAACATCCCGGTGTACTCCATCGGCGATGCCGCAGGCAAGGCTGCGGATATCTCCAACGCCATCCGTACCGGCTACGATACCGCCTGCCAGCTGTAAAGTAGTCTGAGATGCGCGCAGCGCATCGCCAAAAGTGCAAGCCCGGAAGGTCTGTGTGCCTTCCGGGCTTGCTTTTTTCGGGAAAAGACGTGATCATTGGCCGCCCTCTGCGATATTTTTCCGCCGGTTAAGCCTGGATATAGAAATCCGACAAAAGTTGTGTTAGAATAAGGCATCCGGGAGCGCCATGCGGAGGGCGCTCCGCTTCAACATGAAAAATGGAGGCTTTTATGAAAAAGACCTATCGCTCGTTCTTTTGTCTGCTTGCAGTGCTGCTGCTCAGTGTCAGTGCACTGCCCGCTGCCTCGGCACTGTTTTCGGAGCGGCTCTACTACTATGGTACGGTAGAAGAGATCAGCCGCGCTGCGGACGGTACAGTGGAGTCTGTACTGGTGACCGCAGAGGGGCAGGAGACCTATGAAATGGTGATCACTGAGCGCACCCAGTGGCAGGACCATGACGAAAAGACCACCTCCGATCCCGCTACCCTTGCAGTGGGGGAGCAGATCTGTGTGGTGCACGACCCTGCCGTGATGATGTCGCTGCCGCCGCAGTCGGTGGCTTATACCGTCATCCGCAATTTCCCCGCAGGCACGGATCTGGAGCAGGAAGCCCGCGACGCTGCCTGCCCGGTGAAGCAGTTCTTCGCCCGGACCCGCAAGGCCATTGAGGACTGGTTCTACCAGACCATGCCCATTGCGGAGTGAATCTGACTGCATCGTAAAAAAGGAAAAACATCTGCTGCCCCGCGTCGGAGGCTGTTACGTCCGGCAAAGGGGCGGCAGATGTTTTTTTGTGTGTAATCCTGCCTTGTTCAACTTACGATTCATCCAGTTGGGCAGCAGTGCAGAAACACTCAGTTCCGCTGGAACCCAAGATAGCGGGTACCCTGAAAACTCAGCTTTCCAATGTCGCCCTCCACAAGCATCCCATACTCTGAGCCGTCTACGGTAAGTTCCATACGGTCGCCACTCTCTACCTGAAAGGTCACATAATAGGTGGTAAACGTATGCATCATCGTGTTGTCCGTGTGGTGATGAGAGACCTCCGTGCGCTTTGCCACTACCGCTGCCGGAACGGTGAGCCGCGGCGAATGGTTGTTTTTATTCCATGTGCGGATATTTCCGATGATGGTGTATAGGATCATGCCCAGAACCACAAGGAACAGGATGGGAAACAGGATGCTGAACAACAGATCAAATCCAGCGAAAAACATCTTACTCCTCCAAAATTTCTTCCAGCAGTCCCTTTACGTCCTCCAAAAAGGATTCCTCTCCAAGGGTGTTCACTTTGAAGAACACCGCCTGACTGCCGCCTGCGGTGATGGCGGATAACCGGATCGGGCTGTCCCCGTTCTGAAACATGGTCAGCGTCAGACTCAGGCGATTACCGCCCATCACGCTGTACCGTTCAAAGACGCGGACGCTGCACCGGGCATCGCCCTCTTTGAAATCACTTCCGGCTTCCAGCTTTGCCGACCAGCTGCTGGCCGGAATTTCGTTTTCCAACTTCCAGAGCAGCTGATCAAATTTCTTGTTTTGAATGGTCTTTTCAAAGATCGCCATAATGGTTCCTCCGTTTTACCAACAAAATTCGGTCCCTTATCCTTAATACGAACGAACCCGCAGGAAAATTGCAGAATGCCATCCCTGCGCTCCGGATTCGGAGGAATACTTTGTGATCTTCCAACAGCATACAGTAGCACCAGGGGGTGCTGTGTATGCTATTAACGCTGCTGCAATTTTTCGCTACAAAATTTCTGGTGCTGGCGCTGCATCTGGAAGCGGGGAGTTTCCCAAAGCCGCTCAGTGCACGGGAGGAGATCGAAACCTTTGCGGCTCTGCGGGCGGGGGACAGGAGTGCGCGGGAGAAGATCATCCGGCACAACCTGCGGCTGGTGGCCCATGTGGCAAAGAAATACTACGCCCAGCCTGGCGACCAGGAGGACCTGATCTCAATTGGAACCATTGGGCTGATGAAGGCCGTGGATACCTTTGACACCACCCGCAAGGCGCGATTTGCGACCTATGCCAGCAGATGCATTGAGAATGCTATCCTCACCCCAGCGAACGCCGGACGGAGAATCGGAACCATCCGTTTCCGGGCCGGAGCCGCCGCCTTCGTCATCCTCCGGGTCTACGGGGAAGGTGGTCCAGTCGATTTCATCCTCCGGTGAACCGAAGAGCACCACATGCGCCACCTTGCCGTCCCATACCACCTTGCGCACCACCGTGCGGATGGCGGCACGCTTCTGGGTTACGGTCATGTGGTCGATGTTGTCGTGGAACACGGTCAGCAGTTGACGCATCAGGTCAAATTCCATCCCTGCCAGAACGCCTTCGTCCGTAAGGCGTTCCAGCTCCCGGATGCGGGAGCTCAGGGTGGCATCCTGTGCATTCAGTTCCTCGATGCGCTTTTTCAGGTGGACAGCAGCGGTGCTGTCGCTGAAGTCAGCGAGCGAATCGATCAGTGCATTGATTTTCCGCTGCGTCTCGGCTTGCTCCTTGCGCAGGGCAGAAAGCTTGGTCTCACACTCGGAACGGTTGCCTGCGTGGGCGGACTTTGCCTTTTCCAACTGCTTCATAAAGTCGCTGGAATGGTCGGCAAGGTGCTTGACCTGTTCGCAGATGGCGGCATCCAACAGATTGCCATTGGCATTCCGGACATTACATAACTCCCTCCGGCTGCGCTCCTTCAGTTTGCACATATAGGGAAAGACCACCTGCCCGTCGGCAGTTTTGCGACCGGTGACCTTCGGGTACATCCGGCTGCCGCAGGAGCACCACAGCAGACCGGTGAGCAAAGCTTCGTTGCCGCGGGACTTGTGGTAGGACTTGGATTTGTTCCGCTCCAGCGATTCCTGCACCCGAATCCACCGGTTCGAGGAGATGATGCCGGGGTGTCCGCCCACCGAAACGATCCATTCGCTGATGGGATTGTAGACTGTAGCACGGCCTTTTTCCTGGTCGCTGCGGTTGTAGGCCAGCACGCCGCGCACACCGTCGAAATCGGACTCCGGGGCGAACAGTTCTGCCTCATTGTCCACAAAATACTGATAGGCGTCCTTGTCTGCAATCAGGTAGACAGGATTCTGCAAAATAGACTTGATGGAAAACCGGGTGAACGAACGCCCGGTTTTTGTTTTGATGCCCTGCCGCAGCAGCTCGGTCTCGGTCATGGTCAGGGAATCGTACTGCTCGTAGAGGTCGAAAATTTTGTAGATGATCTCTGCTTCGTCCGGCAGCAGCTTGAGCTTGCAGGCCTTTTTGGTCTTGCCGTCCACCGTGATGCTCTTGACGCTTTCGGAAGCATAGCCCGTGGGGGTCGTGCCGCCCAGCCAGCGCCCGGTCTTTGCCAATTCGTGCATGTTATCCCGGATGCGCTCCGCGATGGTCTCACGTTCCAGCTGACTGAACACGGATGCGATGTACATCATCGCGCGGCCCATGGGGCTGGACGTGTCAAAACTTTCCCGGATGGACACAAAGTCGATGCCCAGCCGTCCCAGTTCTTCAATCAGGCTGGAAAAGTCGCTGATGTTGCGGCTGATGCGGTCCAGACGGTAGACCACAATGGCCTTGAATTTCCGTTCCTTGGCCGCAGTCATCATCTTTTTGAAGTCCGGGCGGTTCAGGTTGCCGCCGGAAAAGCCCTCGTCCTCAAAGACAACGGCATGTTCCGCAGCGGCATCGCCGTAGTGAGTGCGGATATATTCGCGGCAGAGGTCGATCTGATTTCCGATACTTTCGCCCTTGCCGGTATAGCGGGATTTGCGGGAATAGATGGCAATGGTGTCAGCAGTTTTGGCCATGAGATACTCCTTTCCTGTTGTCCGGTGGCCGTAGATGCGGCTATTGTAGCATGGCAGGCCATGGTCTGCAAGGTTTTAATTATAAAGGAGAAACGACTATGGAATTCTTTAACTCTGCTGTGGAAGTTCTGCAGACTCTGGTGGTGGCTCTGGGTGCCGGTCTCGGTGTTTGGGGCGCAGTAAATCTGCTGGAAGGTTATGGCTCGGATAACCCCGGTGCCAATGCTCATGTGCCATAAAGTAACACCACAATATGAAAGACAGCTATTCCCATTATTCCGTAATCAGTAAAGGTGATTTGACATTTTTCTTGAAGTGGTGTATACTTTTCATGTAAGTATGAAAAACATGAATTAAGGAGATGCTGTACAATGTCCATGCCAAAAGGAAAGCACATATTTGGAACTGTTAAGGTTGGGGAGCGCGGACAAATTGTCATTCCCAAAGAAGCGCGAGAAATATTTGACATAAATCCCGGAGACACGCTACTCGTTTTAGGCGATGAGGAACAAGGAATAGCTGTAGTCAAAGCTGATGTAATGAAAGAGGTTGCTGTAAAGATTTTGAAAGGTTTAGGCCACTTCAAGGGAGGAAATGATGATGAAACTAAATGAAACTACGCTTCCCTTTTTAGAAGTGGATTGTATTCAACAGTTTGGGCAAGAAAAAGGAAAGCTGATTTTTGAGCAAGCAGAAAAAATTTATCAAGAACTTCTGAATAACGCCGACTATCGCAATAACGCCACAATTCAAAATCATTTGCAATTAAAGCTATTTCCAACGTTGGCTTATTACAAGGCACTTCGAGGAGAGGGTATAAACCAAAATGAAGCGTTAGAATATGTTAGAAACGAAACCCATAAAGCCGCAAACGTTCAAAAAGAAGAAATGAAAAAGTTAGGAAGTATGCCTTTTGCATATACCATCTATCGGTTAGGTGTAAAAAAGCATATGCGAAAAAATTTTCCCGATGACGGTTGGACAACGGAATGGGTTAAATGTAATGGCAAAGAGATACACTTCAATTTGCATAATTGCATTTATTGGGAACTAACAAAAATGTATGATTGTCCAGAGTTATGTTGTGTGTATTGTGAAAATGATGATATTTCTTTTTCAGGTTTATTACCCAAAATTCGTTTTGAACGAACTGGCACATTAGGAAATGGTTCGCCATATTGCGATTTTCATTTTCTAAAAGTGAGGTAAAACCAATGATTAAGAATTATTTACCACACCAGCTATTCCGATGGCAGCGGGCAGCAGTTCATCACGCTGGTCAGCAAGTCGGGTGCGACTTTTTATCTGGTCATTGACCGTAATGCCAAGGGACAGCAGACCGTCCACTTCATGAATCTGGTGGATGAAGCCGACCTTCTGACCCTGATGGAAGAAGAGGATGCCGAAGCCTATACTGCTGAAAAAGAAGCCCTTGACCCCGATGCAGATTACACCGAGGACAAGGGCGATTTTGAGATTCCGATGGAGGATGAGCCGGAGGAACCCGGCGAGGGGGATAACGCAGAAGAATAATTTTACTGGCGGCGTTTGCCGCCTTACATATTGAAATTCAGATAATCCAAATCGGGACGATATAGTTATCTCGATCTATGATGCCGACTTTTGGCTTCATGCAGACGATAGCACCTTTCCCGCGTGGGACAGAGGCTTTGTCCAGCAAAGAGAACACCTTCGTCAATTCGGTGCCGGGATTCGAGGTCTTTTTGATTTCGATGGGATTCAGAACACCATCCTGCTCCAGAACAATATCAATCTCTTTTGCATCTTTGTCGCGGTAGTAGTACAAAAACGGCTCTCTGCCGGTATTCAGATAGGTCTTCGCAATTTCGGAAACAACATAGTTTTCGAGGATTGCACCGTTCATGGCACCATACTCCAGAACCTCTGCACTGCTCCACTTGGTCAGATAGCAGACCAATCCCGTATCATAAAAATAGAGCTTTGGGGTTTTTACCAAACGCTTCAGAAGGTTATTGGAATAGGGGTGCAGATAGAAGATGATACCCAGTGTTTCCAGAATGTGCAGCCAATCTTTTGCCTGCTTCTGGTTGATGTCCGCATCCTGTGCAATCTCAGAAACGTTCAGCATCTGCGAGCAGCGGGCCGCAACCGCCGTCATGAAACGCAGAAATTTCAGTGCATCGATGGCATCTGAAAGCTCTTTTACGTCGCGTTCAATATAGGTAGAAAGGTAGCTGCTGTAAAAAATCTGGCTGTTGGTATTTTTTCCGCTTGCAATAGCGGGCATGGAGCCCCGATAGATACGCTCAAAGATATCTTTGGTATCTGCGGGCACAGCTTTTTCCTCGCGGTTCAGCAGAGCGTCCAAATCTACACGGAATGGCTCGGTATCTGCACCGTTTATTTCTGACTGCGAAAGAGAAGTCATTGACAGCACTGCAACACGCCCGGCAAGTGATTCCTGTACCCCGTGCATCAGCTTGAACACCTGTGACCCGGTCAGCCAAAAGGCACCCGGCTCATGGTGAGTATCTGCATAGACTTTGATATAGGTAAATAGTTCCGGTGCATATTGAACCTCATCAATCAGAACAGGCGGCTTATGCAGCTGCAAAAACAATTCCGGATCATTTTTTGCGAGTGCCCGCTCGTTCAAATCGTCCAGTGAAACATATCCACGGGAAGTTCCTTCCATGAGTTTTTGCAGCATAGTTGTTTTTCCTACCTGCCGGGGGCCGGTCACAAGCACAACCGAATATTCCTGCGTGACCTGCTGCACAACTTTCTCAAGACTTCTGGTAATATAGCTCACGTTCATCACCTACTTTCAATTGTTTCGGCTGATTTTTCATATGATTACATTTTAGCCGAAGCGATATGCTTTTTCAAGTGAATTTTGCGAAAAAATCAAGAAGAAATGGAGGAATACTTATTGTCTTATCGCTTAGTAATCGCAGAAAAGCCCTCAGTCGGGGCTGCTTATGCAAAAGTTCTCGGTGCGACAAACCGCCAAGATGGCTATTGGGAGGGAAACGGTTATCTTGTCAGCTGGTGCATGAACCGTTACGTCCGGCGTGGTTCCAAGGGCATTGCGCTGCTGGATGAATCCGGCGGATACCCGCGCCTGCACTATGTCTTTGATGTGTCTGATACGGCACCGCGGCGAAACGCCCTGTACCCGGACCTGTGGCAGATCAATGAATCCCTGAAAGAGCCGGTCAGGTCTATGTTGGCAGAAAACTATGGCGTTCAAAGCGAAAGTTTTGGCCAGCAGCTGGCGGATGTGGCCGGAAAACTGGTGCAGTCCTAGAGTGCGCCCTCCACGTTGATGGGCGTACAGTGTCCGTTCCGCTGTTGAACGAAAAACAGCTCGTGGCACGCAGTACGGCTGAAGATGCTGGGAAGCGGTGTGATCCATACCGTGACGCTGAAACAGACCGAGTGCCGCAAAAGGAACAAAAAAATAGCCGCCGCGGTCTACCTGTATCAGGCGGACAACGACGGCGAATGGGGTAATCTGCGGTTTGACTTTGAAAGCGGCACAGCGGAGATCGTAAAGCTGGCGGATTGGGATACGGTAAAATCTAACATCTTTGCAAAAACGGCGATCCGGTTTGTTCAGGGCTTACCGGAAGCGAGGCTGCTGAAATCCGTGGTCGTGCCGTTTGAGATGGGGATTTCGGAAAAACCCGCCCTTCCGACGAGCACGGCAAAAGCAACGAAGATCAATCCCGCACACACAATTTCTCTGCGGCAGACGGAGTGTCGGAAAACAGGTGAAACGATTACCGCCGCTGTCTACGAATATCTGGTAGACAACGATGGCGAATGGGGCGAGCTGCGGTTTGACTTTGAGAACGGCACAGCCGAGATAGTAAAACTGGCAGATTGGAACACGACAACATCCAACATCTTTGCAAAAACGGTGATCCGGTACATACAGGGATTTCCGGAAGCGAGACTGCTGAAATTTGTAGTCGTGCCGTTTTGGAAAGGCTGGACATAATTATCCACGAAGCATGACCTTTGCGCAGAACAGACCGTCCTGATAGGTAACCGTACTTGCCCCGCCGGATTTTTCTGCGATATGGCGGACGGACTGGATTCCGATGCCGTTTCCCTTGCGCTTGGACGAGCGGAAAACTCCGCTATTTTCGTTGATCTCCCCGTCAAAGGCGTTTTCCGCTTCGATCAGCACGAGCCGCGCGGCATGGACATACGCGGTGACCTCGATCTTCCGCCGGGCGGGAGCGGTGCGAAGGCTGGCTTCGAATGCGTTTTCCAGAAGATTCGACAGCACCAGACACATATCGATCTCGTCCACGGGAAGCGTCTGCGGCAGATCCAGCTTGGCACAGAAGGGGATTCCCTCACGCTTTGCAAGGGCACAGTAATAGCCTACAACACTGTCCGCCGCCCGGTTTTCGCAAAAGCTCATATCCAGCTCCGGGATGCGGGAGACGGTTTTTGCAAGATAAGCCTTCAGACCGTCCAAATCTCCCGCTTCAGCCAGCGCGGAGAGCTGATTCATCTGGTGGCGCATATCGTGCCGTGCCTGCCGGGCTTCCTCGATGGCGGCTTTCAGGCTTTCGTAGCGCTGCTGCTGCATGGAAAGAAACTGGTTCTCCTGCTGCAATCTCGCGTTCCGGTTGATGCTGATCGCCATAAGAAGGAAGATCGCGTTGAAGAAGAGCATCAAAAACAAAAGCGCGATGCTCATAACGATGTAGACCTGCAAGACCCGCCCGGTCTGAAGCGTCGTCGGGTAACGCGGGATCATGAAAAGGTTCAGCAGAATGAACACAAGCGGCAGCACCCAGAACGCATACCATGTCTGCGCAAAGTTATCATCCTCCACCATCATGCGCACTGCGTGGGTGGCGGGATAATACGCTGCGGCAGTGATCAGCCAGCAGACCGCATTATAAAAAATGCAGGCAGCAAAACAGAACCACGGCTTATCCGGCGGCAGCTGCTGCCGCAGTGTGATCGCCGTGCCGATGGCGCGGGATAAGCTGTTCAGGCAGGCGAATACCGCGCAGACCGCCAGCGCAATCGTTCCGGACTTCCAGAGAGAGGTCTGCAATGTTTTGACATACAGAAGGCTCGCCGCAAGTGTGATAACCAGCAGGGGGAGCGCAGTCGGGCTGTTGAAACAATAGCAAAGCAGTCCGCCGCCAAGGCAAAGCCCGAGCAGCAGCGGCACTGCCCATGCCGCAAGCCTTGCGGGCGGCTGCTTCAAATAAGAGCGCACCGGAAAATACGCGAGCAGCAGACCCGGAAAGACCACGGTGAGCTCCAAAATCGGGCGCAGGAGGTCCTTCAACCCACACGCCCCCTTTGCAACAGAAACTCCATAAATGCCTGCCGGGCTGCCTTTAAAAGCTCCTGACTGACATAGATGCGGCTGCCGTCCGTCATACAAAAGGCGGCATCCTGAAAATCGGCAGCGTTCTCCATATTGACGATTGCACCGCGACCGCAGACGAAAAACCGAGGGTCTTTTTTGAGCGGCTCTGTGAACGCCTTGAAGCTCTGGCGCGTGGCAAGCGTTTTGCCGGCGGTGGTGCGGATGCTGATCATGTGGGCAAAATGCTCGGCGGAAACGATATCCCGGTAGCACAAACGGATGTCACTGCCATCGACCTTCACCGTCAGAATCGGCTCGGGGCGCGGAAGCTTTGAGAGCATCTCATCCAGCAGGGCAGAAAGCTCGGCTTCGGAAAAGGGCTTGACCAGATAGTGCAGCGCCCGCACCTGAAAGCCCTCGAGCGCATGGTCTGTCGAGGTCGTGGTAAAAACCAGAAGGCAGTCTGCATCGGTTTTTCGCAGCTCCTTTGCCGTCTCCATGCCGCTTAAGCCTTCCATGTAAATGTCCAGAAATGCGGCGGAAAAACGCTGCTCGTTTTCTGCCGCCAGAAAAGCCTCTCCGCTGTCAAATTCCAGAAGCTCCGCCTCTGTGCCGCGCGCGCGCAGCTGCCGCACCAGGCGCTCCTTCAGTTGCGCGCGCTCCGCATCGAGGTCATCGACAATTGCAATTCTCATGCTATACCGGAAAGCTGCTTACAAACAGCTTCCAACCTCCTTTATAAAATCTTTCATCCTGATTATAGCACAGTTGCCCGGTTCTGTCGCAGCAGAAACCTGGATTTCGTGCCGGAAACCGGGCTTTCGTGCCAAATGCCTTGAAAAGGCTGCGCCTGCCCGTATACTGAAGACAGAAAAACCCCCAACGACGGCAGAAGGAAAGGAGGGGTGTTGTGCATCGAATCGCCGTGCTGACAAACAGCATGGCGCAGGAAGCCTTTTTAGCAGAGCAGCTCCTACGGTTCTGCGCCGAGCATTGTTTGTTTCCCCAAATGGATTGTTACCGCGATCAGGAAAGCTTTTTTGAAGCCGCACACAACGAGCCGCTGACCAATGCCTTGATTGCCCTGCCGGGTGTCGATGGCTTGAACGCGGTAGAGCATCTGCGCACACTTTGTCCCCAAACGCGCATCATCTGGTGCAGTGACCTGAATTTTTCGCTCCACGCCTTCCGGCTGCGCGCAGACTACTTTCTGCTCGAGCCGGTGACCGAAGACGCTTTACGGCAGGGCTTTTGCAGCTGGCTGGACAAGAAAGCGCCGCTCCGGTCTGACCGCAACGAACACAACAAGGAGAACGGTTTATGAAAAAGAGAAATATCATCCATTCTGCGTTAAGCCTGTCCCTGACAGCTGCCCTGTGCCTTTCCATGGCTGCCTGCGGCGGAACGCAGCCCCCTGCGGACAGCAGCGCCGCTTCGGCAGCTCCCGCACAGCCTGCTGCGGTACAGCCCGCGGCGGAGGAACCCACCTCTACGGCACTGCCCGTGAAAGCCCTGCACCCCAAGCAGGTAGATGAGAACCCCTACATGGCAAAGAGCGATGCCAACATCCACCATGACGGCTACAATACTGACTCGACGGATGAGATCCTGCCGCTGGGCATCTACCCCGAGATCAACGTTTCCTACGAGAAAACGAACGCAAACGCTTCTCCCGCCATCTACTTTGACAGCTACGGTCATGCCGTTGTGCCGCTGCTTGGCGGCATCGCCATCCGGGATCTGAACGCCGAAGAAACAAAGACGCTCGGCTATTTCTCCCCGAAGAAGCATGACGGCGGCGGTTACGTTATCCAAAGCTCCTACACCTTCTTGGACGAATCCAACCGCATCGTCTGCCCCACGAGCAACAATCATGTGCTGATGCTCCGCGCAACAGACGAAAGCGGCAACGTGCTGCCCGAATTTGAAAAGGTGCTGGACATCGACATCAAGGCTGCCGCCGAGGCTGCACTTGGCAAGGAGCTGACCCAGAATCTTCTGTCCGTGGTCTTTGATTATGACGGAAACCTCTGGTTTGCAACGGGCGGCTTCCGCATTTATCCGCAGCGCCAGCAGCAGGGCGTTATCGGCTATATTGCCCATTCTGCCATTGATGCAATTTTGAACGGCAGGCAGACAGACCTTTCCAAGGCGGTCTTTGTCCACGAGCTGACCCCCGGCGAGGGTGCAGAAAACGGCATCGCCGCCTCCAAGGAGGGTGCGGTCATCCTGACCAACCAGAACTGCTATCTTCTGCGCGCAGAGGACGGCGTAAACGTTGTGTGGTGCACGCCGTACAAGAGCGCGGGCGCAAAGGTGAGCGGCGAAGGCGATAAGACCACCGGCGGCGGTCTTGCATGGGGCGGCGGCTGCTCGCCCACCCTGACGCCGAACCTTGTGCTGTTCACCGACAATCAGGACCCCGTGAATCTTCTTGCGCTCGATATGAAGACCGGCGAGGTGGTGGCAAGCACCCCGGTGCTGGATGATCTGCCCGAGGGCTATCAGGTAGCCGTTGAGAACTCTGCCATCGTCTACGATGACGGCGAAGGCACCGTCAGTACCATCGTCTGCAACTGGTTCGGCGCGGGCAACGCAGGTCTGGCAGACCCCAACAACGACTCCTCCATCCAGAGCTACGCCAATATTTACGACCAGAACTGGCTTATGAAGGGCAACATCATGATCGCCCCGGGCATTGAGCGCGTAGACACCGTAAAGACCGCCAACGGCTACGAGATGAAGAGCGTCTGGTGCCGGAACGACCTGAGCGATACCTCGATTTTCAAGCTCTCCACCGCGACCGGCTATCTGTACGGCTATGTGCAGGATGTGACCACCGGGATGTGGCAGTACATCATGCTGGACTTTGAGACCGGCGAGACCGTTTTCACGATGGATGTTTCCAATAAATACGGCTACAACAACATGGCGATCGGGATGTACGCCGGCAACAGCGGCAACGCGCTCTACTGCCCGACCGGCTATCTGGAGCTGCTGCGCCTGCAGGACCGTTTTGTGTATCTTCCCGAAATGCCGTACCGAGAGGTCAACCTCGATAAGGCCACACGAAACGTGCTGACGCAGGCACAGTTTGAACAGGACGGAGGCGAAGGCGAGGTTGCAAGCTGGCGCAATACCGTGACAGTCGAAAACGTCCACCCCAACACCACCGTCGCCTTCCGGATGAACAATCTTTCCGGAAGCACCTCCGCGCTGACCCTCTACGCCTATGGCGCAGACGGCAAGCTGGCAAAGGTCGAACCCGCGCTGTGGTCGATCACGGACGAGGACGGCAAGACCGTAACAGAGCTTACCGCCGGCACGCTTTACGAGCTGCGCGTGACCGTTGCCGACGGCGGTGCGTTCGACCTGAGCGAGGCGGAAAAGGAGATCAAAATTTCCGTTGTACTAGCGAAGTAAGACTCAAGGAAGGCTCCGGTGCCAAAAGCGCCGGAGCCTTCCTCAGCCTGTCAAAAAACCACAAAGTCATCTCCCCGTTTCTGATATAACGAAAGAAACAGGGGTGTAAAGCATGCCTTAAATGATTTGCGCCCGTGCCAGCATAAATGCTGATACGGGCGCTTCTCTGTTCCATTCACAGCATATCGGACTGCCCGGTGGCAGTCCGATATGCTGTGATGTGCTGATAGTTCCTTGCATGAGAACTGCCGACCGTTTGCGTCCTATTTTTCAAACAGGTACAGCAGGTATCCGTAGCCCTCGGTCTCCATTTTTTCATAGGAGACGAAGCGCAGGGCCGCACTGTTGATGCAGTAGCGCACGCCATTGGGGGACTCCGGATCGCCGGTGAACACATGACCGAGATGGGAGTCTCCGGCGCGGCTTCTGACCTCCGTGCGGCGCATTCCATGGCTCAAATCCTCTTTTTCCACCACAGCGGGGCCCTCGATAGGCTTTGTGAAAGCCGGCCAGCCGCAGCCGCTCTCGTACTTATCTGTGGAGGAAAAGAGCGGCTCGCCGGTGACGACATCCACATAGATGCCCTTTTCAAACTTATCCCAGAACTCGCCTGTGAAAGGGCGCTCTGTGCCGCTCTCCTGCGTAACACGGTACTGCTCCGCCGTCAGCTTGTCCCGGATGGATTCCGCCGCGGGCTTCTGATAGTCGCCCGGGTCGATGCGCAGCCGGGAAAAAAGCTCCATCTCCGCGCGCGGGATGTGGCAGTAGCCGCCCGGATTCTTTTCGAGGTAGTTCTGATGGTATTCCTCGGCGGGATAGTAGTTCTTGAGTGGGCCGATCTCCACAAAGAATTTCTCGCTGCGGCCGCGCTCGATCTCCGCGATGCGCTTCACCGTTTCTCTCGCGCTTTCATTGGTGAAGTAAACGCCGGTCTGGTACTGGCTGCCTCGGTCGTTGCCCTGCTGGTTTTGTACCGTGGGGTCGATCACATAGAAGTACGCCATCAGCAGCGCGTCGAGGCTCACCTGCTCGGGGTCGTATTCCACCCGCACGGTCTCCCGAAAGCCGGTCTCTCCCTTGCAGACGGTCTTGTAATCGGCATCCGCCTCGCAGGTGCCGTTGGCGTAGCCGCTCTCGGCATCGATGACGCCGGGGATGGACTGCATCAGCTGTTCCATGCCCCAGAAGCAGCCGCCCGCCAGATAGATGACATTGTCTGTGGTATCCATATAGGTGATCTCCTCGTCGGACCGGTCAAAAGCCGCTCCGTCCATGTTTGTTTCCTGTCCGCTCTTTTCCTTCGGCACAGTCTGCTGCCCGACAGCGCAGCCGCTGAGCAGCAGCACCGAGGCGAAAAGCAGTGCCAATACGCTTCGATACATCACGTTTCCTCCTTTCAGGGGAATCAGGACTCACTCCGACCCTTCGAGCGCCATGGGCAATGCAGCGGCGCACAGCAGGCGCTTTTTTAAATCTCGGGTCAGCCCACATCGGCGGCGAGCGCCTGCTCGATGAGCTTTTGCAGCGTCTCCGCCTGCTTCTTTTCTGTGATGGCTCCTACGATGGGTTCACCCACGATATTGCCGCTGCGGTCGACCACATAGGTGGTGGGATAAGCAAAGATGTTGGTAGTAAACTTTCCCGCCTCACCGTCGGAGTCAAAATACACATTCTGATAGGTGGCGCCCTTCTTGGCAAGCACATCCTTCGCCTCGGCGATGGCCTTCTCGTCGCCGTCCAGCGTGAAGGTGTTGACGCCGATGAGGGAGCCGCCTTTCTCCGCCAGTTCCTTGTTCAGCGCATCCAGCTCGGAAAGCTCGCCTACGCAGGGATTGCAGGTGGTGAACCAGAAATTCACCACGGTGACGGCGTTGGCGGAGAACAGCTCGTCGCTCTTCACCGTGTTGCCGTCCAGATCTTTCCCTTCAAAGGCGGGGAACTTCTGCATACTGCCGTCGTCGGGAGGGGTGCTCGTGTCGCTGCCCGCGGGCATGCTCATATCGCCGTCCATGGACTTCTGGATGATCTCGGGATACTTCTCTTCCAACTCGGTCAGCCTGTTTTCAATATTGCTGATCTCCGTGGCTGACTCCTTCAGCCACTCATACTCCTTGTCGGTGAACTGCTCTTTAGCAGCCTCGACGGTATCCAGCAGGAAGTCGCCGTAGTTTTTGCCGTCCTCCTGCATGGTCATGCCCTTGTCGGCCGCCATGAAAACCTTTTCCCACAGCTCGGTATTTTCCGACAGGATCGCGTTCTCCCGCTCCAGCAGCTCCTTGTGCAGGGCGAGTGCCTCCTCGGCGGTTTTCGGCTCGCCGGTCATGGCGGAGCTGTCTCCGCTCATATCCGCCTGCTTGTCGTTGTCCTTTGCGCCGCAGGCTGCAAGGGAGAGCAGCATCATCGCGCACAGCATCAGAGCCAGTATCTTCTTTGCGTTCATATTCGTTTCTCCTTAAGCTTTGTTGTTGTTTTCTCGCAGTGTCGCTGCGTTTTCTTTCTCTTTTCCATCGCCGAAGCCGTAGCGGAAGCACACGGCGTTCGTCGGACAGGCACGGATACACATCCCGCAGCGGATGCACTCGGTATGGTTGGGCGTTTTCGTCACATCCACATCCATCTTGCAGGCTCTGGCGCATTTCCCGCAGGAAACGCACTTATTCTTATCCACCTTCATCTGGAAGAGGGACACCCGGTTGAACAGCGCGTAGAACGCGCCCAGCGGGCAGAGCCACTTGCAGAACGGTCGGTAGAACAGTACGCTCAGCACGATCACCGACAGCAGAATGCTGAATTTCCATGTAAACAGCTTGCCCAGCGCCGCCCGGATGCCGGAATTGGCAAGGGACAGAGGGATGGCTCCCTCCAGCACGCCTTGGGGGCAGAGGTATTTGCAGAAGAACGGGTCTCCCATGCCAACATCGTTCACAAGGAACGCCGGCAGCAGGAAAACCATCACCAGCAGGACAGCGTATTTCAGGTATGTCAGGGGCGTCAGCCTCTTTGTGGAGAGCTTCTTTGTCGGGATTTTATGCAGCAGCTCCTGAAACCAGCCGAAGGGACACAGAAAACCGCAGATAAAGCGTCCCAGTAGGACTCCCAGCAAAATGAGAAAGCCTGTGATATAATAGGAGAAACTGAACTTTGACGAGCCTACCACTGCCTGAAACGCACCGATGGGACAGGCACCGGAGGCTGTCGGGCAGGAATAGCAGTTCAGCCCCGGCACGCAGACGGTCTTCCCTGCTCCCTGATACAGTCCGCCCTTGAGAAAGTTCGGCAGATGCAGGTTGGTCAGCAGTGTCGCCCCCGCCTGAATCCAGCCCCGGAAGCGGGACATGGTCTGTGAAACGCCTGAAAACTTTTTACCCAATGCCAACACACTCCAGACATAATTTGATTGCTTTGCTCAGCACTGTCGCCGCCTCGCCCCGCCAGACACCGAAGCACAGCATGGCGGCTCCGGCCATCAGCAGCACGATCTGCGCCGCTGCCTTTTTCCCGCAGCTCATTTTTCATCACCCTTTCCGATTTTCTGCCCCCATCATAGCGCGGGAGAGTTAAAGTCTCTGTTAAGAACGAAAACTTAACGCAAACCTTATCTGTTTTTGCTATAATGAAAGCAACACAAAAAACGAAGAAATAAAAAGGAGGGCTCTCATGCACCTTTTAGTAATTGAAGATGAACGCGCCCTGTGCGAGACCATCGTCCGCAGCCTGCGGCGGCTGGCCTACAGCGTGGACTACTGTTATGACGGGGAAAAGGCGCTGGCGCTTCTGGGCGTGGAACGATACGATCTGGTGCTTCTTGATCTGAATCTGCCGAAAAAGGACGGCATGACGGTGCTGCGCACCCTGCGGCAGACCGACCGGGAGACGCGGGTGCTGATCCTCTCCGCCCGCAGCGAAGTGGAGGACAAGGTGCAGGGGCTGGATGCCGGGGCGAACGACTATCTTGCAAAGCCCTTTCATCTTGCCGAGCTGGAGGCCCGCATCCGCAGCCTGACATTGAGGCAGTTCACCCAGCAGGATGTGCTGCTGAGCTGCGGAGGCCTGACCTTTGACACCCGCTCCCGTACCGCCGCCGTCAACGGGCAGACGCTGACGCTCACCCGGAAGGAAACAGGAATCCTGGAATACCTGATGGTGCATCAAGGAAGGCCCGTGAGTCAGGAGGAGCTGATGGATCACGTTTGGGACAACAGCGTGGACAACTTCAGCAATTCCATTCGCGTCCACATCTCCGCTCTGCGCAAAAAGCTCCGCGCCGTGCTGGGCTATGACCCCATCCGCAACCGCATCGGCGAGGGCTATCTGATGGGAGGCGAGGAGGAATGAAGCGGCTTTCCCTGCAGTGGCGCATCACGCTGATGACCGTCCTGCTCATTGGCATCACCTGCGTGGCCATGAATTTGCTGCTGTGCTCCTCCGGTGTGTACTATATGGACACCATTGCGGACAGCTTGCAAGGCGGCGGCACGGTGATCCTGAATGATGGCGGAGCGGCGAGCTTTGACCCGCAGCTCATAGCGCCCAACGAGGAGTTGACCATCGTCGTCGATGGGGTGCAGGGGCGCTTCCGCACCACCAATTGGTACATCACGGCGGCGGTAACGCTGCTCAGCGGCATCCTCGCCTATTTCGTCAGCGGACGCGCTCTCAAGCCCCTGCGCAGCTTTACCTCGCAGGTGGAGCAGGTGCAGCTGAACAATCTTGCCGATATGAGGATCGATGAAGACACTATTTCGGAGTTCCGGCAGCTGAGCCGCTCGTTCAACCAGATGCTGGAGCGGCTGAACAACGCCTTTTCCGCCCAGCGGCAGTTTACCGGCAACGCCGCTCACGAGCTGCGCACGCCACTGGCACTAATGCAGGCGCAGTTGGAGCTGTTTTCCGCGGAGCATCCTGATGTGCGGCCGGAGACGGCGGAGTTCCTCACGCTTTTGCGTGAGCAGACGGAGCGGCTGGCACAGATGACCAGGACACTGCTGGAGATGAGCAATCTGCGGCAGGTGGCGCGGAACGAGCGGATCCAGCTCGCTCCCATGATCGAGGAAATCTTCACAGATCTTGCGCCGCTCTCAGATAAGCTCGGTGTCACGCTGACGGCGGAGGGCGACGGCATTATGACCGGCAGCGATGCACTGATCTACCGGCTGATCTTCAACCTGACGGAGAATGCTGTCAAGTACAACCGGCCGGGCGGCTCGGTACGGGTTTCTGTCACTCAGGAGTTGGAAAAGCTCCTGCTCCGCGTCTCCGACACCGGCTGCGGCATCCCGGAGGAGTATCAGCGCAGTATCTTCCAGCCCTTCTTCCGGGTGGACAAGTCTCGCAGCCGGGAATACGGCGGCGCAGGACTGGGGCTCTCACTGGTATGGGAGATCGCCGACCTCCACGGCGGCTCCGTTTGGGTGGAGAAAAGTTCGGAGAAGGGCACTACCATTGCGGTGGAGCTGCCGGCAGGGGCGAAAAACGATTCCTCCGGCGCGGATATCCCATAATAGTCCTCGGCGGTTTCATGATGATCGTTTTTCAACCTCCACAATGTTATCGCAGCAGCTCTCGATCAGCTCCCTGTCGTGGGTGATCACGAGAATGGTTCTGCCGCTCCGCACCTCGCTTTTCAGCCTTTCTGCGATCTGGCGCATAATTCTGCCCGTCAAGACCGCTGGGTGACTCATCAAGAATCAGTATCCTTCCTTTGAAGCATTCTCCAAAGCTATTGCTGATTATATCGACTATTACAATAATAGCAGGATCCAAGCGAAAACAAAATGGATGCCTCCCTCTAAATTCAGGGAAGCATCCATGATGGAAGCTTAATTATTCAATTTTGAACCGGTGTCCAGAAAACCGGGTACATATCAATCATACGCTGCGGGGGTCTTTTTTCTTGCTGCCGTTAAGCAGAAAACGAAAATGAAGGAGATTTATCTTTCAAAACCGCCTATGGACTGCTGCGGCGATGGGGAACCATAACAAACCCAGACAGATTCTTTCAATCGTCTCTACGCTCAACTGGCCTCCCCGACGAGCAGTGGTTTGGATTGTGGAGTACGATATTCCGCATTTCTTTGCCAACACACACAGATTCATATCACGCGCTTGCATCAAATCCTGAACACGCTTGATCGTATCCACGAAAACTCCTCCCATGCATGGAAAACCAGCAAGGATTCATTTGAAATTTATCCCCGAACAAATGAAATCTGCTATAATGCGGGTGCGACATATGAGGCCGACAGAATTTTGAAAGAATTGCCAGAGACATTGGAAGTACGTAAGTCCAGAGACTGCCTGATGATGAATCTGGAGGAGGCGCAGAAGTTCTTTGGTATCACTTTTAAGAAATCGTTATTTCCATGGCTTTCAAAGATTTTTGCATAAAATGCTTTGAAAGAGATGCTTGTTGGACATCACTTTCGATAAAATGAACCTCAGAAGGGAAAAAATATATTTCTGAGGAAGACAAAACAATGTCAAACGGTGATTATGGTTACTTCGGCAAAGGCGATACGGGCTATGCCCAGTACATGACGGCGTTCAACCGCAACTTCGGCGGCTCGTCCGGCGGCGGTGGTGGTGGCGGAAACCACAACAACAATGGCGGTGGCGGCGGGGACGGCAGCGGGTGCGGCTGCCTGATCGCTATTGCAGTGGTCGTGGTGCTGATCCTGATCGTCTTGGGTGGCTGAATCAATCCCTGCAGGTGAAACACAGGTTTTCCCTGTTGGGATTTTTTGAATCCGCTTGTAGAAAGAAACGGTCTATGGTAGAATGAAACCAAAAAAAAAAACAGGAGGGCTTACACATGGTTTTACTGGTTGTGGATACACAGAAAGGTATCGTGGATGAACGCCTGTATGCGTTTGAAAAGTTTGTCAGCAACATCAGGGAATTGATCCGGACTGCCCGCGAACAGGGAATCGAGGTCGTCTATGTCCAGCATGACGATGGGCCCGGCACCGGTTTCTCCATCGGGGATGATGAGTTTGATATCTATTCTGAGTTTGCACCACTGCAGACCGAAAAACGGTTCGTCAAGACTGTATGCAACGCTTTCAAGAAAGAGAGCGGATTGCTGGAATATCTGACCGCAAAGGGCGAAAAAGATGTGATGGTCTGCGGCATCATGACCGACTTCTGCATCAATGCAACGGTGGAGGCGGGCTTTGAGCATGGCCTGCACATGATCGTTCCTGCCTATGCAAATTCCACGCGGGACAACGAGTATATGACAGGGGAGCAGAGCTACCGCTATTACAATGAATTCCTCTGGCCAGATTGTTATGCCGATTGCGTGCCTATGGAGAAAGCGTTGGAACTGCTCAAAAAGTGATGTGTTTACAATGATTTCTGAAAAAGTAAAAAATCAGATTCAAGTGGTGCAGGGGGATATTACCAAACTGGACTGTGACGGCATCGTGAATGCGGCCAATCGCAGTCTGCTGGGCGGCGGTGGCGTGGATGGAGCCATCCACCGGGCAGCAGGGCCGGAACTGTTGGCGGAGTGCCGCACGCTGCACGGCTGCCGCACCGGAGAAGCAAAAATCACCAAGGGCTACCGGTTGAGAGCAAAGTATATCATTCATACGGTAGGCCCGATTTATTCCGGCACAGCAGAGGATGCCGCGCAGCTGGCGGACTGCTACCGCAATTCGCTGAACCTTGCCAAAGAGCATGATGTCCATAGCATTGCGTTCCCGGCAATTTCGACCGGCGTGTATGGCTACCCGCTGGAAGATGCCACGGAGATTGCAGTCAAAACAGTGGCACAATGGCTGGAAGATCACGCGGATTACGCCATGCAGGTGATTTTCTGCTGCTTCGATGCCCGGACGGAGCGGGTGTATCAGGCAAGGCTGTAACCGGAAGAGGTGTGAGAGATGGGCTTTTTCAAAAAGCTGTTTACAGGGATCGGTTTTGCGGCAGGATTTCTGTTCTTCGGATGCTTGTCAGTGATTGTGTATTCATGCAGACGTGAAACTCCCGACGGACGGTCAGAATGACAGTGAAGCGGCGGAGCAGAAACTGCATATCCTGTTGTACAAGTCCACGCTGACAGAAAATGACCTGAATCAAGCGCTGGATGAGCTTCGGACGGAGCGCAGACGGCAAAAGGCAGAGTATCAGGGGGCACCGTTTGCGGATGTGTTTCTGGTGAACCTGATTTTGTCTGATGAGGATAGTGAGCGGGCCTGCATCGTGGATGTGGGGGATACGGGCATAAGCTATGTCATTCCGTGGGGCAGCATCCCGAAAGACCTGCAGGAACCGCTGCACCGCTATGTATCGGAAGCGGAAGGAAAACTCTGCGGCTACTGCAAGGAAGAACTCTGCAACAGCGAAAGCGGCAGGAGGGTCGTGGAACTGTATCTTGGTAAACAGGATGGGCATGGCTCCCGAATCCTGTACTGAAAATGGAGTAAAGATTGAAATACAGAGAAATCGCAGACGGCATTTTTGTTGACCGTCCCAACCGCTTTATTGCCCATGTAGAAGTGAATGGAGCAGTGGAAACCGTCCATGTCAAGAACACCGGGCGGTGCAGAGAACTGCTGCTGCCCGGTACTGCGGTGCGGCTGGAAGTGTCAGACAACCCGAAACGCAAAACAAAATACGACCTTGTGGCGGTACACAAGCAGGGCCTCGGCTGGGTCAATATGGACAGTCAGGCACCCAATAAGGTGGTAGGGGAGTGGCTTGCAAAACAGGGCTACGACTATATCAGGCCGGAATTCACCTATGGGAAGTCCCGCATCGACTTTTACATGGAAAAGGGCGAACAGAAGTATCTGATGGAAGTCAAGGGCTGCACACTGGAAGTGGACGGTATCGGCTATTTCCCGGATGCACCCACCGAGCGCGGCGTGAAGCACCTGCACGAGCTGGCGCAGGCACAGCAGGCAGGGTATCGGTGCGCAGTGGCTTTCGTGATTCAGATGGAAGGCATCACCGAGATGCGGCCAAATGTCAGCACACAGCCGGAGTTTGGCACGGCACTGGCCGAAGCAAAGGCTGCAGGTGTGCAAGTGCTGTTTTTGCTCTGCCATGTAGGGCGGGATAGTCTGGAAATCGTGGAGCAGAGGGAAGGGTGAAGACGGCAGAAAAACGCTTTGCGTGATTCAGTCACAGAAATCATAAATAGGAAATGTTATCATATAGATACAAGAAACACACCGACAACATTCCGATGGAGGATTTCGATATGAAGGCAAAGTTTTACATCTGCAATCACTGTGGCAACCTCGTCACTACCATCCATAACGCAGGCGTTCCGCTGGTCTGCTGCGGGGAGAAGATGAAAGAGCTGGTTCCCAATACGGTGGAAGCCAGCGGCGAGAAGCATCTGCCGGTGGCAGAGCTTTCCGGCAGTCGTCTCACGGTCACAGTGGGCGCGGTAGAGCACCCCATGGCGGATGTTCACTATATCCAGTGGATCTTCGTGGAGACTGAGAACGGTGGGCAGATCCGCTATCTGAATCCGGGGCAGGCTCCCAGCACTGTTTTTGAACTGGGCAGTGAAAAACCGGTGGCCGTTTACGCATACTGCAATCTGCATGGGCTCTGGATGACGAAACTCTAATACAATCAATGCAAACGGGGAGTGATTTGATGTCACTCCCTGTTTTTTGATGAGAACTTTATGCGGTTCTTTTGGTTCGGAACTGTGTATAAATGGGATGGATAAAATGAGTAGGCACACTATATGCGTTTGTTAAACGCTAACAGTGTTCAATTTTTTGCGTGGAATCGTGAAAATGAGACCTGCGAAAAACGTAGAAAATTTGATATGGTTGCGCTGCAAACTAGGACATATTGATGTTTTTGAAACGAGAAGCCGCTGCTGCTCGATTGAGTTGCTGCAGGATCTTTCGTTCTGCCTGAATGTCAGAACGGACTATCTGCTGAACGGAGATGCACCGCATAACAACCATCTGAGGGAAAGACTGACGTTTCTTGCACAGGAATTAGAAAAGATTACGGCGGACCTCCCGGTATGGGGATAGGAAAAGCAAAATCCTCTTTTTCAATGCCCAAAAGCGTGGTAGAATAGGTAAAAGATTCAGTATCTGAAAAACGGAGCGCGCAACAATGAAGATTCTGGTCAGCGCCTGCCTGCTGGGCGAAAACTGCAAATACAGCGGCGGAAACAATTACAATCAGGCGGTTTGCGATTTTGCGCGGGGGCATCAGGTGGTTCCGGTCTGCCCGGAGGTGCTGGGCGGCCTGCCCACACCGCGGTGCCCGGCGGAAATCGTGCAGGGCGTTGTCACGAACAAAGAGGGCATCAATGTGGACCGGGAGTTCCGGGCAGGTGCAGCGAAAGCCCTTGCCATTGCAAAAGAAAATGGGGTGGAGCTTGCCATCCTGCAATCCCGCAGTCCCAGCTGCGGCGTGAAGGAAATCTACGACGGAACGTTTTCCGGGACAAAGATTCCCGGACAGGGTGTTTTTGCCAAGATGCTGATGGACGAAGGCATCCGTGTTCTGGATGCCGGGGAATTGCCTAAAATTATCTTGAAAAATGAGGACGGAAAATGTCAATCAGACTGATTTGCAGCGACATTGACGGTACGCTGCTGCAATACGGCAGGAAAGAGCTGGAAGGCGAGATCTTTGAACAGATACGGGAGCTGCATCGGCGCGGTATTTTGTTTTGCCCGGCATCCGGTCGGCAGTATACCAGCCTGCGCAAGCTCTTTGCGCCGGTGGCGGACTGCTGTGTGTTTCTTTGTGAGAACGGCGGCGTAATCTATAAAGACGAACAGTGCATCGCCAAGAACCCGATGCCCCGTGCACTGGCCGAAGAAATCGCCAACGACCTGTGGACCCGCAGCGACGGGCAGGGCGAAGTGATGCTTTCCGGCCAGAACACCGCCTACCTGATGGAGCGGGGCATGGGAATGCTCCAGCGCATCCAGTTCATCGGGAACAATTATCAAATCATCCATGACCCTTCCGAGGTGCCGGAGGAGATCACAAAAGTATCGGTGTATCTGCACGAAGGCGTAGAATCTTACACGGAGCGGTTTGTCCCACGATGGAAAGAGGCGAACTGCGCTGTGGCAGGGCCGTACTGGATCGACACCACCTTTGCCAATAAGGGCATCGGTGTGCGCAGCATCTGCAAAACTCTGGACATCGACCTTGCCGATGTGATGGCTTTTGGCGACAATTATAACGATGTGTCGATGCTGGACATTGTGGGTGTGCCCTACATTATGGATGGTGCCGCCGCACCGCTGCGGGAAAAGTACCCGAACCATACACCCCGCCCAGAGGATGTGCTGCGGGAGTTCTTGAAGCAGAACTGAATTTTGCACGCATGTGTGCAAAATTCAAAATGATACGATATAAGGAAATATTTTGACATGACGAAAGTGCTTTTCATCTGCCACGGCAACATTTGCCGCAGCCCAATGGCCGAATTTGTAATGAAAGACTTGGTGGTCAAAGCCGGGCTTTCTGATAAATTTGAAATCGCATCCGCCGCCACCAGCACCGAGGAGATCGGCAACCCGGTCTATCCGCCCGCCCGGCGGAAGCTGGCCGAGCACGGCATCTCCTGCGAGGGTAAAACCGCCCGGCAGATGACACGGAGGGATTACGAAACCTACGATTACCTGATCGCCATGGATCACAACAACCTGCGCAATATGGCGCGCTTTGTGGGCGGCGACCCGGAGCATAAAGTGTCTCTGCTGATGGACCATACCCGCCGCCCCGGCGATGTGGCCGACCCATGGTATACCGGGGACTTTGAAGCTACCTGGCAGGATGTGCTGGAAGGCTGCACGGCTCTGCTGGAAGAACTGCGCTGACAGGAGAATTTTATGACAGAGCGTTATTGTGAGGGTGAACGGTTTGCTGACCTGTCGTTCACCGAGGAGGCTTTTGAGGATTGCGACTTTACCGACTGCGTGTTTGTGGATTGCTCCTTTACCAAATGCGAACTGGATCATACCACGCTGAATGAGTGCAAATTCGTGCGGTGTGAGATCACAGGTCTGCGCAGCACTCATTCTTCGGTGCAGTCGCTGGATTTTGAGGACTGCCGCCTGAATGAAATTGAGTGGGCACCGCTGATGTCCAACGGTGCCTTCCCGGACCCTATCCACACGCTGAAAGAGTGCAGTCTGAAATATAACACCTTCACCGAAATGAACCTCAACCGCTTCAACTTTTCAGGCGGAAACGAGATCGTCGGCTCCATGTTTGCCAAATGCGAGATGCAGCTGGCGAATTTCAAGGGTGTAGAACTTCACGAAACGGAGTTCTACCAGTGTGATCTGCGCAAGGCGGATTTCCGGGATGCCGCCGGTTATAAGGTGGACATTCTGGGCAGCCGCCTGAAAGATGCGAAATTTTCGCTGCCGGAAGCGGTGAATCTGTTGGCAGATTTGAAGATCAAGCTGTCGTAAGAAGGAGAGAAAATGCGTCAACTTATCATTGCCCGAAAAGACCTGCAGATGTCTCCCGGTAAGCTGGCGGCGCAGTGCTGCCACGCTTCGCTGGCGTTCCTCACCGACCCCATCGGCATGGGACAGGGCGTGGAACCCATCGAGAAAGACGGAGAAATTACCGGCTATCGGGCAGAAATCATGTTGGAGAAAGCAACCTATGAAGAATGGTTCGATGGCTCTTTTACCAAAACTATCTGCGGGGCAAAGAACCGCAATCAACTGCTGAAAGCAAAAACAATTGCCGAGGAATTGGGCCTTGTGGAAAACAAAGACTTCTTCCTTATCCGGGATGCCTGCCACACCGAGCTGGAGCCGGAAGAATTTGATGAAAACGGAGAAGGCATGACCCTGACCTGCATCGGTTTCCGCCCGCTGCCGGACGAAATTGCACACTAGATCAGCCATAAATTTCATTTGTATTGATTCCTGATAGAACTCCTTTATTTTATAAGCATTTTCCACAGTCACTGCAGCCGTTGCAGATCAACTTGCTGCCGCAGGTCTCGCAGTTTGCGCGGAAATGGGGCGTATATAAATCTTCCTGCGGGATGGGGTAGCCCCAGTCGTCCACGAGATCAAAATGAATGGGCCTGCCCTGAAAATTCATGCCGGATTTACAGGCCATTCGGCTTTGCAGCTGCTTGTTTGGCAGGTGGTAGCGCCTGCCGTCCTTGATGAACACGGTGCCGGTCTCGATAAAGCAGAAGGTCACATTGGCATCCACGCATTCCTGCCGGAGAGACTTGACCCAATCAAAATTGCAGGGGCGGGCACCATCATAGTTTTCGCCGCCGCAGATGACCTGCTCGATCTGCCCGGCGGAAAGGTACTGCCGGATACTCACCGGTCCGATGAAGGGCGCGCACATGATGCCCTTGTGCTTGAAGGGCAGGTCAAACAGAATGGGAATGCGCTCATCGGCGCGGCGCTGGTTTTCACAGGTGACGTTGAAAAAGATGTTGTCCCAACCGCTGCCCCAGTCCGGCGGCAGGCACTCCCGTACCCGCTGCGGCCGTTTGGTGAGCAGAAAAAACACCACATCGCTGCGCTGGCGCATGATGCCCCACGCCTCAGCCCGCCACGGGTCGGCTTCTTCCAAGAAGAAATCCGAGGTCATGCAGACCCGGATCTGCTCACCACTTTGGATTTTGTAGTGTCCGGTGCGGTCTTTCTGGAGCGGGTAGAAAAAGCCGCTTTTCGTTTTGTAGATCTCGGCTCCGTTCTGGTCCCGCATCCGGTCGAGAAAATACATGTAGCAGTTCTGGCAGCCCTCGCTGCACTTGACGCAGCCGTGCCATGGATTCCAGATGTCGTGCAGGAAGCTCACCTTCTTTCGGTACCTATTATTATAATAGCTGCGCGGACAGGAAACAAGAGCACCCCTTGCACCGCCCCATCGGATGTGATAGGATGAAGAAAACCATGTGAGGGAGGAACCACCATGCCGTTTCTGATGATCCGCAATGACATCACCAAAGTGGCGGCGGATGCCATTGTCAACCCGGCCAACCGGAACCTTTTGCAGGGCAGCGGCACCAGCCGCGCCATCTATCAGGCGGCAGGGGAGCAGGAGCTGACCGCTTCCTGCGAAGCCATCGGCCATTGCGATTTGGGCAGAGCCGTGTGTACTCCGGCATTCGGGCTGTCGGCAAAGTACGTTTTCCATGCAGTCTGCCCAGCGTGGCACGGCGGCGCGTTCGGTGAAGCAGAACAATTAGCCAGTGCCTACCACTCTGCACTGAAATTAGCCGCAAAGTACCACTGCGAAAGCGTGGCTTTCCCGCTGCTGTCCAGCGGGAACTATGGCTACCCCAAAGAACAGGCCTTCCGCATTGCGGTGGACACCATCACGCAGTACGTCATGGAGCACGACCTTACCGTGTATCTGGTGCTTTACGACCGGGGCTCGCTGGCCGTGAGCCGGAAGCTGTTCGCCTCGGTGGAGGAGTACATTGACGACCACTATGTAGCACAGAACGATGAAAGCTACGGATTTGGCCGTCGGCGCAGAGAATTGTCAGAGCGGCGGAGGCTTCTGGAAGAAGATGCCGCCGTGCCGATGCTAGGTGCGGTTCCGGCACCCGCCGCGGCACCCAGGATAGCCCGCAGTCTGGAAAGCCTGATGGATAATCTCGGTGAAAGCTTCACCACTCGTCTGCTGCGGCTCATTGACGAGCGGGGGCTGAAAGACTCCACCGTGTACAAGCAGTCCAACATCTCCCGGCAGCATTTCTCCAAAATTCAGTGCAATCGCGACTACAACCCCAAAAAGAAAACGGTGCTGGCCTTTGCGGTGGGGCTGCACCTGTCCGAAAATGAAACCATCGACCTGCTCAAGAGCGCGGGCTATGCCTTTTCGGATGGCTCCAAGCGGGACTGGATCGTGCGGTACTGTCTGGAACACAAAATCTATAACATCAATCAGGTCAATACGCTATTGTTTGAATACGATCAGGAACAGCTGGGTGCGTGATTTGTCGCCTGCCCGTTGACCTTTTGCCCTCCGGTTTGTGGTATCCTTTTGCCAACGAAAGCGATACACCACAAAACGGAGGGCATTTATTATGAAGAAAAATCTTACCGAGCTTGTTTTCATTCTGGACCGCAGCGGTTCCATGGGCGGGCTGGAGCAGGACACCATCGGCGCAGAGTGGAAAGAACAAATCGAAGCTGATTTCCAGAAGCGGCATCATAGGTAAGGGAGGAAACAGCCATGTTAGGAGCAATCTTGGGTGACATCGTGGGCAGTCCCTATGAATTTGACCACAACAATTACAAGCACAAGGATTTTCCGCTGCTGAGCGAGAAATCGCACTTCACCGACGATACGGTCATGACCGTTGCGGTGGCACGGGGATTGATTGCAGGTAAGGGCATCCCGGAGAGAACATTTGAAGAAACAAAGAGCGAGATGCAATATTGGGGAGAAAAATACCCCCATGCCGGTTACGGCGGGATGTTCCGCCGGTGGCTACACGCAGAAAATCCGAATCCCTATGGCAGTTTCGGCAACGGCTCGGCTATGCGGGTGTCGGCAGCGGGCTGGCTGTTCGATACGCTGGACAAAACGCTGGAAATGGCAAAAGTGACCGCCGAAGTCACCCACAACCACCCGGAGGGCATCAAAGGCGCGCAGGCCACGGCGGCAGTGATTTTTCTGGCCCGTACCGGCCGCAGCAAGCCGGAAATCAAACAATATGTGGAGCAGACCTTCGGCTATGACCTGAACCGCACCTGCGATGAGATACGCCCGACCTATCATCATGTGGAGACCTGTCAGGAAACTGTGCCGGAAGCAATCATTGCTTTTCTGGAAAGCGTCAGTTTTGAGGATGCACTTCGCAATGCAGTTTCTCTGGGCGGCGACAGCGACACCCTTGCCTGCATCACCGGCGGCATTGCCGAAGCCTTTTACGGGATGCCGCAGGAACTGCGGGACGAGACTCTGAAACGTCTGCCGGAGGATATCCGGGAAAGATATGAGCTGTTTCGGTGGAACATCGGCCAGAGATAAGACATTCGGAGAACCAAGGAGCAGATACAACACACTCGTGATGTGAAGTATCTGCTCCTTGGTTTTTAATAAGACTCGATGGAGGGTGTCTTGCATCGGCCTGAAAAATCCGATATACTGAACCCAGAGAGTATATCGAATTTTTGGGGAAAAGGAGAGAATGGTATGGAACATCTTTATGAAAAGGCACTGGAAAGTGCGGAATATATCAAGACGCACACGAAAAAGCGCCCGAAGATCGCGGTGGTGCTGGGCTCCGGCCTTGGCAAGCTGACCGCGGACTTTACGGACACGGAAGAACTGTCCTACAAGGATATCCCCAACTTCCCGGTATCCACGGTGGCAGGACACAAAGGCGCATTGTTGGCTGGCAAGCTGGGGGACACGGAAGTCTACGCCATGGAAGGCCGCTTCCATTTCTATGAGGGCTACTCCATGAAGGAAGTCTGCTACCCGTTCTATGTGTTCAAGCTGCTGGGCGTGGAAAAGGTGGTGTTGACCAACGCCTGCGGCGGCATCAACCGGGAGTTTGCGCCGGGCACCCTGATGCTCATTACCGACTTCATCAACATGATGGGCACGAACCCCCTCATTGGCCCCAACGATGAGCGCTTCGGCCCCCGCTTCCCGGACATGACCGAACCTTACAGTCTGGAACTGCGGAACCTTGCCAAGCAGACCGCCGATGAACTGGGCATTGCCTACAAGGAGGGCGTTTACATGGGCTTTATGGGCCCTTGCTATGAAACGGCGGCTGAAATTCGCGCCTTTGCGGGGATGGGAGCCGATGCCGTGGGCATGAGCACCGTGCCGGAAACCATGGTCTGCAACTACATGGGCATGAAGGTACTGGCCGTCAGCTGCATCACTAACATGGCCACCGGCATCCAGACGGTCAAGCATAGCCACGCCCGCGTGCTGGAGATCGCAAATCAGGCAGGCGATACCCTGTGCCGATGGCTGGGTGCGGTGATTCATAGAATGGAGTAAAAAAGATATACCATGAAAATCCTTTCGTTTGGTTCCCTCAACTACGATTATACCTATGAGGTCGAGCACTTTCTCGCGCCCAAAGAGACCCTTGCAGCCAAGTCCATGCAGCGGGGCTTTGGAGGGAAAGGCGCAAACCAGTCTATCGCCTTTGCACGCAGCGGTGCAGGTGGGCCGCAGACCGGAGAATCAGGGAAAGAACATCGTGGTCATCGTCCCGGACAACGGCATGAAATATCTGTCTACGCCGATGTACCGGCAGAAATGATAAAAACACGATGATGCGACTGAATTTTGAAAAGATTGCATGGGATTTTATGAAAGTATTATTCTTTTATGAATTTTAGCACTCTACTATTGACACTGCTAACAAACGGTGCTATAACTATGGCGTGCTCAGGAGGAAGGGCAAAAGAGAGAGCCGCAAGGTGATCGAGCGGCTCCCCGGAAAGCCTTTCCGAATAAACAACATAAAGATTTTTTACCCGACCCGAACGCCGGGATTGGAGGAATGATTTATGCTTATGCCGACTGTTTTCCATGAAAACCTGTTCGATGATTTCTTCGATCCGTTCTGGAATGACACTGCACTGGAACGTATGATGAACCGTGAGGCTCGTGGCACCTTCGGTAAGCGTGGTGCAAACATGATGAAGACCGATGTCAAACAGACGGACAACGGCTACGAAGTAGCGGTTGACCTGCCGGGCTGCAAGAAGGAAGACGTTCAGATGGATCTGAACGACGGCTACCTGACCATTCAGGCAGTGCGCAGCCACAGCAACGACGAAAAGGATAAGAATGGCCGCTATCTGCGGCGCGAATCCTTCTCCGGCACCTGCGCACGCAGTTTCTACGTGGGCGATGTGAAGAAGGAAGACATCCACGCAAAGTTCGAGGATGGTGTCCTGTACATCGAGCTGCCTGCTCCTCAGCAGACGAAGGCTTTGCCTGAGAACCCGAACCTGATCGAGATCGAGTAAAACGCCGGTCGTGTGCGCCAAAGCACAACGCACATAAGATGCCCCCGGAGAGCCGCAACAAGCTCTCCGGGGGCATTTTTGTTTCGCTATCTTTTCCGCAAGGGAAAATCATGGTATACTGAGAACGGCAACTCGGAATTTATGGAGGTACTTCACTATGGAATACAAACGCTTTGGCGGTAAGCTCCTTGTCCGCATCGACAAAGATGAGGAAATCGGTGAAACAAATTTGATTTTAGGGGGACAAAGATGAGTGATGTAAAAGGAAAGACCGGCGCAGTCCTGAGGGAGACGGCAGTCCTGACCGGGGCGGTGGCGATCATTGCGGCGAGCGTTTTCTTTTTTCTGGTGCCGAGCCATACATCCGTCAGCAGCATTTCCGGCCTTGGCATCGTGCTGTCCAATTTTGTGCCGCTGCCCTTGTCGGTCATTACGATGATCCTGAACGTCGTGCTTCTCATCATCGGGTTCTTTACCTGCGGCAGAGAATTTGGCGCAAAGACCGTATACACCAGTGTGCTGCTGCCGGTGTTTCTGGGGCTGTTTGAAAAGCTGTTCCCGGAGTTCGGCTCGATGACCGGCAGTCAGGAGCTGGACGTGCTGTGCTATATTCTGGTGGTCAGCATCGGGCTGAGTATTTTGTTCAACCGCAATGCATCCTCCGGCGGGCTGGATATCGTGGCAAAGATCATGAACAAGTACCTGCACATGGAATTGGGAAAAGCCATGTCTCTGTCGGGAATGTGTGTGGCGCTTTCCGCGGCCCTGGTCTACGATAAAAAGACCGTGGTGCTGAGTATCCTCGGTACTTACTTCAACGGCATCGTGCTGGACCATTTCATCTTTGATAGCAGCATCAAACGCCGCGTCTGCATCATCACCGAAAAAGAGGAGGCGCTGCGTCAGTTCATCCTCCATGACCTGCACAGCGGTGCGACCATGTACGAGGCCATCGGTGCATACAATCTGGAAAAGCACAACGAGATCATTACCATCGTGGACAAGAGCGAATATCAGAAGCTGATGAACTTTATCAACCGGGAAGACCCCAAGGCTTTTGTTACCATTTACAATGTGTCCAGCATGCAGTATCAGCCCAAGATCTGATCGGCGGAGAGCTGCGTGGTATACTCAAGTCCGGAAATATCAAAGCGCATGGAGGTAAAAAGCATGCTGACCTATACCTATGTTTCAGAGGGGACGTTTGCCCTGATGGAAAAACCAAAGCCGGTGCTGCAGCACGAGCGGGACGCCATTGTAAAGGTGACCCTTGCCAGCATCTGCTCCAGCGACCTGCACATTAAGCACGGCAGCGTGCCCCGGGCTGCCGCATCGACGGCGGGCAGGCGGAGTATGTCCGGGTGCCCTTTGCGGATCAGGGACTGAACAAGATCCCGGACGGCGTCACCGATCGGCAGGCGCTGCTGGTGGGCGATGTGCTGGCCACCGGCTTTTGGGCGGCACGCATCTCGGAAATCACCCCCGAGGATACCGTGCTGATCCTCGGTGCAGGGCCGACTGGCATCTGCACGCTGCTGTGCGTCATGCTGCACAGCCCCAAGCGCATCATCGTCTGTGAAAAGGACGCAAGCCGCCTGCAGTTCATCCGTCGGCACTACCCGCAGGTGCTCACCGTGCAGCCGGAGGGCTGCGCCGCCTTTGTGCGTGCCCACAGCGACCACGGCGGGGCCGATGTGGTGCTGGAGGTGGCAGGGGCAGACTCCACCTTCCGGCTGGCATGGGAGTGTGCACGGCCCAACGCCATTGTGACGGTGGTGGCACTGTACGATAAGGCACAGACCCTGCCGCTGCCGGAAATGTACGGCAAAAACCTCACCTTTAAGACCGGCGGCGTGGACGGCTGCGATTGTGAAGAAACGCTGCATCTCATCGCAGAAGGCAAGATCGATACCGAACCGCTCATCACCCACACCTACCCCCTGCGCCGGATCGCAGAGGGCTACGAGCTGTTTGAAAAGAAACGGGACGGCGTGATCAAGGTGGCAGTGGAGTGCTGACGGTCTGCGCCAAGTCACACACGCACATAAAGTGGTCCCGGAGAGCTGTAACAAGCCCTCCGGGGCCATTTTTGTTTCCCGACATCTTTTCCGCAGCGGCAAGGCGTGGTAGAATAAGGGCAGAACCAATCCACAGGTGAGAAAATCGAACTTCAGAGAGAGGAGATGTTTCTATGCAGTCTGATGAGCTGAAACGCCGGATCTCGGCAGGCAGAGGAGATGCTTTGGCCGATCTGGTTTTGAAAAATGCCAGAATCGTCAATGTGTTTACCGATGAGATCGACACCGCTGACATTGCCATCAGCGGAAATTCGATCGTGGGCGTGGGCACGTATCATGGCCGGAAAGAAGTTGATCTGCACGGCAAATATGTCTGCCCGGGCCTGATCGATGGGCATATCCACATCGAAAGCTCCATGCTCTGTGGTCCGGCCTTCGAGCAGGCAGTGCTGCCCCACGGTACCACTGCGGTGGTCACAGACCCACACGAGATCTCGAACGTTGCGGGGCTGGAAGGCTTGGATTTTATGCTGGAAACGACAAAAAATCTGACCCTTTCGGTTTATTTCATGCTGCCCTCCTGTGTGCCGGCCACGGATCTGGATGAATCCGGCGCGGTGCTGAACGCAGAACAGCTCCGGCCTTACTACGGCGATCCCCGCGTGCTGGGGCTTGCGGAACTGATGAATGCCTACGGGACGGTGCGCTGTGACCCGAAGATCCTGCAGAAGATCCGCGACTGCACCGAAGCGGGAAAGATCGTGGATGGACACGCACCGCTCTTGAGCGATAAGGATCTGAATGCTTATATTGCGGCAGGCGTTCAGTCTGATCACGAGTGCTCCAACATTGAGGAAGCCATGGAAAAATTCCGGCTCGGACAATACATCATGATCCGGGAAGGAACGGCTGCCAAAAATATGGAGGCCCTGATGCCGCTGTTCCGGGAGCCTTATTGCAGCCGCTGCATGCTGGTGACGGATGACAAGCACCCCAGTGACCTGCTGGATAGCGGACACATCGATTCCAACATCCGTAAAGCAATCCGGCTGGGCGCAGACCCAGCAGTGGCCGTCAAAATGGCAACGCTGGTTCCGGCACAGTATTTTGGATTCAAGCAGCACGGTGCCGTGGCACCGGGGTACCGGGCAGATCTGGTTGTGGTTCCTGATCTGGAATCCTTTACGGTCGAACAGGTTTACAAGAATGGCACGCTGGTGGCCGAGCACGGAAAAACGCTGAAACTCGCACCGCTTGACATCGACCGTGTGAGATTTTCCCACGTTATGGATTCCTTTGATCTGGATGAGATCACACTGCAGGACCTGGAACTTCGGGAAAGCGGGGAGCAGGAGCGTGTCATCTGCCTGAACCGGGGCGAGCTGCTTACGGAGGAAAAAATCATCCCGTTCCAACGGCATCCGGGCAAAGCTCCCGGTGTGGACCCGGAACACAACATCGTAAAACTGGCCGTTTTTGAGCGGCATCATCACTCCGGCCATGTGGGCATTGGCTTTTTAGGAAACTTCAGCCTGAAATGCGGAGCCGTTGCATCGAGCATCGCACATGATTCCCATAACCTGATTGTGGCAGGGGACAACGATACCGATATGATGTTGGCCGGCAACACCGTGCGGAAAAACAAAGGCGGACTTGCGTTTGTGGCAGATGGACAGGTCGTGGCAGAACTTGCGCTTCCGGTGGCCGGATTGATGAGCACCGAAAGCGCAGAGAGCGTTGCGGCGAAAATGCAGGCGCTGAACGATGCCCTCAAGGCACATGGTGTAGCGGAAGATATCGGCATCTTTATGACCCTCGCCTTCGTCAGCCTTCCGGTCATTCCAAAACTCAGACTGAATACATACGGCATCATCGATGTAGCGCAGCAGAAAGTCGTTCCGGCTGTTTTTTAATAGGCGATAACAAAAATACTGCCGGAGACCGACCCGAATGGTCCGTCTCCGGCAACAGAACAGTTCGTTCCTACTCTTAGAAGCGAGCTACATCAAGAGAAAAATTGACGGAAATTCTTATTTGATAAATCGGAATTTGTAGAGGGGGTGTGATTATATGAAAAACAATAGCCCACAAAAGCAGGCTGCCATTTCTTGGATCATTTTGATGATAGGAATATTGCTCGCAGTAATAGGAGCAATGACGGCAAAGGAGTACAGAGTAAACCTATGCCTGCTAATCGGTGCAATGGCTGTTATTGGTGGTATTGTATATCACCTCACCATGATGAAATGTCCTTATTGCGGTTGCTCGCTTGTTGGTTATAGGCCGATCCCTAAAGAATGTCCAAAGTGTCATAAAAAATTTGAAGAATAAGTTCGCGTTTATCAAGGTGAACATTTAAGTATTAAAAACGGGAGTGAAACAAATGATGACCATTGCACAGATCATGGAAAAGATGATCGCCTTTTCCGAAGGGAATATCCATGACATCACGCACCTGAGCTGCGTGTGGACCTATGCCAAAACGGCAGCAGGTATCCGGCTGACGAAAACAGTGTTTGGAGTGTAAAAATGATTCAGAAGCATTGCTTTGAATGCGGTACGGCATTGATTGAAAAAGAACTGGAAGAAGAGGGCATTGTGCCTTATTGCCCGAAATGCCAGCAATACCGGTTCCCGATGTACAATGTGGCGGTCAGCATGATTGTTGTGGATGAGGAAACCGGGAAAATTCTGCTCATCCAGCAGTACGGCAAGCCCTCTTATATTCTGGTGGCTGGATATGTGAACCGCGGTGAGGCAGAAGAACACGCCGTGGTGCGGGAAGTCCGGGAAGAAACCGGGTTGGAAGTAGAGCACCTCCGGTTCAACCGTACCAAGTTTTTTGAGCCGTCTAACACGCTGATGTGCAACTTTACGGCTTTCGTCAGAACCGCAAAGGCGCTGCATATCAACCACGAAGTGGACCGCTGCAAGTGGTTCACCCCGCAGGAAGCCAGAGAAAACATCCGTCCCAACAGCCTTGCAGCGGAATTTTTGAATGCGTATCTGGACGAAGTGGGGAATAAGCCGATGGAGATGTGATTCGTGGCTGTGCCGCGGGAATTTTGACGGAGAGTATGGAAAAAAGTTGGTTCGGCCTGTTTCGGTTGACTTTTTTATAAAGAATCGGTATATTGATACTATATAGTATCAATAAGTATCAACTGCGAGGTGGACAGAATGGATGGGGCACAGTTTGCCAAAATGCTTTCAGATAAGCATTTGTTTGAACTCAATCGGATGGAATACAAGTACTCGACTGTCAGCGTCAAAGAATTTGCCGAATTGCTGCGGCAAAACTTTGCGCAGCCTCTGCCGTTGACTGATTTTTCTGGAAATAAGCTGTTTTACCTGCCGAACCTCGCGCAAATTTCAACAAATGGTATGAAGCAGTTGCTCTCTGTCCCTGTCAGTGGACAAAACTTCGGTTTGTCGGCGATGACCGAGGAAATTTATGCGACTTTTCAAATTGAAAGTATCCGCTCGACCCGCAGCAGTATCCGTTATATCCTCGATGGTTATGCCCCTCGTGATGAACAAGAAGCCCGCATCTATGGTATGAAGCGCGGACTGGAGTTTATCGCGAATCGTCAGAATAGGATCACCGAGGAGAATCTGCATCACCTATATCAGATCAGCACAGGGGATTATCTCCCGGATGAAGATCGATTACTGCCAAACCACTTTTATCGGCATGGCGAGGTTTTTATTGTGGGCGGTGAAGAACCCAGACCGGGACTTCCGGCAGAGCGGCTTCCCGGTGCCATGAAATGTCTTGTCGATTTTGCGAATGCCAATGACGGCATCAATGAGCTGCATAAGGCTGCCATTCTGCACCATACTACCACCCCTATTTTGACGGGAATGGACGCACTGCACGGCTATTTCACCTCTGGTATCTTGTTCAGCAGGGCTATCCTGCGGCACTGTTCACGCCGTTTTCCCGATACATCGCTGAAAACAAGGACGCATATTACAAAGCCTACGAACGCGTGGAGAGAAATGCTCTGATTTCCGGCTATACGGATGTGACTCCCTTTCTGTTCTACTTCTGCAATGAGGTCTATAACCGCCTGCAGGTGGATGCAGTCCCGTCGAAAACTGGTCTTGAGGTATATCAAACTGCTCTTGCGGAAGGAAAAATCACAGAAAAAGAACGGCTGCTCTGGGAGTATGTTCTGTCTGCTTATGGTGCAGAGGAGTTTACCACAAAGCAGCTGGAAAAGGATTTCCGAAACGCTGCGTATGCAACCATTCGGACGTTTGTGATGAAATTCCATGAGATGGGGCTGCTTACTGCAAGAAAAGCAGGAAACAGGGTGTTCTATCATGTCGGTGGGACTTCTGACGGTCGGCCATTATAATGAATTCTCCTTTGTCATCATGCCTGCCGCATAAGAACGGCAAAAATTTTTCTGACAGGTTCAGTATAATCCTTAAAGTTGACTGCAGGTCAAGAGCTTTTTTGAATTTATAACAGTCGTGTCGAAAGACATCCCGTCTGAGGGCAAAGCGAAGGTTTTGCTTTTCAGGCGGGATTTTTTTGCTTTTTGGGACTGTTGTATACAATATATGGACTAAGAGGGTGGGTGACTTGGACTACAAGTCCATAAACTTTTGCTCGAAAGTACGATACACTATTGTCACGGCAGCGGCCCACCTCCGAAAGGGAGCGGGAGCCGCAGCCGGGCGGACCTTGAAAATTGAATATGCAGCTTCAGGTACTTCCAGATAATGATATGCCAGCAAGGCTGAAATGCTCCGCATTGATATGGCTTTGCTGGTCAGTCTGGCTCTGAATGTTCTGAGCGGAAACCGCAGCGAATAGCGGACAACCAGTAACCCGTAAAAATGAGGTGATAGCGATGTAATCGGAGGTGAGTGAGCCATGCGAAAGAGTGCCCCCATTGAAGTGGTGGTACATTACCCCAAAACGAAAGAGGGATGGGACGAACTCGGAAAACGGGTCGCAACCGCCCACGCCAACTATGTGATCGAAAAAATCGACCGTCTGAACTGCCCCACATGGCAGAAGCTCGAATTGCTGCAGGCGGTGATCGATACTACCAAAGGAACTTACAAACCCAAGGAACACCAAAAGCCCGGCTGGCAGCCGAGCCGATAAACAAAGCCCCACGCTCAACATATGCTTTTCTGCTCCGACCAGAGACGGTTAGATTCAGAGGCAGTGTTGAGCGTGGGGCTTTTTGTGTTACATAAGTCTTTTGAAATACGGCTGACACAACAAAACTGTTGATTGTTGGCAGCCAATATGGCATCCTGTGACATTGCGTAACACGCAAAACAGTTCCACTTTTTGCTGAAAGAGCGTATCGAAACCGTCCTGATGGAGCAGCAGAAAAAGCTTTTTGAAAAGTAAAAGCTCTTGCGTCCCGTGAAAAAAGAAGGTAATATAAATACAGAGCAAGACACAGAACGCAGGGAGGGATGAAAACCATGTTTTACGAGATCATGCACCGGGAAAGCTGTGTGGCACAACTCAGCACGACAGGGGAATGCAGGGTCTGCCTCGAGGATTTCATGCCCTATGATCTGGTTCTGGTGGAATCGGATGATTTTGACGAGCGCATCAATAATGTAACGAACTTTTACTATTGGTGCGCCTCCCGGATGTTGACGTTGGATCGCACCTACGCCAAGGAAATCCTGAACAGTATCGGTGCATCTCAGAGTGTTACGGACAGGGAACGAGCACAGATTGCATTATCTTACCATTGTCTGTCTTTGCTGGATGTGTTCTGGGTGAAAGAAGAAAACGAGAAGATTCGATTCGAGGATATCAACCTTTTTGCACACTCCTTAAGCAATGCGCTTGTGGATATTGCGCTGCGGGGGCACCAAATGACGGTGACAAACGCCCATCTTCTGGCAAATGACCTGTCTACGGGCGGCTTGTACCCCAAGGCGTGGGTGCGAAAAGAGGATGGCTTCTATCTTTACAAGGATGGTGGCAGGGAAGCGGTGGAACGTGAAGTGCTGGCAAGCAAAATCTGCCGGTGCTTTGACTGCCATCAGGTACTGTATGAGCAGGGGATGTTTGAAAATGAGCCGGTTTCCATCAGCAAAATCATGACATCCCAGCGATACAGTCTTGTGACCTATGCAGCCTATGACGTCTACTGCACAAACCGTGATTGGAATACGCTGGATAAGATCTTAGAGTTGGATGCTCCCGGCTACTATATGATGAACATTCTGGATTATCTGGTGGGCAATACCGACCGTCATTGGGAAAATTGGGGTCTGCTGGTAGACAACGAAACCAATCAGCCCATCCGTCTGCATGACCTGATGGACTTCAACCGGGCGTTTCAGCAGTACGACACGCCAGAAGGCGCAAACTGTCTGACCGTGGGAAAACGCCATCTGAGCCAAAAAGATGCTGCAGTGGAAGCGGTGCGGAACATCGGACTGAACCAAGTCCGTCAGGTAGAGCACGCCGTATTCTCCGGGCATCCGGCATGGAAAGCAACGTTTGAAGAACGACTGCGTGTTTTACGGAACGCCATGTAAGATAGAGCGAATAGCAGGATAATTAAAACAGGATGATTCCATAACGAAAGCCCGTCTGCGCTGCCACATATCGTGGCTTGCAGACGGGCTTTTTCGTTTGACCAGAGAAAAATTACCATACCTCACATGCGAAGCATAGATGGAAAATCGGAACCAAAGTTTTCCACCAGATGGCAAAAGCACTTCTGACTGATGGTCTTTTGTCCGTTTTCCCAGCAGCGGATGCTTGTCCGGCTGACCTTTGCGTGGTCGGCAAGTTGCTGACGGTTCCAGCCTTTTGCCTCCCGGTATCTGCGGAGGAAGGCTCCGCCGCCCCGGTGCAGAAACAGGGTGTAGTCGTCCAGAATGTCCTCCACCGGGATGCCGTAAAGGGCAGCGAGCTTGTCCGCAAGTTCCGGCGTAAAGCTGCGGTGAAATGCGCCGCTTTCCAGATCCCGATAGAGCCATTCCTCCATGCCCACCATGGCAGCAACCTCTTTTTGCAGCAGGTCAAGACCATAGCGGCACCAACGCAAACGGTCCCATGGGTTCGGGATGTCGGCGTAAGAGTGGTACATACGGTAGAACGCCTGCGCCTCTACGGTGGTGCGGGGGCCTACCAAAGTTACCTGCAAGATGTATAGAGGGGTTAGACCACAACCCTCACATGACACCCTCTGAAGCAGAAAAAAGGAACCGCTCTCTCAGCTCCAAAAAATCCATTTTGACGTAGATGCGTCATTGCGCGAAAGAGGTGGATTCTCTTTTCCATCCCAAAGTGCGCTGGGGAGAGGATAGCAAATGAGCTGCGGATGCATTTTCGCAGGGAGCGCAGAAATGGTGTGGTCGTTTCCCTGCAGGAAACACTGGAAGCGGGAAAGGAGGACAGCGCACTGACCCTTTCCGATGTACTGCAGGACGGTTTCTGCATGGAGGATGCCTGTGAGCGGCAGGACGAGGCCCGGCGGCTGCGCAGGCTGATCGAGGGCCTGCCCGCCCGGGAGCGCAAGCTGATCCTGCTGCGGTACGGTCTGGCGGGTCAGCCGCCCCTGACCCAACTGGAAACGGCACAGCTGCTCCAGATCAGCAGAAGTTATGTCTCAAGGCTCGAGACCCACGCACTGGATCAGTTGCGCAAAGGCTGGCTTCAAGAATCATCGGTGGAATAGAGCGTGCCGCCTGCGGGCGGCGTACATATCCTCTTTTAGCAGCTTTGCGGAGCGATGCGCCTGTTACCCGTATATTTTCCCCACGATCTTTCCGCGTGCTGCGGCGGGCAGGAGCTTGCACAAAAGGCTCAGGAATTTATACTGTGTGCCGGCAACATAAACGACTGCCGGGTTCTTTTTCTCCACAATACCGGCGATGTACCGTCCGATGCGTGCCGGGTCCATGCCGTTTTGCTCGTCATGCTCCATCTGACTGACGCTCCGGGAGATGCGCCCGCCGTATTCATCATCGCCGAGAATGCTTTTCTGACGTGCTTTTGTAAATCCGGTGCAGATGTCACCCAATTCTACGACGGTAACATGGATGCCGTAGGGCTTGACTTCGTTTGCAAGAGCGTAAGAATAAGAAGAAACGGCGGCTTTGCTTGCAGAGTAGAAGGTCTGGAACGGAATGTGTGCTACGGCAGCAACAGAGCTGATGTTCACAATATGTCCCTTCCCCTGACGGCGTAGGAAGGGGAGAACTGCTTTATTTACAGTGACCGTTCCGAAGAAGTTCACATCAAATTGTGCTTTGGCTTGCTCCATGGACGTAAACTCCACCGCACCGGAAATGCCAAAGCCTGCACAGTTGATCACTGCATCAATTTTGGTCTCTTTTTGGATGACCTGCTGCACAGCGGCGTTGACCGCATCTTCATCGGTCACATCGACAGACAGATGGGTGACGCCCTCCATAGGGATATTTCTGCGGCTGAACTCATAAACGATGCAGCCATTCTCTTTCAGAGCGGATGCCGTGCACCGTCCGATGCCGGAGCTTCCTCCGGTAACAATGACGACCTTGTTGATTTCTCCTGCCATGACTTTCCTCCTGAAAATGTTGATCTGATTCGAGTATACCGCATCGCAAGACGACTGTCTATACTGATAGCCGGATTGTGGAAAAGTACAGGAATCAACTTGCGTAAATTTTTACGCAGATTGGCCTCTCTTTTTTCACAGCCAATGCCAATTAGCGCTTGAAATCGAAACGCTGCGCAAGTATACTATACTAGTTATATTGTAAGCTAAATCTGCGGATCCGGGTGGAGGGTGCGCTGAAAACGACAGCAAAGACCGCATCGGCATCCACGGCAGATAGGCTGAAGCCCCAATTGCTCCAGCCAATGTCAGAGTTTCTTAATTGTCCATCAGAAATACGTTGGTACGTTTTACACTGTGACGATTCAAAAAACAGAGGAGAGATATTTTACTATGATCTACAAAAAGCAATACGGTCAACCGTTTGATACCGAAAGTGTAGTGGGTTCTTTTTTGCCCATGATGGAAACGATACCCTATCTGACCAAGGAGCCGGATGGTTTCTCCTATGCCATGGAGCCGCAGGATATTCTGTATGGTCTTGGCGAAAACGTCCGTGGTATCAACAAGCGCGGGTGGGTGTACGAAAGCAAGTGCTCCGATGACGGCAACCATACCGAGAGCAAATCCTCGCTGTACGGTGCTTATAATTTTATGATCGTGTCCGGCAAGGATACATTTGGCTTTTTTATCGACTACCCGGGCAAGGTCACCTTTGACTGCGGCTACACTGACCTGGATACCTTACACATCACGGTGGCCGAGGAAAATTACGATCTCTACATCATTGAGGGCGAGAGCCTGACCGATATTGTACACCAGTTCCGCCAGTTGGTGGGGCGCAGTTATATTCCGCCCAAATGGGCTTTTGGCAACGCCCAGAGCCGCTGGAGCTACATGAACGAGGACGAGGTCCGCGAGGTGGTGGCAAATTACCGTGCCAATCATATGCCGCTGGACGCTGTGGTTTTGGATATCGATTACATGGAGCGTTACAAGGACTTTACGGTGGATGCGCAGCGCTTCCCGCGTTTTGCAGACTTTGCCGCCGAGATGAAAGCGCAGGGCATCCATCTTGTCCCCATCATCGATGCAGCAGTCAAGGTCGAAGATGGATATGATGTGTACGAGGAAGGCGTGAAAAACGGCTACTTCTGCACGAATCAGGATGGCACCCCCTTTGTAGCCGGTGTGTGGCCGGGACGGGTACACTTCCCCGATATGCTCAACCCGGAAGCACGTGCTTGGTTTGGCAGTCAATATAAAGTTCTGCTGGATCAGGGGATCGAGGGCTTCTGGAATGATATGAACGAGCCTGCTATCTTCTACGCAGAAGAAAGACTGAAAAAGACCTTTGCTCAAATTGAGAAATACAGCAAGCAAAACCTGGATATTTCCAGCTTTGGTGCTTTTACCGGCATGGTGGCAGAGCTTTCCAACAACGAAAACGATTATAAGCTGTTCTACCACAACACCAAACAGGGGCGTATGCGGCACGACAAGGTACATAATCTTTTTGGTTATAACATGACCCGTGCGGCAGGCGAGGCTTTCGAGCGGCTGGAGCCGGACAAGCGCATTTTGATATACTCCCGTTCTGCCTGCATCGGGATGCACCGGTATGGCGGCATCTGGACCGGCGACAACCATTCTTGGTGGAGCCACATTCTGCTTGCGCTGCACATGATGCCCTCCTTGAATATGTGCGGCTTCCTGTACGAAGGCCCCGACATTGGCGGCTTTGGCAGCAATACCACGGAGGATCTGGTGCTGCGCTGGTACGGCTTGGGCATCTTCTCTCCGCTGCTGCGGAACCACTCTGCCAACGGTACCCGTCGGCAGGAGCCCTACCGCTTTAAGAACAAGGCCGCCTTTGCCGGGATTTTACAGTTGCGCTACCTGCTGCTGCCCTACATTTACAGCGAGTACATGAAGGCTGCTCTGCACGACGGCATGTACTGTATGCCGTTGTCGTTCGCCTTCCCGGAGGACGACTTTGCCCGCCGGGTGGAGGATGAGGTGATGATCGGTGAAAGCCTGTTGATCGCCCCGGTATATGAGCAAAATGCCCGAGGTCGGTATGTTTATCTGCCGGAGGAGATGCTGCAGGTGCGGGTAAAGTGCAGCGAAAGCAACCGCATCGAAACCAGCGTGCTGCCAGCAGGCCATCATTACATTCCGGTGGAGCTGGATGAAATGGTGTTCTTTATGCGCAAGGGACACCTTCTGCCCCTTGCCAAGGACGGCAAAAAGATCCAGAGCGTTTCCGATGTGGATTTTGCAGACTTGCGCCTGCTTGCCTTTGCTCCCGATGGTGCATCCTATGAATACTATACCGATGACGGCGAGACAAAGGATTATGATAAGCCGGAACATTTTGTGCATATCACGCTGGATGCGGATGGAAACGCAAAGAGCGATCGCGCTACGGTCAAAGTAGAAGGATAATCGTCAGTCATTACGCAGTTCCTACAGAGTGACAGCGTTTCAGCTTGAAATGCTGCCACTCTTTTTTGTTGTCTATATCACAGATAAAATAGCCGTTCTATCTTGAAAACAGCGTAAAGATTTATTATAATAAAATAAATAGTTGTGACTTTTGCAAAGGAGGGCTGAACCATGGCAGCGCAGCGCACCTATCTGGCAATCGACCTGAAAAGTTTCTATGCCTCGGTGGAGTGCGTAGACCGTCATCTGGACCCCCTGACCACCAATCTGGTGGTGGCGGATGCCTCCCGCACCGAAAAGACCATCTGCCTTGCGGTGTCGCCGTCCTTAAAAACTTACAGGATACCCGGCAGAGCGCGGCTGTTTGAAGCCGTCCAGCGTGTCCGGGAAGTCAACACCCAGCGGCTGCAGACTGCCATCCGGCAGAAAAAGGCAGTCCGGGGAGAGGATGGCAAGTACCACTTTGCCAGCACCTCTTTTGATGCCAATGCCCTGAACGCAGACCCTGCACTGGGGTTGAGTTACATTGTTGCGCCGCCCCGGATGCAGCGGTATCTGGATGTTTCCACCCAGATCTACAAGACCTACCTCAAATATGTGTCCCCGGCGGATATCTACCCCTACTCCATTGACGAGGTTTTCATTGATGTGACGGGCTATCTGCCCTACTACCACATGAGCGCCCACGAGCTTGCCATGACCATGGTGCGGGAGGTGCTGTACAACACCGGCATCACCGCAACGGCAGGCATCGGCACCAACCTCTACCTCGCAAAGCTGGCCATGGACATTGTGGCAAAGCACATCCCGGCGGACAAGGACGGTGTTCGCATTGCAGAGCTGGACGAGCAGTCCTATCGGTATCTGCTGTGGAACCACCGCCCGCTGACGGATTTCTGGATGACCGGTCCCGGCACGGCCAAGCGGCTGGAAGCTCACGGTATCTACACCATGGGGGACCTGGCACGGTTTTCTATCCACGGGGAAGATCGTCTGTATGAGATTTTCGGCGTGGACGCGGAAATTCTCATCGACCACGCATGGGGTTATGAGCCCTGCGGCATGGCCGAGATCAAAAGCTACAAGCCCAGCACCAACAGCATCAGCGAGGGGCAGGTGCTGACCTGCCCTTACCCCAACGATAAGGCAAAGCTCATCGTCCGGGAGATGGCGGAGATTCTGATGTTCCGGCTCACCGAAAAGAAGCTGGTGACCGAATCCATCACCTTGGAGATAGGCTACGACCGGGAGAACGTGGACAAGGGCGGCTACCGTGGTCAGACCCAGACCGACCGCTACGGCAGGGTCATCCCCAAGGCAGCCCACGGAACTGTCCGGTTTGATGCTCCCACCAATCTGGGCAGCACCATCATCAACGAAAGTGCAAAGCTGTTTGAGCACATCACCGACCCGGCGCTGACGGTGCGGCGCATTACCATCAACGCCAATAAGGTCACGCCGGACGAGGGCATCTATCAGGTGGATTTTTTCACGGACACCAAGAAGCTGGAAAAGGAGAAAAAACTCCAGCAAGCCATGCTGGGCATCAAGAACAAGTACGGCAAAAACGCCGTGCTGAAAGCCAGCAGCTACGAAGAAGGTGCCACCATGCGACAGCGCAACGCACAGATCGGCGGTCACAGCGCAGGAGGTTCAGATGGAAAACTACAAAAATAGCAAGGCCGGGCGGGAGACCGCCCAAAAGTACGGGGACATCCTGGAGATGGAACGCCCCCAGACCGAAGAATCCCTCCGCAAGCACCCCCGCATGACCTTGCAGAACCGTGCCAAGATATTCTCGCCCTTCTCTCCGCTACGAGGCTACGACGAGCAGCTTGCCGCAGAAAAGCAGCGCACGGAGCGTGTGACCAAGCGCATTCTGACCGAGGAAGAAATGTCCGCCCTGTCCGATCGGCTGATGCAGGTCACCAAGGGCATGACCATCACGGTGCGGTACTTCAAGGAGGATACCGCCCACCCGGAGATCCCGGCGGTAGGCGATTACCTCACCCTGACCGGCAAAGCAGACCGCATCGACCCGGTGTTCCGCACCCTGCAGGTGGGCGACACCGTAGTGCCCTTTGAGGATCTGGTGGAGGTCAGCGGGGAAGGTATCATGGACATTGATGTATATCTGGGCATCGGGGAAGAATGAGATGACAAAAAATGCTGAAAGAGATGTTTATAGGACAGCTCTTTCAGTAAAATGACCTCAGAAGAAGCAAAACACACTTCGGATGGAGGAAAACACAATGGCAAACGGCGATTACGGCTATTTCGGCAAAGGTGACACGGGCTATGCCCAATACATGACGGCCTTCAACCGCAACTTTGGTGGCTCGTCCGGCGGTGGCGGCGGAAATCACAACAATGGCGGCGGCGGGGGAGATGGCAGCGGATGCGGCTGCCTCATCGCTATCGCGGTGGTGGTCGTGCTGGTGCTCATCGCTATGGGAAGCTGAGGGCATCCCCACGGTGCAGAGCTGCTTGTGGTAAACGGCGAAAAAAACTAAAAAAGCACTTGACCCTGACGTTGCGTCATAGCGTATACTGAGCTTGTCGCAAGGGAGGAAAACGAAATGATGACTGTCAAGGAAGTGAGCAATCTGACCGGGGTGAGCATTCGGACGCTGCAATATTACGATAAAATCGGTCTGCTGCATCCGACGCATCGAACGCAGGCGGGCTATCGCCTGTATGATGATGCTGCACTGGAACGATTGCAACAGATCTTGCTGTTCCGAGAACTGGAATTTTCACTGGAGGATATCCGAAAAATTCTGAAAAACCCGGAGTTTGACCGGGAAAAGGCACTGGAACAGCAGATCACATTGCTGACCCTGAAAAAACAGCATCTGGAAAAGTTGATCGCTCTTGCGGAGAAGATTCGGACAACAGGAGGAAACGTTATGGACTTCAACGCATTTGACACACAGAAGATCAAGGAATACGCAGAACGTGCAAAGAGAGAGTGGGGCGAAACCACAGAGTATCAGGAATTTGAGGCAAAAAATGCCCGGCGGACGCAGAAGGAATCTGACAACATCAACGAGCAGTTGATGGGGCTCGTAGCGGCATTCGGAACGCTGCAAACCAGAGAACCGGCAGACCCCGCAGTACAGGCACAGGTGAAAAAGCTGCAGGACTTTATCACCGAGAATTACTATACCTGCACGAAGCCCATTTTGTATCAACTTGGACAGATGTACGGTGCCGGCGGCGAGTTTACGGAGAACATCAACGCTGCCGGGGGAGAGGGCGCGGCAGAATTTGCTCAGAAAGCCATTGAAATTTATTGCCGATAAGCCCAAAGTCGGTGTTAATATACGCCTACTGCAACCTGCATGGTCTGTGGATGATGAAACACTAAGAAATAAACGGGTTCCTGCCAGTGGCTAAACGCTTGCAGGAGCCTGTTTTGCGTGCGGTCAGAGGGGTGATGTGGCGCTGAAAATGTTCTGCTTGACCTTGTGCAGAGGATGAAGTATTATACTCGCAAGAAACTAACTTACGAGTATATTTTGATGCAACTACGCTTTGAGGAGGAAATACCATGCGTTCCGAACAAATCAAAAACCAACTGGAAATCGTGCAGGGAGACATTACCAAGCTGGACTGTGACTGCATCGTGAATGCAGCCAACCGCAGCCTGCTGGGCGGCGGTGGCATTGCCGAAGCCTTTTACGGGATGCCACAGGAACTGCGGGCAGAGACCTTGAAGCGCCTGCCGGAGGATCTGCGGGCGGCCCCTTTTCGTGCAGGTGCTTTTCTGCAAGGGGAAAGCGTGGTATACTGAGGGCGGAAAATCGGAATTTGAGGTGGAAATATGGCATCAAGCAAGGAATACTTAGAGTTTATTTTAGGGCAGCTATCTGAGTTAGAAGAAATTACTTATCGAGCTATGATGGGAGAATTTATTATTTATTATCGTGGCAAGGTTGTAGGCGGTATCTATGATGATAGATTACTTGTTAAACCAGTAAAATCAGCAATTAGTTATATGCCGACAGCTCCGTATGAATTACCCTATGAGGGAGCAAAAGAGATGTTGTTGGTAGATGAAGTTGATAATAAGGAATTTTTGACAGGCTTGTTTCATGCAATGTATGATGAACTGCCAGCCCCAAAACCGAAAAAGTAGAAATAAACAACTTCCAGTTTGCCACCCAAGAACATCCATAAGAGAGGAGTGACCGTTATGAAGGAAAACAACTGAAACGTAGCTTTTTTCGCTAAAATGGGATAAGCCGGAAAGTAAACGGTATGCGATTCCATCTCCCAGGGGTGATTTTTGTCTCATTGTGGTAATAGGGAAAGACAGAACCAAGAAATTGTTGCAGAAGTGTTATTTTTTCGTGAATATTAGCACTCTACTATTGACACTGCTAACGCATGGTGCTATAATAGTGGCGTGCTCAGGAGGAAGGGCAAAAGGAGAGCCGCAAGGCTCCCCGGAAAGCCTTTCCGAGTGGACGCTTCAGATTTTTTGCCCCGACCCGAACGCCGGGATTGGAGGAATGATTTATGCTTATGCCGACTGTTTTCCATGAAAACCTGTTCGATGATTTCTTCGATCCGTTCTGGAATGACGCTGCACTGGAACGTATGATGAACCGTGAGGCTCGTGATACCTTTGGTAAGCGTGGTGCAAACATGATGAAGACCGATGTCAAACAGACGGACAACGGCTACGAAGTAGCGGTTGACCTGCCGGGCTGCAAGAAGGAAGACGTTCAGATGGATCTGAACGACGGCTACCTGACCATTCAGGCAGTGCGCAGCCACAGCAATGACGAAAAGGATAAGAAGGGCCGCTATCTGCGGCGCGAATCCTTCTCCGGCACCTGCGCACGCAGTTTCTACGTGGGCGATGTGAAGAAGGAGGACATCCACGCAAAGTTCGAGGATGGTGTCCTGCACATCGAGCTGCCTGCTCCTCAGCAGACGAAGGCTTTGCCTGAGAACCCGAATCTGATCGAGATCGAGTAAAACGCCGGTCGTGTGTGCCAAGTCACACACGCACATAAAATGGCCCCGGAGAGCTGCAACAAGCCCTCCGGGGCCATTTTTATTCGCAGAGTAAACCACAAGCGATGCTTGTGCATTAAAAACACAAACTGCTATAAACTACTTCATTCCCCTTTTTTTTCGCTGTTTACGATAGCCTGCACCTTAGTGGGCAGACCATAGATGCTGATGAAACCGGTGGCATCGCTCTGCTTGTAGTCGCCGCCTGCGGCAAAGGTGGCGATGTCCTCACGATACAGAGAGTACGGCGACCAGACCCCTGCATTGATGAGGTTGCCCTTGTACAGTTCCAGACGTACCTTGCCGGTGACATGCTCCTGTGTGGAGGTGACAAAGGCACTCAGAGCTTTGCGCAGCGGGCTGAACCACTGGCCATCATACATGATTGCAGCATCCATTATACAGGCACTTGGAAAATGTGTAAAAAGTGTTCTGTATATAGCAGCAATATGAAAGCAGTATTTCACAGCGGGGCATTATGAACCTATAATAGTAGTTGGAAATAAACAGAAAGAGGGTCTTTTGATGGCAACGATATTTCCAAGAGAAGAAAAGGCAGAGGCACTGTTCGGGGAGATCCTGAAAAATCCAGAAGCCTGCCACCGCCTGATGGATACCTTCAACGACTCGCTGGACATGGCAGAAGTACTGGATGCGCCGGCCGTGAGTGCACAGCAGTTTGCCGCAGCGCTGTTCAATGCCTACGAGAACAAGGATCTGTCTGCCTTTCTGATGGCGATCTGCCAGCACAGTATGTTTGACCTGCTACGGAACGCTGCTCTGATCCCGTTCAAATTCAACGCCGATGGTCAGCCGAACCCGGTGATCCTGACGGATGATGCCGGCGTTCTTTTGCCGAACAACAAATTTGCCGTGAGCAGCAAAGTATACGACCGGTTCATCCGGGTGTTCCAGAAGCAGGAAAAGGTAAAAATGTACCTTGCCAGCGGCTACTGCAAGTATCACGGCTACGACGAAGGCTCGATGGATGTGGTGGAGTACCACTACAACCAGCATTTGGGGCTGCTGCTGATCTACGAACTGCCGGACACCGTGAAGCAGAAGGTAACGGAAGCGGAGGCCTACTCCACCGTCTGGGATATCCAGATGAGGCTGCAGCACGCACTGCCCCGTTCCGTGGTCTACTATGGACAGGATACGCTCAAGGACGGCGGAACCCGCTACGATGAACTTGGCGTTTTTCTGCCGCTGGAACACTTTGCCGACCGGCTGGAACGCCATGTGGAAACTTCTACCAAGATCGTTTACGGCGAGTAAACGCCCTGTAAACGAACTCCCTTTATAAGTGCATCACAGCAAAACAAAACGCAGCGAACCGTTAAAAGATTCGCTGCGTTTTGCCTTATAAGGGAGAATGGAAATGCTGCACATCAGGTGCAATAACGGAAAGTCTTGTCAGTGACAATACGGGCGAAGATCAGCCCTAACGGCAGTGCCACGATGATGAGAATGGCATCTGCAAACCATGTGGCGGAGTCCATCAGAGACAGGATGCCCAGATTATAGATGGCACGGTAGAAATACAGTCCCGGTACCATGATAACGATGGACGGCACGGTGACGGAGATGCGGGGATAACCGACGGCGCTCTTCAGGCAGGAGGCCAGCAAGCCGGACAGCAGTGCGCCCAGAAACGCTGCAATAGCGGGCGGAAAGCCCGCAAGGCTCACCAGCTCCAGCCGGAACGTGTTCGTTACCGCACCGATAAGGGCGGCGCAGACTGCCAGGTTCCGGGGACTGTTGAACATGAGCGAAAAGCCGAACACACCGCCAAAACTTGCCAACAGCCGGAACACGATCTCTTCCGGGAGTGTCAGGCTCAGGGCAGGGAACTGCACCGGCTGCAAATGCAGCAGCAGTGCCATGATCCAAGCCGTCATGGTTGCCACCAGAATGATGAGGACGGCGTAGGCCAGACGTTCCAGCCCGGAGCGCATATCCAGCTTGGCAAGGTCGATGCCGCTGGTAATGAACGGAAAGCCCGGAATGATGAAGAGCATGGAGCAAATATACCCCGCCTCGTGCTGCGCCGATACGGCAAACAGCACCTCTGCCAGCTTCAGCAGGATGGCATACACGAGGCTTGCTGAACAGACCGACACCGTAATGCCCAGAAACAGGGTGAAATGGTGTTTTGTCAGCTTGCACCGTACAAAGTTGCCGATGCCTGCACCGCAGAAGGCACACAGCATTTCCACAATGCCGCCGCCAAGCAGAAAGGTGAAGCAGCCGCAGGCCAGTGCGGCTGCAAAGCCCAGTGCGATGGGCGAATACAAGCCGTGGATGCGCTCAATCTCATCGAGGTGGCTGTGCAGCTCTTCGCCGGTCATAAATTTTCCTTCCCGGTCGAAGTCGTTGACGAAATGCTCCAGCCGGTTCAGCCGGGAGGTATTCACGCCCGTGTTTGTCAGACAGAGTGACTGGGTATAACACTGGTCACCATCAAAGCAGGTGAACTCAATGGACAACAGGCCGATGTCCGCTGTTGTTGTGACTCCCAGCTCCCGCGAAAGGGTGTTCATGGAGCTTCGGACACGCCATGCGCCGGTGCCGCATTCCAGCAGCATCAGCCCGGTGCGTCCAATGACGGAGGCTTTTTCCACAAGCCCCGCCTCGGTAATGGGGACGCCCTTGCTGGCCGACGCATAGTCGTGCCAGTAGACTTCCATGTGATTTTTGATGATCTCACTTTGCCGTTGTCCCATACCGGAAAGCCTCCTTTGTGATATGGGAATGTTGCAGCCGTTTCAAGACTGCGGTGCTATTATAAGGGAAATTGCAGGGCGGGTAAAACGTATCTTGGATATGCCGGCAATGTTCGTTTGGTATTTCAAAGGAAGATAAATGTATCGAACACCGGAACTGTCCAGTAGCTCTTTCACTGCCTTTGCATGGTGCGATTTCATATTATCCATTGCGAGGACAGAATTGCCGTTCAGATGGGGAAGCAAATCAGTTTCCAGATACCGATTAAATCTCTCCACAGTACAAGCACATATTCGGCTGCTTTCTAAAAAAGGCTGCAAAGCAACTTTTGCGGTCTGCCGTACAGAAGATAGTGAATACAAACCGCCCCCTCTTCCGTTTTCACCTTCACCTGTTCTGCATGTTCAAATATATCGCGCAGACGGCGGTACTCTGCCCGCTGCGCCTCTGTATAGCGGGACGGCATATCCGAGGTAAGGAACACATTGCCCAACAGGGCATTGACCGTGGCAAGGGTGCGTTTTTGCTCTGCCGTCAGCTTGCAGTTTTCCTCCCGGAGGAAGAACACATCCGGGTCGCTGCCATAGGCACGGCCATTGAGCTGCCGCCGGAATACCGTGTTGTTGATGGCCTGCTTTGTGGACACCCGCTCCCGGTGGAACAGGCGCATATACCACACATCGTCCCAGTCCAGCCCTACGTCACAGCTGACACGGCAGTAATCCACCAGCCCGAAAGCCGGCATCACCGGTACGCCGCAGCCGAGAATCTGCTTTTGCCCGCACCATGTGCGCAAAAGCTCCATAGCCCGGTACATCCTGGCTGCCCGGCTCTCGCGGGCGTTGCCAAAGGGGGCAGCACCGTACAGAAAATCCAGCTTGACAAGGTCGAAGCCCCAGTCGTTCAGCACCCGGTCAAATACCCGGCGCAGATAATCCAGCACGGCCGGGTTGTCGATATCCAGCGCATAAAAGCTGCTCCAGTTGCAGCCGCAGCACCACGGTTTGCCGTTCACCTTCAGCAGCCAGTCCGGGTGCTGCCGGAAAAGGGCAGAGTCCTTTTCGCACACAAAGGGTGCAAGCCATAGCCCAGCCTGAAATCCGGCGGCGTGAATTTCCTCCACCATGCCTTTCAGCCCGTGGGGGAATTTCTGTGCATCTGTTTCCAGCCAGTCGCCCACCTTGGGCTCCCAGCCATCGTCGATCTGGAACAGGTCTCCCAGACAAAGCAGGCTGCGACATCCGGTCAGGTCCTCCCGGATGGTATCCTCGGTGATGTCCTGATAGCGGTTGTACCAACTGGAATAGCCTGCCAGCTTCTTTTCAGTCCGGGGCTTGATGCCCATAGCCTGAAACCAGCCGTCGAACACCTCGGTCTCGCCGCCCTCGGCAAAAAACAGGTCAAGGAGTGGGAAACTGCCGCCGGGATGCTCCACCCCGGCGCAGTCACGCTCCAGCGTCAGCAGGGCTTTGCCGCTGTCGTAGCGGAGGATGGTGTAGCCCGGCTTCTCGTCCAGCGATGCCACCAGCCGGAACTGTGTGCCCTTGCGGAAATAGCAGTAGGAAAAGCCGTGGCTCTGCCCCTTTTGATGCCCATAAGGCGCAAAATGATAATCGCCGTAGCGGTCAAAGGCATATTTTTTGCGCAGAAAGCCGAGGATGTGGTCGGTGCCGCGCAGCTTGCCGTTCCGGTCAAGCTCCGGGCTGTAGGTCCATGTCTGGTAGCCGTTCATGAACAGACGCTCGTCTGCTTCCATCGTCCACGGCATCTCGGCACGCACCGCCTTCAGCGTCCCGGCGGGCAGGTCTGCCGTCAGATGCAGCGCACCGCCATTCTCCGTGACCGTGCAGTTGCCTGTCTGTACGCCGCCGGAAGTTTCCGCGTACCAGTGCAGCGTTTCAGTCATGGTGCGTTTCCTCCCCGTGGAGCTGTGCGCTGATCTCGGCAGCGCGGGCATCGGTCAGAACAAACTTGCGGCGGAACAGCACCAGCGCACCAGCCAGCACCAGCATGGGCAGAACGGTCATCATCAGGCGCAGACCCAGCAGGGTTCCGGCACTTTGTACTGCCACCGGGCCGGTCTCCTCTGTGTTGCCCACAAGACCGATGAGGTCCAGCCCGATGCCGGTCAGGAATACCGCCACACCGGAGGCAGCCTTGACCACAAAGGTCTGCATGGAAAAGATGACGCTCTCCTCCCGGCGGCCGGTCTTGAGCTGGCCGTAATCCACGCTGTTGGAAAGGAACAGGGTGGTCAGCACGGTCAGCATTCCGTTGCAGGCGAACACCACCACGCCCGGAATGCACAGCAGGGCAAGGCTGTGGGACAGGCCGGTCAGGCAGAACACCAGCAGCATGCCGTAGCCGCACAGCGCCAGCACAAGGCTCAGGTAAAATACCTGCGTACTGCTGAACTTTTTGCGCAGCAAGGGGTAAAGCACCATCATGCCAAGGATCTGCGCCGCACCGCCCACGGTGGAAAACAGGGTGTAGGTGGCTTTCCAGCCTGCACCGCCAAGGTCGTACTTGAAGAAATAGATGATGAAGTTGGAGGTAAGGTACAGTGCCGAGTTGATCAGCACGATGCTGCCTACCACTACCATAGCCTGATCGTTGCGGAACAGGGCGGAGAACATCTCCTTTACGGTGGCGGTCTTCATCTCACTGGGGGTGGTTTCTTTCATGGAAATGCAGCACACCAGCTCTGTCACTGCAAAAATTGCCGCTACGATCAATGCCACCCAGCGGAAGCCAGCGCGCTCGCTGTCGCCGCCAAGGGCTCCCACCAGCAGCATGGTGAACATGGCAATGAGAGCCGAACCAACGCCTGCACAGGTACGCCCCACCATGGAAAGGTTCTCCCGGTCTTTTGGGGTGCGGGTCACGGCGGGGATCATGGACCAGTAGGGGATATCCATCATGGTATAGGTGACGCCCCACAGGATGTACATCACGCTGAAATAGACCATCAACGCCGCTTCGTCCAGCACCGGGGCGGCAAACAGGGCGTAGAGCACCAGCGCATTGAGCAGCGTGCCGGAAAAGATCCACGGACGGAAACGTCCCCAGCGGGTGCGGGTCTTTGCCACCAGAACCCCCATAAAGGGGTCGTTGAAGGCATCAAAGAACCGGGCAGCCATGAGCACGACGCCCACAAAGCTGGCCGAAAGCCCCAGCACATCCTGATAATAATACATGACGTAAGAAGCCGACAGAGCATATACCATATCCTTGCCCACGGCACCAATACCAAATGCGGTTTTCTGTTTCAGGGTCAGTTCCATACAGCGTCCTCCTTTTCAATGGTGAACCGCAGCACAACGGGCTGGGTCTGCGGTGCAGAAACGGTCAGCAGGGCTTCTCCGGCAGTGCCCACGGTGCGCAGATAGGTTCCGGTCATGCCGCCCTCGGCAACGGAGGTCTGTGGACCCACAAGGGCGGTGCTGCCCTCCACCGCAAACTGCACCGGGAACTGTGCGTAGGGGGCTAGGGTGCCGTTCTCGTCCAGAATGCGCACCCGGACAGCGGCCATATCGTAAGTATCTTTTTCCCGAAGAGCCGTCCGGCTGACCTTGACTTCCAAGTGCAGCTTTGCACTGGGGCAGAGGGTCACGCTGCGCACTACGTTGCCGTCCTGCACGGCATCGAACCGCCATCGGGTGGCTTCGCCGCCCCAGTTGCCCACATATTTGCCGTAAAGCGCCACGCCATCTTCAAAGCTCATTTTGTAGTGCAGCATACACCAGCCGAATTTGACCTTGTAGGCCAGCGGCAGTCCCGCCAAGCCGTATTTTCCGGCGGCCAGCAGGCAGTCCCGCACAGCGGCTGCCTTGGCGGGGGAAAAGTGCTCCTGCGTTTCCAGCAGCTCGCCAATGGAATCGTCCATCACAAAGGGAGGGTGGGGCAGCGCCGTCCACTCGCTTTGGCGCAGGGCGGTGACGAACACATCGTTTTTATAAAGCCTTACCTGTTGGGCATTGCTGAAAACATAGGCCGTGCCCAGCTGCCCGGCGGGGTTATCGCCGATGTCCATGGAGGAGCTGACCGCCAGCACCGGGTCAGCGTCACCCTGACTGGCATAGACCGCTGCCGCCAATTTGGGGTTGCGGAAGCTGTCCAGCACCCCGTGGTAGCAGATGCGGTCCCCGGAGCCAAAGTCCTTGTGGGTCTGGTAGTCGAACATGCACCAGCCAAAGCACCCGGCGTGCTCCTTGCTGGCATAGGCGGCGTTCTGCACCCGGACGTGCCGCAAGGCGTGCTCCTGCCGGTGCGGGCCATCGTCAAAGGGCTTGGTGGGGTACATGTGACCGTTGCACTCCGAGATGAGCAGCGCCTTGCCCATATCCGGGGTCACGTCCTTTTTGGGCTTTGCGCCGGGCGTTGTGCCGTTGTGGGAAAAATCGTTGTAGGCGTAGACATCCTCCAGCAGATGGCTTTTTTCCAGATACCGCACACCGGAGGTGGCACGGCTGGGGTCCAGCTGATGGGCAATTTGATTGGTGCGGGTGTAGAAGGCATCGTCGTCCACGCTCTCGTTGATGCGCACGCCCCACAGGATGATGCTGGGATGATTGCGGTTTTGCAAGATCATCTCCCGCAGCATTTCGCAGGCGGCGTCCTTCCAGTTGTCGTCCCCGATGTGCTGCCAGCCCGGCAGTTCGGTGAACACCAGCAGACCCCGCCGGTCGCACTCGTCCAGAAAATATGGACTTTGGGGGTAGTGGCTGGTGCGCACGGCGGTGCAGTGCAGTTCCTCCTGCAAAATGCGGGCATCCTCCCGCTGCAGGCTTTCCGGTGCGGCGTAGCCGATGTAAGGGTAGCTCTGGTGTCGGTTCAGACCCCGCAGGAAGGTCTTTTTTCCGTTGAGATAAAAGCCATCCGCCCGGAACTCTGCGGTGCGGAAGCCAAAGGTCACCTGCCTGCGGTCGATGGGTTGTCCGGCTGCGTTCAAAAGCTCTGCCACGGCATGATGCAAAACCGGGTGCTCGGTATCCCACGGCTGTGCATCCGGCACAGAAAGCTGGATCTTCCCGGTTTCTGCCGCCTGTGCGGTCCGCTCTGCCAGCAGGGTGCCGTCTGCGGTCTCCAGCCGAATGCGGACCGCCACGGCTGCGGGTGTGAGCTCTGCCGTCCACTGCACCACAGCCTCATGCAGGGTGGGCGTGTAGACGAACAAATCGGTCAGGCGGCTCTCTGCCGTGGCTTCCAGCCAGACCTCCCGGTACAGCCCGCCGTAGGTCAGGTAGTCGATGACAAAGCCAAAGGGTGGAATGGTCGGGTCTTCACGGGTATCCAACTGCACGGTCAGCAGGTTTTCACCCTCCCGGTCTACAAGGTCTGTGATCTCCACCGCAAAGCCCGTATAGCCGCCCCGGTGCTGCCCGGCAACCCTGCCGTTGACCCGCACCACCGCCTGATGGGCGGCTCCGTCAAAGAGGAGGAACAGCCGGGGCGCAGCCTGCACCGGCGGCACCCGGAACCGCTTCCGGTAGCCGCAGACCATCTCGTAATCAGCGGGGGTGGCATAGTGCAGCGGCACCTCCCGGCAGGTATGGGGCAAGCGGACGGCTTGTTGTTTTGGCACCGGCAGCCCCTTGCCAAAGGCTTCGGTCCAGTGGTGGGTAAACTCCCAATCATCGCAAAAACTGTGTTTCATCGCGGCAATACTCCTTCCAGTAAGATCGAGATCATTTCCTCCAGTACAGCCACATACTGCACCCCGCTTTCTGCCAGACTGCGGTCTGCCAGAAAGCTCTCAATGGATGCGGTGATCATCTGCCGCAGCACCGGCAGGGACACCGGGCGCATGACCCCCTCTGCCACAGCCTGTTCCAGCAGCGCCATGGTGTGTTCCCACCCGTTTTCCAATTGACTGCGCACCCGCGCCGCCACCACCGGGTATTTTTCGTCCAGCTCCTTCATCTGCCGCAGGTCCAGCGCAGCATATTCCGTCGGCATGGCAATGATGACTGCCCGCAGCTTTTCCTGCAAAGTACCGCTGCCCGCCAGAATTTCCTGCTTGCAGCGGTGGATGTCCGCAAAGGCGTGGTCTACCATGTCCAGCAGAAGGGCCTCCTTGGAGGGGTAAACGGTGTAGATGGTTTTTTTGCTGATATGCAGCGGCTCTGCCACCTGCTGCATGGTGAAATGCAGCCCCTGTTGACGGAATAACTGCATGGCCTGCGTGCGCACAAGGGCATCGAGCTTTTCCTGCATGAGCGTCCTCCTTGTGGAAACTGTGCTTGCTTTTCTGGTTTCCATTCTAGTGCGGAAACCGAGCTAAATCAAGCGGTTTCCGTATTTTCTGCGTTCTGCCAAGAAAGTGCAGACATTTTGCAGCAGAATGACAAAAAGAACCCCGGCGTGCCTTGAAAGCTGCCGGGGTCTTTTGCGTGCAGGTGCTTTTCCGTAGCGGCAAGCCTCGTCAAAACTCCGGGTGCCATTCGTCCCGGATGCCAATGTCGGCACAGACGATTTTTCCGCACAGCGGCGCAGAAGATTCTGCGATATGCAAAGGCTTATAGCTGTCGAAGGTTACGGTCAGATCCGCATGAGCAGTACCTTCGGCAACCTCGCCGGTATCCGTGTTGATGCCGCTGGGTAGGTCTACGGCAAGCACAAAGGCACCGCTCTTGTGCAGACGGTGCAACAGCCCGCAGGCAGCAAGACCGGAAGGCCGCAGTGCACCATGGAACCCGGTGCCGTAGAGGGCATCCACAACGGCAGCAAAGCTCTGGGTTTCCAGTACAGAACCGTCAGTGCAGATGTGCACTGGCAGGGAGTGCAGACGCTCAAAATTGAGGATGGAATCCGCGGTTTTCGGCTCGCCCTCGGCCAGAAGAACGGTCACACTCCAGCCGTCTTTTGCTGCGGCGCGGGCAATCACAAACCCATCGCCGCCGTTGTTGCCCTTTCCGCAGACCACCAGCAGCCTGCCGGGATGTGGGAACTGCTTTTGCAGTTCGGCGTAAGCAGCCAGCCCGGCATTTTCCATCATTTGCAGGTAGGGCAGACCGTGGGCATCCCCGGCCCGTTCAATTTCCTTCATCTGCGCAGCCGTCACAATGCGATGTTTCATGTTGGCACCTTCTTTCTATCTCTATTATAATGGATGAGAATGTTTGGAACAAGATGAAAGATACCGATGCATAGGATCTGTCCCCGGAGAGCCGGAACACGCCCTCCGGGGATATTTTTGCTTCGTTATCTTCTCCGCAAGGGAAAAGCGTGGTATACTGGACGCAACGAATCCAAAGTAATAAACCGGGAGTACCGTTATGAAGTGGGGAATTTTAGCCACCGGCACCATGACGCTGGAAGTGGAGGGCAAAGAGCCGGAGATCATCCGCTGCCCGGTGGACATCAACGGCTTTGAGTACGAGATCCGGGAGGCAAGCCGCTGCGTCAAGCTGGGGCGTACCGGCAGCAACCGCTACACCCCGCAGGACAGCCTTGCCCTGACCCGCCTGATGTACGACACCCGCATGAGCTGGGGCATGAAGTTTGCGGGTGAGGTGTAAGCACACACCTTGCCGCAAAGGGCTTTTTGCGTGCGGAGACTATGGCATACGGAGAGCGGCAACTCGGAATTGATATAAAAAAGGAGGACACATAGATGAAAACAGTGGTTCTTTATAATATTATTTCTTTTATCATCCTCGTTGCTTTGATTTTTGTCTTAAGGATTGTTAGTAAGAGTAATTTAAGACAAAATCAACAACTTGTTATTAAAGTCATTGCAACTATTTTAATTGTTTGTGTGATAGCGTTCGTGCTTTTTATTGATGCAATAGCATTTGGCATTATAGGACCAGTTCAAGATTAACAATTCCAGTTTGACAAGGAAGTGCTTTGCATGAAAAAGCGTATATCAAGGATTCTCGGTTTAATAATGCTGATTATAGCTATTGCATTTATAGTGTTTGCATTGAACCATCCAGAAATGAGCTTTCCTTGGAACAATACTATTACTTGGTTACTGTATGGTTTATATATTCTTGTGACAGTCATGCTACTTATTGCGCCTAAGGCGAAGAAGTGAAAAAATCCAGCTTGTCGGGCGGACAGGCAACTGAAAACCACACAAAAAACGAAGGAGCAGCCATGGTACTTTATTTTACGGGAACCGGCAACAGCCGGTATCTGGCGCGGCGCATTGCCGAGGGGCTGGGGATGCCGCTTTACGACCTGAACGCCTGCATCAAGGCAGGGGATACTGCCCCGGTGCAGACCGGGCGGAATGTGGTGCTGGTCACGCCTACCTACGCATGGCGCATCCCCCGGGTGGTGTCAGAGTGGCTGGGCAAGACCGCGCTGACCGGGGCGGAGCGCATCTGGTTTGTGATGGACTGCGGCAGCGAAATTGGCAATGCGGCAGGCTATAACCGGCAGCTTGCGGTGCAAAAGCAGCTGCAGTACATGGGCACAGCCCAGATCATCATGCCGGAAAACTACATTGCCATGTTCAATGCGCCCCGGAAGGAGCAGGCCCGGAGTATCGTGGAGCAGGCAGAGCCTGAACTTCAGAAGGTGCTGGCGCAGCTCAAGGCCGGGCAGGAGTTTTCTCCGCCGAGAGAGAACCTTTACGACCGTTTTATGAGCGGCCCGATAAACCCGGTGTTCTATCGCTTCTTTGTAAAAGCCGATGCCTTCCGGGCAACGGATGCCTGCATCGGCTGCGGTAAGTGCGTGGAGCTGTGCCCCCTGAACAACATCCGTCTGAAAAACAGCAAACCGGTCTGGGGCAAGAACTGCACCCACTGCATGGCGTGCATCTGCTACTGCCCCAAAGAGGCCATCGAGTACGGCAAAAAGAGCAGGGGAAAGCCACGGTATCACTTTGAAGCGCTGGAAAGGAAGCGGGACGTGTGAAGGAGAGCGGAAATTAGATGAAGTTTTTATACTTGCATGGGTTGGGACAAAAACCAGACAGTTGGGACAGAGTAATAAAAGAAACGAAGGTCTCGGACAGCAGCGTCTGCTTGAGTTTGGCAGAGATGCTGAAGGACAAAGCGGCCACTTATGGGGAACTGTATGCTGCATTCTCAGGAGAGTGTGATAAGGAACATGATGAAATCGTCTTGTGCGGGCTTTCCTTGGGTGCTGTTCTGGCACTTAATTATGCGATAGACCATCCGAATAAAGTAAAGGCACTGGTGCTAATTGCAGCACAATATAAAATGCCTGAAAAGCTATTGAAGTTCCAGAATATGCTGTTTCGCTTTATGCCGAATACAATGTTCAAGCAATTTGGCCTCAAAAAAGCCGATGTGATCAGTTTGTGCGGTACGATGACGGAATTGGATTTCAGGGATTCATTATGTAAGGTGTCCTGTCCGGCATTGATCGTTTGTGGAGAAAAGGACAACGCAAACAAAAAAGCCTCAAAGGAACTTGCCAGTTATTTGAGCGATTCCCACTTCCATGAACTTCTGAAAGCAGGTCATGAAGTAAACATAGAATCTCCGGAGGAATTGGCAACAGTGTTACAGGAATTTTATGATAATGTCGAATAAACTACGATTCATCAAAGAAAGAGGACTGTAAAATGAACATCGAAGAACGGGCGGCACAGGCTGCCGCATGGAAAGCTACTGGACAGTGCAACTGTGCACAGGCGGTGCTGAAGGCATTTGAGGACAAGCTGCCGGTGGATGCCGACACCCTGATGAAGCTGGGCGCAGGCTATGCCGCCGGCATGGGCTGCATGGAGAGCACCTGCGGCGCACTGATCGGCGCTGTGATGGTGGCGGGCATCGTCACCGACGGCAAGGGCACACCCCGCATTTCCAAGGAACTGCTGCAAAACTTTCAGGAAAAGTGCGGTGCTACCATCTGCAAGGATCTGAAGGGGATAGAGAACGGCGCACCGCTGTGCCCGTGCCCGGAGTGCGTCCGCAACGCTGTTCTGGCACTGGGCGAGGTGCTGGGAGAGTAAGATGAAGAAGATCTTGTTTGTTTGCCATGGCAGGATTTACCGGGCATGATGAAAAGTCTCATATCGTCTCATAAGCCCCGTTTTTAAGCGTTTTTTGTGCTTCAGTCTCAAATTTACCAAAGATTTACCAATATTTCTGGAGAGCCAGACTTGCAAAAAAATGAGCCAGAATGAGGAAATTAAAATATGAGCGAATTGAAACCAAGAATAACGGAAAATGGAATTGATTATATCCTTGTTGGAGATTACTACATCCCAGACCTGAAACTGCCGAAAGAACACCGCCCCATTGGAAAGTATGGACGGCTGCATCGGGAATATTTAAGGAAAATCCATCCAGCCCGATTGAACACATTGACCTTGACTGGGGAGTTATGGATATATCTTTCAGACCTGAACGAACAGGCACAGGAACGGTTAGACACCATCATGGAGCAGATGAAAATTGCCGAGGGCGTAACCGAGGAATTAAAGTGTACCCGTCAAATGGAATGGGTGCGGCGGTGCAATAATATCCACAATCGGGCAGAAGAAATTGTTTTACATGAGATAATTTATTCATAATAGTATGGTGTCAGGATTATGACAAATCAGAGGTTAAAAGGTGCGTTATGTTAAAAAGCATAGGGTTATATTTTAGAAAAATAGATTTTCTGAATTTTGCAGTTGGAGCTATAATGCCAATCATTGTATTGTTTATAGTTTATTCATCAGTCAAATCAAATATAATTCTTCAAGACACTGATTTTTTATCACTGTTGATGAATCATAAAGGGAAATTCATATTTTACTTTTTCGTGTCCTTTATTGAAGAAGTTATTTTTAGAGGAATTATTTTTGGGCTGTTGCTGCAAAAATGTAAAAATAAGTATTTGAGTTGCGTAATAGCTGCACTTATTTTTACACTACCACATATTTTTAATACCGATAATATTTCTGTTCTGGTAATGTTTATTTTTCCTTTTCTATATGGAATATTTGCCAATGAAATGTTTTACACTACAAAGAGTATTTGGATGCCCACAGGATTTCATTGGTTATGGAATTATACAATAACAAGTTTGTTTCTTGTTACAGGAACACAAAGTTTCATATATGTACATATCATAGTAGCAATGATTATAATGATACCGTTGTTTTACATTGTTATTGGGAAAACACGCCTAAGTGGCGATTGATAGCTTACAGTTTATCGCTTTATACAATATCAACTGAATAACCACAGCACGAACCGCTACTACATGGAAGCCAACAAACCATGCAACAGCGGTCTGGGGTGCACTCTCACCGTCCTTTTTATGGGCTTCTCGAATATCCCGGATAATGAGGCTGAGGTCATCCAGAACCATGTGGCTGAAATATTCATCATCACTGATATGGGCGGCTTGCAACACTTTCAAATGGGGGTCGTCTTCGCCGGGGCGATACCGTTCAATGATTTCATGCCTGCCAGCATCGCCAAAACGCTGTCGGTTCTGCAGGGCGAAAAGCCGGTGCTCATCGTCACCGAGGGCACGGCAAAGCTGGACAACCACAAGTACAAGAGCCTGTTCCACATCAAGGCCAAAATGATCCCCTACGATGAGGTGGAGGCCTATGTGGGTCATGCACCCGGCGGTGTGTGCCCCTTTGGGGTGAACGAGGGCGTGGCGGTCTATCTGGACGAGAGCCTGCGCAAGTTTGATACCGTCTACCCGGCAGCGGGCAACGGCCACACCGCCGTCAAATTGACCTTGCAGGAGCTGGAAGCAGCCGCCGGAGCCGAAGGCTGGGTGGATGTCTGCAAGGAGCCGGAAGGCGAATAAAAAGGGTCCATCCCGCAGTTGGATGGACCCTTTTGTGTTATATTTTACAATAAATTAGGCAGCCTTCCGCAAACTCACAGCGCCACGTTGACCGGCAGGACATACACGCCGTCGGCGGCGTAGAAGGTGATCTGAGTAATCGTCTTGCCGATGATGGATGCAAAGTAAGGATCATCGGCATTGAAGCCCAGCTTGGTACCATGCCAGATGTTGGTCACATGATGCAGGCCGTACTCACTGCCATCGGCGGTGGTCAGAACTACGCCGTAGACCTTGTTGGCCTTGTAGTCCAGATCAAAACCGGAGATCTTCATTTCGTAGGTGGTGTGGTGACCGTTGGTATTCAGCTCCACAGTGGTGCCCTCTACGGTGGTCTCGGTGGCGTTGACCTTGCCAAACTCCCACTTGCCGCTCAGCAGGTTATACCATGCGGTGATGTAGTAGGCAGGGGTCTCACTGAGCTTGTAGTAAGCGTAGCTCTCGTTCTCAAACAAGGCATCTGCGCCGGTGTAGGTGGTGGTGGATTCCTTGCCCTTCAGGGTAACGGTAATGTCGTAGCTGTCGGCATCGGTGACCTGCTTTGCGTTCTCCAGCGCCCACGGGGTCAGCACCTTGACCGGGAAGGAAACGCCGGTGATGTCGGTGCCATCTGCGTTGACGTGGTAGGAACCGGCGGCAAGCTTGCCCGCACGGGTCTTATTCTTGGTAGCGCTGGTCACAGCGTCGATCTCAGATGCGTTGTCCACACCGGCAGCCTTGTAGAAGTCGGCGTAGGGGATGTTCATCTGGACATAGCTGGAGGTCAGGCAGTTTTCCTGTTCCACCTCTTCCGCAGCGAAGGCCGGGACTGCCACAGCGCATACCAGCATAGCGGCCGCAAGTGCACCTGCAAATACTTTTTTCAATCTCATAGTAACACACCTCTATCTCAGTTTTGAAAAAACAGTTAGCTTCACCTAACAATTGGTGCAAAAAATGCAGAGGCAAAGCGCCTCAGATGGTTAGGCGAAACAAATTTACGAAATATAAATAGCACTCCCACCGGGCGTTGTCAAGTAGAAACCGGAAAGTTTGCAGAGGTGAATTTTTCGATGCAGGAAACGACCTGCATCCTCTATACCGCAAAGCCCTTGACCTTTTTGCCGGAGCGCAGTATACTGCTTGTACGGTTAGCTATATTTAACCGCAAGGAGGTACTACATGATACAAGACGCATTCTGGGGGATTTTGATCCCCTTTCTGGGCACAAGTCTTGGGGCGGGCTGTGTGTTCTTTTTGAAAAACTCTCTGCGTGACGGCATCCAGCGTGCCCTCACCGGATTTGCCGCCGGAGTGATGGTGGCGGCATCGGTATGGAGCTTGCTGATCCCGGCCATGGAGCAGGCCGTGGATCTGGGCAGGCTGGCATTTTTTCCGGCGGCGGTGGGTTTCTGGCTGGGGATCCTGTTTTTGCTGCTGCTGGACCATCTCATCCCGCATCTGCACCAGAACAGCTTGCAGGCCGAAGGGCCAAAAAGCCAGCTCCAGCGCACCACCATGATGGTTCTGGCGGTGACGCTGCACAACATCCCGGAGGGCATGGCAGTGGGCGTAGTCTATGCCGGATACCTTGCCGGAACTGCTCAGATCACCGCCGCCGGGGCGCTGGCACTTTCCCTTGGCATAGCCATCCAGAACTTCCCGGAGGGTGCCATCATCTCCATGCCCCTGCGGGCGGAAGGAATGAAAAAAGGCCGGGCGTTCTGGGGCGGCGTGTTGTCCGGCATCGTAGAGCCCATCGGGGCAGTGCTGACGATTCTGGCGGCAGGCATCGTGGTGCCCGCGTTGCCCTATCTGCTCAGCTTTGCTGCCGGAGCCATGCTGTATGTGGTGGTGGAGGAACTGATCCCGGAAATGTCGCAGGGGCAGCACTCCAACGTTGGCACGGTATTTTTCGCGGTGGGCTTCAGCGTGATGATGGTGCTGGACGTAGCACTGGGGTGATGGTTGGGAACCCTCGAAGGCGAAATCTTTTTCGGAATCTCCGAAAATGCCTGAACTTCTTGACAGAGGAGACGGCAGGGCGTATTATTTTGGCAGAAGGACCGCTGAAAAGCGGCTTTTTATAGAACAGAAAGTTAGCTTTACCTAACTTGCAGCACGAGGAATTGCTGGCCTGTCATCTGGTGCAGTGGGCGCATCTGGTAAAAAGTATTGCATTGTGAACGGTAAACAGAAAGAGGGTGGCGTTATGTCCTTTTTTGAAAACACACGAAAGCCCGTAGGCTTTGGCGGGAAGATCATGGTTGCTATGATGAATTTTGGACACAGCGCAATGGCAGAATGGGGGCTGCGCTTTTTACAGCCTGCCCCGGATGCCATGGTGCTGGACTGCGGCTGCGGCGGTGGAGCGAACATTAAAACGCTGTTGAAACTGTGCCCCAACGGCAAGGTGCAGGGCATCGACTACTCAGCCGTCAGCGTGGAAAAAGCGCGAAAAGTCAATGCCAGAGCCATTGCGGCAGGACGATGCAACGTGCAGCAGGCAAGTGTGGCAGAGCTGCCGTTTGAAGTGGAGCAGTTTGATGTGGTGACCGCCTTTGAAACGGTCTATTTCTGGCCGGAGCTTGCGCAGAATTTCCGAGAGGTTTATCGAGTGCTGAAGCCAGGCGGAATCTTTTTCATCTGTAACGAAGCGAACGGCGATACGGACAAGGACAAGAAGTGGACGGAGATCATCGGCGGCATGACCATCTATACGGATACTGCATTGAAAGAGTATCTGGAACAAGCAGGATTTTGTCAGATCCAAAGCCACAAAAATAAAAAGGGCTGGCTGTGCGTTACGGCGCAAAAGCGGTGAAGCAGTGCAACCGTAACATTTGGAATAGTGAAGAGCATGGCATGGTTTGTCTGCCGGAAAGCAGAATAAGGAGAACAGGAAGGAACCTATGAAATACAAAATCGAGAAAAACACCGTGCAGGAGACGCTGATCCTCCCGTTGTATTCCCGGAAGCTGTGTACCGAACTGTACCCAAACCTTTATCGGGACGAAACAGCGGTGCGCCTGATCGATGAAATCGACTACGACTTTTCAGAGGCAGAGAAGAATTCCCGCAGCCTGATGCAGCGCTTCGGTGCGCTGGAGGTCGCTATGCGGCAGAATGACCTTGCCTTTGAGGTGCAGGCATACCTGAAAACACACCCCTGTGCGGCAGTGGTCAATCTGGGCTGCGGGCTGGATAACACCGGCAGAGCCTGCGACAATGGCAGATGCAAGATCTACAATCTGGATTTCCCGGATGTGATCGCCTTGCGGCAGCAGCTGCTGCCCGCCGGGGAGCGGGAGCAAAACATCCCCTGCAACCTGAAAGACCCCGCATGGTTTGACAAGATCGATGCCTCCGGCGGGGCGGTGTTCTTTGCCTCCGGGGTGTTCTATTACTTCCTGACCCAGCAGGTCCGGGATCTGGTGCAGGGGATGGCGGAGGCTTTCCCCGGCGGAGTGCTGGTCTTTGATGCCGCCAACCGCACGGCGGTGAAGATGATCGCCAAAACGTGGCTCAGGACGGCAAAAATCAAGGATGTGGGAGCATATTTCGCGGTTTCGGATGCGAAAAGCGAGCTTTCCCCATGGGACAGCCGTTTGCAAGTGTCCAGCCGGGGCTATATGCTGGGGTACAACGATTTGAAAGATCCTTCTGTCAGCGGCTTTTTTCGGTTTCTTGCAAGGGTCGGGGACAACGGGATGAAAATGCAGATCGTGAAGATCGGATTTGGAGACAGACAATGAAATACGCAGGGATGCCCTTTGGGATGTGTGTGCTGATGAAGGTACTGGGTCTGTACGACCTGACCCCCGCCCTGTGCCGTCTGGACTACACCATGAGCGAAGCAGGCGGTGTGACGAACTTTGTGCGGCAGTACACCCTTGCCTCCGGCGGACCCTACTGCGACTGCGGGTACAAAAAGGGTATAGAAAATCCATAAGTCATCTGCCACGCTCAGCGGAGCAAAAACCACACACCCAGCAGGATCGCAAGGAAAATCAGGTTGGACAGGGTGAACAGCCCAAAATACTGCTTCTTTCCCTGTGGCAGCTCCCGTGTAATCTGCCGGTAGGAGATAAGACTGGCCATGGATGCGATCAAAGTGCCAAGACCTCCCAGATTGGTGCCGATGATGAGGGCTTGTGTCTCTGCCGTGAACCCGGACAGCAGCAGGGCGGCGGGAACATTACTGGTGACCTGCGAAGCAAGAACTGCCACCAGCACTTCCCGGCCGGTCAGAAACTCCTGCAGCCAGCCGGAAAAGGCCGGAATGCGCCCCAGATTGCCAATGAAGATGAAAAAAGCCACAAAGGTCAAAAGCAGGGAATAGTCCACTGCCCGTAAGGTGTGCGGGTCTGCAAAAAGAACGCAGACGAGTACAGCGGCAAAGGCAATGCCATAGGGCAGCACCCGGATCACGGACAGCAGGCAAACGGCAAACAACACCAGATACAGCAGGATGATCTTCTGATCCCCCTGAGACGCAGAGGAAGAAACAAGCTCGTCCACGGAGAGGGCGGCAGAGGCTTTCCGGCAGACCATTGCTGCCCAAGCCAGCAGCAGGAACAGAGAGACTAGGGTGTAGGGCAGCATAAGAAGCACAAATCCCCCGATGCTCATGCCGCTTTTTCCGTAAAGATAGAGGTTCTGCGGGTTGCCGATGGGGGTCAGCATACTGCCAAGGTTTGCCGCAATGGTCTGCATACAGACCACCGGGACCAGAAGGGAGCGGCGGACATCCGCTCCCAAACGGCTCAGTACCACGAACGTAAAGGGAACGAAGGTCAGCAGGGAAACATCGTTGGTGATGAACATGCTTCCGAAAAAGCACAGCCCGACCAGTACCAGTGTCAGCTGAAAGGTGCTGTGGGTGCGGGACAGCAATGCCCGGCCCAGTCCATCAAAAAAGCCCTGCCGCCGCAGCCCGGCCATGACCGTCATCAGGGAAAACAGGATCGCCAGCGTGCGCAGGTCGATGTAGCCGAGATACTGCACATCCGGTGGAACAAAGAAGGCGGAGACAACGGCCAGCACAGCGGCTGCGGTGAGGACCGTTTCCTGCTGAATGAATTGTTTGAGTAGTTTCATAGAGACACATCCTTGTAGTTGTAAAGGCTGCCCTGCTACGGTGCCGGACGGCCTTTTTCCGTATTTCAGAGCAACAGCTCAAACAACCCGATCATCAGCGGCATGGTCAGGATGGAAAGCAGCGTGCTCAGGACATAGATCGCACTGGAATGAGAAGCATCCCGGTCATAGAGCTGTGCCATGGAGGTGACTGTTGCACAGGCGGCGGCATTGCTGTAAATGATATTGACCTGCTCCACGGCGTCCAGCTTGAGAGCTTTGCGGAACAGCGCATTCAGAAGCAGAAATACAACGTGCATTCCAACGGCGATGCCCATGGAATAAAGCAGCCCGGTGCGGATCTCCGGTGTATCCTTGATCTGAAAGGCGTTCAGAACGACACAGGGCATGACCAGATAGACAAAGACCACAGACAGCACCTTACTGTCCGATGCCTTCAACAGACCGGTTTTCACAACGGCATATCCCATCAGCAGAATCAGAAACAGCTGCGCGATCTGCTGCATCAATAAAAGGCTGATTTGCATTTGAATCTCCTCTTTTGCAATTCGTTTTTGCAGCACCATCCTACTCCATTGGCGGGGCATCGTCAAGAGAAAACAGAAAAAATGCGATCTGAATAAGAAAAAACGGATGGCTCCGCAGAACCATCCGCTAAAACTGGTATCATCAGTCTTTCCGATACTTATACGCACCCTCAATGGCGTGGATCAGATGATAACGGAACCGAGCGTGTCGGGGTAAATCACTTTTTGCTCGTCCGGTTTCCCAAAAGCCAGTGGGGGATTTTCGGCTTAAGCAAGGATCCCGGTGGACTGCAAAAACAGCACCAGCATCATCACCGGAGCAACGTATCGGATCATCACCCGGTAGAGTTTCTTGCGGCGGAAGGTCTCGCCGTTGCGCTGCATCTCGTCAATGACGTAATCCGGTGTCATGACCCAGCCAATCAGGATGGTAGACAGCAGGGCAATGAAAGGCATCATGACGCTGTTGCTGATGTAGTCCATGATATCCAACAGCTGACCCACCGATCCGTTGGGGAGCTGTACTTCAAAATAGAAGATGCTGTAACCCAGCGCAATGATGGCGGAAGCGGCCAGATAGATGACCGCCAGCACAAGCACCGTCTTTTTGCGGCCCGAGTGGAAGATCTCCATGCAGTTGGCGGTGATGGATTCCAGCACCGAGATGCAGGAGGTCAGGGTGGCAAAAATGGCAGTGACAAAGAACAGGATGCCAACGAACACGCCCGCCTTGCCCATGGCGTTGAATACCTTGGGCAGCGAGACGAACATCAGGCTGGGGCCTGCGCTCATGCCCTCGGTGCCAGAGAAAACATACACGGCGGGGATGATCATGGCACCGGCCAGCAGGGCTACGCCGGTATCGAAGATCTCAATCTGATTCACCGCTTTGTTCAGGTCTACTTCCGGTTTGACGTAGGAACCGTAGGTGATCATAATGCCCATGGACACGCTGAGGGAGAAGAACAGCTGGCTCATGGCATCCAGCAAAATCTGCAAAAAGCGGCTGACGGTCAGCCCTTCCATGTGCGGGGTCAGGTAGTAGCGCAGACCTTCCAGACCGGTGCGCATCTGGCCGGAAGCGTCCTCGTGGCGCAGGGTGAGGGCGTAACCCGCAATCACCACCACCAGAACCAGCAGAATGGGCATCATGTAGCGGGACACCCGCTCAATGCCTCCCTCCACGCCGTTGTACACGATGAAAGCAGTCACGCCCATGAACAGCAGAGCGAACACCACAGGGGAGACCGGCGAGGTGATGAAGCTGGTAAAATAACCGTCCTCAGCAGCGGCAGCAGACTGTCCGGTCAGGTAGACTGCCGCATATTTTGTGATCCACCCGCCGATGACGGCATAGTAGGTCATAATCAGAACTGGTACCAGAAAGGTCAGGATGCCGAGGAATTTCCACTTGGGGCGCATTGTCTCGTAGGCGCGGATGGCACTCTGCTTGGTGCGGCGGCCAATGGCGATATCCGAGGTGAGCAACGTGAAACCGAAGGTCAGCACCAGCACCAGATACACCAGCAAAAACAAACCGCCGCCATCTTTTGCGGCAAGGTACGGGAACCGCCACAGGTTGCCGACACCCACCGCACTTCCGGCGGCAGCAAGGACAAATCCGATTTGTCCGGAGAAACTGCTTGCTTTCTTTTCCATGATTCTGAAACTCCTATCCATATTTCCTATTGTAATATAGGATAACATGGAGTATCATATCAGTAAACCGAATAAAATTACTACGACCTATAAATTTTGCTTATGGAGCGCTTGAGATGCGGGAACAGAAAGACCGATACGAGATATTCTTGAAAGTGTGCGAAACGGGCAGTTTTTCCAAAGCAGCGGAGGCACTGAACTATACCCAATCCGGCATCAGCCAGATGATGGCGGGGTTGGAAGAAGAACTGGGCGTGAAGCTGTTCGCCCGCATCAACCGGGGCGTGACCCTGACCGACAACGGGACACGTCTTTTGCCCTACGTCCGGGAACTGGCCAACCAGAAGAACCGGCTGCGGCAGGCTGCGTTCAATATCAACCACAAGGTGGAGGGCAAGCTGCGGGTGGGCAGCTTTTCCAGCATCACAACGCTCTGGATGCCGGAAGTGGTGCACTATTTCAAGGAGAACTACCCGAAGGTGAGTATAGAGATCCTGGACGGCAACTATGATGAGATCCGGGAATGGATCATCCATGGGCAGGTGGATTGCGGTTTTCTCTCATCCATTGTGGCAGACGACCTGAAATTCTACCCGCTCTGGGACGACCCGTTGTGTGCCGTGTTCCCGGAGGGGCATCCACTGGCTGCACGACCCAGCGTAACGCTGTCGCAGCTGTTTCAGTATCCGCTCATCATTGAAACGCCCGGCTGTGATAATGACATCCAGCACCTGATGCTCAAATGCCCGGTGAAGCCGAATATTTCTTACAGCTTCCGGGACGATACCCTCATCATGGCGTTCGTGCGCAGCGGGCTGGGCGTGACCATCTCGCAGGAGCTGGTGATGCAGGCATTTGGCTGCCCCGGTGTGGTGTCCCGTCCGCTGGAGCCTGCCTGTTGCCGGACGCTGGGGCTGGCGTTTTCCAAAACTGCCAGCTCGGTGGTGAGCCGGACGCTGCTGGAATATCTGAAATCCACCCGGCAGCGAAAGGATACACCGCAGATAAAATAAGAGCAAATAACGGAGAACGGTATAAAAGCCGCCCTCCGTTTTGCTGAATGGAGACGTGCAGTTGGAGCAGGATGGTGGTTCCTTGTTTTTCTGGTAACAGCACAGGATTTATGCTATCATAGCAGTCATATTGAAAGACATCCCGCCCGGGAGCGCAAGCTGATCCTGCTGCGGTACGGGCTGGCGGGTCAGCCGCCCCTGACCCAGCTGGAAACGGCACAGCCGCTCCAGATCAGCAGAAGTTATGTCTCAAGGCTCGAGACCCACGCATTGGAACATCTGCGCAAAGGCTGGCTTCAAGAATCACCGGGAGAATAAAGGGGGCCGCCTGCGGGCGGCGTACATAAGCTCTTTTACAATGGGATTGGGTGTGGTATACTGAATTCGTAAAATTGAAAACCGGGAAGGTGCAAAATGAAATGAAAATCCGTAAGGCAGAGGAAAGAGATATTCCCAGACTTCTTGCGCTGCTGGGGCAGGTATTGCAGATCCATGCAGAGATTCGACCGGATGTTTTTATTCCTGGTACTACCAAATACACTGTCTGCGAACTGGCTGAACTTATGAAGCAGGAAGATAAACCCATTTATGTTGCCGTGAACGAAGATGATGTGTGTATGGGCTATGCCTTCTGTCAGATGCAGGAGCAGCCATTTTCCACAAATATGGTGCCCTTTAAGTCACTGTTCATCGACGATTTGTGCGTTGACCAGCAGGCACGGGGACAGCACATCGGAGAAAGCCTGTTTGAATATGTGAAGCAGCAGGCAAAAGAGCAGGGCTGCTATGAGGTGACGCTGAACATCTGGGCAGGAAACACCCCGGCAGAACACTTCTACGAAAAAATGGGTATGAGGACAAAGGAACGGCAGATGGAATATATCCTGTGAACCGGGTTGGTTCCATTTAATCAATAAAAGCGATTTCTACAAAGGAGTAATTTCTATGGGCTACGGATGGGCAACGGTTTTTACTATGGGAGCATGGCTTGTCGGCGGCTTCCTTGAGGGTCTTTTGGGTGCGGATACGCTGGGTCTGCGCACTTTGTTCGCTATTATTGCAATGGGCTGCTGCATTATGAAATTCATAAAGGATAATGGCACGCGATGATCAACTTTACTACATTGCCTGCGGGCGGCGTATGGAGCGGTCAACGGGTCAACAGCTCAAAATGGTTCCGTTTGGTGACCAGCAGCCCTTCCCTTTGCAGCTTGGAAAGCTCCACCGACATGGCGGCACGCTCCACGCAGAGAAAATCCGCCAGCTGCTGACGGTCAAAGGGAATGTCAAAGGAAAGGGAGGACTGCCGGATGGATTCGGCAGACAGGTAGGACAGCAGTTTTTCCCGGGTGGTTCGCTTGCTGACATGGGTGATCTTATCGTTAAAAAGCAGTATTTTGTTTGCCAGAACGCTGACCAGATTGCGGATGAGTTTCTGGTGATGGTCGCAGGCGGTGGGGCAGGAGGTGAGCAGCCGCTTGACGTTCAGCAGCAGAATTTCGCAATCCTCCTCTGCCACCACGCTGATGTTCAGGATGGCACCGGGGGTGGCGGCGTAAGGCTCCCCGAAAAAATCTCCGGTATTGCACTTGGACAGGATGTTGCGGTGTCCCCAAAGATCCTCCTGGATCACAAGGGTAGAGCCGGACAGTACCAGCCCCATGACCTCCGTGGAATCTCCGGCACGGAAAATGTAGGAGCCCCGGGGCCGGGTGATCTTCGACGCACTGACGCAGTGCAGGATGGACAGAATCTCATCGTCGGTAAGCCCGGTAAAAAAGGGGCAGTTCCGCAGAACAGGCAGATATTTTTGCATAAAAGCCCTCCTTGTTGGAATTCAAACATACAAGCTGCCTTTAGTATACTATAATAAGGATGCAAATGCAAAAAACACCCACAACAGGAGAGTATAGATATGATTCGGAAGATCATCCATATTGACGAAGAAAAATGCAACGGCTGCGGCTTGTGCGCAACCGCCTGCCATGAAGGTGCCATTGATATCATCAACGGCAAGGCAAAGCTGGTGCGGGAGAATTTCTGCGATGGCTTTGGCGACTGCCTGCCGGGCTGCCCCACCGGAGCCATTACCTTTGAAGAGCGGGAAGCCCCTGCCTACGACGAGGCGGCGGTGCAGGAGAACAAAAAGAAAAAGGAGCTGCAGGAGAAGATGAAGCACCTCCACGAGGGCGGCTGCCCCGGCTCCCGGATGCGGATGCTGGAACAGCCGGAGGCTGCCGAAAGCGCAGCTTCTGTCCCCGTGCAGCCAGTTTCCCGCCTGCGCAACTGGCCGGTGCAGATCAAGCTGGCACCCATCCATGCGCCCTACTTTGATGGCGCAAAGCTGCTGATTGCAGCGGACTGCACGGCCTATGCCTACGCCAATTTCCATCAGGAGTTTATGCGCGGCAAGGTGACCCTCATCGGCTGCCCGAAGCTGGACGCTGTGGATTACAGCGAAAAGCTCACCGAGATCCTGCGCAGCAACGACATCCAGAGCGTGACCATCCTCCGCATGGAGGTGCCCTGCTGCGGCGGCCTGGAGATGGCAGCGAAAAAGGCACTTCAAGCCAGCGGAAAGTTCATTCCGTGGCAGGTGGTCACCATTTCCATTGACGGAAAAATTCTGGACTAAATGCGGCAACACAAATCGACCGAGTGTCTTTGACTTTGGGTTATTCCAAGGCGGTGCGGGCAGTGCGCACAAGATACTCCATGGCCTCCACCGGGTACTGCCCGGCGGCGGTCTCCCCGGTGAGCATCACGCTGGAAGCGCCGTCTGCTACGGCGTTGTAGATGTCGCTGACCTCGGCGCGGGTGGGGACCGCCCGGCTGCACATACTGTCCAGCATCTGGGTCACCACCATAAAGGGCACCCCGGCAGACCGGCAGACTGCCGAAAGCTGTTTCTGGCACCGGGGCAGCTCCCACAGGGGCATGGCGTTGCCAAGGTCACCGCGGGCAATGACTACTTCATCCACAAGGGGTAGGAACTCCGGCAGGGCCTGTACCCCCGCAAGGCTCTCGATCTTGGCAAAAATGCGGATTTGCCCGGCCCCGGCCTGTTCCAGCGCCCGGCGCAGGGTGCGGATGTCCTCAGCCCCCCGCACGAAGGGCAGCATCACCCCGGTAACGCCGCAGGCTCCCGCCAGCTGCAGGTTTTGCAGGTCCTCCTCCGTCAACGTGGGGGAGGCCACCGTCAGCCCCGGTGTCGCAAGGCTTTTGCGGCTTTGCAGGGTGCCGCCCCGTACCACAGTACACTGCAGGGCAGCGCCATCGGCTTCGGCCACCTGCACAAGGAGCCTGCCGTCGTCCAGCAGGAGGTTCTGGCCCGGCCGGGCTGCATGCACCAGCGCCGCCGGGCAGGGGACACCCCCTTGCCCCAGCCGGAGGCTTTGGCCTGGTTCCAGCACAAGGGGCTGGGGCAGCGTGCCAATGCGCAGCTCCGGCCCCTGCAGGTCGATGAGCAGCTGGGGGATGCCCACGGCGTGGATGATATCCAGCCAGTCTTTGTGGGCCGAAAGGGGCCCGTGGGAAAGGTTCATGCGGATGCCCGTCATGCCAGCTTCCACCATGCGTTGCAAGGTCTCCAGCTGGGCACAGGCGGGGCCGATGGTACCATAAAATTCCAAAAAATCACCCGGTTTCGTTTTTTCCTATTGTAACACGGAACGGGGCCGTTGAAAAGTGCCAAACCGGGCGGCAACGAAAAAAAGGCGTGGCAGCCCGCAGCCACAGCAATGACGAAAAGGATAAGAATGGTCGCTATCTGCGGCGCGAGACCTTCTCCGGCACCTGTGCACGCAGTTTCTACGTGGGCGATGTGAAGAAGGAAGACATCCACGCAAAGTTCGAGGATGGTGTCCTGCACGTCGAGCTGCCTGCTCCTCAGCAGACGAAGGCTTTGCCTGAGAACCCGAACCTGATCGAGATCGAGTAAAACGCCGGTCGTGTGCGCCAAGTCACACACGCACATAAAGTGGCCCCGGAGAGCTGCAACAAGCCCTCCGGGGCCATTTTTTGTTTCCTGGTATCTTTTCCGCAGAGAGAAATTATGGTATACTGAGAACGACAACTCGGAATTTATGAAATCGGAGGCATTGATATTATTATGTGGAATGAACTAGGAATCAGCGGTGGAACCGCAATCGTTGTTTTAATTGCGCTGTATTTTGTTATCAAGTGGGCAGTGAAAAATGGTATTAAAGAAGCATACAGTGCTATCACCGGAAAGAAAACTGATGAAGACATCAAAAACGAGAAAGAACTGAAAGAGCTTGGAGCAGATCTGAAGATCAAGCTGTCCTGAACGAGTCCTCTGCCACGGTAGCCGGTCACCCTCTCCATTGACGGGAAAATTCTGAATGGAGGAAAGCGCTTTAACGCGGGATTTTTTATAAACCCCAAAGGGAGTTCTGTTCGGACGTTCGTCCGTAACGGAACTCCCTTTTTTGAAAGACACAATTTTTTAACATCCCTTTCCGTTTACACCCCGGCGAAAGAAGTGTATAATAAAATAATGTAATTGTGCGGCTGTGCATTGCGAAATGATGTGAGAAGGGAACCGATATCGATGAACCAAAACAAGCAAGCGCCCCGGCGGCGGATGACCCGGCGGGAGTGGAGAATCCGGCGCTGCCTGCGTCTGGCACGGAACTGGGCCGTGTTTCTGGCGGCCTGCGGCGCGGCTGTTGCCCTGATGACCAGCGGCATTTTATGGCTGCTGCCCAAGGCCCACGCCCTGATCGCGGGGCCGGAGGACTTTGTGGCCAGAAATTACGATGGCACCGAATACCAGCTGAACCTTGCCGATGCCCGGCTGGTGCTGGTGAACGGGAATCTGCCGCTGGACGCAGAGCCTGCCCCGGCCCTTGCGGTGGCGGATGATGCCACAGGCCAGCAGCTGGAAGCGGAAGCCGCAGAGCAGTACCGCGCCATGGCGGCAGCTGCAGCGGCAGACGGCATCACGCTGGAACTGGTGACGGGTTATCAGGATGTTTCCGCACGGGAAGCGGCCTTTGATGCCCGGAAGCAGGTGTATCTGGAAAAGGGGCTTTCCGAAGAGGAGGCTGCGGCCTATGCCGCCTGCGTCTGCCCTCCGGCCAATGCCAGCGAGCAGGCCACCGGCTATGCGGCGGACATTCTCAGCCCGGACTGCACCGAAAAGACCACCCGCTTTGCCGATACCCGCGCCTACGAGTGGCTGACCGCCTACGCTGCGGAGTATGGTTTTATCCTCCGCTGGCCGGAGGAGCGGCAGGCCGCCACCGGCATGGTATACGAGCCCTGGCACTGGCGCTATGTGGGGGTGGAAAATGCCCTCGCCATCCGCGCGTCCGGACTCTCGCTGGAGGAGTTCCTTGCGCTGGAGCGCACAAAGCTGTAACAAAAAGGAGAACGACTGTTGAGACGAACCGAGATCGCGCCCGGGGTCCATCTTTCCTGGGACCCGGCGCAGAAATTCAACCGCTGCCGGATCAGCATCCACTTTGCGTTTCCGGCACGGCGGGAGACGGCAACCGCTCACGCTCTGCTGCCTCTGTTGATGGAGCGGGGCTATGCGGATTGCCCGGATATGACCCAGATGACCAAAAAGCTTGCCCGGCTGTACGGCGCGGACCTGACCGTGGATGCCCGCCCGCTGGGTGCAAACCACAACCTCTGCGTCAGTGTGACCGGCATCAAGGACCGCTTTGCACTGGAGGGCGAGGCCCTGACCCGGGAGTATGCCGCGCTGGCGCTGGGCACAGCGTTCCATCCCTATTTTGTGGGCGGTGTGTTTGACCCGGAGGCGGTCACCATCGAAAAGCAGATGCTGAAAAAGGCGCTGGAGGATGAGATCAACGAAAAGCGCATCTACTGCCAGCGGCAGGCCAACCGGGAGTTCTTTGGGAGCAGCCCCGCCGGCATCCGGCAGGAGGGCTATCTGGACGAGGTGGACGGCCTGACCCCGGAGACGCTGACAGAGGCTTATCGTGAGATGCTCCGCACCGCCAGCATCGAGCTGCTGGTGCTGGGCTGCGGGGAAGCGGAGACCGAGCAGGTGAAGCAAGCCCTGCTGGAAGAGCTTTCCCACATCGGGCGGGCCCCGCTGCCATTGTGCGAGAACCTTGCCATGCCCCGGCAGGATGCCGTGCGCAGGGTGGAATGCTTTGACACGGTGCAGGCCAAGCTCTGCATGCTGTTCACGCTGGGCGTGCCCATGCGCCCCGACCAGATGGCGGCGGTGCGGCTTGCCATGGCGCTGTATGGCGGCAGTGTGACCAGCCGCCTGTTCCTGAACGTGCGGGAACGGGATCATTTGTGCTATTACTGCTCCTCCAGCTTCCAGAGCTTTACCGGGAGCATGGCCGTGAACAGCGGCGTGGAGCACGCCGACGCAGCCCGGGCCGAAAAAGCGATCCTGAAGGAGCTGGATGACCTGCGCAGCGGCCCCATCACGGCTGAGGAGCTTGAGGACTGCCGCCGCTCCCTGCTGAGCGGGATGGCGGGCATTGAGGATACGCTGGGCGGCATTGAGACCTGGTATTACATGGAGGTGCTGCGGGGCGGCCCGGTGCAGACCCCGGACGATGCCCGCGCGGCCCTGCAGGCTGTGACCGAGGAGGATGTCCGCACCGTCCTGCGGCAGCTGACCCTTTCAGTCAGCTATCTTCTGACCCGAGAGGAGGAGAGCGCCCATGCCTGAACAGAACACGAACCGTGCCCTGACCGAGGCCGCCGCCGATGAGTGGAAGGTGCTGCCCTCGGGCCTGACGGTGCTGGTGCGGCCCATGCCGGGCTATTCCGGCACTCATGTCATCTATGCCACCCGCTTTGGCTCCATCGACCGGGATTTCCGGGTGGGCGGCAGGGAAGTGCACCTGCCCGCCGGTGTGGCGCATTTTCTGGAACACAAGATGTTTGAGGATGAGGACGGCGATGCCTTTGCAAAGTTCGCCAAGACCGGTGCCAACGCCAATGCCTTTACCAGCTTTGACCGCACCTGCTACCTGTTTACCGCCACCGAGCAGCTGGACGAAAGCCTGGATGTGCTGCTGGGCATGGTGGGCCGTCCCTACTTTACTGAGCAGACCATCGCCAAGGAGCAGGGCATCATCGGGCAGGAGATCAAAATGTACGATGACAGCGCTGACTGGCGGCTCATCACCGGCCTGTGTGAGTGCCTGTATCACAGCCACCCCATCCGCAGCGACATTGCGGGCACGGTGGAAAGCATTGCGGAGATCACGCCGGAGATGCTGTACGACTGCTGCAAGGCGTTCTATGCCCCCAACAACATGGTGCTGGCCGCCGCAGGCAGCACCAGCATGGAACAGATCCTGGCGGCCTGTGCGCGCCACGGCCTGATGGAAGCGCGCCCGGTGGAGCGGGTGCAGCGGCTCTGGACAGAGGAACCCATGACGCTGGCCGCCGCTGAAAAGACCATCACGATGCCGGTGTCCAAGCCCTGCTTCGGCATCGGCTTCAAGGAGCAGCCGCTGCAGCATGACGACCTGCGCAGCGAGATCCTGTATGATCTCATCCTCTGCTGCATCTCGGGCGGTATGTCGAGGCTCTACCGGAAGCTCTATGATGAGGGCCTGACCAACCCCGGCTTTGGCGGGGAGGTGCTCCGGGTGGACGGTTGCTGCTGCATCCTGTTCACCGGCGAGAGCGATGTGCCCGACACTGTGAAGCAGCTGCTGCTGGAGGAGATCCGGCGCATCCGTGCTGAGGGCGTGGACCGGGAGATCTTTACCCTGTGCAAGAATGAAAAATACGGCCAGCTGATCGAAAATCTGGAGAACGTGGAGGACTCGGCCAGCCAGATGGCAGATTTTGCCCTCAGCGGCCAGACCGTGGCCCAGCAGATCGCCACGCTGGCGGCGCTGACGGCAGAGGATGCCGACGCAGCGCTGCAGAAGATCCTGAGCGAAGAGCGGATGGCTGTGATGTACATCCAGCCCGACGGCACGGCCGGGGAAGAGCTGGACGATGAGGAGGAGATGGAAGAATGACGAATCTGGTGCAGTTTCCGGGGCTGGGGCTGAGCTTTGAGCTTGACCGCGTGGCCTTTTCCATCGGAGGCATGAACATTTACTGGTACGGTGTCTGCATTGCCGTGGGCATGTGCCTGGCGCTGGTGTTCGCCTTCCGGCACAGTGTGGAGTTTGGTGTGGATGCCGATGCCATGGTGGATGTCATCCTCATCGGTGTGGTCATGGGTATCCTGTGTGCCCGGCTCTACTATGTGGCCCTTTCGCCCTATCAGTACCACAGCCTGAAAGATGTGCTTGCCATCCGGGATGGCGGTCTTGCCATTTACGGCGGCATCATCGGGGCCTTTCTGTTCGGAGGGCTGGCCTGCAGGTGGCGGAAAGTCCCCATGCTGCCCATGTTCGATCTGGCGGCCATGGGCTTCCTCATCGGGCAGGGCTGCGGCCGCTGGGGCAACTTCTTCAATCAGGAGGCCTTTGGCTGCAACACCACCCTGCCCTGGGGCATGTACAGCCAGGCGACCCACGATTACCTGACGAGCAGCGTGGTCACGGTGCCCAAAGGCGTGACCATCGACCCGAACCTGCCGGTGCATCCCACCTTCTTATATGAGAGCATCTGGTGCTTTGTGGGCCTGTTTCTGCTGGTGCGCTACATCAAAAAGCGTAGGTTTGCAGGGGATATCGCCCTGCGGTACCTCATCTGGTACGGCGCAGGCCGTTTCTGGATCGAAGCCCTCCGCACCGACAGCCTGCTGCTGGTGCCCAGCATCGGCCTGCGGGTATCCCAGCTGGTGGCGGGCATTGCCGTGGTGGGCGGTGTGATCGCTGAGATCCTTCTGACAAAAAAGTTCAGGGACAAGCCCCTGATGGTAGAGCTGCCCCTGAACAGCGAGAACCGGGCACGGATGAAAAAGCTGGACGGCCCCACTGCCTTTGCGGGGACGGACGCTGCTCTGCCGGCCTCTGCATCCCGCGCGGAGTTCGTTGAGAAAACGGCAGCGTGGAATGAGGCCGTGAAGGCGGAGCTGGACAAACAGAACAAAGAGCAGAAATAAGAACCAAAGCCATAGTGCAGAGAAGAAAAACTTCTCTTGCACTGTGGCTCTTTTTGATGTACAATAAAGACACAGAAAAAGCCGCAGGAATCACAGGAGGTACTATATGCAGATCGTTCCAATGCGTGAATTGAAGAATACCGTGGAGATCGAGCGCCGCTGCGCCGAGGAAAACGGCCCGGTGTTTGTGACAAAAAATGGTTACGGCCGTCTTGTGGTGATGGATATTGATTACTACGAGCGGATCATGAAGGAAATGGAAGAACTGAAACTGGTAATGGAAGGGCTGAAAGATGACGAAGAAGGCCGTATAGTAGATGGTCCGACCGCAATGGCTGAATTGAGGAGAAAGTATGCAGTCTGATTATGGCTATGAATTGACAGACCGTGCAGAAAAAGATATTGACGAAATTGCAGGGTATATCCGGGATGAGCTGAGCAACGCCAGCGCAGCCATGAATTTTCTGAATGATGTGGAACAATGCATCCGGAGATTGTGTGACTTTCCATCCAGCGGGAGCCGTATTTTTGTGGAATATCTGCCGGGAAAGAACGTCCGAAGAAAAGTAATTGGAAATTATCTTCTTTACTATCATGTCCTGCAAGAGAAGAAAAAGGTTCGCATACTTCGGGTCGTTAATGGATCACGCAATCAGATATCGGTAGTCCACGGATTGAACAGTTGACACCTGAAATTTCAAAAAACTTTGAAATAATGTCCGAAAAGCCCTTGCAAAGCGGACTTTTTTCTGCTATAATATTCTAGCCGCATGGTGTGGGCACCGGAAACGGCCCCGTGAGGGCCTGCCTTTACGACCAGCGAGTACAACGAAAAGGAATGAAACAAATGTACGCAATCATTGTTACCGGCGGTAAGCAGTACCGCGTGGAGCAGGGCGACATCGTCTACATCGAAAAGCTGGACGTTGAGGCCGACTCCGAAGTGAAGTTTGATCAGGTTCTCGCTATTGGCGAGGAGGGTTCTGTCAAGGTTGGCGCTCCCGTTGTTGAGGGCGCTTCCGTTTCTGCCAAGGTCATCAAGAATGGCAAGGGCAAGAAGCTGAACATCATCACCTATCGCGCAAAGAAGCACAGTGCTCGCCGCATGGGCCATCGTCAGCCCTACACCAAGGTTGAGATCACTGCGATCAACGGCTAAGGAGGTAAATTACAATGGCACATAAAAAGGGCGTAGGCAGCACCAAGAACGGCCGCGATTCCGCAGCACAGCGTCTGGGCACCAAGCGTGCAGACGGTCAGTTCGTTCTGGCCGGCAACATCCTGGTTCGTCAGCGTGGCACCCACATTATGCCGGGTGAGAACGTTGGCAAGGGCAGCGATGACACCCTGTTTGCTCTGGTTGACGGCACTGTCCGTTTTGAGCGCGTGGGCAAGAGCGGCAAGAAGTGCAGCGTGAAGCAGTAACTTCTGCCTGAAAAACTGCAACCCGAAGAGCCGGACCCTCGTGGCCCGGCTCTTTTTAGGTAACAAAAAAGCCTTTTTGAGAATAGGAGGGGCTGTATGGCAGCACAAACCAATTTTATCGATATCGCCACCATCTGGCTCCATGCGGGCAAGGGCGGCGATGGCGCAGTGAGCTTCCATCGTGAGAAGTTCGTGGCCGCTGGCGGCCCGGACGGCGGTGATGGCGGCCGCGGCGGTGACATCATCTTTGTGGCGGACGATCATCTTTCCACCCTGATGGACTTCCGCTACAAGCGCAAGTACACTGCCCCCGAGGGCGGCAAGGGCGGCGCAAGCCTCTGCCACGGCAAGAATGCCGAAAACCTCATCATCAAGGTGCCGCTGGGCACCGTGATCAAGGACGCGGAGAGCGGGCTGGTCATTGCGGACCTGTCCGACCACACCCCCGTCACCATCGCAAAGGGCGGCCGCGGCGGCTACGGCAACGCGCATTTTGCAACGCCTACCCGCCAGATCCCCAAGTTTGCCAAGCCCGGTATGCCCGGCGAGGACATCCAGGTGACGCTGGAGCTGAAGCTGATCGCTGATGTGGGCCTGATCGGCTTCCCCAATGTGGGTAAGTCCACCCTCATCTCTACCATCAGCGCGGCCAAGCCCAAGATCGCGAACTATCACTTCACCACGCTGGTGCCCACCCTGGGTGTCGTGTCGGTGGGTGAGGGTGCAAGCTTTGTCTGCGCCGATATCCCCGGCCTGATCGAGGGTGCCAGCGAGGGCATTGGTCTGGGCCACGACTTCCTGCGCCATGTGGAGCGCTGCCGCCTGCTGCTGCATGTGGTGGATGTCTCCGGCAGCGAGTGCCGTGAGCCGGTGGAGGACTTTGAAAAGATCAACGAGGAGCTGGCAAAGTTCAGCCCCGAGCTGGCACAGCGCCCCCAGATCGTGGTGGGCAACAAGTGCGACCTGGCCACCGAGGAGCAGATCGAGAGCTTCCGCAGCTATGTGGAGGGCAAGGGCCTGACCTTTGTGCCCATCTCTGCCGCCACCATGCAGGGCGTGCGGGAGCTGCCGGGTCTGGTCTACAACCGCCTGAAGGATATCCCGCCGGTGCCTGTGTTCACCCCCGAGTACAAGAAGCCCGAGCCCAAGGCCAACGACCGTGCTTATACCATCCAGCGGATGGAGGCCCATGTGTGGAGCATCGACGCGCCCTGGCTGGAGTATATCCTGGCCGGCAGCAATGTGGATGACTACGAGAGCCTGCAGTATTTCCAGCGTCAGCTGGATGAGAGCGGCATCCTGACCGAACTGGTGGAAAAGGGCGTGCAGGAGAACGACACCATCCTCATTGGTGAGTATCAGTTTGATTATATCTTCTAAGAGGTTAACTGGCTCGCCCTCTCAGGCCGCTTCGCGTCCAGCTCCCCCAAAGGGGGAGCCCTTGGCAAAAACAAGCTGTTTTGCGTGGATTGCCAAAGCCTCGCCCTTCGGGAGAGGTGGCAGTGCGAAGCACTGACGGAGAGGGTGAGGGCGCTGACAAAAGGGATTTTCTTATGAACGAATCGGAAACCATCGACCCCCGTGAGCTGAACCCGCTGGCGCTGGCCTTTGTGGGAGACAGCGTGCTGGAACTGCTGGTGCGCACCCGTCTGGCACGGCACCACCGGATGTCGGCAGGCAAGCTCAATGTGGAAAAGGTCAAGTATGTCTCGGCCCGGGCACAGTTCCGGGAGGAGCAGCTGCTGGAGCCGCTCTTCACAGAGGAGGAGCTGTCCGTGTTCAAGCGGGGCCGCAACGCCAGCAAGGCCAGTGTGGCCAAGCACGCTTCCCCTGAGGAATACCGCGCTTCCACCGGCTTTGAGTGTCTGCTGGGCTGGCTTTACCTCACTGGGCAGATGGCCCGTGTGGAAGAGCTGTTCGATGCCCTGTGGCAGCAGTTTGACCCGAACCAGAAATAAAACGCGAAAGCCCGCTGCTTTCCGCACTGGAAAACAGTGCAGGGAAGGCAGCGGGCTTTCTTATGCGGCGTTACTTCTTGTTCTTGGCACCCTCGTCGTCAGCACCCTTGGTATACTGGTTGGGGTGCTTGTGCTCGTTGGTGGTCTGATTGGTGGTGCGGTTCTGGCTCTGGTTCTTGCAGTTGTTCGTGCGGTTTTCGGTGCGATTCTCGCTGTGGTCCTTCATGGTTCGTTACTCCTTTCGTGAGGGGGATTTCCCTCACAGCCTTAGTTTTGCCGCGAACGGCGGCTTTATTCATGGGAGGATAAGCTTTCATGCCTACGGAATATTTTGAGCGCCGGGAGCGCGCTCTGCTGGGCGACCGGTTCGATGCTCTCTATGCCGCCCCGCAGGAGACTGCTGCCCGGGGTGTGACGGTCTCGGCCCTGCGTGCTGCGCCGGAGCAGTTTGCCGCGCAGGCAGATTTTCCGGTGGAGCCCTCGCCCTTCTGCAAGGCGGGCTTTGTGGTGCAGGACCCCGCCTTCAAGCCCGGGCGGCACCCCTACCACCATGCGGGCGTGTTCTACTCGCAGGAGCCTTCCGCTTCCAGTGCCGCGCCCCTGCTGGGGGTCCGGCCCGGGATGCGGGTGCTGGATACCTGCGCGGCCCCCGGCGGCAAGAGCAGCCAGCTGGCGGCGGCGCTGGGCGGGCAGGGGCTGCTGGTGAGCAACGAGTTCGTTGCTGCCCGCGCCGAGGTGCTCCGGAGCAATCTGGAGCGGATGGGCGTGCCCAACGCTGTGGTGCTGAACGAGGACACCGGCCGCATTGCCGCCGCTCTGCCGGAGTTTTTTGACCGTGTTCTCGTGGATGCACCCTGCTCCGGCGAGGGGATGTTCCGCAAGGAGGCCGTGGCTGTGACCCAGCATTGTGAAGCGCTGGTGAAGCAGTGCGCCGCACTGGGGGCACAGATCCTGGACAACGCGGCGGCCTGCCTGGCCCCCGGCGGCGAGATGATCTACTCCACCTGCACCTTTGCCCCGGAAGAGGACGAGGGACAGGTGGCGGCGTTTTTGCAGCGCCACCCGGAGTTCACACTGGCCGATGTGTTCGGCAATGTGGATTACAGCTTTGGCAGCCCGGGTGAGGCAAACCGCACCGGCGGCCTGCCGCTGGATGTGAGCAAAGTGCGCCGAATCTGGCCCTGTCAGGGCGGCGAGGGGCATTTTATTGCCCGGCTGGTCAAGGCAGGTACGCCGCGGACGCTGCCTGCCTCCGGAACCTATACAGCAGAGGAAGAACTCTGGCTGGCTGCTGCCGCAGAACAGAGCAAAAAGCAGAAGGGAAGCAAGGGCGGCAAGTCTGCCAAGGCCCCGGATGCCCGCAGCGCCCGCCGGGAGAGCAGCCGTGCCCTGCGGGAGGCGGTGCAGGGCCGCAGCGCCCGCAGCCGGGATGCCGGGGCAGGGGAGGCTACCCCGGCCCAGAGCCTTGCTGCATGGCAGGAGTTTGCCCGGCAGTATTTCCCGGCGCTGGCGGACCGCCCTGCCGTGGTGCATGGCGGCAGCGTTCTGCTGCCCGTGCCCTTCCCGCAGACGGGACTGCATGTCCTGCGGGCGGGGGTGTTCGTGGGCAGCGTGCAGAAGGGCCGCTTCGTGCCGGAGCACCACCTGTTCACGGCGTTCGGCGCACTCTGCACCAACCGCGAAGCACTGACCCTTGCCGACCCGCGGGTAACGGAGTACCTTTCCGGCCGTGAGATCGCTGCGGACACTGCCGCCGATGGCTGGTGCTGCGTGACCGTGGACGGCTGCCCCATGGGCGGCGGCAAGGTGTCGGGCGGACGAGTCAAAAACCATTACCCCAAGGCCCTGCGGCTGCTGTAAACTGGCCTGAAAAGCCGGTTTTCCAACACGAACAGGCGAAAAACACGCCCGGAGCCCTTGAATGGGATTCGTGATTGTGCTACAATAATAGAGTTAGATTTTGTGTGCTGCCACAAGCGGGCGACCACAGCCCGTCTGCCCGCAGGCGGAGATTTCGATAAAACTTTAGGAGGTTCCCATGTCTGGACATAGCAAATGGAACAACATTAAGCGCAAGAAGGAAAAGACCGATGGCGCAAGAGCCAAGGTCTTTACCAAGATCGGCCGCGAGATCAGCGTTGCCGTCCGTGACGGCGGCCCCAACCCGGCTTCCAACAGCAAGCTGGCAGACCTGATCGCCAAGGCAAAGCGCATGAGCGTGCCCAACGATAACATCCAGCGCATCATCAAGAAGGCTGAGGGCGGCGACAAGACCGAGTTCGAGGCCATCACCTACGAGGGCTACGGCCCCGGCGGTGTTGCTGTCATGGTCGAGACCCTGACCGACAACCGCAACCGTACCGCTGCCGACCTGCGCCACTACTTCGACAAGAACGGCGGCAACCTGGGCGCTATGGGCTGTGTGGCCTTCCTGTTCAGCCAGAAGGGTGTCATTGACATCTCTCTGGAGGATAAGGATGCCGACGAGGCCATGATGGACGCTCTGGATGCCGGTGCCGAGGACTTTGATGCAGGCGAAGAGGCTGCTGAGATCACCACCGATCCCGAGAACTACTCCGCAGTGGTCAAGGCCATGGAAGAGAAGGGCTACGAGATCCTGAGCGACGACCTGGCCATGGTCCCCATGACCACCACCCGCCTGACCGACCCCGATCAGCTCAAGGCAATGGGCAAGCTGCTGGACTCTCTGGAGGACAACGACGATGTCCAGAACGTCTGGCACAGCCTGGAGAACGAAGAGGACCTGCCGGAATAAGGTGTATCTGCGTCCGCTGACTCTGTAATAGAAAATCAAAGCGCTGCTCCCTGTGAAAAAAACTCAGAGGGCGGCGCTTTTTTGCTTTGCGGATTGCGCGGCGGGGGTAAATATGGTACAATGATTTGAAACAGACCACGATGAAACGAGGTGGCGCACATGGAAGCAAAACGCATCTGCCCGTACTGCATGGGAGAACTGGAAAGCCGGGTGTCGGTGTGCCCCCATTGCGGCGGGGTACTGGCCGGGCGCAACCCGGCGGGCAGCCTGCCGGTGGGCACGCTGCTGGCCGGGCGGTATACCGTGGGCGAGATGCAGAGCATCGACGGCGAGGGCATCCTGTACCGGGGCGTGGAAAACACCGGGCGGTTCCGGGTGACCATCAAGGAGTATATGCCCCTGACGCTGTCGGCGGAGCGGGGCACGGACGCGCTGCTCCGGCCCAAGCTGGGCAGCGAGGTGCTGTTCAAGACCACCCGGATGGACTTTGCCGATCTCTACCGCTCCATCCAGCGCATCACCCCCGCAAACGGTCTGGAGGCTGTGCTGGACGTGTTCGAGGAGAACAACACCGTCTACGCCGTGATGGAGAATCCCGGCGGCATCCCGCTGCAGCAGTGGCTGGATGAGCGTCCCAGCCCTGTTTCGGCCGAGACGGCCCGCAATATGCTGCAGCCTGTGTTTGACGGCGTGGCGGCCATGCATCAGGTGGGGCTGGTGCACCGTGGCATCTGCCCGGAGAACATCCGGGTGCTGGAAAACGGCCGGGCACGCCTGACGGGTTACGCTACCGTGGGTCTGCGCACGGCGGGCAGCGGCCTGCACGAGCAGCTGTATGAGGGCTACTCGGCACCGGAACAGTATTCCACCACCGAATTTGAGGGACGCTACACCGATGAATACAGCCTTGCCGCCGTGGTCTACCGTATGGTCTGCGGGCAGAGCCCTGTTCCTGCGGCACAGCGGCTGGTGTCGGACTCCAACCCCCGCGCCCGCACGCTGGAACGGGCGGTGCCGGAGTATGTTTCGGATGTGCTTTGGATGGGCCTGCAGCTCAGGCCTGCCGAGCGCATCCAGACCGTGCCCCAGCTATTCCGGGCACTGAGCAGTCAGGAGTATACCACGGAGCTTACCCAGACCCTGCAGCAGGCCGCGCCGCGCCCTCAGTCCACCGAGGAAGAGGAGCAGAAAAAGCATATCCTCAGCCTGCGCAACCTGCTGGCGGCCATCCTGATCCTGCTGGCCATCCTGACGCTGCTCATCGTGTGGGGGCTGGTGAATCAGGGGCTGCACACCGCAAAGCCTGCGGAATCCACCCCGGTCTCCGAACCGGCCAGTTCGCTGGTGACAGAGCCGGTGAATCTGGCCCCGGATTTTGTAGGGATGGACTACGATTCGCAGGTGCGCAACAACCACAGCTATGCCGGGGATTACCTGTTCTATGTGACCATGGAATACAGTGATACTGTGGAAAAGGGCAAGATCATCCGTCAGACCCCCGAAGCCGGAGAGGTCATCGAAAAGGGCAGCACCATCGATCTGGTGGTCAGCCGCGGCCCGCAGATGGTGGAGATGCCCAACGTGGCAGGCTTTACCCGGGACGGCGCGGAGCAGCAGCTGGCGCAGGTGGGGCTGAATGCGAGCTTCTATCCCATTTATAACGATGGTTCCTATGTTTCGGGCTGTGTGGCCTATTGCAGCGAGGAGCCCGGTGCCATGGTGGAGGTCGGCTCGACCATCATCGTCTATATGGCGGCAGAGGTCGAGGCCGAGGTGCCCGCCACCCCGCCCGAGACCACAACTCCTTCCGCCGGTGCCACACCGTCTGCCGGGCAGACGGAGCCGCCGACCGGTGGGGCCGGCACCGAATACGATACGGATTGACGCAAAGCGGCCTGCCGGAGAGGGCAGGCCGCTTTTTTGATGCAGGTCGATAGTTACAGGAAAAGCCAGAGCGGAAGCCCCATGGAGGAAGCTTCCGCTCTGGCTTGTTTAGGATAGGAAAGAGAATGGTTCAGTAATGGCCGGGATGCGGGCTTACAGGTTGGTGTAGCCCATGAGGTAGCGGTCTACCTCGGCGGCGCAGTCGCGGCCCTCGCGCAGGCCCCAGACCACAAGGCTCTGGCCCCGGCGCATATCGCCGCAGGCAAACACCTTGTCCACGTTGGTGCGGAAGTGGTCGGTGTCCACGCAGCCGCGGCCGGTCAGGCTGACACCGAAGGCATCGGCCACATAGCTCTCACAGCCCACAAAACCGGCGGCAATGAAGGCCAGCTCGCAGTTGTAGGTGAACTCCTCGCCGGTGGGCACCATGCTGGTGCGGCCGGTCTCGGGGTCACGCTCGGGCTTGAGGTAGGAGATGACGGCAGCGGTCAGGTTGCCTGCATCGTCCTTGAGGAATTCTTTGACTGTGGTCTGGTAGACACGGGGGTCCTTGCCGAACTTGGCCATGCACTCGGTCTGGCCGTAGTCCACCTTGAGCACCCGGGGCCACTCGGGCCAGGGGTTGCTGGTGGCACGCTCCCTGGGGGGCTGCGGCATCATTTCCAGAGCCACCAGATCAGTGCAGCCCTGCCGCAGGGCCGTGCCCTGACAGTCGTTGCCGGTGTCGCCGCCGCCGATGACCAGAACGTTCTTGCCCTTGGCATCAATGGCCCTGCCGTCGGCAAATTTGCTGTCCAGCAGGCTCTTTGTCACGCTGGTGAGGTAATCCACGGCAAAGTGCACGCCGTTGGCATCCCGGCCCGGAACGTTCAGGTCGCGGGCCTTTTTGGCACCGCAGCAGAGCACCACGGCATCGTAGCTGTTCAGGATGCTCTCGGCATCCACGGCACCGCCCACATCCATGCTGGTGCGGAACTCCACGCCCTCGGCCTGCATGATCCTGATGCGGCGCTCGATGACGGCTTTGTCCAGCTTCATGTTGGGGATGCCGTACATCAACAGGCCGCCCACGCGGTCGGCGCGCTCAAACACGGTGACGGCGTGGCCCCGGATGTTCAGGTACTCGGCCACCGAAAGACCGGCCGGGCCGCTGCCGATGATGGCCACGCTCTTGCCGGTGCGGGCCGGGGGAGGGGCGGCGTGGAGCCAGCCTTTGGCGTAGCCCGTTTCCACGATGGCGTGCTCGTTCTCGCGCACGGTCACGCTGCTGCCGGTCACATCACCACAGGTGCAGGCGGCCTCGCACAGGGCGGGGCAGACCCGGCTGGTGAACTCCGGGAAGCGGTTGGTGGCGCGCAGACGGTGGAGCGCCAGCTCCCACTTGCCCTGATAGACCAGGTCGTTCCACTCGGGGATCAGGTTGTTCAGCGGGCAGCCCGATGCCATGCCGCCGATCATCATGCCGGCCTGGCAGAAGGGCACGCCGCAGTCCATGCAGCGGGCGGCCTGGGTCTGCTGCTCCTCGCGGGAGAGCCAGACGTGAAACTCGTTGAAATTTTCAATGCGCTCCAGCGGCGGGACATCCGTGCTGGTCTTGCGCGTGTAATCCATAAATCCAGTGATCTTGCCCATGATCCAGCCCTCCTTACTTCTTCTTCTGCACAGCGTAGAATGCTTCGATCTGTGCCTGTTCGCCGTCCAGGCCGCGCTCCTCCATGGAAGCGATGACCCGGAGCATCCGGTCGTAATCGTAGGGGAGGACTTTCTTGAACTTGGGCAGATACTCGCTGAAGTTGTCCAGGATCTCCTTGCCGCGGGGGGAGCCGGTGGCTTCCACATGCTCGCGGATGAGCTCCTTCAGGGCGGCAACATCGTACTTGTGCTCCACAGGCTCCAGGCTCACGGTCTCCTTGTTGACCCGCTGGTAGAAATCCCAGTTCTCGTCCAGAACGTAGGCCACGCCGCCGGTCATGCCGGCCGCGAAGTTCTTGCCGGTCTGGCCCAGGACCACGACAGTGCCGCCGGTCATATACTCACAGCCGTGGTCGCCCACGCCCTCGACAACGGCGGTCGCGCCGCTGTTGCGGACGCAGAAGCGCTCACCGGCCACGCCGGAGACGAAGGCCTTGCCGCTGGTGGCACCGTAAAGGGCTACATTGCCGGTGATGATGTTTTCCTCAGGCTTATAGCCGATGCCCTCGGGCGGGCGGACGATGATCTTGCCGCCGGACAGGCCCTTGCCCATGTAGTCGTTGCAGTCGCCGGTCAGGCTGAGGGTCAGGCCCTTGGGGATGAACGCGCCAAAGCTCTGGCCGCCTGCGCCGATGCACTCGGCGGTGTAGACATCGTCGGGCAGGGAGCTGCCGTACTTGCGGGTGATCTCGCTGCCAAAGATGGCACCCAGGGCACGGTCGGTGTTGGAGACCTCCAGCCGGACGCTCTGGGGTGCCTTGCTGCCCAGCTTGAACTTCTTCATCAGCACCTTCATGTCGAGGGTGTTCTCAAGGTGGAAGTCATAGGTATCGGCGGGCACAAAGTGGACGTTGCTGTTTGCAATGGCCGGGTTGTGCAGGATGCAGTCCAGATTCATCTTGGCGGCACGGCTGCCGGCAGCGCTGGGCTTGACATGGAGCAGGTCGGTGCGGCCCACCAGCTCGTCGATGGTGCGCACGCCCAGCTTGGCCATGTACTCCCGCAGCTCCTGCGCCACAAAGGTCAGGTAGTTGATGATATACTCGGGCTTGCCCTTGAACCGCTTGCGCAGCTCGGGGTTCTGGGTGCAGATGCCCATGGGGCAGGTGTCCAGGTTGCAGACACGCATCATCACGCAGCCTTCGCACATCAGCAGGGAGGTGCCGAAGCCGAACTCCTCAGCGCCCAGCATACAGCTGATAGCAACATCGCGGCCGGAGAGCAGCTTGGAATCGCTCTCAATGCGGACGCGGCTGCGCAGGCCATTCAGGATCAGGGTCTGGTGGGTCTCGGCGATGCCCAGCTCCCAGGGCAGGCCCGCATTCTTGATGGAGGTGCGGGGGGCTGCACCGGTGCCGCCGTCGTAACCGGAGACAAGGATGACCTGCGCGCCGCCCTTGGCAACACCGGCAGCAATGGTGCCGACACCGGCCTCGCTGACCAGCTTCACGTTGATGTTGGCGTGGCGGTTGGCGTTCTTCAGGTCATAGATCAGCTCGGCCAGATCCTCGATGGAGTAGATGTCGTGGTGGGGCGGGGGAGAGATCAGGCCCACGCCGGTGGTGCTGTGGCGGGTCTTGGCGATCCAGGGGTAGACCTTGGCACCGGGCAGGTTGCCGCCCTCGCCGGGCTTTGCGCCCTGTGCCAGTTTGATCTGGATCTCTTCGGCGGAGACCAGATACTTGCTGGTCACGCCGAAGCGGGCCGAGGCTACCTGCTTGATCTTGGAGTTGCTCTCGCTCTGGTAGCGCTCCTCGGGCTCGCCGCCCTCGCCGGTGTTGCTCCGGCCGCCCAGACGATTCAGGGCGATGGCGATGGTCTCGTGGGCCTCGCTGCTCAGGGCACCGTAGCTCATGGCAGCGGCCTTGAACCGCTTGACGATGGAGCTGACAGACTCCACCTCCTCAAGGGGGATGCCGCCGTTGGGGTCATAGCTGAAGTCCAGCAGGCTGCGCAGGTGCATGCCCTCGGCACCCATGTTGTCCACGGTGCGGGTGAAGTCCTTGAAGGCCTTGTAGTCGCCCGTGAAGCAGGCTTTCTGGAACAGATGGATGGTCTGCGGGGTGAAGAGGTGCTCTTCCTTGCCGCTGCGGAACTTGTGGGCACCGCCGTCGGCCAGCTCCATGTTGATATCCAGACCCAGCGGGTCAAAGGCGGCGTTGTGGGCAGCTTCCACGTCCGCCTGAATGTCCTCCAGACCGATGCCGCCCACACGGCTGACCGTGCCGGTGAAGTACTTGTCGATGACATCCTTGGAGATGCCGACCGCCTCAAAGATCTGGCTGCTCTGGTAGCTCTGGATGGTGGAGATGCCCATTTTGGAGGCGATCTTCACGATGCCGTTCAGCACAGCCTTGTTGTAGTCATCCACGGCGGCGTAGTAATCCTTGTCCAGCAGACCCTCGTCGATGAGCTGGGCAATGGTGTCGTGGGCCAGATAGGGATTGACGGCGCAGGCACCGTAGCCCAGCAGGGTGGCAAAGTGGTGCACCTCGTGGGGCTCGGCGCTCTCAAGGATGAGGGCCATGGCCGTGCTCTTCTTGGTGCGGATGAGGTACTGGGACACGGCAGAAACGGCCAGCAGGCTGGGGATGGAAACATGGTACTCGTCAATGTCGCGGTCAGAGAGGATGATGATGTTGGCACCGTCCTTGTAGGCGCGGTCCACCTCCAAGAATACGCGGTCGATGGCCTTTTCCAGGCTGGTGTTCTTATAGTAATTGATGGACACCGTGGCGGTCTTGAAACCGGGCACGTTCATGTGCTTGATCTTGAGCAGATCCGTGCTGGTCAGGATGGGGTTCTGCACCTTGAGCACCTTGCAGTTCTCGGGCTTGTCCTCCAGCAGGTTGCCGTGGGCACCCACATAGACGCTGGTGGAGGTGACCACCTTCTCACGGATGGCATCGATGGGCGGGTTGGTGACCTGTGCGAACCGCTGCTTGAAGTAGTTGAACAGCGGGGGGTGCTGGTCACTCAGGACAGCCAGCGGGGTGTCTGTGCCCATAGCCCCGGAAGGCTCGGCACCGGCCCGGGCCATGGGCAGGATCAGCTCCTTGATCTCCTCGTATTTGTAGCCAAAGACCTTCTGCAGGCGGGTCAGCTCCTCGCCGGTGTAGCTGGGGACCTTGATGTTGGGGATCTTCAGGTCCTTCAGCCGGACCAGATTCCGGTCGATCCACTCGCCGTAGGGCTCGCGGCTGGCGTAGTATTCCTTCAGCTTCTCGTCATCCACGACCTCGCCCTTGACGGTATCCACCAGCAGCATCTTGCCGGGGCGCAGGCGGTCTTTCATCAGGATATTGTCCGGGGCGCAGGGCAGCACGCCCACTTCAGAGGACAGGATCATCCGGCCGTCCTTGGTGATATAGTAGCGGCTGGGGCGCAGACCGTTGCGGTCCAGCACCGCGCCCACCACATCGCCGTCGGAGAAGAGGATGGCGGCGGGGCCGTCCCAGGGCTCCAGCATGGTGGCGTAATACTGGTAGAAATCGCGCTTTTTCTGGCTGATGTTCTTGTTGTTCTCCCAGGGCTCGGGGATGGTGATCATCACCGCCAGAGGCAGGTCCATGCCGTTCATCACCATGAACTCCAGCGCGTTGTCCAGCATGGCGGAGTCCGAGCCGGAGGTGTTGATGATGGGCAGGATCTTGTTCATGTCGTCCTGCAGGATGGGGCTCTCGATGCTCTCCTCACGGGCCAGCATGGCATCGGTGTTGCCCTTGATGGTGTTGATCTCGCCGTTGTGCAGGATGAACCGGTTGGGGTGGGCACGCATCCAGCTGGGGTTGGTGTTGGTAGAAAAGCGGCTGTGCACCATGCCGATGGCGGATTCGTAGTCCTCGTCCTGCAGGTCAAGGTAGAACAGGCGCAGATCGTGCACCAGGAACATGCCCTTGTAGACGATGGTGCGGCTGGACAGGCTGGGCACATAGGTGCCGTTGCTGGCCTGCTCGAACACTCGGCGGATGATGTAGAGCCTGCGGTCAAAATCAATGCCCCTGCTCACACGGGCAGGCTTTTTGATGAAGCACTGCCAGATGGAGGGCATACAGTCCCGGGCCTTCTGGCCCACGGCATCGGGGTCTACCGGCACCCTGCGCCATGCCAGAAACTCAAGCCCCTCCTTGCGGGTGACCAGCTCAAACAGCTTCATGGCCTGTGCCCGCAGGTGCTCGTTCTGGGGGAAGAAGAACATGCCGACACCGTATTCCCGCTCGTTGCCCAGGCTGATGTTCAGCTCATCGGCCACCTTGGAGAAGAACTTGTGGCTGATCTGCAGCATGATGCCCACGCCGTCGCCGGTCTTGCCCTCGGCATCCTTGCCGGCGCGGTGCTCCAGCCGTTCCACGATGCTCAGGGCATCGCTGACCGTTTGATGGCTCTTGCGGCCCTTGATGTCCACCACAGCGCCGATGCCGCAGGCATCGTGCTCGAACTGAGGGTCATACAGGCCAAGAGGCGTGGCGTTTTCCGTAAATTGATCCATTGCCTTTCCCATCCTTATCTCTCAAAATATCCTCTGGGCCGCGGCACATTCCGCAGCCGATCTTGCACAGAAAACAAAAAAGCGCCCCAGAAGGGTATAGAATACCCTTCTGGAACGCCTTTGTTCCGATGATTCTATTATAGCGGATGGTGAGAGATGTTCAAGTGACAGCTGCGCCAAACTTGATGCCCTGAAGTCCGGTCATCTTGTGCGGTTTGATGGAATGATGAACGCATTTCATCAAAACCTTGAAAAAACCGCCGCATCCGGCTGCCGGTCTGGGGCAGGGGATGCGGCGGTTTGCGTATGATTGCGGGGCGTTTCTGTCCTTAGTGCTTTGCGGCGCGCTGTTTGCGGTCGAAGAACCACCCGCATACCAACAGACCGATGCCAAAGATCAGAAGCACGGCAGCCAGCCAATCGGTGGTACCGGTCTGGATCAGGGTCACGGTCGTGGTGTTCTGCGTGGGCGTTTCCTCCGGCTGGGCCAACGACGCGGACGTGTCAGTCTGAGCCGGTTCCTCCGCAGGCAGCTCGCCGGGGGCCTCTGTTTCCTCTGTTTCCTCGGTTTCCTCGGGGATCTCGGGCTCCTCAGGCTCCTCAGGCTCCTGGGGAATCTCCGGCCCCTCAGGCTCCTCGGGGATCTCGGGGGTCTCCGGGTCTACGGGAACGACCGGAACATAGGGGTCGTCCGGGCTGTTCTTCAGGTTGGTAAAGACGACCTTGGCGGTGTCGTTCTGGGGCACAACGCCGGTCTCTGCAGGGTTGAGATTCAGCAGGGTCCAGCCGTCCTGAGCGGTTTCGGTGATGGTATAGCCGATGCCTGCGGGCAGGTTCGAGAGCGTGATGCTCTCGCCGCCTTTCAGGGTGAAAGATGCCTTGCCGTTTTTGAATGGGACACCGCACCATTTGTCGTCGATCGTGGTGATGGTATCATCGTCCAGCGTGAGCTCAAAGGTGAACGCGGTGTCATAGTCGCTCGGCAGCAGTTCCCCGAGCGTCTCTTTGCAGACGGTCAGGCTGCCGATGCTGCCGTGTGCGGCCTTGAGGGACAGGGGGCCGGTGTAAGAAGTGACGGGTGCGACGAGAACCATGTGCAGATCCGCTTCGTCCCCATGGGCGTTCCAGCGGGTGGTTTCAGAGTCGTCGTACCAGCCGGTAATGAAATCATAGCAGTCCGGTTCGCCGTCCAGCGCCCAGCCTTTGCCGGTATCGCCAAAGGTGATGGTGGCACCGTCTGCGTTGTAGATGTCGTCACCAGAAAGCCTTGCGTGATTGTTGTACAGCTCTACATCGTCCGAGAGGATTGCGGTGCCCAAGTTCTGGATACCACCGCCTTGGGCAGTGAAGTCGACAGCGCCTTCCGGATAAAACGTGAACGTAATTTTATAGAGTGCGTTGTTGCGTTGTACGATACCAGCACCCAAATTCAAAGTCGCTTTTGGACCGTTGGCAATACCGCTACCGGTGTTTTCTTCTACCTTAAGGGTTGCGCCGCTTTCCACAGTCAGATTTGCACGGGCATAATTAAAAATGCCGAACAAAGTATTCTGACATACCGAGACATCTGCAGTGCTGGTAATGATAAGCTTGTCACCAGCGTCATTGGTGATACCACACACTTTGTTAGAGTCCGCAATAACAGTGCCTTCGATTTTTAGCTTATAGGCGTTGTGGACACCAGAGTATCCGTTGCCGCAGGCGGTGACTGTTGCACCGTGTTTAATCACTACGTCACCGAGCCAATTGCCATCGGTGAAGACGTACAGACCGATGTAAGCGTTGTTATTGCAGTTAAGTTTCGCACCGCTTCGGATCACGCCGCCGTCACCAATAAGAAGACCGGCAATGCCGTTGTTATTGTTGGCGTTCAGAACGGAAGAACTGTCCATGTCCAGCTCGTCAACAAAAGAACCACGTGTTCCAAATTCTATGCCGCCTTTTCCGCCATTGTTGTTTGCATCCAAGGTGGAGTTTTCCATTTTCAGCTTGCCATAGTAGCAGCCGAGGCCGCCCTTGCCATTGTTGTTCAGGGTGACGTGGGAATTGGTCAGATTAAGGTTGACCGGATTTATGGTCATGCCATTCCAACCGGAATCCGTGACTGTCAGAGTAGAGGAACTGACCCGGACTTCATGAATCTCGTCTTCGCTGTAAGTGTCTGTGTCCGCATAGATACCACTGCAACTATCGGCAGAAAAGCCATCAATCACAGCATTTGTATTGTCTTCGAAATACAAATCACTGCCATTATACAGACAAATGCCACTGCCATAGAGTATGTCTGGTGTCAACGTGAATTCAACATGGCTCAAACGGAGCTTGGAGGAATAAATCAGGTTGGCCGTTGCGCCTGCGCCAGAGGGGTTTGTGTGCGCATTGATTATCAGCGTGAGATCCTTGAACGTGATGTCACTGCCATTCGTTGCGTACATGCCCAGCTCCTTCAGCGTCAGCGTATGGGTGCCGCCGCCGGAAATGGTCAGGTCCTTCTTCGTATCGAAGCTAAGACCTGTATCCAGCTCAATGTCCTTCAGCAGGTCGATCTGGTCGCCAGGTATCGCCATGCTGATCGCCTCGTCCAGTGTAGAGTAGGGCGTATCGCCGATCTTGCACACAGGCGGGGTTGTGGTGCTGTCGTCGTCGTCCGCAGGGTCATCGCCACCCGATTCCTCGTCAGGAGTTTTGGGGGTGAGATTCACTGTGGGCCGGTCATCCGCTGCTGCTTTATCGCGGTCCGCATCCGCAAGGTCATCGCCACCCGATTCCTCGTCAGGAGTTTTGGGGGTGGGATTCCCTGCGGGCAGGTCATCCGTTGCTTCATCGCGGTCCGCATCCGCAGGGTCATCGCCACCCGATTCCTCGTCAGGAGTTTTGGGGGTGAGATTCACTGTGGGCCGGTCATCCGCTGCTTCTTCATCGTTGTCCGCATCCGCAAGGCTTTTCTCCGAGCCCGTCTCCGAAAGGTCGGGAACAGGAGGTTCCTGTTCCTGCGAATCATCAAGGGAGTAGGGGACGGTGGAAAGGTCACTCCAACCCAAAAGGGTGCCGTCCGAATCCGTGATGGTGGGGTCGGGGCTCAGTGCAAGTACACTCAGCGGCAGAACACGAAGCGGCAATCCGATGGTAAGTATCACTACGAACCATCTTTTTTTCATGGTTTTTTTCCTCCTCTTTCTGAAATGTAGTGCATTTTGTACACTGACAATATAGTAGCATCGGATGTTCGGAAATACAAGAGGTTCAAACGAATTTGAAACCGAAAGATCCAAATTTTTGAAACGGTGGGGAACCGCGCCGGAGTTTCTCCGGAAAATGATTCCTGCACAGGAGTGAAAGCTTGTCCATGCGCCGGAAATTCCCAGAAATTATGAAAAAGTTTCGACACAAGAAAAACTCCCGGGAAATCCCGGGAGCATAGCAGAAACGAAGCAAGAAATTCCCTGCGGCGGCAGTCAGCGTCCCAGAATGGCCCGCAGGTCCTCTTCCGGGGTCGTGACGGCCATCAGGTTGTAGCGCCGCTGAAGCTCCTGCACGACCCCCGGAGAGAGAAAGGCCGGGAGGGTGGGGCCGAGGCGGATGTTCCGGATGCCCAAAGCCAACAGGGCAATCAGGATGCAGACTGCCTTCTGCTCGAACCAGCAGAGCACCAGCGAGAGCGGCAGGTCGTTGACGGTGCAGCCGAAGGCATCGGCCAGAGCCAGTGCGATCCGGATGGCGCTGTATGCGTCGTTGCACTGGCCCACATCGAGGATGCGGGGCAGGCCAGTGCCGGGCACTGTGCCCAGAGGCAGATCGTTCAGGCGGAATTTGCCGCAGGCAAGGGTCAGAATGACCGTATCCGGCGGTGTCAGCCGGGCAAACTCGGTGTAATAACGGCGGGTGGGCCGGGTGCCGTCGCAGCCGCCGACCAGAAAGAAGTGACGGATCTGCCCGCTTTTCACGGCCGCAACGATCTCATTGGCGTGGGAGAGCACAGCGCTCCGCGCAAAGCCGGTGGTGACCGTTTTGCCGCCGTTCATGCCCGGGATGATGGTATCCTCCGGGTAGCCGCCCAGTTCCAGCGCTTTCCGGATGACGGGGGTGAAGTCCCGGTCCTCCCCGATGTGCGGCACCCCGGGATAGGAGACCACCGAGGTGGTAAAGACCCGGTCGGCGTAGCTGGGGCGCAGCGGCATGATACAGTTTGTGGTGAAGAGGATGGGGGCGGGGATGTCCTCAAACTCCGACTGCTGGTTCTGCCAGGCGGTGCCGAAATTTCCCTTGAGGTGCGAATAGCGCTTTTTCAGCTCCGGATAACCGTGGGCGGGCAGGAGTTCCGAGTGGGTATAAACGTTGATGCCCTTGCCCTCGGTCTGGGCCAAAAGCTGCTGGGTGTCGTAAAGGTCGTGGCCGGAAATGACGATGAAAGGCCCTTTCTCGATGGTCAGAGGGACTTCTGTCGGTTCCGGTTCGCCAAAGGCACCGGTGTTGGCATGATCCAGCAGTTCCATGGTGTGGAAGCTGGCTTCTCCGGTCCTTTGCACCAGGAGCCAAAGCTCCTCCATGGATAGCCCCGAGGTGCCCACTGCCTTCAGGGCGGTACAGTAAAATTTGTCCAGCTCCGGGTCGATGCGGCCCAGCACCCGAGCATGATAGTTATAAGCGGCCATTCCTCGCAGGCTGAACAGCACAAAGCATTTCAGGCTTCGCACATCCGGGTCAGGCTCCTGCCAGAGCTGCTGCATATCATAATCCTCGGCAATGCCCGGACAGGCGGCGTGGATCTTCTCGATCAGCTGCCCGACGGTGTGCTCGTCAAAATTTACATTGGTGATGGTGGTGAACAGCCCCTGCATCAGCAGCAAAGCCTGCTCCGGAGCCGGAGCACGGCCTTCGCCAATGAGCTGCTCCGCATACCGGATCAGGGCACCGGTCAGCCGGTCCTGCGCCGCTGCGGTCGGAGCCGATTTCCCGCACACGCCTGCCCGACCGGTACAGGCAGTCCCGTTGGCCGCCTGCTCACATTGGAAACAAAACATCTGCTCATCCATAAAAATACTCCCTTCGCTTTCTGGCAAAGGGAGTATGGACAACGGACAGAGGAAATATGCAGGGAAAAAAAGGGGCCGCACCCCTTCGGATGCGGCCCTCTGAAAAGGAATGCTTAGTAGGTGATGCCCTGTGCCATCATGGCGGTGGCCACCTTCAGGAAACCGGCGCAGTTTGCACCGACCATCAGGTTGCCCTCGGAACCGGCAGCAACGGAAGCATCGTAAGAAGCGTGGAAGATGCCCTCCATGATGCCCTTCAGCTTGGCATCCACTTCCTCAAAGCTCCAGCTCAGACGCTCGGAGTTCTGGCTCATCTCCAGGCCGGAGGTGGCCACGCCGCCGGCGTTGGCTGCCTTTGCGGGTCCGTACAGGACACCGTTGGACAGGTAGACCTCGATGGCCTCGGGCGTGCTGGGCATGTTTGCGCCCTCGCAGACAACGGTGCAGCCGTTCTTGACCAGAGCCTCAGCGGACTCCTTGTTGATCTCGTTCTGGGTCGCGCACGGCAGGGCGATGTCGCAGGGGACAGTCCAGACCTTGGAGCAGTCGGCAACGTAGGTTGCACCGGCGTGGGTCTCGGCATACTCCTTGATGCGGCCGCGGCGGACTTCCTTCAGCTCCTTGACGTAAGCCAGATCAATGCCGTTGGGGTCGTAGACGTAGCCGTTGGAATCGGACATGGTAACGACCTTTGCGCCCAGAGACTGAGCCTTCTGGCAGGCATAGATGGCAACATTGCCGGAGCCGGAGATGACCACGGTCTTGCCGGCAAAGCTGTCGTTGCGCATACACTTCAGAGCCTCGGCGGTGAAGTAGCACAGGCCGTAGCCGGTGGCCTCGGTACGGGCCAGAGAGCCGCCGAAGGTCAGGCCCTTGCCGGTGAGCATACCGCCCTGGAAGCTGTTGGTCAGGCGCTTGTACTGGCCGAACATGTAGCCCACCTCGCGGCCGCCGACACCGATATCACCGGCGGGGCAGTCCACGAACTGGCCGATGTGGCGGTACAGCTCGGTCATAAAGCTCTGGCAGAAGCGCATGACTTCCATGTCGCTCTTGCCGTGGGGGTCAAAGTCAGAGCCGCCCTTGCCGCCGCCCATGGGCAGGGTGGTCAGGCTGTTCTTGAAGATCTGCTCAAAGCCCAGGAACTTCAGGATGCCCTGGTTGACAGAGGGATGGAAGCGCAGGCCGCCCTTGTAGGGGCCGATGGCGCTGTTGAACTGGACGCGGTAGCCGCGGTTCACCTGGACCTTGCCCTGATCATCGACCCAGGGCACACGGAAGGTGATGATGCGCTCGGGCTCGACCAGACGCTCGATCAGGCCTGCCTTCTCGTACTCGGGATGCTTCTCCACCACGGGCTGGATGCTCTCCAGCACCTCGCGGACAGCCTGCAGGAACTCAGGCTCATTGGCATTGCGCTGTGCAAGGCCGTCGTAAACGCGCTTCAGGTATTCATTCGTCAGCATAATAGAATACTCCTTTTCCCATGATTTACAATCGCTCTGCCCACTATCACAGAACGCTTCACCATTATAAAGCATTGTGCGGCGATTTACAAGAGAGGAAATCGGAAAATGTTTCAGTGAAGCCAAAATAAAAATGAATCCGCTTCACAGTGTCAGTGTCCGGCAGCGCTGGGGATCTCCTGCAGCTCAAAGCGGTATTCCTGCGCGGCATCGGGATATTTTGCCTTATCCACGGGGCTGAGGAACATGGCAAGGGGCCGCAGCCAGAGCCCGCCGTCCCCGTAGAGCTTGCGGTAGATCACAAAGGGCTCCCCCGTTTCGGAATCGTTGGCAACGGCCTCTACCAGATAAAAGTCGCCCTTGAAGTGCCGGTATACCCGGCCGATCCTGAGTTCGTTCGGCATTTGCGTTCTCCTTTACATTCCGGCCAAAATGGCGTTCACGGCAGTCACAAAGGGCTCCATATCCTCAAACAGGACTTCGACGATGATGCTCCAGTTGATACCGTCGTAGTCATGCACCAGCCGGTGGCGCAGCCCGGCGACCATATTCCAGGGCTGCTCCGGATAAGAGGCCTTGAACTCCGGACTGAGCTGGTAGACCTGTTCCCCGATGTTATAGAGCGGGGTCGTGACGGCCCACTGAGAAAACTCGTCCTCGAGCAGAAGCTCCGGCGTAATGCCGCGCTTGTGCATCTCGGCTTTCAGGCTTTCCCATGTGGCAACGATCTTTTTCAGGCGTTCCTTGTCCGATCTCTTCATGCGATCCTGACCCCCTCCCGCATGATGCTTTCATAGAAGGGAGTGCCGGTGTTGACCTCCCGGATCTCAAAGGCATCCACGTCCTTCTGGGTGCGCTGGCGCAGCTCCTCCCCAAAAGCAAAGATGTCCCTTGGCCGGAAGTTGGCACCGCCCACCACGATCACATCGATATCCGAAGCGGCAGTGGCTTCTCCCCGGGCATAGGAGCCGAACAGCAGGGCGTACTCGGCGTGATATTTGTGCAGCAGCTCCCGGATGACCTGCTCGATCTCAGTGCGGGAAAGCGTGTTCATGCGGACACCTCCAATCGGAAATTCTCTACCAATATTGTACCATAGAATGCCGGAAATGCAAACAAAAATCCCCCGCAGGCGGCTGGCGCTGGCGGGGGAGTGGTGCACGATTTACTTCTTCAGCAGCTTCTCGCAGGCATCGGCGGCACCCTCAAGGTACTGGCCGGGGTAGGCCTCGATCATGCCGGCATCGGAGCAGGCAGCCAACTGGGGATCGATGGGGCACTTGGCCAGCACGGGCAGGCCGTGCTTTGCGGCCACTTCATCCACATGGCTCTCGCCGAACACGCTGATCTTCTTGCCGCAGTCGGGGCAGACGATGTAGCTCATGTTCTCCACGATGCCCAGCATGGGCACCTTCATCATCTCGGCCATGTTCACGGCCTTGGCCACGATCATGCTGACCAGCTCCTGGGGGCTGGCAACCACCACGATGCCGTCCACAGGCAGGCTCTGGAACACGGTCAGGGGCACGTCGCCGGTTCCCGGAGGCATGTCCACAAACAGGAAGTCTACGTCCTTCCAGACCACATCGGTCCAGAACTGCTTGACCGCACCGGCGATCACGGGGCCGCGCCACACAACGGGGTCCTCCTCGTTCTCGACCAGCAGGTTGATGCTCATCACATCAATGCCCATCCGGCTCTGGATGGGCCAGCAGCCTTTTTCATCGGCCATGGCACGGCCATGGATGCCGAACAGCTTGGGGATGGACGGGCCGGTGATGTCGGCATCCAGGATGCCGCAGTGGTAGCCCCGGCGGGCCATGGCGCAGGCCAGCAGGGCACTGGTCATGCTCTTGCCGACACCGCCTTTGCCCGAAACAACGCCGATGACCTTTTTCACGCTGCTGTTGGGGTTGGGGGCATCGTGCTCAGGTGCGGCGGTGCGGGAAGAACATGCTGCCCCGCAGGTGGAACAGTCATGGGTACATTCTTCGCTCATACTCTAACCTTTTCTCCTTTATCTTAATTAGACAGATCGTCTTGACCAACCCATATCATACCATAAAACCGGGTGGGAAACAACCCACAGGGGCGCTCATCTTCACAAGAGTGCATATTGCCCGGGAAAGGCCGCATACACTGAACCGAACGCCTGTGCGGGGGAAGGAGGAAGACCATGGGGCAGAGCTACCTGAAAAACGCCGCCCTCCTGACCGGGGCGGATGTCCTGCTGCGGCTGGCCGGGATGGGTCTGCGCATCTATCTGGCCAACGCCCTGGGCGGCGAGGGGATGGGGCTGTACCAGCTGGTGCTGGCGGTCTACGCGCTCTTTGTCACGCTGGCAACAGCGGGGGTCTCGGTGGCGGCCACCCGGCTGATGGCCGAGGAGCTGGCCCGGGGCCGGGCACAGGCGCGGGGGATGCTGGTGCGCCTGGCGGGCACGGGGCTGCTGCTGGGTGCGGCGGCCATGGCGGCGCAGTACGGGCTGGCCGGGGCCGCTGCCCGGTGGTGGCTGGGAGATGTGCGGGCGGCAGGCGCGCTGCGGGTGTCGGCCTTCGGGATGCCCTGGATGGCCCTCTCGGCTGTGCTGCGGGGGTTCTTTATCGCCCGGCGGCGGGTGGAGCCCAACGTGCTGAGCCAGCTGGTGGAGCAGAGTGTGCGGATCGGGATCATCTGGTACGCGCTGGAATGGGGGAGCGCGCAGGACGTGAGCGCCCGCTGCACGGCGGTGCTGGCCGCCACGGCGGTGAGCGAAGCGGTGTCGGCCTGCATCCTGCTGCTGTTTTACCGTGGGGAGGCGGTGCGTGCGTTCGGCGCAGAAAAGGCCCGACGGCCTGCCGACCCTGCCCGGCGGCTCTGGGAGATCCTGTGGCCGGTGGAGGGCGGGCGGTGCCTTGCCAGCGCCCTGCACACGGCGGAGAACATGCTGGTGCCCGCCTGCCTGACGGTCTGCCTGCTGGATGCCGGGGGCCGCAGTGCCGCAGTGGCCCAGTACGGCAGCCTGAAGGGGATGGCCCTGCCTCTGCTCACCTTTCCCTTCGGGCTGCTGGGGAGCCTTTCGGTGCTGCTGATGCCTGAGATCACCCAGGCCCACATCCGGGGCGAGCGCGCCCGGCTGGGCTGCCTGCTGGACCGGATGCTCCGGTTGACGGGCTGCTTCTCGGCGCTGGCGGGGGCGCTGTTCTGGGTGTGGGGCGAGCCGCTGGCCCTGCTGCTCTACCACAGCCGGGAGGCCGGGTTCTATCTGCGGGTGCTGGGCCCGGCCATGCCGCTGATGTATCTGGAGAGCATGGTGGACGGTGCCATGAAGGGGATGGGGGAGCAGAAGGCCGTGTTCCGGTACAGCCTGTGGGACGCGGTGCTCCGCATTGCGGGGGTGCTGTTCCTCCTGCCCAGATGGGGGATGAAGGGCTTTTTGTGGGTGATCCTGCTGTCCAGTGCCTATACCTGCCAGATGAATACGGCCCGTCTGCTGCACGTCAGCGGGCTGCAGCCCAGGCTCTGGCGGTGGCTGGGGGCTCCGGCGCTGGCGGCACTGGTCTCAGCGGGGGCGGGCGAGGGCCTGCGCGTCCTGCTGGCGGGGTGGCTGGGCAGCGGGAGCACGCCCACCCGGCTGGCGGCGCTCTGCGCAGGCGGCTTTGGCATGGCGGCAGTCTGCCTTGCCGTGCAGTGGCCGCTGGGGCTGGGCGAAGAGGTGCAGGCCATCCTGCGGACGGAAAAATCCCGCAGGAAGCGGCAGAAAAGCCCGGAGAATCGGAATTGTTCTGGACACAGGGGGGAGAATTGAGTATAATACAATGGATATTATGGCGGAACAGGCGCATGGGGCTTTGGACCCTGTGGCCGGCAACGCCGGGAAAAACGGGTGCGGACAGATCCCGCCCCGATGCAAAAGAGGATTTTTGTGAAGAAAACAAAGAAGCTTGTGCCGCAGGTGTTGCTGCGCCGGATGATCCTGGTGCTGCTGGATGCGGCCATCGTGATATTCAGCTTTTACTTTGCCCTGCTGCTCCGGGCCGACGGCGCGGTGGAGGCCAGCTGGTGGCCCCACAACCGTGCCCTGCTCTACCAGAATCTGCCCTGGATCGTGGCGCTCTACCTGCTCAGCTTTCTGGCGGGCGGGCTGTACCATGTGCTCTGGAAGTATGCCGGGGAGCGTGACCTCATCCGTCTGGGCGGCATGATCGCCGTGCCCACGGGGGTGGTCTATTTCGTGAACCATTTCTGTGTCCACGGCGTGCTGTTCGATTCTGCCAACGCCATGGCCGCTGTCCTCATCTTCCTGCTGGTGGGGGGCAGCCGTCTGGCATGGCGGCTCTTCCTGAACCATCCCATCGGCGAGCGGCTGCGGGGCGTGCCCAACAAGGACCCCAACCGCCCCGTGATGATCGTGGGCGCGGGCGAGGCCGGTGCCTGGGCCATCAATGTCTGCAAATCCAACAGCAGCTACGGTCACCCCGTTGTGGCGGTGGACGATGACCTGGTCAAGCAGGGACAGACCATCCACGGCGTGCCGGTCAAGGGCACGCTGGAGCAGATCCCCCAGCTCTGCACCCAGTACAACATCCACAACATCATCATTGCCATCCCCACCCTGCGGGGCAGCAGGCTGAACCATGTCATCGACCTCTGCGTTTCCACCCACTGCCCGGTGCAGATCCTCAGCGACCCCCAGCTGGTGGGCAGCAACGGCCCCCAGCAGGGCGCGTTCCGTGAGCTGAACACCGCCGATTTCCTCTCCCGTGACGAGGTCACGCTGGACAACGAGAAGATCTCCGGCTACCTCACCGGCAAGACCGTGCTGGTGACGGGCGGCGGCGGCTCCATTGGCAGTGAGCTCTGCCGTCAGGTGATGCGCTTCCGGCCCGGCAAGCTGCTGATCTTTGATATCTACGAGAACTGCGCCTACGAGCTGCTGATGGAGCTGCAGCAGAAGTACGGCCGCGATATCCCCGTGACCGTGCTGATCGGCTCCATTCGGGATAAAAAGCGGCTGGACGAGGTATTTGAGACCTACCACCCCACTGTAGTGTTCCATGCAGCGGCCCACAAGCATGTGCCGCTGATGGAGATCAGCCCCGCCGAGGCCGTGAAGAACAATGTGCTGGGCACCAAGAACCTGCTCACCAGCGCCAGCGAGCACGACGTGGAGCGGTTCGTCCAGCTTTCCACCGACAAGGCGGTCAACCCCACCAGCGTGATGGGCTGCACCAAGCGGATCTGTGAGATGCTCATCCAGACCTTTGCGGGCAACACCGACATGAAGTGCGTGGCGGTCCGCTTTGGCAACGTGCTGGGCAGCCACGGCAGCGTGATCCCGCTGTTTGAGGCCCAGATCAAGAAGGGCGGCCCCGTCACTCTGACCGACCCCAACATCGAGCGCTACTTTATGACCATTCCCGAGGCGGCCCAGCTGGTGCTGCAGGCGGGCGCGCTGGCCGAGGGCGGCAGCATCTATGTGCTGGACATGGGCGAGCCGGTCAAGATCATGGATCTGGCCAAGCAGCTCATCCGCTTTTACGGCTACGAGCCGGGCGTGAATATGGAGATCAAGATCGTGGGCCTGCGCCCGGGCGAGAAGCTCTACGAGGAGCTGATGATGGACGAGGAGCAGGGCAAGATGCGCCGCACCGAGCACAACAAGATCTTTGTGGCATCGCCCCGGGACATCGACCTGGCCGTGTTCTACCAGCAGCTGCAGGATCTTGCCGCTGCCGCCCAGCACAACGACGAGGGCGTGGTGGATCAGCTGGAAAAGATGATCCCCACCTTTACCCCCACCCGGAAAAATCTAAAGGTGTAAACTCCTTCCGTCATCGCTGGCGCGATGCCACCTCCCTCAGGGAGGGAGGCTTTGCCGTGCGGTCAGGCTCCCTCTCCGAGGGAGCTGTCTGCGAAGCAGACTGAGGGAGTAAACTACGTTCGCAACTGCGGCTCCAAAGCCGTATGCGCTATAAAAACGAGAGGGAAGTATATTATGGAAAAGAGACCGTTTCTGACCGAAGAGCAGGCCCAGGAGATCATCCAGGACGTGCCCACCCCGTTCCACGTCTACGACGAAAAGGGCATCCGTGAGAACGCCCGCCGCATCAACAAGGCCTTCAGCTGGAACAAGGGCTTCCGGGAGTATTTTGCCGTCAAGGCGCTGCCCAACCCCATCATCCTGCAGATCCTGAAGGAAGAGGGCTGCGGCGTGGACTGCTCCTCCCTGACCGAGCTGATGCTGAGCGAGGCCTGCGGCTTTACCGGCAGCGATATCATGTTCTCCTCCAACCAGACCCCCGTGGAGGACATGAAGAAGGCATACGAGCTGGGCGCATACATCAACCTGGACGATGCCACCATGGTGGACTTCCTGGACCGTGTGGCCGGGATCCCCGAGAACATCTTCTGCCGCTACAACCCGGGCGGGACCTTCCAGCTGGGCGAGAGCGAGGAAGGCTTCCAGGTCATGGACAAGCCCGGCGATGCCAAGTACGGCATGACCGAGGAGCAGATGATCGACAGCTACAAGAAGCTGATGGCAAAGGGCGCAAAGAACTTCGGCATCCATGCCTTCCTGGCCTCCAACACCATCTCCGATGCCTATTACCCCGAGCTGGCAGGCATCCTGTTCCAGCTGGCAGTCCGTGTGCAGAAGGCCACCGGTGCCCACATCGGCTACATCAACCTGTCCGGCGGCGTGGGCATCCCCTACCGCCCCGACCAGACCGAGAACGACATCATGGCCATTGGTGAGGGCGTGCGCCGGAAGTTTGAGGAGATCCTTGTGCCCGCAGGGATGGGCGATGTGGCCATCTTCACCGAGATGGGCCGCTTTACCACCGGCCCCTACGGTGCGCTGGTGGCAACTGCCATCCACGAAAAGCACATCTACAAGGAGTACATCGGTCTGGATGCCTGCGCTGCCAACCTGATGCGCCCCGCCATGTACGGCGCTTACCACCACATCACCGTGCTGGGCAAGGAGAACGCCCCCTGCGACCACAAATACGATGTGGTCGGCGGCCTGTGCGAGAACAACGACAAGTTCGCCATTGACCGGATGCTGCCCAAGATCGACATCGGTGACCTGATCTATATCCACGACACCGGTGCCCACGGCTCCGCCATGGGCTACAACTACAACGGCAAGCTCCGCAGCGCCGAGGTCCTGCTCTGCGAGGACGGCTCTCACCGCCTCATCCGCCGCGCTGAGACCCCCCGCGACTACTTTGCAACGCTGGACTTCCTGCCCGCCATGAAGCCCCTGTTCGAGGGCTACGACGACTGAGGCCCCCTGAAAACCTGCGAGGTGTGATATGTTTTTTGGATTCCAGCTTACCTGCGGCCTGATGATGGTCTTTTACGGCTACTCGGTGATGAAAAATCCCCGTGTGTGGGGAGATCAGGGCCGTCAGGCAGTCAAGGCGGAGAATTTCCCGGAATACTGCCGCCAGAACGGCCTGTTCTTCCTGAAGGCGGGCCTGATCATGGCGCTCATCGGCGCGCTGGACGCACTGGTGAGCCTTTCCGGCGCGCTCTACGTGCTGCTGTATCTGTTCGGGCTGGCGTTCTCGTTCTATCCGCTGGTCAAATGGTGCCGCGAGAACGAGGGCTTCTCCTGGCCCTGGCCCCATGTGGAAAGCGAGAAGAAGCGGATCAAAAAGCTGCGCAGGGAGCAGGAACAGGAGCAGCAGGGCGGCTCTGAGAAAAAATAAGAGAAACCGGAACGCGGCGCTCTTCCTGAAGAAGGGAGGGCGCTGCTTTTGTCTGCTGAAGTTTCGACCCTTGACAGCCGGAGCCGCAGAACCTATAATGAAACCACGATGACCCCTCTTGAAACACATTTGGAGGTACAGAACCATGATCAACTATCCCAAGAATTATGCTCCTCTGGCGGAAGAGGAAATGGAGTACACCAGCGGCGGCCTGTCCATCAACTGGATGGCACTGGGTTCCACCGTTATGGGCCTGGCCACCAGTATGCTGGCCTACCTGAATGTCTCCAACATTGCCGGTGTGGCAGTCCAGCTGCAGAAGAAAGACCCTGAGAAGTACCCTGAGCCGGAAGGCACCATCAACGGCAACCTCATCATCGATTCCACCCTGACCTACTTCTCCAGCGTGGCCGGCATCGGCATGGGCCTGCTGAACATCGCTGCGGGTGTGGGCACCGTCTATCTGGGCATGAAGTCCGGTTCTTAAAAATTAGCACTGGACATTTGAGCCAAAACGTGGTATAATTCATCCTGCATTCGCGGGCATCGTACATCGGCTAGTATATCAGCCTTCCAAGCTGAGGAGGTGGGTTCGATTCCCATTGCCCGCTCCATGCAGAAAAAAGCCCTGAGTTCTCCGGAACTCGGGGCTTTTTTGCTGGGCAGAACCGCTCAGCCTCGCTTTGCACGGCAGCTCCCCTGACAGGGGAGCCGGGCGGTGTGCGGCTGTCGTTCTGCCGTGCCTGTCAGGAGAGGCGGCAGCCTGCAGGGATGACAGAGAGGTTTCAGACGGAGAGCTTGTTCACTTTACCTGTTTACTTTGAAGCGATTTTATAGTAAAATAAGGTGAATAAATCAGGGGCAGGGGAAACTTTGGCCTGATGAGAGAAATGATTTAGGTGGTGTATTGATATGGCATTGAAATATCAGCGGATCCTTCTGAAGATCAGCGGCGAGGCCCTGGGCGGCGAAAAGGGCACCGGCTTTGACGAGCCGACCATGGACGCAATCTGCGGCGGCGTGAAAAAGGCCCACGACCTGGGCGTGCAGATCGGCATCGTGGTGGGCGGCGGCAACTTCTGGCGCGGCCGTTCCAGCGGCAAAATGGAGCGCACCCTGGCCGACAAGATCGGAATGCTGGCGACCGTGATGAACGCGCTGGCCGTCTCCGACAAGCTGGAGCAGCTGGGCGTGGAGACCGAGGTGTTCACCTCCATCACCATGCCGCAGGTGGCCCCCGCCTTTACCCGCAAGGATGCCCTGAAGGCCATGGCAGACGGCAAGATCGCCATCTTCGGCGGCGGCACCGGCAACCCCTTCTTCTCTACCGACACCACCACGGCTCTGCGTGCTGTTGAGGTGAGTGCGGACATCATGTTCAAGGCCACCATGGTGGACGGCGTGTACGACAAGGACCCCCACAAGTACCCCGATGCCAAAAAGTACGACACCCTGACCTTTACCAAGGTGCTGGAGGATCGCCTGGCTGTGATGGACGGCACTGCCGCCACCCTCTGCCGCGACAACAAACTCCCCATCCTGGTCTTTGACCTGGCCGACCCGGACAACATTGCAAAGGCCGTGCAGGGCGAGAATGTGGGCACCCTGGTCTACGAGGGCTGAGCATAGCCCGCATCCCCGTACCATAGAATGGAACAGGCAGCAATTACAGCGCCTGTGCAGAACAATATATAACAGGAGAAAAGGACAATGAGCAGCAACACCAAGGCATTTGAAGAAAAGATGAAGAGCTCCGTGGAGCATCTGGACCGCGAGCTGGCCGCTGTGCGTGCAGGCCGCGCCAACCCCGCCGTTCTGGACAAGGTGAGCGTGGACTACTACGGTGCCCCCACTCCCATCCAGCAGGTGGCCTCTGTGGCCGTGAGCGAGGCCCGCACCCTGACCATCACCCCCTGGGACCGCACCCTGCTGCGCGCCATCAGCAAGGCCATCATGGCCAGCGATGTGGGCATCACCCCCATTGATGACGGCTCCACCATCCGCCTGAACTTCCCGGCCCCCACCGAGGAGCGCCGCAAGCAGCTGGCAAAGGAAGTTGCCAAGCTGGGCGAGGAGGCCAAGGTGGCCGTGCGCAATGTCCGCCGCGACGCTATGGACAAGGCCAAGGCCATGAAGAAGGCCGGTGAGCTGACCGAGGATACCCAGAAGACCATGGAAGAAGAGGTCCAGAAGCTGACCGACAAGTATATCAAGAACATCGACGCAGCCGTTGAGGAAAAGCAGAAGGAGATCATGTCCGTCTGATCGCCGCGGCGAAACGAAACGTGTGAGGTGCCGTGCGCTGGAACGAGTGCGCGGCACTTTTTGCCGGAACCGGGGCAGGGAACACCCCACCCCGCAAACGCAGGAGAATGATTATGAACCATCCCAAAGAATTTGCCGAGGGCCTTTCCATCGGCATCATCATGGACGGCAACGGCCGCTGGGCCAAGCAGCGGGGCCTGCCCCGCACCGCGGGCCACAAAAAGGGTGCCGCCGTATTTCAGGATATCGCCAACTACTGCGAGGAGCTGGGCGTTTCATCCGTGACCTTCTACGCCTTCTCCACCGAGAACTGGAAGCGCCCGCTGGAAGAGGTCTCCGCCATTATGAAGCTGTTCGGCGAGTATCTGCTCAAGGGCTTCAACTATAAGGACCGCAACATCCGCATCAAGTTCCTGGGCGACCGGGCCGCGCTGGACCAAAAGCTCCAGAAGCTGATGAACGAGCTGGAGGAGGACTCTGCCGCCAAGACCGGCATGACCCTGAACATTGCCGTGAACTACGGCGGCCGCCCCGAGATCGTGCGGGCCGCCCGGCAGCTGGCCCAGCAGGTGGCAGAGGGCACCCTCAAGCCCGAGGACATCACCGAAGAGATGATGAGCGACCACATGTATACCGCCGGCCAGAAGGACCCGGATTTCATCCTGCGTCCCTCGGGCGAGAAGCGCCTTTCCAACTTCATGCTCTGGCAGGCCGCCTACGCCGAACTGGTGGAGATGGATGTGCTCTGGCCTGATTTCACCCGTGATGACCTGGATGCCGCCATCACGGAGTTCAACAAGCGCTCCCGCCGGTTTGGCGGCATCTGACCCTTGCAATTCCCAAAAGGAGAAATTTGAATGAAAACTCGTATCATAACCGCAATTGTGGGCATCCTCGTCCTGATCGGGGTGCTGTTCACCTTTGACACGCTGGTGTTCAATTTTGTCATTGCCGCCATTACCCTGATCGCCATCCACGAGGTCTTCAAGGCCCTGGGCTTTGGCAGAAAGGAATGGCCCATGTACGCCGTGTTCGTGCCCTACACCCTGCTGATCATGCTGTCCAGCTATCAGGTGTGGCGGCGGCTGGTCATGCCGGCCTCCTTTTTGATGGTGCTGTTCTTCGGCATCTATCTGGTGGTGCGCAACGCACAGGTGGATTTTGCAAAAGCCAGCGGTCTGGTGATGTTTTCCGGCATCGTGATCTTCTGCTTCTACTCCTTTATCCGTTTGAAGGAGCTGCTGCCGGTGGAGACCTACGGCTATGACGCGATGTTCTTTATTCTGCTCATCCTCTGCTTTGCCTGGGGCGGCGATACCTGCGCCTACTTTGCAGGCAGAGCCTTTGGCAAGCACAAACTCTGCCCCGTGGTCAGCCCCAAAAAGACCGTGGAGGGAGCCATTGGCGGCGTGCTGGGCACCATGGTGTTCGGCGTGGTCGCCACCGTCATCTACTCCATTGCGGCCAACCGGATGGAGGCGTTCACCCGCACCAACATCGGCGTTTCCATGTACCTGATCATTGCCCTGCTGGCCTGCGTGGCCGCTGTGCTGGGCATCTACGGCGACCTGTTCGCCAGCGTGGTCAAGCGCCAGTGCGGCATCAAGGATTATGGCACCATCTTCCCGGGCCACGGCGGTATTCTGGACCGCTTCGACAGCGTAATGTTCATTGCGCCGTTCGTCACCATGGTGGTCATCGCTGTTTTCTATCACTGAATGCAGGAGGTAGCTTATGTCTAAAAAAATCACGCTGCTGGGTTCTACCGGTTCCATCGGCACCCAGAGCCTGGATGTCATCCGTGCCCAGGGGTATGAGGTGTTCGGCCTTTCCGCCCACAGCCATGTGGAAAAGATCCTGGAGCAGATCGAGGAGTTCCACCCCCGGTATGTCTGCATGACCGACCCCGATGCCGCCGCCCGGCTGGACGCGGCGCTGGCGGGCCGTGCCAACGCCCCCCGGCTGCTGACCGGCCCCGAGGGCCTGAAGGAGCTGGCCGCCATGGAAGGCCCCGATGTGGTGCTGAACAGTGTGGTGGGCATCGCCGGTCTGGGTGCCAGCCTGACCGCCATTGAGAGCGGCCATGATCTGGCCCTTGCCAACAAGGAGAGCCTTGTCACGGGCGGTCACCTGGTGACCCAGGCCGTGGCAAAGCACGGTGTGAAGCTGCTGCCTGTGGACAGCGAGCACTCCGCCATCTTCCAGTGCCTGCAGGACAAGGAGAGCGCCAAGAGCCTGACCAAGATCCTGCTCACGGCCTCCGGCGGCCCCTTCTTCGGCATGAAGACCGAGGAGCTGCGGGGCAAGACCAAGGCCGATGCCCTCAAGCACCCCAACTGGAACATGGGTGCCAAGATCACCATCGACTCCGCCACCCTGATGAACAAGGGCCTGGAGCTGATCGAGGCGGTCTGGCTGTTCGGCCTGCCCCCCGAGAAGATCCAGATCGTGGTGCAGCGCCAGAGCATTGTCCACTCTGCCGTGCAGTACAGCGATAACTCCATCATTGCCCAGCTGGGCGTGCCCGATATGCGCATCCCCATCCAGTACGCCCTGACCTACCCGGCCCGTGTGCCCGGTGTGGTGCCCGAGCTGGACTTTACCACCCTGAAGCTGCTGACCTTCGATGTGGCCGACGAGGAGACCTTCCGCTGCCTGGCTGCCTGCAAAAAGGCCATCAAGAAGGGCGGTCTGGGCCCCTGCGCCGCCAACGGTGCCAACGAGGAGGCGGTGAAGCTCTTCCTCGAGGATAAGATCGGCTTCCTCGATATCGGCCGTCTGGTGGAGGCTGTTGTGGACAGCGACAGCTTTGGCGGCGATTACACCCTGGCCGATGTGTATGAGTGCGACAAGATGGCCCGCGCCTTTGTGAGAGCGCACCTGTAAGGAGAACTGATGTCTTTTATTGTCACCTTTATTGCTGCGGTGTTCGTGTTCAGCGCCGTGATCGCCATCCATGAGTTCGGCCACTTCATGGTGGCAAAGCTCTGCGGCGTGCAGGTCAACGAGTTCTCCATCGGTATGGGGCCGGTGCTGTGGAAGCGGGTGCGCAAGGGCACCCAGTACAGCATCCGCGCCCTGCCCGTGGGCGGCTTTGTGGCGCTGGAAGGGGAGGAGAGCCCCGAGAGCAAGCAGGCGGAGGAACGGTCAAACCCCTCAGCCGCCGATGGCGGCAGCTCCCCTGATAGGGGAGCCCTTGGCATAGCGGAGACTTCCCCCGAGGAGGAAAAGCCTGCTGGTATTCCTCTGAATGAGGCCCCTGTCTGGCAGCGGGCCCTCATCATGCTGGCGGGTGCCGGGATGAACTTTGTGCTGGGCTTTGTGGTCATGGCCATCCTCATCACGGCCCAGAGCGAGCCCATTACCAGCAAGGTGCTCTATCAGGTGGAGGAAAACGCCCTCTGCGGCCAGACCGGCCTGCAGGCAGGGGATAAGATCCTTGCGGTGAACGGCCGCCGCTGCTTTGTGGCAAACGATATCCTCTATGAGCTGATGCGCACGGAGGACTACACCGCCGATTTCACCGTTCTGCGGGACGGCAAAAAGGTGGAGCTGCCCGGTGTGCAGTTCGACACCTGGCAGGATGACAAGGGCGAGACCCACATGAGCCTGGGCTTTACGGTCTACGGCATCAGAAAAACACCGCTGAACGTGCTGAAAGAGGCGGGCAACAGTGTGCTCTACTACGGGCGCATCATCTTTGCCTCCCTCTCCGACCTGCTGCGGGGGCGGGAGAGCATCAACGACCTCTCCGGCCCGGTGGGCATCGTAACGGCCATCGGGCAGGCCGCCAGCTACGGCTGGCAGGACCTGCTGGAGCTGCTGGTGCTCATCACCGTGAACCTGGGCATCTTTAACCTGCTGCCCTTCCCGGCGCTGGACGGCGGCAAGGTGGTGTTCCTGCTCATTGAGGGCGTGACCGGCCATGCCGTGCCCGAAAAGATCCAGAGCGGCCTGACCGTGGCAGCCTTTGCGCTGCTGTTCGGGCTGATGATTTTTGCAACTTACAACGATATCCTCCGGCTCATTACCGGGGCAATGTGATACGGAAAGGAAAACGACCATGCGGCAGCTGAAACGAGAAGTAAAGATCGGCAATGTGACCATTGGCGGCAACAACCCCATTGCGGTGCAGACCATGCTGAATGTCCCCGTGGAGGACATTGAGGGCAACGTTGCCCAGGCAAAGCGCTGTGAGGCGGCAGGCTGCCAGATCCTGCGTGTGACCTGCCCCAGCGCGGCGGATGCCAAGTGCATCGAGGCCGTGAAGAATGCGGTGAACATCCCCATCGTGGCGGATATCCACTTTGACTACAAGGCAGCGCTGGCCTGCGCCGACGTTGGTGTGGACAAGATCCGCATCAACCCCGGCAACATCGGCGACGACGACCGGGTCAAGGCCGTGGTGCAGGCCTGCCAGCAGAAGAACATCCCCATCCGCATCGGTGTGAACGGCGGCAGCCTGGAAAAGCACATCCTGGCAAAGTACGGCGCGCCCGTGCCCGAGGCCATGGTGGAAAGCGCCCTGTACCATGTCCGCCTGCTGGAGAAGTTCGATTTCAACAACATCGTCATCTCCATCAAGAACTCCAACGTGCCCCGCATGATGGAGGCCTACCGCCAGCTGAGCGCTGTGACCGATTACCCCCTGCATGTGGGCGTGACCGAGGCCGGTACTTACCAGATGGGCCTGCTCAAGAGCGGCATGGGCATCGGCGGGATGCTGCTGGAGGGCATCGGCGATACCATCCGCGTCTCGCTGGCCGCCGAGCCTGAGAAGGAAGTGGAAGCAGGCTACAACATCCTGCGCGCCGTGGGCTTCCCCGTGGCTGGCCCCGAGGTCATCACCTGCCCCACCTGCGGCCGCACCCAGTACCCCTGCACCGAGATCGCCAATGAGGTGGAAAAGCGCCTGCAGGGCTATAAGAAATCCATCAAGGTGGCCGTGATGGGCTGCGTGGTCAACGGCCCCGGCGAGGCCCGCGAAGCCGATATCGGCATTGCAGGCGGCAAGGGCGAGGCTGTCCTCTTCATCCACGGCCAGCCCATCAAGAAGCTGACCGGGGATAATATCCTCGACCAGTTCATGGAGGAGATCTATAAGATTTAAGAGACAATAAACCCCACCGTCATCCCTGCGGGATGCCACCGCCCCTAATAGGGGCGGCCTTGGCAAAACTGGAAAGCCTTACGCCATGCCAAGGGCCCCCCTATTAGCGGGGGCTGGCACGCGAAGCGTGACTGGGGGGTTAAGCAGGGAGACCACTATGCCTTTGGAAAATAAACTGCACCTGACTGACGAGGCCGCGCTGGCCCGGGCTGAGGAAAAGATCAGCAAGACCAAAGCGCTGGAGCTTTACGACACCGGCCTGCTGGATGCCTTCCCGGTGGGGACATTTGCGGGCCTGCAAAAGATCCACGGCTATCTGTTCGGCGAGATCTACCCCTTTGCCGGGCAGATGCGCACCGTGAACATTGCCAAGGGCAATTTCCGGTTCGCACCGGTCATGTATCTGGCTGCGGCTCTGGAAAGCATCGACCGGATGCCCCAGTCCACCTTTGACGAGATCATCGAGAAGTATGTGGAGATGAATGTTGCCCACCCCTTCCGGGAAGGCAATGGCCGCAGCACCCGCATCTGGCTGGACTGCATCCTGAAAAAGGAGCTGCATCAGGTCATTGACTGGAGCCGGGTGGATAAGAGCGATTATCTCCTTGCCATGGAGCGCAGCCCCGTCAAGGATGTGGAGGTCAAGGCCCTGCTCAAAGCAGCCCTCACAGACCGGATCACAGACCGGCTGGTCTATATGAAGGGCATCGATGCAAGCTATCATTATGAGGGCTATCACGTCTTTAGGACGGAAGATTTGTAAAGGAGTAACCCATCGTGACACCACTTGTATCTCAGCTATGGCCGCAGTTCATGGCGGACCCGGATTTCGCGGCCAGCTTCGGGCGCGTGATCGTGGAACATGCCCGGATGCTGCGGCAGGAGCGGCAGGTCGTTTTTACCCTGCGCAGTGCCGCCCCGCTGGACAAGGGGCTGTGCGCCCGGCTGCTGGCCTCCCTGCAGCCGGACTATGAGGGCTTTGAACTGAAGATCGACAACCTCTTCGGCTATGCCGCGCTGGACGAAGCCGCCCTGCGGGAGCTGATGGAGGAGATGAAGCGGGACGGCATCCCCATCAACGGCTTTCTGGACCGGTGCCGGATCACCATCACCGGCCAGAACATCACGGTGGGGGTCTGCCACGGCACCAAGTTTTTGCAGGAGATGGAGTTTGAGCGCCTGCTGGCAGACCGCGTTGCCGCCCACACCGGTGTCAGGCCAAAAGTCACCCTGACAAGCGCGGTGGGCGAGGCCGAACAGCGCCAGATGGAGGAAAAGCTGGAGCGCAAGATCGCCCCGCCGGTGGTCAAGTTCGAGAAAAAGAACACCGCCCCCTCCATCAAGGTGGAGGGCCTTGACTTGACCGACAAGCCTGTGACCATTTTCCACGGCAAGATGTTCACCCCCAAGAACCTCACCCCCCTCAAGGACCTGGGCGGCGAGGGCGGCAAGTGCGTGATCTGGGGCGACGTGTTCTTTACCGAGGTCAAGGGCAACTACCGCAAGATCTACACGGTGTCCATCACCGATTACACCGGCTCCATCAACCTGAAGATCCGCGCGCAGGAAGGGGAGGACTGCTCCAAGTGGGAGAACATCGCCAAGGGCACCACCCTGCTGGTGCGCGGCGACTGCACCTACGACAAGTACGAGCACGACTACATCGTTTACCCCTACGATGTCCTGTTCGTGGAGCGGAAAAAGCGGGAGGACAACGCCCCGGAAAAGCGGGTGGAGCTTCACCTGCATACCAAGCTGTCCAGCATGGATGCCTTCTGCGACCCGGGCGGCATCGTCAAGCTGGCCCACCGGATGGGCCACCCTGCCATTGCCATCACCGACCACGGTGTCTGTCAGGGCTACCCGGAGGCCATGCTGGCCACCGACGAGATCCACAAGAGCGACCCGGATTTCAAGCTGATCTACGGCTGCGAGGCCTACTTTGTGGATGATATGGTGCCCTGCGTCTACGGCGTGAAGGACCAGCCGCTGGACGGCGAGTTCTGCGTGTTCGACACCGAGACCACCGGCCTGGACCCCGGCGTGGAGTACCTGACCGAGATCGGCGCGGTGATCGTGCGGAACGGGGAAGTGGTGGAGGAGTTCGACACCTTTGTCAAGCCGGGCAAACCCATCACCCCCAAGATCACCGAGCTGACCGGCATCACCAACGAGATGGTGGCCGATGCCCCCGGGGAGAAGGAAGCGCTGGAAGCCTTTCTCCGGTTCGCGGATGGCCGCATCCTGGTGGCCCACAATGCCCATGCGTTCGATATCCGCTTCCTGAAAGCCGCCGCCAAGCGCAGCGGCATTTCCTTTGAGCCGACCTATATCGACACCCTGACCATGGCGCAGGCCATGTACCCGGGCCTGCACAACTACAAGCAGGGGACCATCAACAAGCATCTGGAGCTGCCCAGCTACGAGGCCCACCGCGCCTGCGAGGACTCCGCCGCGCTGGGCCGCATCTTCTGCGTCATGCTCAGTGACCTTGCCGAGAAAGAGGTCACCACCGTGGAGGGCATCAACACCGGTCTGGGCGGCAACCGGGAGGTGCTGAAAAAGAAGTACTTCCACCTCATCATTCTGGTCAAGAACCAGATGGGCCTGAAGAACCTGTACAAGATCGTGAGCGAGGCCCACGTCAACTACTTCTTCAAGAAGCCCCGTGTGCCCCGCAGCCTGCTGAACAAGTACCGCGACGGCCTGATCCTGACCAGCGCCTGTGAGGCGGGCGAGCTTTACCGTGCCGTTGTGGAGGGGCGTTCCTACGAGGAATTGAAGAAGATCGCCTCCTACTACGACGTGCTGGAGATCCAGCCCCTGGGCAACAACGAGTATATGGTGCGGGACGGCAAGGTGGAGAGCGAGGAAGTCATCAAGGACTTCAACCGCACCATCATCCGGCTGGGCGAGGACCTGCACAAACCGGTCATCGCCACCGGCGACGTGCACTTTACCGAGCCGGAGGATGCCATCTACCGCACGGTGCTGCAGGCGGGCAACGGCTTCAAGGATGCGGACACCCAGCCCCCGCTGTTCTACCGCACCACTGAGGATATGCTGAAGCAGTTCAGCTATCTGCCCAAGGAAAAGGCCTACGAGATCGTGGTGACCAACCCCCGCAAGATCGCGGCCACCATCGACAACAACGTGCGGGCCATCCCGCGCGGCACCTACCCGCCCAGCATCGAGGGTGCGGAGCAGCAGCTGCGCGATGCCACCTGGGAACACGCCAGACGGGATTACGGCGACCCCCTGCCCAAGATCGTGGAGGACCGCCTGAAAAAGGAGCTGGATTCCATCTGCGGCCACGGCTACGCGGTTCTGTACGTCATTGCCGTCAAGCTGGTGGCTTACTCCAACGCGGGCGGCTATCAGGTGGGCAGCCGTGGCTCGGTGGGCTCCTCCGCCGTGGCCCACTTCTCGGGCATTTCGGAGGTCAACAGCCTGCCGCCCCACTACCGCTGCCCCAAGTGCAAGTACAGCGAGTTCATCACCGACGGCAGCGTGGACGACGGCTTCGACCTGCCCGATAAGGACTGCCCCCACTGCGGCACCCGGATGCTGGTGGACGGCCACGACATCCCCTTTGAGACCTTCCTGGGCTTCTACGGCGACAAGGAGCCTGATATCGACCTGAACTTCTCGGGCGAGTATCAGTCCAACGTCCACCGCTATACCGAGGAGCTGTTCGGCAAGGCCAATGTGTTCAAGGCGGGCACGGTGTCCGGCATTCAGGACAAGACCGCCTACGGCTACGTCAAAAAGTATCTGGAGGCCCGCGGCCAGACCGTCAACCACGCTGAGGAGAACCGCCTGACCCTGGGCTGCACCGGTGTCAAGCGCACCACCGGCCAGCACCCCGGCGGCATGGTGGTTGTGCCCGACACCTACGAGATCTACGATTTCTGCCCCATCCAGCACCCGGCGGATGATGTGGCGGGCGGCCTGCTCACGACGCATTTCGAGTTCAAGTACCTCCACGACACCCTGCTCAAGCTGGACGAGCTGGGCCACGATATGCCCACCTTCTACAAGTATTTTGAGGAATACACCGGCATCCCCGTGGACAGCATCCCCATGAACGACCCCCGGGTGTACAGCCTGCTCACCAGCCCGGAGGAGCTGGGCGTGACCCCGGAGCAGATCGACAGCCAGACCGGCACCTTCGGCATCCCGGAAATGGGCACCAACTTCGTGCGCGGAATGCTGGTGGAGGCCCGGCCCCGGAACTTCTCAGAGCTGATCCAGATCTCGGGCCTGTCCCACGGCACCGATGTCTGGACCGGCAACGCCGATGAGCTGATCCGCAGCGGCACCTGCACCATCGCGGAGGTCATCGGCTGCCGTGACAGCATCATGCTCTACCTGCTGCGCAAAGGGCTGGAGCCCAAGATGGCCTTTGATATCATGGAGGCAGTCCGTAAGGGCAAGGTGGCCAAGGGCGGCTTCAAGCCCGGCTGGGAGGAAGCCATGCGGGAGCACGAGGTGCCGGACTGGTACATCGAGTCCTGCCGCAAGATCAAGTATATGTTCCCCAAGGCCCACGCTGTGGCCTACCTGATGAGCGCCATCCGGCTGATGTGGTTCAAGCTCTACCGCCCGGCAGAGTTCTATGCCGTTTACTTCACTGTGCGCGGCGATGATATCGACTATGAGGCCGCTGTGGGCGGTGCGGCTGTGGCCCGCGCCCACATGGAGGCGGTGAAGCGCCGCCTGAAAGAGGAGAAGAACGCCAAGGACGAGGACGTGCTGGTCAGCCTGCAGCTGGTCAACGAGATGCTGTCCCGCGGGTATGCGTTCCTGCCCATCGAGCTGGGCAAGAGCCGCGGCAACAAGTATATCGTGGAGGATGGCAAGGTGCGCCTGCCCTTCTGTGCCCTGAAGGGTGTGGGCGGCACTGCTGCCGCCTCGCTGGAGCGGGCCACCATCAACGGGCAGGAGTATATCTCCGTGGAGGAGCTCCAGCAGGCCACCGGCGTGACCAGCGCCGTGCTGGAAAGCCTGCGCACCGCCGGTGTGCTGGCAGACCTGCCCGAAAGCAGCCAGGTGAGCTTCTTCTGACCCCTTGACTTTTGGGGGCAGGCAGACTCAGGCTCCGAATCGTTCATCAAGTGCAACAAAAAATCCCCTGCCGGATATTGGCAGGGGATTTTTGAGTTGTGTGGTGCAGCAGCTGCTTACGGCTGAACCCCCCAGTCGCCTTGCGGCGACAGCCCCCACTAGTAGGGGGGCCCTTGGCATGGCGTAAAGCTTCATCTCTTTGCCAAGGCCGCCCCTATTAGGGGCGGTGGCATCCCGTAGGGATGACGGTGGGGTTTGACTTCAGCAGCCCCTTTACGCTTCCTTTTCCATAGCGGCCAGCGGGGTCAGGTACTCCTTGCAGCACTCCTCGTACATGAGGGAGTATTCCTTGCTGGGGTTGTGGTGCATCAGGCTCTTGAGGGTGTGGGAATCGTAGTCGTCGCCCTCGCTGGTGCCCACCAGACGGGCCGCCACGTTGGAGCAGTGGTCGGAGATGCGCTCCACATTGTTCAGCACATCCAGGAACACCACGCCGGTATCAATGGAGCAGATGCCATCCTTCAGGCGCTTGATGTGGCCGTCGCGGAGCTTCTCCACCAGAATGTCGATGACCTCTTCCAGCGGCTCCACCTGACGGGCCAGCGCGATGTCATCGTTCTCAAAGGCATCGTTGGTGCGGGTCAGGATCTGCTCCAGCGCGGAATCCAGCAGCTGCAGCTCGTTCTTGGCAATGTCGCTGAAGGAGGCCTCTTTCTCGTAGAGCTCCACAGCCTTTTCCTGAATGTTCACGGCGTAGTCGCCGATGCGCTCGAACTCGGTGACAAAGTTCAGCAGCTCGGTCACGGCGTGGCTCTCGTCGTCGCCCAGCTCCTGGTCGGTCATCTTGATGAGGTAGTTGGAGATCTCCACCTCCATCCGGTCGATGAGGTTCTCCCGCACATTGATGGCACTCACCACGTCCTCATCCATCTTGAGCAGCAGGGGAGTGGAGAGGCTGACGTTGCGGGCGGCACGGCGGGACATCTTGACCACGGCGCTCTTGGCCTGCTGCAGGGCCACGGCCGGGCTCTTGAACAGGCGCTCATCCAGCACGGGCATACTCATCTCCTGTGCTTCCTCGGCGCTGTTGGGCACGGTGAGCATGGCCAGCTTGGAGAGCACACTGCTGAAAGGCAGGAACAGCAGCATGGCCGCCACACTGGAAAGGGTGTGGATGTTTGCAATGGTGCTCTTGTTCATCACGTCACCCCACACCGGGATGCCGATGGTGTACCGCACGGCGTAAATGGCAGCCAGCAGCACAAAGCTGCCGATGATGTTGAAATACAGGTGGATCAGGGCGGCGCGTTTGCCGTCCTTGGAGGAGCCGCCGATGGTCAGCAGCGGGGTAAAGGCGGTGCCGATGTGGGCACCCAGAATGATGGGGATGGCGCTGCCAAAGGTGACAAGGCCGGTGCTGGACAAGGCCTGCAGGATACCCACCGAGGCCGAGGAGGACTGGATGATGACGGTGACGACCATGCCCACCAGCACACCCAGCATGGGGTTGGTCATGGTGACGAACAGCTCCTGAAAGGCTGCGCTCTCCCGCAGAGGGGACACGCCGGTGTCCATCAGGCTCATGCCTGTGAACAGGATGCCAAAGCCCAGCATGATCTGGCCGATGTTCTTCTTTTTGGCGTTGCGCAGGAACACATAAAAAATGCAGCCGACAAATGCCACCACCGGCGCAAACGTCTTGGGCTGGATGAGGGTCAGCAGAAGGCTGTCACCCGAGATATCCGCCATGCGGATGAGCTGACCGGTGACCGTGGTACCAATGTTTGCACCCATGATGACACCCACCGACTGCGTCAGGGTCATAATGCCAGAGTTGACAAGGCCGACACAGATGACGACTGTGCCTGCGGAGGACTGGATCACGCCGGTGATGAGGGTGCCGAAAATGACACCCTTGATGGTGGAGGAGGTCAGCTTTTGCAGCACGCCCTGCATCTTGCCGCCCGCCAGCTTTTCCAGGCCGGCACCCATGATCGACATACCATAGAGGAACAGCGCAATACCGCCCAACAATGAGGTGATGTGTGTGATATCCATCTCGATACTCCTAAAAACTTCCTTTTGCTCTTAAAACAAACCAAGGACGGCCGCCCGGGGCTTCCTGCCCTGAACGCCGTCCTTTTTATTATAGCATTGAACTCCCCCGGACAACAAGCGTTATTTTACATGTTTTTTGCATTTTTACTGCATTTCCGCGCCGTTTTGTCCTTTTGTCAACGGTTCTTTTCTTATATTTTACAGGTATTTTACATTTGAACTTTCCCCGCGCGCTCCTGACATGCTTCCGGGAACTGCCGGGAATATGTCATGCGGCCTCATCCAGCTCCTCCATGGCCTCCCGCACCGTGTCCGCCGAGAAGAGGAACACCCCGCCCCGGGTATAAACCTCCACATGGCCGCCTACAGATCGGATCTCGTACTCACTCATGGTGTTCCCTCCTGTTCCTGCAGCCCGCCTCCGGGCCGCTCCTGTTTTGTTCGACAAGAGGAGTATACCAGATGCGGGGTACGATAAGGGGGACTTTCAGAAGCGGGCATGAAAAAACCTCTGCATCGGTGGAAACTCTTTGCAGAGGTTTTCAAATCATCAGGCGGGCATGTGATCGCTCCGCTCGCTTCGCACGATGCCGAGGAAGGGCGGAACGCTTGCACGCTGCTGGCCCTTTTCGCGAGCCTTTTTCAGCTGGTACTCATGGCTGGCAACAGCATCAATAAAATCACGCTCTTTTTGTGTTGCATGATAATAATCGGTGTTGAAACGCTTGCAGACGGAAAACAGGGTATCAAGATAATCCATCGTTTCATCCGACATGGGTGCGACCTGCAGTTCGATTTCGTGATTTGCCATAATAACCCCTCCTGTTCTCAGGATAAATAGGTGCTGAAGATCTCCTGCGCGCCTTCATCAGCCAGCATCAAGAGCTTGGGGCCGCCTGGCAGCGGCTGGAAGATCGGCACAGCATGGAAATCCTGAATATAGTGTTCGTACAGTTCATCTGTCTTAGCGGCAAAGGTCACGACACCGCCGTGGCCGCTGTCAATGGATAGCTGGATGCCATAGGCGATCATCATACGACCGATACCGGTATATTTACGCTGATCTGTCAGCGTCGGGTTGCTCTGCGGGTGAGCTTCCATGTTCACGATAAAGATAGAAATGCCGTTTTGATCCTCCCGGTAAGCCCCCAGCGCAATGATCTCACCGCTTGCCGCTTTGGCGACCCGTTTTTCCAGTTGGGAGTCACGGATAAAGTCACTGGTCCAATCGGACTGCCAGCCGCTTTTTGTCACCAGAAGGTCTGACTGTGTGGCAGGCGTGATCTCCACCGGGATACAGGCTCCGGTCTTGTTTTCTGTAACGAAATATTGCAGCAGCATCGGCACAGCCCCTTTCTGCTTCTATTTTATCATGCGGGAAGGAAAAAGGCAAATTTTCTCCCTCTTTTTTCGCATTTTTTGCGCGAAAAATCGCCGGAACATACTCGTTGACGGCACAACCAAAAGGTGTTACACTTTGGACAATAAAACAACGCTGTGTAATGCAAAAGAAAGAGGTGTTTCCATGAACGAAATGAAGGAAGCAGTGGGGAACTGGCGGGAGGCAAAGCAGTTCAGCCCGGCGGACGAGAACGATTTCCTGCGGTGGCTGGACAAGGCCGACACCGAGGAAAAGCTCTTTTCCCGGCTGACCTTCTGGTTTACCTTCCGGGGCCTGCCTGCGGACCAGAACCAGCGGTATCATCTGGTGCAGGAGCGGGCCCGGGAACTGCGGCTCTGGAACGGGCTGGAGCTCAAGCTCCGGCGCTGGCAGGACCGTGTGGCCGACGAGTACGAGCAGATCGGAAAGGAGGCGTTCGCGGCCCGCATCGGCGAGGACTACGCCGATTACATCAACAGCCTGACCGACCCGGAGGCCGCCCCGCAGCAGGCCGCCCCGGAGCCGGAGACCGCAAAGCCTGCCGGGGTGCAGGCGTGGTCGGCCCGGGAGCTGTCTGAGATGGTGCTGCCGCCCATCCGCCATGTGGTGGAGGGCCTGCTGCCCATGGGCATGGGGGTGCTGGTGGCAAAGCCCAAGCTGGGCAAGAGCTGGATGGTGCTGGATCTCTGCCTTGCCGTGGCACAGGGGGAGCCGTTTCTGGGGTTCCCCACCCGGCAGCACGGCACGCTCTACCTCGCCCTGGAGGACGGCAAGAGCCGGATGCAGACCCGCCTGCGCCGCTTGCTGGAGGGAAGGCCCGCCCCCGCCAACATGCACGTCATGTTTCAGGCCCAGCGGCTGGGCGAGGGCCTGCTGGAAACGCTGGGGGAGTATCTGGATGCCAACCCGGACATCCATCTGGTCTGCATCGATACCTTATCCAAGATCAAACCCAAGGCAAAGCCCTTTGAAAATGCCTACGATGCCGACTACGACTACATGGGCAGGCTGAAGGCCTTTGCCGACAGCCGGGGCATCTGCGTGCTGCTGGTGCATCACACCCGCAAGAGCAAGAACCCCGAGGACAGCTTCGACAACATCAACGGCTCCACCGGCATCCTGGGCGCGGCGGATTTCACCATCGTGCTGGACAAGCAGAGCCGGATGGACGATGAAGCAGGCTTTCTGCTCACCGGCCGCGACATCGAGCAGTGCGAGCGGGTCATCCGCTTTGATAAGGCCCGCTGCCGCTGGGTCATGCAGGGCACGGCGGCCCAGCTGGCCGCTCAGCGCCGGGTGGCCGAGTATGAGGCAGAGCCCATCGTCAGGACCCTGCGGGTACTCCTGCAGCAGGGAGATGGAACATGGTGCGGCTACTCCAAGAACCTGATGGAAATGGGCCAGCGGTACGCCCATACCGAGCTGGCACCAAATCTGCAAATGCTTTCAAAGCGTATTCAGGAGCTGCAACCTATGCTTTGGGAACGAGATACCATTAGATATTGGTATAACAGCAATGGAAACGCTGGGAGAAAGCATAACTTTCGACAGGAACGAACCGATCACAATGCTTCGGTTCCAGTGTCTGCACAGTTATCGTTAAGACATAATTATCATTGATATCATTGGTTATCATTGATTGTCATTGACTGGTGGCAATGAAGAGCAATGATTTCAATGACTTCAATGATGAATGTTAGTATAACGAGAAAAAGCCCTGCGCAATGCCAAGGGCTCCCCCTTCGGGGGAGCTGGCAAAGCCGTCAGGCTTTGACTGAGAGGGTGAGCCAGTTCACCCCCCCGCCGCAAGGCTGCCCTTGGGGCAGGCATCCGGGGCGCTCTGGGCCTTCCGGGCCTCGGTGCGGGCCTTGTCGTAGCAGTAGCGGATGATGGCCTGCCGCCGCACGATGCCGATAAAGATGCCCCGGTCGTCCACCACGGGCACAAAGTTCTGGTTCATGGCTGCTTCGATCAGCTGGTCCATGCTGGTGGTGACAGTCACGGCCTTGTAATCCCGCTTGTGGGCAAAGCTCGAAATGGGTACGTCCTCGGCGGCTTCAATGTCCAGCCCGTGCTGCTGTTTCAGCCCCCAGAGGATATCCCCCTCGGTCAGGGTGCCCACATACTCGCCCTTGCGGTTGAGCACCGGGATGGATGCGTAGCGGTTGTTCTCCCATTTTTCCAGCGTCTGCCGCAGGGTGAAGTCATCGTAGACATACATCAGGTCCTGCTTGGGGGAAAGGAAAAACAAAATGTTCATCAAACAGCTCTCCAATCGTTATCCTATCGTAAACAGTGGTTCTGCCGTAAGGGCGCAGCTCCCGTTTCTCTGCTTTGATTTTAGCACTTTTCCACAGCCGAATAAAGTCAAAACTCATACTTTTTAGAATTTATTCACAGTCGCTCCCGGCCTTTTTGCAAAACATGCAGGAAAACCGTGCACAGGGCAGGGTTTTGTGGTATAATAGGAACACGAATCGGCTCACATTGCCCGCCCTTTGGAAATTGTGCTGTACACAGGGCGTGGGAAGTTGTATAATAAGGATACCGATTCCTTTCCCGGTATGCGGCGGGTTTGCCGCGGCAAGCCGGGCCACCCCAACAAGATTTCAAATAAAGGAGCAGAGCGACTATGATCACTTCCCGTTTCCCGCTGGGAGATGTCAGCTTTTCCGCCGAGTACTTCTCTACGCTGGTAGGCGAAGCAACCAAACAATGCTACGGCGTGGCCGCAATGACCCCCCGCGATCTGACCGACGTGGTCAAGAGCGTGGTGCGCGGCAGCGATTACTCTGAAAAGGGCGTTCGTGTCACACAGGAAGAGGGCCGTCTCGTGATCGAGCTGCACATTGCCGTCAGCTACGGGCTCAACATCTCCACCGCCGCGCGCAGCATCTCGCACCGCGTCAAGGACGAAGTGGAGCAGGCCACCGGCCTGAAGGTTGCCCGCGTGATCGTGTCGGTGGACGACGTGATCGCCTGATGGAACTTTTTATTAAGGAGTAAGGACAATGATTTCTGGTAAGATCCTGCGCGACGCGATCATCTCCGGCGCGAACAACATCAACAACCAGCGCTCCCGTGTGGACGAGCTGAACGTTTTCCCCGTGCCCGATGGCGACACCGGCACCAACATGGGCATGACGGTGGGTGCCTCCGTGGCAGAGCTGAACGCACTGGACGACGGCTGCACCGTGGGTGAGGCCGCCAAGACCGCTGCCTCCGCCATGCTGCGCGGTGCCCGCGGCAACTCCGGCGTGATCACCAGCCTGCTGTTCCGCGGCTTCTCCAAGGCGCTGGAAGGCAAGAAGGAAGCCGACACCGCCGACATCATCGCCGCCCTGAAAAAGGGCGTGGAGGGTGCCTACAAGGCCGTGATGAAGCCCACCGAGGGCACCATCCTGACCGTTGCCCGGGTGGCCAGCGAGGAAGCTGCCGCCTGCGGTGCCAAGGAGATCCCCGCCCTGTGGGACGTGGTGATGACCGCAGGCCAGAAGGCGCTGGAGGATACCCCCAACCTGCTGCCCGTGCTGAAAAAGGCCGGCGTTGTGGACGCAGGCGGCCAGGGCATTATGATCATCTTTGAGGGCATGGGCAAGGTGTTCCACGGCGAACCCATGGTGGCCGGCGGCGAGGGTGCCCCCAACAAGGCCAAGCTCTCCACCGAGAACGCAGGCAAGGGCGTGTTCACCGACGACCTGATGAAGGTGGAGGACATCAAAAACGGCTACTGCACCCAGTTCCTCATCAACAAGTACGAGGGCGCAAGCGCCGCAAAGATGCGCGCCTTTGCTGAATCCAACGGCGACAGCGTGGTCTGCATCGAGGATGACGATGTCATCAACCTGCATGTCCACACCGCTGACCCCGGCAAGATCCTGAGCGAGGCCATCAAGTACGGCTACCTGACCAACTTCAAGATCGAGAACATGCACGAGCAGTTCCTGGCCCGCCAGAAGCAGGGCAAGAGCCTGGAAAAGCAGGCCTCCGCTGAAAAGGCTCCCGCACAGGCCAGCGAGTTCGTTTACGCCGCAGTGGACCCCAGCCGTGACTACGGCTTTGTGGCCGTTGCCGCCGGTGAGGGCCTGAAGGCCGTGTTCACCGACCTGGCTGCGGACGCTGTCGTCTCCGGCGGCCAGACCATGAACCCCGCCACCGAGGACATCCTTGCCGCCATCCAGAGCGTGCCCGCCAAGACCGTGTTCGTGCTGCCCAACAACAAGAACATCATCATGGCAGCGGAGCAGGCCCAGAAGCTGGCCGACCGTCAGGTGATCGTTCTGCCCACCCGCACCGTGCCCATGGGCATCACCGCGCTGCTCAACTTCGACCCCTCCGCCAACGCTGAGACCAACACCATCAACATGATGGCCGCCGCCGACAAGGTCAGCACCGGCCTCATCACCTACGCCGCCCGCGACAGCGAGTTTGACGGCAAGCGGATCCGGAAGGGCGAGATCATGGCTCTGGAGAACGGCAAGATCGTTGCCACCTCCACCGACCTGACCAAGGCCACCTACCGCCTGGCCCGCAGCATGTGCAAGAAGGACTCCAGCTTTGTCACCATCATCTCCGGCTGCGATGTCTCCGACGAGGAGGCCGAGAAGCTGACCGAGATCGTCAAGGCAAAGTGCCCCAACCACGTTGAGGTCAGCCACATCCGCGGCGGTCAGCCCGTATACTATTATATGATCAGCGTGGAGTAAAATGCACTCCGGCTGAAACAGAACCGCAAAACAAACCCCCTGTGCCATGGTCTGGTACAGGGGGTTTTTGAAATACAATCAAAAAAGATTGACCGCCCCCAGTCTCACAAACTCGGCGGTCAATCTTTTTGACTTAAAAGGGAACGTGGAGCTGGCCATATTGCGGTCAGCGCTCTTTCTGTTCATAGTATAGTTGATTTGCGATGTTTTGTCAAGTTCGCGCAGGGGGTCGTAATCCGGACGGAGCGGTTCACCCGCCCAGGTCCTCCAGCACCTCCTGCAGGGCGGCATCTCCCGTCACTGTCATGCCCTGCTTGACACGCAGTGCGTCATTTTCCGGCAGGAGGTTGACGTAAATATCCGTCTGCCGGGCAAGGCGGGTGGGGGAGCCATCCGGCCCGCAGGTGTAGACAGCCACCATGCCGCCCTCGTCCCGGAGCAGGTATTGGGTGGGCTGGCCGGTGTCGGGCAGAGTCTGGGCCGCAAGGCTCGGCTCGGAGGGCACCGGCGTTCCGGCGGCGCTGTCCGCTCCCGGTGCAGGGGAGGGAAGCGCCAGCCGGGGCAGGGCCATCCAGAACAGGCTGAAGGCGATGGCAAAGGCGCACAGGGCGTAAAACAGGCAGAGAAATACTTTCCGCATGGAGAAAATCACTCCTTTCCAGCGGGTCTTTCCAGCGGTAGTATGCGCAAAAATGCCGCCCCTGAGACAGAAGTGCACAATTTTCACACCGGAATGCTGTACTTTACGGGGGGAAGTGTGCTATACTAGCAGTATCTGATTAGAAATAGGGTTCAGCCCCGACAGCGGGCTCGCCCTCTCCGTCAATGCTGGCGCATTGCCACCTCTCCCAAAGGGAGAGGCCTTGGCAGCACCCGGCAAAGTTTCCGATTTCGTCAGAAGCTCCCACTTTGGGGGAGCTGTCGAGCGAAGCGAGACTGAGAGGGTGAGGATGGCAGAGAGGATGAACTTGTCAGGAATAACCGTTTAAGCAGGTCAGGAGGCGATCCTTATCTCAAACGAATCGAGAAAGATCCACCGGGGCGCTGCACGCACGGACGTGCAGCCCACGGGGGGACGTAAAGTGAATGTGAGCAACAGCCGCAGGGAAGAGCCGCCCAAGCGCGGGCGTGCCCCCAGGGAGCCAAAGGAGCCCCGGGAAAAGGCGAAGCACCCTATCCTCAGGGCGCTGGGCCGCACGCTGGCCACCCTCATCTGCCTGGGCATCATGGTGTGCAGCCTGGCGGCAGTGGCGGCGGTGTACTACGCCGTGCAGGCCACGGCCAACGATGGCAACCTGCTGGACCTGGACAACATCGAGCTGAGCCAGTCCAGCACCGTGGTGGCCACCGACCCCGACACCGGCGCGCAGGTGGAGTATGCCACCCTGCGCTCCTCCAACAGCCACCGGGTCTGGGCAGACCTGGAACAGATCCCCACCAATCTGCAGTATGCGTTCATCTGCACCGAGGACAAGGATTTCTACAACGAGCCGGGCGTGAACTTCAAGCGCACCATCGGTGCCATGATCAACGAGTATCTGCTGCCCATTTACAGCTCCAAGCAGGGCGCTTCCACGCTGGAGCAGCAGCTCATCAAGAACCTGACCAGCGACAAGAGCGCCAGCGGCGTGGAGGGTGCGCTGCGCAAGCTGCGCGAGATCTACCGCGCCCTCTGCCTGAGCCGCGCTTACTCCAAGGAGACCATTCTGGAGGCTTACCTGAACACCATCAGCTTCACCGGCACCATTCAGGGCGTTCAGACGGCGGCCAACGAGTATTTCAATAAGGACGTGAGCCAGCTCACCCTCTGGGAGTGCGCCACCATCGCGTCCATCACCAAGAACCCCACCAACTACAACCCCTACACCAACCCCGAGAACCTGATCCACCGCCGCAACTTCATCATGTATAATATGTGGCAGCAGGGCATCATCTCGGAGGAGGATTACCGCAACGGCGCGGCCCAGCCCCTTGTGCTGGCCGAGGAGGACACCAACAAGAAGACCTCCTCCGTGACCAGCTACTTCACCGATGCCCTCTTCACCGAGGTGGTCCGCGACATCATGGACAAGGAGGGCGTGGACGAATCCACGGCCCAGTCCATGCTCTACACCGGCGGCTATACCATCGAGGCCACCGTCAATCCCAAGATGCAGACGGCCATGGAGAACCTGATGCGCAACGAGGGCGACGCTTACTTCCCGGCCGGCTGGCATGAGGAAGAGGTGACCAGCATCTCGGACGATGACGTGCAGGTGATGAACGCCGACGGCACCCCCAAGACCCGCACCGGCGACGACGGCACCGTGTACTACTACCGCAATGTCCGCACCCAGGCGGCCATGGTCACGCTGGACTATGACGGCAATGTGCTGGCCATGGTGGGCGGTCTGGGCGAAAAGACCAAGAGCCTTTCCCTGAACCGTGCTTACAGTGTGACCCGGCAGACCGGCTCCACCATCAAGCCCATCGGCGCGTACGCGCTGGGCGTGGAGTACGGGCTGGTGAACTGGTCCACCATGCTCAACAACTCGCCCCTGTACCAGAAGCAGGACATGGTCATCCGGGATGAGGACTACTGCCGCAAAAACGGCCTGATGGGCCTTTCCGACAGTCAGCTCAAGGCCTACCCCAACGCATGGCGCAGCTGGCCCCGCAACTACGGCGGCAATTATGGCGACGGCAGCGACCTGCCCCTGTGGAACGGTCTGGCCCGCTCCCTGAACACCATCGCCATCCGGGTGGGCGACCTGGTGGGCGCAAGCAACATCTTCAACTTTGCCTACAACACCCTGCAGCTGACCACCCTGGACCCCGCCAACGATGTGGGTCTTGCCCAGATGGTCATGGGCAGCCAGACCCACGGCGTGACCCCCACGGCGCTGGCTGCTGCCTTCCAGATCTTCTATGACGGCGAGTACACCACCCCGCACCTGTACACCCGTGTGCTGGACCGGGACGGCAACATCTACCTGGAAAACAACGCCACCAGCTATCAGGCCCTGACCCCGCAGACAGCCTATATTATGAACCGTCTGCTCAAGAACGTGCTCTACTCCAACGTGGGCACCGCCAGCGGCCGCTACCCCAACTCCAATGGCATGGAGTCCTTTGGTAAGACCGGTACCGCCAGCGACGAAAAGGATCTGTGGTTCGTGGGCGGCACGCCCTACTACGTTACCGCTGTCTGGTGGGGCTACGATGCGCCTTACGATATGACCAACACCCTGGGCAAGCAGCAGGCCAAGACCCGCACCTGTGTCATGGCGTGGAAGGCCTATATGGAGCAGGTGCAGGCAAACCTGCCCTATAAGGCGTTCCCCACCAGCGACGGCGTGGTGGAGCGCGCCTACTGCACCCAGAGCGGCCTGCTGGCCGGGGCCAACTGCCCCAGCCGCGCCACCGGCTACTACCGTGCCGATGACCTGCCCGATACCTGCAACTACTCCCACAGCAGCGGCGTGGCCGCAGCCCAGAGCGCGGACACCGCCCCCGTTGTGGGTCAGGATACCACCGGGCTGGATACGGATTGACGGAGAGGGCGCAAGGCCGCCCCTTATTAAAAGTCGCACTTTTTCAATTCCGTTGCGACAGTTTGCCACTTCACGCTTCAAAACTGGATAATCTGACAAAAAAACATCCGGTCTCTTGCAATGCAGGGGGCCGGATGCTATTATATTCCCTGTAAGAACACTTGTGTTTGTGAGGTGAACAAGTTGGAACGCCGTTTTTATCTGGTGGACGCGGAGGTCCTGCCTGAGGTCTTTCTGAAAGTGGTCAAGGCCAAGGAGCTTCTGGCAAGCGGGGAAGTGCGCAGCATCTCGGCTGCCACCCGCAGCGTGGACCTTTCGCGCAGTGCTTTTTATAAATATAAGGACTGCATCTTTGATTCCGAAAATGGCCGCGAGGTCGTGACCGTAATGGCAACGCTCCGGGATGAAACAGGCGCGCTGCAAAGCCTGCTGGCGGGCATCAGCGCCGCCGGGGCAAGCATTGTTACCATCAACCAGTCCACGCCGGAAAACGGCGCTGCGCTGGTTGCCGTTACCATCCGTACCGATACCATGCAGATGACCCCTGAGGAGCTGACGGAGCGGTTGAGCCGCCAGCGCATGGTGGTGGGCGTGCACTGCGGGTATAACCTGTAAGGGCACCAGAACAGTGAGGAAATAGGAACGAGGGTTGAACTATGGCAAAGATCGCGATTTTAGGCTTTGGCACGGTGGGCAGCGGCGTGTACGAGGTGCTGTGCCGCAACGCCGCCGGTGTTTCCCGCCGGGCCGGTGAGCCGGTGGAGGTCAAGTACATCCTTGACCCCAAGGATTTCTCCGCCCATCCGGCGGCAAACCTCTTCATCAAGAACTTCGATACCATTCTGGAAGACCCGGAGATCCGGGTGGTGGTGGAGACCATCGGCGGCACCCGCTTTGCATACCCCTATGTCAAGGCCTGCCTCGAGAGCGGCCGCAGCGTGTGCACCTCCAACAAGGAGATGGTGGCCACCTACGGTGCGGAGCTGCTGGCGCTGGCCAAGGCCCACAACTGTGCCTTCCTGTTCGAGGCCTCCGTGGGCGGCGGCACCCCCATCATCACCCCCATGCACCAGTGCCTGGCTGCCAACGTCATCACCGAGGTGGAGGGCATCGTGAACGGCACCACCAACTTCATGCTGACCAAGATGGTGCGGGAGAACCTGGGCTTTGACGAGGCCCTGAAGATCGCCCAGGAGTTGGGCTACGCCGAGACCAAGGACCCCGGCGACGATGTGGACGGCCGGGATGCCTGCCGCAAGATCGCTATCCTGTCCTCGCTGGTCTGCGGCCACCAGATTTACCCCCAGAACATCCCCACCCGGGGCATCCGGGACATCACCGTGGCCGATGTGGCTGCGGCGGAGCGGCTGAACTGCGTCATCAAGCTCATCGCGTGGATGAAGCGGGGCGACGACGGCAGCGTGGCCGCCGGTGTGGAGCCCTGCCTGGTGCCCAAGAGCCACCAGCTGGCCGGTGTGGACGATGTGTTCAACGCCGTCCTGGTCAAGGGCGATATGCTGGGCGACGTGGTGTTCTACGGCAAGGGCGCGGGCAAGCTGCCCACCGCCAGCGCCGTGGTGGCCGATGTGGTGGATGCCCTCAAGAACGGCTCCAAGGTCCACGACAGCCTGTTCTGGCAGCCTGCGGAGCCGGTGGAGGGGATGCTCACCGACCCGGCTCCCGCCGCATATTATGTGCGTGCAGCGGGCGTTGCTCCCGCCGTGGTGGAAGCCATCTACGGCAGGGGCCGTGTGGTGGATGAGCACTTTGACGGCTGCTCCTATCTGGTGGAGCAGGCCGATGCAAAGGCCATGGCCGAGGCAGCCCGCAAGGTGGAGACCGTGGGCGGCAGCGTGAAGCTGGTGCTGAAAAAGCTGCCCGAGGATGCATGAGAAAAGGGGACGGACCATGAAGATCAAAGTTTCTGTTCCGGCCACCAGCGCCAACGTAGGCTCCGGCTTCGACGCGCTGGGTCTGGCCGTGACCCTGTACAACACCGTGACCTTTGAGGAGAGCGACAGGCTGGACATCTCGGCGGCGGACGGCACCCGCATCCCCCGCAACGAGAGCAATCTGGTGTACCGCTCGGCCAAGGGCCTGTTCGAGAAGGTGGGCAAGAAGATCCCGCCCCTGAAGATCCTGCAGACCAACCCCATCCCCATGGCCCGGGGCCTGGGTTCCTCCTCGGCCTGCATCATCGCGGGTCTGCTGGGCGCGAACCGGATGCTGGGCGATGTGCTCAACACCCAGGAGCTGCTCACCCTTGCCACGGCCATTGAGGGCCACCCCGACAACGTGGCCCCGGCCCTGCTGGGCGGTTTGACCAGCAGCGTCTTTGAGGACGGCGTGGTCTACTCCGTCAAGCGGGATGTGGATCAGAGCCTCTGCTTTGCGGCCATCGTGCCGGACTACAAGCTGCTGACGGAGGCCGCCCGCGCGGCCCTGCCCAAGCAGGTGGCCCACAAGGATGCCGTGTATAACCTGTCCCGGGCCGCGCTGGTGCCTGCCGCCTTCTGTGAGGGCCGGCATGACCTGCTGGGCATTGCCACCGAGGATAAGCTCCACCAGCCCTACCGGATGCCCCTGATGCCCGGTTCCCGGGAGGTGTTCGGGCTGGCAAAGCAGTGCGGGGCAAAGGCCGTGTATGTATCGGGTGCCGGTTCCACCGTGATGGCGGTGGCCGAGCGCCCGGAGGCTGAGCGCTTTTATGCCGGGCTGCGTGCCGGGCTGGAAACGCTGGAAGGCCTGGACGGATGTGAAGCATTTACACTGTTAGAGCTGGATGCAGATAATACCGGCGCAACTGTGGAATGATATAAATTGGGAGAAACTAGAGGAGAGTGACAAACTATGGCGTTGATCGTACAGAAGTTCGGCGGTTCTTCGGTGAAGGACCGGAACCGTATCTTCAACGTGGCCCGCATCGTGGCCAACACCCACAAGGCGGGCAATGACGTGGTGGTGGTGGTGTCTGCACAGGGCGACACCACCGACGACCTGATCGCAAAGGCTGCTGAGATCACCCACAACCCTTCGGCCCGTGAGATGGATATGCTGCTGGCCGCCGGTGAGGAGATCAGCATCGCGCTGCTGGCCATGGCTCTGAACGAGCTGGGCTGCCACGCCACCAGCCTGACAGGCTGGCAGGCTGGCTTCCGCACCGACCGTGCCTACACCAAGGCACGCATCACCCGCATGGAGACCGAGCGCATTTCCTCCGAGCTGGAGCGCAACCGCGTGGTGGTCGTGGCAGGCTTCCAGGGCCTGAACAAGCTGGATGATATCACCACCCTGGGCCGCGGCGGCTCTGATACCAGCGCCGTGGCCATTGCAGCGGCCCTGCACGCAGACCGCTGCCAGATCTACACCGATGTGGAAGGCGTTTACACCGCAGACCCCCGCAAGGTGCGCAACACCCGCAAGCTGGAAGAGATCACCTTTGACGAGATGCTGGAGCTGGCCTCTCTGGGTGCGCAGGTGCTGAACAACCGCAGCGTGGAGCTGGCAAAGAAGTATAATGTGGAGCTGGAAGTGCTGTCCAGCCTGAATCCCGTGCCCGGTACGGTGGTCAAGGAGGTTACAAAAGACATGGAAGGTATGCTGATCAAGGGTGTTGCAAAGGACACCGATGTTGCCGTTATCACGATCCTGAACGTTCCCGATGAGCCGGGCACCAGCTTCAAGATCTTTGGCCTGCTGGCCCAGAAGAACATCAACGTGGATATCATCCTGCAGTCCACCGGCCGCGACGGCAAGAAGGATATCTCCTTCACCTGCGCCGAGGGCGAGGCTGAGACCGCCATGCGGGTGCTCAAGGAGAGCGGCAAGTTCAAGGATGCCACCTGCGACGAGACCTGCGCAAAGGTCTCCATCGTGGGTGCCGGTATGCAGAGCCACAGCGGCGTTGCCTCCAAGATGTTCGAGGCACTCTCCAACAACAACATCAACATCAAGATGATCTCCACCAGTGAGATCAAGATCTCCTGCATCATTGACCGTGACGACGCTGACAAGGCGGTCAGCGCCATCCACGATATGCTGTTTGACTAATTCAGAGGGGCTGGCAACAGCCCCTTTTTTGCAAAAGCGAGGGGGAAGTATTATGTTGGAATCGATCAAATGCAGCACCTCGGGTGCATACTACCTGCGGGGGCAGTGGGTGCCCGCCGACGCGCAGGCTCCTGCGGCACTGGCAGCTGCAGGCGTGACTGCGGAGCAGGCCGGCCAGGCCTACAAGGGCACCATGGCCTACGGCATCCTCACCGCCCACAACACCAGCGGCAACGACCGGGATCTCCGGATCAGGTTCGATGCCATGGCAAGCCACGACATCACCTTTGTGGGCATCATCCAGACGGCCCGCGCCTCGGGGCTGGAAAAATTCCCCATCCCCTATGTGCTGACCAACTGCCACAACAGCCTGTGCGCCGTGGGCGGCACCATCAACGAGGATGACCACCGCTTCGGCCTGTCCGCTGCCAAAAAGTACGGCGGCATCTTTGTGCCGCCCCACATGGCGGTCATCCACCAGTACATGCGCGAGCGCTTTGCGGGCTGCGGCAAAATGATCCTTGGTTCCGATTCCCACACCCGCTACGGCGCGCTGGGCACCATGGCCATCGGCGAGGGCGGCGGCGAGCTGGCAAAGCAGCTGCTGGGCCGCACCTACGATGTGGCCCGCCCCGGCGTGGTGGCCATCTGCCTGACCGGCGCTCTGCCCGCAGGCTGCGGCCCCCACGATGTGGCCATTGCACTGGTGGGCGAGCTGTTCAAGAGCGGCTATGTCAAAAACAAGGTCATGGAGTTTGTTGGCCCCGGCATTGCCTCCCTGCGGCAGGACACCCGCAACGCCATTGATGCCATGACCACCGAGACCACCTGCCTTTCCTCCATCTGGGAGACCGATGAAAAGACCCGGCAGTACCTCACGGTCCATGGCAGGGCAGGGGACTACAAGCCCCTGCACCCGGCAGATCTGGCCTATTACGACGGCGTGGTGAGCGTGGACCTTTCCAAGATCCGGCCCATGATCGCCCTGCCCATGCACCCCTCCAACGCCTTTCCCATCGAGGAGCTGAACGCCAACCTCAAGGACATCCTCCACGAATGTGAGGAGAACGTCCAGAAGCTGGTGGGCCGCTCTGACGTGAAGCTGGATCTGTGCAGCAAGATCGAAAACGGCAGGCTCCGGGTGGATCAGGGAGTCATCGCAGGCTGCGCGGGCGGCCTGTTCGACAGCATCTACGAGGCCGCTGCCATCCTCAAGGGCCATACCGGCGGCTGCGGGGACTACGCCCTCAGCGTCTACCCCGGCAGCCAGCCCATTATGATGGAGCTGAACCGCACCGGCGTGCTCACCGACCTGATGGCCAGCGGTGCCACCATCCGCACGGCCTTCTGCGGCCCCTGCTTCGGCGCGGGCGATGTGCCCGCCAACGGGGCGCTGTCCATCCGCCACACCACCCGCAACTTCCCCAGCCGCGAGGGCTCCAAGCCCGGCAGCGGCCAGCTGGCAGGCGTGGCCCTGATGGATGCCCGCAGCATTGCCGCCACCACGGCCAACGGCGGCATCCTGACCCCCGCAACGGAGGTGGATTACGACCCCACCGTGCCCGAATATCACTACGACCCCTCCAGCTACGAGGCCCGGGTGTATCAGGGCTTTGGCCACGGCGATTACGATGCCCTGCTCAAGCTGGGCCCCAACATCAAGGACTGGCCCGAGATCGCCCCGCTGGGCGACAACCTGCTGCTGAAGGTGGCCTCCTACATCACCGACCCCGTCACCACCACGGACGAGCTCATCCCCTCAGGTGAGACCTCTTCCTACCGCTCCAACCCCCTGGGTCTGGCCGAGTTCACCCTCAGCCGCAAGGACCCCGCCTATGTGGGGCGCGCCAAGGCCGTGCAGGCCGAGGAAGCCGCCCGCCGGGCCGGGCAGGGGGATGCCGCCCTGCTGGCAAAGATCCGTGCCGTGCCCGGCTGCGAGGCCCTGACCTGGGACGATGTACAGCTGGCCTCCACCATTTTTGCCGTCAAGCCCGGCGACGGCTCTGCCCGTGAGCAGGCCGCCAGCTGCCAGCGCGTGCTGGGGGCCGGGGCCAACATCGTCAACGAGTACGCCACCAAGCGTTACCGCTCCAACCTCATCAACTGGGGCATGCTGCCCTTCCAGCTCAACGGTGCGGCTCCCTTCGGCCTGGGGGATTACATCCTCATCCCCCATGTCCGGGAAGCCCTCAAGGGCGATCTGCAGAACATCCCTGCCTATGTGCTGGGGGAGGAAGTGAAGCCCTTTGCCCTCTATATGGCACCCCTGACCTCTGATGAGCGGGAGATTTTGGCAGACGGGTGTTTGATCAATTATTATAAGAGATAAAGCCCTCTCAGTCTCGCTTTGCTCGACAGCTCTCCCAAAGGGAGAGCCAATGCATCTGACCGGTGAAGGACTGCAAGTTTGCAGTGCCCTGCCTTGATGCTGCAATTGCCTCTCCCTCTGGGAGAGGTGGCAAAGCCTCAGGCTTTGACGGAGAGGGCGAGGAGGTTCCATTCCATGCCCGGCGATCTACACAACCACACCACCTATTCCGACGGTTCCGTGCCCGTGGCCCGGCTGCCCCTGATGGCAGCCCGGGTGGGGCTGGATGCCATGGCCATCTCTGACCACGATACGCTGCGCAGCGTGCAGTATGCCTACGACCACCCGGTGCAGGATGGGGTAAAGCTCATCCCGGCCACCGAGCTCACCGGTTACGATTACGAGCGCCAGCACCGGGTCCACCTGCTGGCCTACTGGCCTGACCCCGAGAGCGAGGCCCTGCGCCGCCACTGCGATATCATGCGCCAGCGCCGCAACGAGTGCTGTTTGCAGAGCGCCCGGGAGCTGGAAGCCATCTTCCCCCAGTTCCGCACCGAGCAGGCGCTGGAATACGCCAGAGACAGCGGCGTGCTCTATAAGAGCGGCATCATGCAGGCGCTGCGGGAGCTGGGCCTTGCCGACAGCATCTACGGCGAGCGCTACCATGAGCTGTTCGGCTGGAACCCGCGGGGCAGGGTGCTCCACTCGCCCGAGTATATCCCGGTGCGGGAGGTTCTGGCCACAGCCAGAGCCGCCGGTGCCGTGGTGGTGTTCGCCCACCCCACCGTGTACAAGAGTATGCCCCTGCTCCGGGAGCTGGTCAGGGAGGGGATGGTGGACGGCATCGAGATCGACCACCCCAGCAACAGCCCCGAGGACAAGGCCGAGTGTGCCGCCCTCTGTGGGCAGTATCACCTCATCCACACCGGCGGCACCGACTTCCACGGGGCCAACCATAAAAAGGTCTACCCCGTGGGCACCTGCACCACCCCCGATGACCAGATCGTGCGGATCGAGGAGCTGGCGAGGAAGAGAAAAAAGTAAACCGATTTGAGCATTCTTATGAGAACTGCCAAGGCCTCGCCCTTCGGGAGAGGTGGCATTGCGTCAGCAATGACGGAGAGGGTGAGTTCGGTAAAGTCCGTGAGCATCCTCACCCTCTCAGTCTCGCTTTGCTCGACAGCTCCCCCGAAGGGGGAGCCCTTGGCAAAGAGGGCAGGTTCCGCCTCTTGCAGGAACGTTGTTTTTGTAGTATACTGTGGGCAAGTCAAAAAGAGAGGATGTTTTCCATGAGCAAATCTTTCAGCTTCCCCAATGTGGGCACCTGTTCCAGGCAGACAAACATCGTGCTGAACGATGACCACACCATCGAGTCCGTTGAGGTCATCGGCGGCTGCAACGGCAACCTCAAGGGCATCAGCCGCCTGCTCAAGGGCATGAAGGCTGAGGATGCCATCGCCCGCATGGAGGGTACTACCTGCGGCCCCCGCCCCACCAGCTGCCCCGACCAGATCGCCAAGAACCTGAAAAAGGCTCTGGCAGAACTGTAATCAGAACAGGCGAAACACCGCTCTGTCGTGCATTGCATGGCAGGGCGGTTTTTTGTTGGGCAGCGCCCTCTCAGTCTCGCTTTGCTCGACAGCTCTCCCAAAGGGAGAGCCAACGCATCGTCTCAATTCAGCAGCCACTAAAGGCCAGGCCGCAATTGGCTCCCCCCTCGGGGGAGCTGGCAAAGCCGATAGGCTTTGACTGAGAGGGTTGACACAAACCGCTGTTTTTTTTCCATTCACCGGGCCTATACTTTGCTGTGTATGAAACAATACAGCAAGGAGCAGAGCATGAGCATTTGGGAAGCATTCGGCATGGGCAGACACAAGGGGTTTTCGCGGGAGGCAGGGCTGCTACTGGACGAAGCCGTGGAGCTTGCGGGCAGCATGGGCTGTGCCCGGGCGGATACCGGGCATCTGCTGCTTGCCATGCTGCAGACCGACCGCGGCCCGGCGGGGCGGTTTCTGGCGGGCAAGAACATCACCGAGCCCGCCGTGCGCCGCCAGCTGGCCGAGGGCCGCACCAGCCCGGCCCGGCAGCTGGACAGAAAGGCGCTGGCCCCAGACCTGCGCCGGGCTATGGATTATGCTCTCATCGGGGCACAGAACGCCCACCTGCCCAAGGCGGAGCCGGAGCATCTGCTCTGTGCCATGCTGGAGGATACCGACTGTGCGGCGGGGGTGCTGCTGGCCTCCATGGGGGTGCAGCTGGCCGAGGCCGTGCGGGAGTGCCGTCAGATCTCGGGGCAGTTCATCCTGCCCGGCACGCCCCGGGCCAGCGCCATGCCCCGGGGCAGCCGCGCCAGCGATAAGTATTGCCGCGACCTGACCCGCCGCGCGGTGGACGGCGAGCTGGACCCGGTGTTCTGCCGGGATGCGGAGCTGGACCGGATGGTGGAGATCCTGTGCCGCCGCCAGAAGAACAACCCCTGTCTGGTGGGGGAGCCGGGCGTGGGCAAAACAGCCCTTGCCGAGGGCCTTGCCCAGCGCATCGCCAGCCGGAACGTGCCCCGGATGCTGCAGGGGCGGCGGCTGCTGGCGCTGGATATGGCCAGCCTTGTGGCGGGCACCAAGTACCGGGGCGACTTTGAGGAGCGGTTCAAGACCCTTCTGGAGGAGCTTGTGCGGGACGGCAGCGCCATTTTGTTTGTGGACGAGTTCCACACCATCGTGGGAGCCGGCGCGGCAGAAGGGGCCATTGATGCCGCCAGCATCCTGAAGCCCGTGCTGGCCCGGGGGGAGCTGCAGCTCATCGGGGCCACCACCGATCAGGAGTTCCGCACCCATATCCAGAAGGATGCCGCACTGGAGCGTCGCTTTGGCCGGGTGCAGATCGAGGAGCCTACCCCGGCGCAGGCCGCGGCGATCCTGGAGGGCCTTGCCCCCCGCTACGAGCGCTATCACAGCGTGCATCTGCCGCCCGAGACGCTGCGGGAGGCCGTGGAGCTCTCGGTGCGGTACCTGCCGGGGCGCTTCCTGCCCGATAAGGCCATCGACCTTGTGGACGAGGCCTGTGCCGCTGCCCGCATCCGCGCCGAGCGGGAGGGGAAAGCAGATCCCACCCTCACCCGGGAGGACATTGCCCGGGTGGTGGCGCAGGCCAGCGGCGTGCCCGTGGAGCGGGTGGGGGAGAAGGAACGGGAACGGCTGGACAAGCTGGAATCCCGCCTCAACGCCGAGATCGTGGGCCAGCAGAAGGCCGTGGCGGCGGTGGCCGGGGCCATCCGGCGCAGCCGCACCGGGCTGGGGGAGCCGGGCCGCCCCATGGGGGCCATGCTCTTTCTGGGGCCCACCGGTGTGGGCAAGACCGCCCTTGCCAAGGCCCTTGCCGCCAGCTGGTTCGGCAGCGAAAAAGCTCTGCTCAAGTTCGATATGTCGGAGTATCAGGAGCAGCACACCACGGCCCGCCTGCTGGGCGCGCCTCCGGGCTACCTTGGCCACGATGAGGGCGGCCAGCTCACCGAAGCTGTCCGCCGCCGCCCCTACAGCGTGGTGCTCTTTGACGAGATCGAAAAGGCCCACCCGGACATCCAGAATATCCTGCTGCAGATCCTGGAGGACGGCCAGCTCACCGATGCCATGGGCCGCAAGGCCGATTTCCGCAATACCATCGTCCTGCTCACCTCCAACCTGGGGGCACGCTTTCTGGCCGGGCAGAGCGCCCCGCTGGGCTTTGCGGCGGGCAGCGAGGCCGTGTTTGAAAAGCAGTCGGCCCAGGCCATTGAAGAGGCCAAAAAGTGGTTCCGGCCCGAGCTGGTGGGGCGGCTGGATGAGCTCATCGTGTTCCGTCCCCTTGCAGAGGACAGCCTGTGTGCCATCGCCGAGAAGCTGCTGGGCCAGCTGGAAGCCCGTGCCGCCCGCAATGGGTATCAGCTGACCCATACGCCCCGGGTGGGGGCAGTGCTGGCCGCAAGGGCGCGCTCGCCCTATGGGGCCCGGGAGCTGCGGCGGCAGGTGGACCGCGCTGTGGAACAGGCCCTCGCCAACCAGATCGCCTCCGGCACGGCCCACACCGGCCAGCACTGGACCGCCGACTGCACGGTGGATGGGGCAATCGTGTTGGAAGAGGGGGAAGCAGTAGAGCAAACCATCGGCTAAACCCATCAGTCACGCTGCCCTTACAGATGCATTGGCTCCCCCTTCGGGGGAGCTGGCGAGCGAAGCGAGACTGAGAGGGTGAGCACGCTTCCCCCTTGCATCCTCCGGCGTTTTCGTTTATCATAGAGAAAGCGAAACGCCCCAAGGAGGAAACCATGCGTTATTTGTTTTTACTGAACCCCGCTGCGGGCAAGCAGGACTGCACCGTCCAGCTCATCCCGCAGATCAGAGCCGCTGCCGCCCGGGCCGGGTGGAGCCAGGCCGATTATACCATCCACACCACTGAGTATGCGGGCCACGCCCGGGAGCTGGCCCGTGCCGCAGCCCAGGAGGCAGCGCAGGCAGGGGACAGCCTGCGCATCTGGACAGCGGGCGGCGACGGCACCTTCATGGAAGCCATGACCGGCGTGCAGGGCTTTGCCAACGCCGCCGTGGGCTGCCTGCCCTACGGCAGCGGCAACGACTTCCTGCGCACCTACGGCACCCGGGCGGAGTTTACCGACCTCGATGCCCAGCTGGCGGGCGGGGAAGTGACCATCGACCTGCTGGAGACCAGTCTGGGCCTGTCCGCCACCATCTGCGCGGCGGGTCTGGACGCGCAGGTGGCCTACGGCATCCCCAAGTTCCGGCGGATCCCCCTGTGCGGCGGCGAGATGTCCTACCTGCTCTCCATCGTGGAGCAGCTCTGCGGGCATATCGGCCGCAGGGTCACCTTTACCATTGATGACGAGGAGCTGACCGTGGACTGCCTGATGTGCGCCATCTGCAATGGCCGGGCCTATGGCGGCGGCTTCCTTGCCGCCCCCGAGGCCGACCCCGCCGACGGCTGGCTGGACGTGATGATCGTCCGCAGGGTGGGGCGGCTGACCATTGCCAAGCTGCTGGGGATGTACAAGAGCGGCCGGCATTTTGTGAACGGCCAGCTCACCGAGGAGGCAAAGCCTTACTTCCTCTACCGCCGTGCCCGGCGGGTGGCGCTGCACCCTGCCGATGGCCGCGGCCCCATCGTTGCCACCGCCGACGGCGAGTGCGCCCCCTGTGATGCGGTGGAGGCTATTCTGCGCCCCCTGAGCGGCCGCATCCTCCTGCCTGCCTCGGCGTATGAGCGGTTTGTGACGAAACACGCTGTGGTATGAAATTTACAGAAATACGCTTGATTTATGAAGAATTCTATGATAAGATGAAGCCGTAAGAAGGTGTTTGGAAAAAAGCAGGAGGGATGGGGCTATGAACTGGTCGGATGCAGAGAAAAAAGAAAAGCGGCATCAGGAAGATCTTGATCGTCTGCGCAGCTTTCGCCCTATGGATGATACCTTTATGCGAGGGCTCTTTAAGGAAAATCTTCCGCTGGCAGAGTTGGTGCTTCGGATCATTACCGGAAAGCCTGATCTGATCCTGACAAAATGCGAGACACAGGCTGATATGAAGCGAGTGACCGGTGCGCGTTCAATCTGTCTGGATGCCTATGCAACCGACAGTGCGGGCAAGAAGTATGACATTGAGGTCCAGCGCGCGGACAATGGCGCAGACCCGCACCGGGCAAGATATCATTCCAGTGTGATGGACGTGGAAAATCTGGACGAAAAGCAGGATTATAAAGAACTGCCGGATACCTATGTTATTTTCATCACGGAAAATGATTACTACAAGGCTGGCGAGCCGATCTATACGATCCAGAACATGAATCTGACGCTGAACCGCCCGTTCAATGATGGTGCCCATATCCTGTATGTGAATGGGGAATACCGGGATGATTCAGAGATCGGCAGGCTGATGCACGATTTCAATTGCACCAGCGCGGATGAAATGAATTTTGAACTGCTGGCAGAGAGAACACGCTATCTGAAAGAAAACCCGAAAGGAGTGAGCGAAATGTGTAAAGTGATGGAAGACCTGAGAGTGGAAAGCTATACGGAAGGCCGGGAAGAACAGGCCAGAATGATGGCACAGAAATTGTACCGAAAGGGATACTCCATTGAGGAGATCGCTGATATGGTGGAGTACAGCACCGAGAAGGTGGAGGAATGGCTCACGCCGAAAGCAGGTTGAAACAGGAGAAAAAGCGCCCGGGTATCGCAACGAAAAAGTACGATATCCGGGCGCTTTTGCGTTGTCATAAATTCTTAACAAACAAATTTTGAGAAAACCCTTGATTTTTACCCCTGAGATGAGTACAATACACTTAGCACTCAGAGAAAAGGAGTGCTAAACAACCAAAGGCCCGGCAGAAACGGGCCGAAGGTGCCAAAAAAGTTTTCATTATATTTTATTATAGGAGGGCAAGAACTATGAAGATCATTCCTCTTGCAGACCGTGTTGTTATCAAGGCCGTTGAAGTCGAGGAGACCACCAAGGGCGGCCTCATCCTGACCGGCAGCGCCAAGGAGAAGCCCCAGGTGGCTGAGGTCGTGGCTGTTGGCCCCGGCGGCATCGTGGACGGCAACGAAGTCAAGATGACCGTGAAGGTCGGCGATAAGGTCCTGACCAGCAAGTACTCCGGTACTGAGGTCAAGGTGGACGGCGAGGAGTGCACCATCGTGCGTCAGGGCGATATCCTGGCCATCGTGGAGTAAGTTTCCCCTCTGAAATTGAAATTTGAGCTTTGAAGGAGCGATTTGATTATGGCAAAACAGATCAAGCAGGGCGAGGATGCCCGCAAGGCACTGTGTGCCGGTATTGATACCCTGGCAAATACCGTGAAGATCACCCTGGGCCCCAAGGGCCGCAATGTGGTGCTGGGCAAGAAGTTCGGCGCACCCGTCATCACCAACGACGGCGTGACCATTGCCAAGGAGATCGAGCTGAAGGACGAGTTCGAGAACATGGGCGCGCAGCTGGTGCGTGAGGTCGCAACCAAGACCAACGATGCCGCAGGCGACGGCACCACCACCGCAACCGTTCTGGCACAGGCCATGGTCACCGAGGGCATGAAGAACGTTACCGCCGGTGCCAACCCCATGGATATCCGCCGCGGCATGAGCAAGGCTGTTGCCAAGGCTGTTGAGACCATCAAGGCCCACAGCCAGAAGGTCAAGGACAGCAACGATATCGCCCGCGTCGGCACCATTTCTGCCGGTGACCCCGAGATCGGCCGCCTGATCGCCGAGGCCATGGAGAAGGTCACCTCCGACGGTGTCATCACCATCGAGGAGAACAAGACCACCGCTGAGACCTACAATGAGATCGTGGAAGGTATGCAGTTTGACCGCGGCTACCTGACCCCCTATATGGTCACCGATACCGACAAGATGGAGGCTGTTCTGGACAACGCCGCCGTCCTGATCACCGATAAGAAGATCAGCGTCATCCAGGATCTGGTCCCCCTGCTGGAGCAGGTCATGCAGAACGGCATGAAGCTGCTGATCGTGGCTGAGGACATCGAGGGCGAGGCTCTGTCCACCCTGATCGTCAACCGCCTGCGCGGCACCCTGAACGTCTGCGCTGTCAAGGCTCCCGGCTTTGGCGACCGCCGCAAGGAGATGCTGCAGGATATCGCTATCCTGACCGGCGGCACCGTTGTGTCCGCTGATCTGGGCTATGAGCTGAAGGACGCTACCGTCCAGATGCTGGGCCATGCCCGTCAGGTCAAGGTCACCAAGGAGAACACCACCATCGTGGGCGGCGCAGGCGATAAGGATGCCATTGCAGCCCGCATTGCACAGATCCGCAACCAGATCGAGGCTTCCACCAGCGATTTCGACCGTGAGAAGCTGCAGGAGCGCCTGGCAAAGCTGGCCGGCGGCGTTGCAGTCATCAAGGTCGGTGCTGCTACCGAGGTCGAGATGAAGGATAAGAAGCTGCGCATCGAGGACGCTCTGAACGCAACCAAGGCTGCTGTTCAGGAAGGTGTTGTTGCTGGCGGCGGCACCGCTCCCATCAACGCCATCCCCGCTGTGCGCGCCCTGTGCGACACGCTGGAAGGCGACGAGCGCACCGGTGCCAAGATCGTCCTGAAGGCTCTGGAGGCACCTCTGCGCCAGATCGCCAAGAACGCCGGTCTGGAGGGCAGCGTCATCATCGACAAGATCGTTTCTGCCAACAAGCCTAACTACGGCTTCGACGCTCAGAACGAGGTCTTTGTTGAGGATATGATCGCCGCCGGTATCGTTGACCCCACCAAGGTCACCCGTTCCGCTCTGGAGAACGCAGCATCCGTTGCTGAGATGGTGCTGACCACCGAGAGCCTGGTCGCTGACCTGCCCGAACCCCCCGCTGCTCCCGCAGCCGGTGGTGACATGGGCGGCATGGGCGGCATGTACTAATAACTGCCAAAAACCCGCATGAACACTTGATTTTTGGAGCGTGCGAAAACGGATTTACGCCAAACTTACGCCACTTACGCCAAAAATCAAAGCGCACTATAGGGTAACAAAATCGGCACTCGCTGAAAAGCGGGTGCCGATTTTTTGCGTCTAGGGGATTTGAAGACTCATGAAACCCACTGATGGATTCTGCGAGCGGCAGACTGTCAGCGGCTTTATTGTTGACGAAAAACAAAGGTAGGGATACAATAATAAAAAAGAATGTAAAACCGGAAGGGAGCGCGCCGCCATGCAAAATCAGAGGGACTTCTGCACAGAATGCCGCAGAGAAACGAGCTACACCCTGAAGAAAATCAAAATCAACCAGACCATCCGGGAAAAGGAATATACTTTTGAGATTACGGCTGCTTTCTGCAACGAATGCGGCGGCGAAATGGGGATTCCCGGCCTGATGGACTACAACATGAAGGAAATCGACGAGCAGTATCGTAGCTTTCGAGCACTGGATGGATAGTGGGAGTATATCGAATCGATGATATAAAGTGATAGATACTAGGAAAGTGGCAGCAAAGGACAACTATAATGAAGGATACGCTTAACTTAGGCAAAATTAACCCGAATGAGCAAAGAAACAAAGTCCCAAAACATATTCCATCTAAGGTTCATCCAGATACATTGTTTACTTTTATGACAGATTTCGGATTTCTTTTGGGATGCTTAGAACATAAAATGCTTTCTCCACGGTATTGTGAAGAAGATGTACGATACTTAAATCTTAGAAGAGTAAAATCTTTAGCCTGTCCAATGAAATGTTTTTGTGATATCAGTCTAAAAAAGCTAAAAGTTCACATGGACTGGTATGGTGACTATGGAATTGCGTTTGGGAAAGAATGGGGAATGCGGCATAATATCCAGCCAGTGCACTATTTAAATGAAGAATCTGATTTAAGAAAGGATATTACAGAAGTATTAAAAGCTGCCCTGAATGAGGAAAAGGCCGGTTCTAAAACCCATGAAATGCTTAAAAACTATTTGTTGCATGAGTTAATGTATTATAAACCATATCAAGGAAAAATGAAAAACAGAAAAACCAAGAAAATAGCGGTCAAATGCCTTATGGATGAATGCGAATGGAGGTATATTCCAGATGTAGCTACCCTTGACCTTGAACAAGTGATAGTAAATCCCGGCGTGGAAAATGTAGGATATGTTCAATTGGCCAGCAACTCGATGAATTTTAGAGAAGAAGTTTCCCTGCATTTTGAGTATTCGGATATAAAGCACATCGTTCTTCAGACAAAAGAAGAATATCAGGAATTGAGCAGGGCTATCGATTCGTGGAAATTTGAAGACAAATCCGAAATTTTATCAAAAGTGATTATTTGGCCGGATAAGCAGGAGGATTTCTGATGATTCCAAATTTTAATAAAGCTTTTAAAAGCACTCCCACGGCAGAAAAAACAATACCCAAGGCTGTGATGGAATATTTGAATTCAACTGCTCCGACAGGAACAAGATATATTCAAGACAAAGATGGAGGCATAACGTTAATAGCAGATGGAAAGCCATTTACCATCAGTGGATTTACACTTGAAATCCCCAAATCAATAAAAAAACAGGTTGAAAGTTTTAGCAAAGATGAGTTTAATCAATTTGTTTATAATGCGCAGATGGAGTTAAAAGTCAACCTAAATAAAGATGGGTATATTATTATTAATGGTGAAGAACTGCCAGTAGAAGCCTTGCACCGCAATATATATAATCCAATAAAGCAAAAGAATATGCAATTTTTCTTGATGCCAGAGCCGTTTCCGGAAGTGCCCGATATCAAAATTGCATCGGATAAATACACTCGCATATTGAAAATGAAACGATATCCTTATGCAAGTTTAACCGAGAAACATTTTGAAAGTGAAGATGGAAAGTCTCTGAAATTAAAATTAACTATGGATGACAAAAAAGAAAGTAGTCACATTCAGCTAACGTACAATTTGAATTGTGCAAAATCTGTTCAGGAAATCGTAGAAAGCGTGGAAATTTTTAATGCCTTTATAGATGGAAAAGGATATTTGATGGGTGAAAAAATACCATCGAATATGGTGCCCGATGAACCGAAAGACAAATTCGATAAAAAAACTTTGGAATTTTGGGAAAAGGTGCTAAAAGTAGAAACTGCATTAGGACTTACATTTAAGCCAACGAAAGATGTTCCCAAAATGGAAACAATATATAATATTGAAAAACTATACCAAACAATTATATTGAAAAAACCTATACGTGAAGAGCATAAAATAACCTCACTATCATCTGAATGGAATGCTGAGAGCATGGATCGAATAAAAAATGCAATCGGAAAACCAAGGTATTTTCAGTATACAGGAGATCTGAAATTTAATATTATGGGACAAGAGTTTAAGTGTCCCTCTATTTTTGGTATGTTTAACTGCAAGCTAGCGGATGTAAAGGTAGCGGATGGCACAACTACATTGTTTTTTGCCGATGAATCAGATGATAAAACGGGGTACACATCGGTGTTATCATTTGCGACTGAGAAAGAGCTAGATGCATATGGACATGTGGAAAAATATAATCATGCAAACGACTTGAAAGATGCACAGACGATTCAGACCATTTTAAGTAAAAACTGATATTGATATAGCAAAAACAGCCGCCCAGCGACCTTACGGTCTCGCTGGGCGGCTTATTTTTTGCGTTTCCAGAGCAAATATTCTTCGTAGCGGTGCATCTCGTTCTGTTCTTCTTCGGTCAGGCGCTGGCGCTGTTTGCGGGCTTCGTCCGAGGGGTCGATGTCGGTCAGGCCCAGAAGGTAGTCGGCGGAGGTGCCGTAGAGCTTGCAGATGGCAAGCAGCACATCGCTAGGCGGCGAATTGCGTCCCTGCTCCCAAGCGCTGACCGCCCAAACGGTAAGCCCCAGCTTGTCCGCAAGGCTCTTTTGGGTGTCATGGTAGTTCTTTCGGATCTCTGCCAGTCGCTCTCCAAGCATTATCAATACCACCTTTCCTGTTACTAGTATAGGGAATTCTACTAGTTTTTGACGAAAGACGCACTTAAAATGCTGGACACGATACAAACAAGTAGTTATAATGCTAGTATAGGGCGGAACTAGTACAAAAATACTACTTCCGCCGCAACGCTAAGGCAAAGCGAGGGAATCCCCGTTGGAACAACTGATCGACTTTCACGCACCGGAAGTACAGGCGGTGCTGGATACACTTCTAAAAGACCGCTCCACCGGTAAAAACATCATCTGGGCAACCGACCCGCCGGAGGAACTGCAAACAGTGATGTACGAGCCGGTGACGGATAGATCCCAGATTACCACCCAGCAGCTCGGGCTGACCCACTACGAGGTGGTGCTGCCCCGGATGATGAAGCAGACCGACACCCAGCAGCAGCGCACCCGCAAAAAGGGCGAAGTATTCTCGCCCGCATGGGTCTGCAACAAGATGAACAACGCACTGGATGCTGACTGGTTCGGTGCGCTGGGGGCAGGAGAGATCGCCGGGCAGTTCACGGTGGAACTGCCCCAAGGCTGGCAGACGGTGGAAACGCCGGTGCAGTTCCCGGCTTGCGGGGGCAAGACCCCGGCATGGGTGCAGTATGTGCAGAGCCGCCGCTTGGAGGTGACCTGCGGCGAAGCCCCTTTTCTGGCGTCCCGCTACGATGCCGCCACCGGCGAGATGATCCCGGTAGCCCGGCGCATTGGCATTCTGGACCGCAAGCTGCGTGTGGTAAGCGAGAACGCCGCCACAGAGGACGAGTGGCGCAAGTTTGCCACCCATGCGGTGCAGTCCACCTACGGCTACGAGTATCAGGGCGATAACCTTTTGCTGGCGCGGGTCAACCTGCTGCTGACCTATGCGGAGCATCTGCAAGCACGCTGGCAGCGCAAACCCACAAAAGAAGAGTTACAGCCTATCGCCACCATCATCAGCTGGAACCTGTGGCAGATGGACGGCTTGCACCTGTCTGTGCCCGGCGGCAAGCCCCAGCCGGAGGCAGAACAGCTTGACCTCTTTTCCATGTTCGGGGCGGCAGAGCTGCAGCCGCCCACGGTATCCTGTAAAGTGAAAAACTGGCGCAAGGGCAGCCATGGAACGACCCAGAACTTTGAAACCATTCAGGAAGGGAGTACCAGCATGAAGTTTGATTATGTCATCGGAAACCCGCCGTATCAGGAAATGTATAACGGAAATTCTTCAGGAGCAAATTCGGTATACGATAAATTTCTTGATGCATCACATGAAGTGGCAGATAAAGTCGAAATGATTCATCCCGCACGCTTCTTGTTTAATGCGGGGTCTACGCCTAAAGCTTGGAATGAGAAGATGTTAAATAATCCGCATTTTAAGATTTTGTCGTATGAATCTAATAGCGACGTGATTTTTCCTAATTTGTCAGCCCCTATTGAAGGAGGCGTTGCAATTTCATACTGGGATAAAAAGAAGGATTTTGGAGTAATTGGAACGTTTACACCGTTTGTGGAATTGAACTCTATTTTAGAAAAAGTCCGTGATAATGGGAAATTCTCTTCTTTTGCTGATATTGTAGTTACAAGCTTTGCATACCACTTCACACAGAAAATGCATGATGATTATCCTGATGCGGCTTCGTTGATGAGTAAGGGACACGCATACGATTTGAAGTCTAATGTGTTTGATAGACTTTCAATGATTTTTTATGATGAAAAACCAAATGATGGCCATGAATACATTCGAATTTTTGGGCGAGATGGAAGCAATCGAACGCTTAAATATATCCGAAAAGAATATGTCAATAAAGTATCAAATCTTGACAAGTACAAACTTTTAATTTCTAAAGCAGATGGCGCATCAGGGCATATCGGAAAACCAATCCCGGCAAGAATTATTGGCAAGGCAGAAATTGTTGAACCATGGGTTGGTTCAACAGAAACATTTCTTGGAATTGGAAGGTTTGAAACACGCAATGAAGCAGAAAACTGCTTGAAATACATAAAAACTAAATTTGCAAGAACAATGCTTGGTGTTTTGAAGGTGACGCAAGATATCACGCCAACAAAATGGAAATACGTTCCCCTTCAAGATTTTACCGCCCATTCCGACATTGATTGGAGCAAGTCGATTGCGGAAATTGACCGGCAGCTTTACCGCAAGTATGACCTGACCGCCGATGAAATCGAATTTATCGAGACCCATGTAAAGGAGATGGCATAATGGCTGGCATAACTCTGCGCACTGCCCGGCAGGTGGTGCCCATGATCTACGCCTATACCACCCCGGAAATTGCTCGGCACAACGGCTGGACGAAGATCGGCTACACCGAGCAATCGGTGGACAAACGCCTGAAACAGCAGACCCATACCGCCGATGTGCTGTTCCACGAGGAGTGGCGGGGCAATGCCGTCTACGATGACGGCAGCGGCGAGATGTTCACTGACCACGATTTCCACGCCTATCTCCGCAAGCTGAACGTGGAGAACGACCGCAAAAACGAGTGGTTCCATCTGGACGGGGAGCAGTCCCGGCGGTATTTTCAGGATTTCCGCATGAACCGGGGCAGGGTAAAGCTGGATGCCGCCATCCCCTATACCTTGCGGAAGGAGCAGGCAGAGGCCGTGACGCAGACCAAAGCCTATTGTCAGAGCCACCCCGGCGGGGAGTTTTTGTGGAACGCCAAGCCCCGCTTTGGCAAGACCCTTTCCGTCTACGATTTCTGCAAGCAGGTGGATGCACAGACGGTGCTCATCGTCACCAACCGCCCTGCCATCGCCAACAGCTGGTACAGCGACTATGTGCGCTTTCTGGGCAGGGAGTCCGGCTATCTCTTCGTCAGCCATGTGGATGCCCTTGCCGGGCAGCCCCATGTGCTGGACGAGCAAGGCTATCTGGATGCCGCCGCACAGGGCGAGGAGCTGTATAAGCGCATTGAGTTCGTCAGCTTGCAGGATATGAAAGGCTCCAAGTATTTCGGCGGCGAGTACGACAAGCTGCGCCACCTGACCGAGCTGAACTGGGATGTGCTGGTCATCGACGAAGCCCACGAGGGCGTGGACACCTACAAGACCGACCTTGCCTTTGACCGTATCCGCCGCAAGTTCACGCTGCACCTGTCCGGCACGCCCTTCAAGGCGCTGGCGAACGATAAGTTTGCCGGGGATGCCATCTTCAACTGGACCTACGCCGACGAGCAGGCCGCCAAGCGGAACTGGCAGGGCGCACCGGGGCAGCAGAACCCCTACGCAAACCTCCCCATGCTCAACCTCTACACCTACCAGATGTCCGAGATCATCCGGGACGAGATCCGGCAGGGCGTGGAGATCGACGGCGAAACGCAGGAATTTGCCTTTGACCTGAACGAGTTCTTCAAGGTGAAGCCCAGCGGCAGCTTTGAGCACGACGCCGAGGTAGACCGCTTTCTGGATGCCATGACCACCCAGAACAAGTTTCCGTTTTCCACCCCGGAGTTGCGGGCCGAGCTGAAGCACACCTTCTGGCTGCTGAACCGGGTGGACAGTGCCAGAGCGCTGGCAAAAAAGCTGCAGGCGCACCCGGTGTTCCGGGACTATGAGGTGATCCTTGCCGCCGGTGACGGCAAGCTGGACGACACGGACGAGAACCAGAAGAGCTTTGACCGGGTAAAAGCCGCCATCGCCCACCACGAAAAGACCATCACCCTGTCTGTGGGGCAGCTCACCACCGGTGTCACCATCCCGGAATGGTCGGCGGTGCTGATGCTCTCCAACCTGAAAAGCCCGGCGCTGTATATGCAGGCGGCGTTCCGTGCCCAGAACCCCTGCCTTTTCCACGAAAACGGCACCTTCCGCCGCAAAGAGAACGCCTATGTGTTCGATTTTGACCCCGCCCGCACTCTGCTGATCTACGAGCAGTTCGCCAACGACCTTTCTCAGAACACCGCCAGCGGCAAGGGCGACACCGAGGAGCGCAAGGCGCACATCCAGAATCTGCTCAACTTCTTCCCGGTCATCGGCGAGGACGAGGAAGGGGAGATGATCCCGCTGGATGCGGAAAAAGTCCTCAGCATCCCCCGCAAGATTAAGTCGAAAGAAGTGGTGCGGATGGGCTTCCAGAGCAATTTCCTGTTCCAGAACATTTCCAACGTGTTCAGTGCGCCGCAGGAGGTGCTGGATATTCTGCAAAACTTCCAGCCCATCAGCGAAGCCAAGGCAAAGCCCATCCAGATCACCCCGGACACCGGCGCAGACCTCTCCCTGAACGACAAGGGCGAGGTGAATCTGGACGAGGGCTACGTCATCGGCAAGGCAGCGGATGTGTTCGGGGAAAAAATTTATGAGAGCACCCCGGCATTGGACACCGCCTTGCAGACCCTCACCGATGCCCCGGCAAAGGAGGAACATCTGGAACCCCTGAAAAAGAGCATCACCAAGGAGATCATCACCCCTATGGTGGAGCAGGCAAAGCAGGAGTATGGGCGGGACCTGAAGCTGTCCGACCAAAAGCGGTTCGAGAGCGCCGCCAAGGCAAAAATGGACGTGGCGGTGAACAAGGTGGTGGACAACTACCGCATCGACCAGAGCCAGTTGGAGGAAAAGCGCACCCAAAAGTTACAGAGCTGCACCACTGCCCAGCAGCGCCAGCAGGTCAACCGGGAGTTTGACGCAAAGCAGCAGCAGAGCACCGCCGCCCTGATGGAAAACCTGCAATCCACCATCCAGCAGACGGCGCAGGAAATGCAGCAGACCATCGTGCGCACCGTGGAGACCAACCAGAAGGAGCAGGAGAAAAAGGGCTACGAGGACACCGTCCGTGACCATCTGCGGGGCTTCTCCCGCACCATCCCGTCCTTCCTCATGGCCTACGGCGACGAGACCGTGACGCTGGCGAACTTTGACCAGATCATCCCGGACAAGGTCTTTCAGGAGGTCACCAGCATCACGCTGGAACAGTTCCGCTTTTTGCGGGACGGCGGTCCCTACCTCAACCAAGCCACCGGACAGGAGGAGCACTTTGCAGGCCACCTGTTCGACCCGGTGGTGTTTGACGATTCGGTGAAGGAGTTCCTGAACCTGAAGGTCAAGCTGGCAGATTACTTTGATGAGAGCCGCACCGAGGATATCTTTGATTACATCCCACCCCAGAAAACCAACCAGATCTTTACCCCCAAATGGGTGGTGAAAAAGATGGTGGACCTGCTGGAACAGGAAAACCCCGGCTGCTTCGATGATCCCGGCAAGACCTTCCTGGACCCCTACATGAAGTCCGGCCTGTACATTACGGAAATCGTCAAGCGGCTCTACCGCAGCGAGAAGATGCGGCAAGCCTTCCCGGACGATAACGCCCGGCTGGAACATATCTTTGCCAAGCAGGTCTATGGGCTTGCCCCGACAGAGATCATCTACCGCATTGCCATCAGCTATATTCTGGGCTTTGCAAAGGGTCACGGCATCACTGCCCACCATATCCGTCAGGCGGATACGCTGGAATTTGCCAAGGCGGGCACCATGGAAAGGGAACTGGATAAGATTTTCAGAGACTGACAAATAGAATACAGCATAAAACCAAAGGCGGCTGTCTGCATGGGTGCAGACGGCCGCCTTTTTTGTGCTATACGATTACGAAAACGGACGAATTTGTCAGTTCTCGTTACATCGGAGCCGGACGAGCTGTCCATTCCAGGACAGCTTGCCCGGAGCAAGAGTGCAGAGGTGCGGGTCGCCAGTGGCGACCTCAAAAGGCCGCAGGTATTTTGAAGCACCGACCGAGCCGACAGGCGAGACCGCAGCCCTTTGAAGGGAGTCAAGGGGGAACGCCTTGCCCAGTGATATGATGCTGTGCGTCATATCCTACTGGGTATTATCTGGCGCAAAACGGCGGCAGATCCAGCAGCTCCGCTGCTGCGTTCTCCCACGCCAAGCTGTTGAAATGAAAGAAGTTCCTGCTAAACCTTATACCAAAATCAGGAAAAAGTAATCAAAACGGGTTCACCTAGGGGCCAATAATAGGCCTGCGAAGCCCACGACTTTAGTGATTTCAGGTGCTATGATAATTGCAGAGATACAGCATCTTAATGATTTTCCGCAAAGAAAGAATAGCGATGCAACAAGAAATGGGAACGATGCTTCCTACTTTCACTGAAAATTAGGAACTCACAGTTCCTGTTCGACTATGAGTTTCTCCGTTATACTTTTCTTGCAGAGCAGAAGCAAACTCTTCTAAGCAGAAAGCGACAAACGCCATGATCTCCCACTGAGGGAAGGAGCGGTAGGCCACTTTCTTTGCAGTATAACAAACACATAAATCCTTTTCCGAAAGGATTACCTCTCGATTTCGAGAGAAGATTTCAAGACACAGTCTTGAAATGCGAGACCCGTTGCTTAGAAGAATTGTATCACTCCTGTGATTTGATCGCACGAGTGGCCGTACACAAAAAATACAGGAAAAGAGGGATGTCTATCTGAAATTAACACGACACAACGGACGAGCCGGAGCACACGGCACTTACAACCCCAAGCACAACGACCGCAGTTTCAACCTTGCCAACAGTGAGCACATCGACCCGGAACGAGCCAAGGGCAACATCTACTGGGACTGCTTCCACGGTTTCCGTTCGGCTCTCGCTCCACAAGACCCGGACGATCTGGCGGCGACCTTCTCGGATGTAGAACGGCAATTCTACGAGACCCACTACACGGCTTTTGTGGAAAGCCAGAACGAGCGCAATGCCAAGATCCGGCACACAGAGCGCAACCGCTCCATTCCCGACCTGCTGTCCAGCCGCAAGACCTGCCCGGAGGAGACCATCTACCAACTTGGAACGCTGGATGAACACGCTTCCGCAGAGGACTTGCTGAACATCGTCACGGAGTTCATTAACGAGTTCAAGGCCAAGTTTGGCGAACACGTTCATGTGCTGGACTGGGCACTGCATCTGGACGAAAGCACACCCCACATCCACGAGCGCCATGTGTTCGACTGCAAGAACAAGTACGGCGATGTAGCTCCCCAGCAGGAAAAGGCACTGGAAGCACTGGGCTTCGACCTGCCCGACCCGGACAAGCCCCTCAGCCGCCGCAACAACCGCAAGATCACCTTTGATGCCGCCTGTCGAAAGATGCTGTTCGAGATTGCCAAACGTCATGGGCTGGATTTGGAGGAAGAAGCGGAGTACGGCAACCGCAAATATCTGGAAAAGCAGGACTTCATCCTTGCCAAGCAGAAGGAACAGCTTGCCGTCCAGCAGAACAGGCTGGACGAATTGACCCTCAAGGTCAACGACATGGAAACACTGATCGATGAAGTTTCGGCTGCGGCCTACGACAAGGCAGTGGAGGTCGTGACGGATGTGGTGCGCACTGAAACCCGCAAGGAAGATATGCGGATGATCGAGGACACGAAGAAGTGGGTGCTGTCCCCGGAGCGCAAGGCTCCGCAGGCCACGAGGGAATATGCCGCCCACCGTTTGGACACCGTGCTGGACAAGTTCCTCAAGACCATGCAGACCACCGCTGCCCGCTTGCAGGAGAAACTCCTGAAGCCGGAGGCTCGGCAGAAAGGCAAGGAACAGGTCAAGGAGAAAGCACGGGATTCCGTTCTGCAACTGTTGAGCCGTTTGCAGGCAGAACAGGCGCAGCGGAATCCATCTGTACTTTCAACTGCGGAAAAGTCAGAAAATCGTTTTCAATAGTACGAGGTGATGATTATTGAGCAAAGAAGTCAACGAAGAACGCACTCCCCGAACCGTTGCCGAAGTAAAGGAGATGCTGACCAAGCACTCCAACGGAGAGATACAGCGGACGATTCAGAACTGCATTACAATTTTGCAGAACGACCATGTGCTTGCCGATGCCATCCGGCTGAACCTGTTGAGCGAGCGCATTGACATTGTAAAGCCCGTGGGCTGGCCCCGCTCCGGCAAGACACTGAACGACACCGATATGAAGTATATCCTGCGGCGAATGGAGAAGTACGGCATTTTCAGCGAAAAGAAGATTGAATCCGCCATCCGCATCATTGCCAACGAGAACCGCTACCACCCCATCCGGGATTACCTGAATGGCCTAAAGTGGGACGGTACGGAACGGATAGCCCACGTCCTGCACCATTTCCTCGGTGCTGCGGAGGACGAGTACACTTGCGAAGCTATGAAAATTTTCCTGCTGGGAGCCATCAAGCGGGTGTTCCAGCCGGGATGTAAATTTGAAACCATGCTCTGTCTGGTGGGCGGGCAAGGTGCAGGAAAGTCCACCTTCTTCCGGCTGCTGGCAGTCAAGGACGAGTGGTTCTCGGATGACCTGCGGCGGCTGGACGATGACAATGTGTACCGCAAGCTGCAGGGCCACTGGATCATTGAAATGTCGGAGATGATCGCCACCGCCAATGCCAAGAGCATCGAGGAGATCAAGAGTTTTCTCAGCAAACAGAAGGAGACCTATAAAGTCCCCTACGAGACCCATCCTGCCGACCGTCTGCGCCAGTGTGTCTTTGCTGGCACGACCAACCGGCAGGATTTTTTGCCCCGTGACCGCACGGGTAATCGCCGCTTTATCCCCGTTCCGGTGGATGCGGAACTGGCCGAAGTCCACATTCTAGACGATGAAGCCGAATCCCGTGCCTATATCGACCAGCTTTGGGCAGAAGCCATGACCATCTACAACAGCGGCAACTACAAGTTGGCATTCAGCCCTGCCATGCAGGAAACGCTGCAAGCCCACCAGCAGGACTTCATGCAGGAGGATGCGCAGGCTGGCATGATCTACGCCTTTCTGGAGGACTACGCAGGTGACCGGGTGTGTTCCAAGCAGCTCTATGCAGAAGCACTGGGCAACACCAATATCCCGGCAGAGTGGGAGACCCGTGCTATCTGCGAGATCATGAACACAGGAATTTCGCGCGGCGACATTCAAGGCTGGCAGGCTCACAAAACCGCCAAGCGTTACCCGAAGTACGGTGTTCAGAAAGGCTGGGAGCGCGTAACCAGCCCCGAAACCGGGGCTGAAGATTTCTCCGAAATGACGGATGCGGAAGCCCAGCAACTGGGATTTCCCTTCTGATGGACAGCGGTTACACGGTCAGTTACAGGTTTGGTTACGCTGCAGTTACAGCGAAAAAACCGCATGATTGCTGCGTTTTCCGCTTTCTGTAACCATGTAACCTTAAAAAGATAAGAAAAAGTATAAAGTCCACCGAATGTCCTGCGTACAGAAAAAGAAAGTTTTCCTGCCCGGTTACAGGCGTTCGGTTACAAGGATATGGAGGTCTGCCTATGAAGGAAGTTCGCGTTTGCGAAGCAATGAAGTCCCCGGTGGGGACTTTAAGCGATGGAACGGTCTTGCATCAGCAAGATGGAGGGACCAAGTCCCGACAAGTTCCGATTTGGGAAAAGAGCAATTTAACGCTGGAGGAAGCTGCAGCATACTCCGGCATTGGCATCAATAAACTGCGCGAGATTACCAACGAGGATAAGTGCAAATTTGTCCTTTGGGTGGGCAACAAGCGTTTGATCAAGCGCCGTCTGTTTGATTGCTTTATCGAGCAGGCGTATTCTATTTGAGAATGATGCAACGTCTTTTCTATTCGATATCGGTGGAAATCGCATGGTTGGTATGGTATACTAAAATCAACCCCTATATGCGCTTTTCACAGAAAGGAGTTTCTAAATGTCTGAAAAGCGCAAAGATAGCAAGGGCCGTGTTTTGAAGGATGGCGAAAGCCAAAGAGCAAACGGCACCTACGACTATCGTTATACCGATATCCACAAGAAACGGCGTTGTATTTACGCTAAATCCCTGACAGAGCTGCGGAAAAAAGAGGAAGAACTGTGGCGCGATCTGGCAGACGGCATCGACTACGTCGCCGGGGAGATGACGGTGGCTGATCTGGTTGACCGCTATATGAACCTGAAACGTGGGTTGAAACCCAATTCACTTCGGTCGTACAACACAGCGGTCAAGCGGATTCATGCTGACCCTTTCGGGCAAAAAGCCATCAAAACGGTAAAATTGTCCGATGCGAAAGGCTGGTTCGTGTTTCTGCATGACAGCGGTTTCAAGCAAAACACCATAGGAATCCTGCAAAGCGTTGTCAGACCGGCGTTTGAGATGGCGGTAGAGGATGACATCATCCGCAAGAATCCATTCAAGTTCAAGCTGTCGGATGTTGTGCCGAAGGACGCTTATGTGCGTGATGCACTGACCAGAGAGCAGCAGGAGAAATATCTGCAATTCGTTCAGGACTATGGCGGCAACTATTATGATGATATCGTCATTCTTATGGGAACCGGCTTGCGTGTGAGTGAGTTGTATGGCCTGACACGAGCAGATATCGACTTTGAACGGCACTGTATCCATGTCCGGCGGCAGCTTTGCCGGACGGCTGAAAAGCCCTACTTTGTCACACCGCCGAAAACAAAAAGCGGTATCCGCAATGTTCCCATGACAGATACTGTTTGTGCAGCGTTGCGGCGTGTAGTAAAAGCCAGAGCGTCCACGAAAGTGGAAGCGCTGGTGGATGGTTGTAGCTGATTCCTCTTTCTGGACAAGTCCGGAATGCCGAAGGTGGCAATGCACTTGGAAAACTATATGCGTGGCGTGCAGGGAAAGTTTGAGAAGGCGTACAGCAAACCTGTTCCGCGCATTACACCTCACGTGCTGCGACACACCTTCTGCACCAATGTCCAGCAGGCCGGGTTAGATGTGAAGAGCCTGCAATACCTGATGGGGCACTCCAATGCCAGTGTGACGCTGGATGTCTACACGCACAGCAGTTTTGAATCGGTTGAAAGAGCCTTTGAACAGATCGCCGGCAACCTGTGATTTTCGGCGCATGAAGCGGAATTGCTTACGCCGAAACTTACGCCAAAACTTACGCCAAAACTTACGCCAATCACCCGGTAAATGGCGTAGATTTATGTAGAAAAGCGTGGATTGTGCAAAAACGGAGAATCTGGAAAAATCGGCTTGTGGCCTTGATAATTCTACAAAAGTCTACGTTTCCCGATATTCGTGATTCGGCTCCAAAAGTGTGGTTTGGAAGGGCGGCATGTACTAAGCCGCACCGGCTCCCCATACCAATTCAATACGCCGCAGAAGGCAGAACTTCCCACCCGGGAGGCTCTGCCTTCTTTTTTGTTGACACCCTTTCCAAACAAGAGTACACTTAGAAAAATTGTTTTTGGGAAAGGAAACACCAATGAACACTGCCGCTTTTACCGCCTACCGCGAAAAAGTTGTGTCCAACTGTGCCCGTGTCATTGTGGGCAAGGAGGATGCTACCGAGAAAATTCTGGTCAGCTTCCTCTGCGGAGGCCATGTATTGCTGGAGGATAAGCCCGGCACCGGCAAAACCATGCTCCTGCGTGCATTTGCGCGCACGGTGGGCGGGGGCTTCAAACGGGTGCAGTTCACGCCCGACCTGCTGCCCTCCGATCTGACCGGCATCAATTTCTACAACCAGAAGTCCGGTGAGTTCGAGTTCCGGCCCGGCCCGCTCTTCACCAACTTTGTGCTGGCGGACGAGATCAACCGCGCCACGCCCCGTACCCAGTCGGCCCTGCTGGAAGCCATGGAGGAAAGGCAGATTACCGTGGACGGCGTGACCAGCCGCCTGGCTGAGCCCTTTATGGTGCTGGCCACCCAGAATCCGCTGGAATCCTTTGGCACCTTCCCGTTGCCAGATGCCCAGATGGACCGTTTTTTCATGCGCCTGTCGCTGGGCTATATGACCCGGGAGCAGGAGCTGGAGGTGCTCTCCCGCCCCTCGGCCCAGACCGTGCTGAACGAGCTGCAGGCCGTCGTTACTCCCGAGGAGACCGCATACGTCCGCACGGCTTACCGGGAGGTCAAGGTCTCCGAGGAGGTCAAGCACTACCTTATGGACATCGTGGAAGCCACCCGCACACAGAGCGGCTTTGTCAGCGGCGTATCTACCCGCGGTGCGCTGGCGCTCTATCAGGCTGCGCAGGCGTATGCCTCCTTGCAGGGCAGGGAATACGTCATCCCCGAGGACATCAAAGGGCTGGCCCCGGCGGTGCTTTCTCACCGCATTTCTTTGGGCAGCAGCATGAACGCCGAAGCCGCCGCTCTGCGGATGCGCAAGCTGTTGGCCGAGATCACTGTGCCGCTGGAGAGTGCGGAATGAGCGCCGTCATCTTCGCGCTGCTATTGGTGGCCACAGCCCTTGGGCTGGAGCGTTACAGCACAGTCCACAGCCTTGACGATGTGCAGGGGCGGCTGGAAGTGGAGGATCATCTTGTGGAAGCCGGGGAACCCGCCGTGATCCACCTTGTTGTCCGGAACAGCGGCCCCCGTTGGAAGATGTTCCTGGCGGCAAAGCTCCACCTGAACAAGGAGTTTCTTCCCTGCGCGGAGCACCACATTACGCAGGATCAGACAGGTTTGGGTCACACGGTGCGGTTCACCACCTGGCTGCGCCCGGGGCAGGAGGCGGATTTCTCCACCGCCCTCAGGCTGGAACGCCGGGGCCGCTATGTGCTGGAACCGATGCAGGTCATCGGCGGCGACTTTCTGGGTCTTGTGGAACAGTCCCGCACCGAGCGGGGCTTCCACGAGCTTATTGTTCCACCCAGGGAGTGCGCTCTGCCGGAACTGGAAGAGATGCTGGGCGGTTTTCTGGGCGAGCTTTCGGTGAACCGCTATCTCTACGAGGATCCTATTCTCACGGCGGGTTACCGCCCCTACACCAGCGGTGACCCCATGCGCTCCATCGCCTGGAAGCAGAGCGTCCGGGGGCAGGGGCTTATGGTCAAAAAGTGGGATTACACCACTGAGCCCCGGGCAGTGGTGCTAGTCCATGCGGATACCAAGGATTACGACCACCCGGAACCGGCGGAGCTCTGCTACTCCATGGCCCGCACAATCTGCCGGAGGCTGGAAGAAAGGGCGGTGTCCTATCGCTTTGCGGCAAACGCTGCCTTTGACCTGCTGCTCAATGCGGCTCTCTCCGGTGAGGAGTGGAGAAAGCCGCTGGAAACCCCGCAGGGCTACGGCCCCGAACACTACCGCAGGGTGTTGGAAATTCTGGGCCGCGCCACCGGGCAGACCGCCCTTTCCTGCGCGCGGTTCTGCGCCGAATACTACCACCCGCAGGAGCAGGTCGGCTGCATCGTGGTGACAACGGAGCCGGAAGAAGCTGTGCGTGCTGCCGTGCAGCCCCTGCCTGGCATTCCGCTGCTGGTGCTCACTCCGGAAATGGCCGTAGAGACGGCCCAGACAGGGGAGGCGGGCGCATGATGTTCTTACATACCCTGCGCCTGGCAGGTGATCTGAGCTTTTACTATGCCTTTGCGGGCTTTTTTGCCGCCAGCTTCGGCGGGACACCCATGCCGCTGGTGCTGGTCTGGCCTGCCCTCTGCTTTGGTCTGGCCTCCTGCTTTGAGGGCAGCCGTCCCCTCCGCACCACTCTTGCGGCCCTGAGCGCGGCGGCGCTGCTCCTCCTGCCTACAGGGGCGGACAAGTTCTGCTACTTCCCGGCGGCAGTCTACCCGGTGCTGCTGGCCTACACCGGCGATTTTGCCCTTTCGCCGGTGCGGCAGGCCGAGCGCCTGCGCTGGCTCTGCCGGGTATGGCCCTTCTTTGCAGTGGCAATGCTGCTGTGGAACGCCAACGCGGTGCTTTCGGCGGCACTGCCCTTTGCAGCGGCGGCAGCGGTGCTTCTGGTGGGGTTCAACCGCACCACCCGGCAGGACCCGGAGATCTCCACCCGGCCGGGCTATCTGCTGCTTTCCGGCGGCGTGCTGGCGGCGGTGTGCGCAGGGCCGTTCCTGCTCAGCCGCAGTGTTGTGGTTGCCGGTGCAAAGGCGGCTGCGTCTGCCGTTTACTTTGGCGGGATCGTGCCGGTGCTGCAGCTGTTTTTGAACAACATTGTGGTGCAGGGTGTAACTTGGCTGTTCCACGGCATCCTGCAGTTCATCCACTGGCTCTTCACCCTCTTTCCGCCCAAACCGTTGGAGCGCACCGAGATCGTTTCTACCGATGAGGTCATCGCCAACGCCCAAAAGGCCGCCGAGGACGCAGAACCGCTCATCAACGGGATGTTGATGCTGACCGTGCTCGGTATCCTGCTGGCGGTCCTCTGTGCGGTGCTGGTGGTGCGGCATTTCCTGCGTCAGAAGTTCCGGCACACGGACACTGCCTGCACGGACACCACTGTCCGGCATAGCACCCACAAGCGTGCCCGCCGCTGGCCCAGGCTCTTCCTCAGCCCGGTGGACAAAGTGCGGCGGGAGTATGCCATCTATCTGGACCACTGCCAGCGCCACGGCGTGACCATCCTGCGGGGCGATACCAGCCTTGACCTGACCGGCCGCGCTTTCGGTATGGACTTTGCCGCCGAGGCCGAGCTGCGCCAGATCTACCTCAAAGCCCGCTACAACGGCACCGCCACGGCCGAGGATGCCGCCCGTGCCGCTGAGCTCGTCCGAAAAATCTGCTCCTGAACGTATCAATGCCCCCTTTCCTGCCCATCCTAAGCGGGAGAGGGGGCGTTTTTATGTCCGGCAAACGGGTGCTGGCCCTGTATGGGGCCTTGCTGTTCTGCTTTGCGGCGGTGGTCTGCCGCCTGTACTGGCTCTGCTCCGACACGGCCTATGGGGCCCGGGCGGCGGCGCAGAGCGTGGTCACCCTCCACCTGCCCGCCCGGCGGGGCAATTTTTATGATCACAGGGGGCAGCTCCTCACGGGGCAGACCACCCGCTGGATGGCCCTCTGCGTGCCCGGGGAGGGCAGCTATGCCCGCCTGTTCGCCTACACCGATGCCGCCGGGCAGGCGGCGCTCTACCAGAAGCGGAACGCCGCGTCCCCGTTCTTGCTGGAGGTGGACCGGGATGTTTCCGCGCTGGGCGTTTCCTGCTGGCCGGCGGCACGGCGAAGCTCTGCCGCCCCGCTGGCAGTGCAGCTGCTGGGGTATCTTGATGGCGAGGGCCACGGTGCCGCCGGGCTGGAAGCCGCCTTTGATGATCTGCTCACCGGCAGCGGGGCGGGGGATACCCTGCTCTGCACCGTTAACGCCCAGGGAAAGCTGCGGGCCGAGCCCGTCCTCACTCCCGCCGACAGCGGGGCCGTGGGGGTGCAGCTGACCCTTTCCCGGGAGATCCAGCAGACCGCCGAAGCCGTGGCCAACGAGACGATGCAGAGCGGCTGCATCCTGGTGCTGGACACCGCCAACGCCAAGGTGCGGGCCTGCGTCAGCCGCCCCGGCTATGATCCGGAAAACATTTCGGCCAGCCTGAACGCCCCGGACAGCCCCCTGCTGGAACGGGCGTTCCAGTGCTATGCCGTGGGCTCGGTGTTCAAGCCGGTGGTGGCGGCAGCGGCGCTGGAGGCAGGGGAGAGCGGCTTTGTCTACACCTGCCCCGGCTGGTGCGCGGTGGATGGCCGGATCTTCCGCTGTGCGGGCGGCATCCCCCATGGCGAGGTGGATCTGGCCGGTGCGCTGGAAAAGAGCTGCAACGGCTACTTCATCCGGCTGGGGCAGGCGCTGGGGGCCGATGCTGTCCGCGCCATGGCAGAGCAGCTGGGCTTCGGGCAGGCAATCCCGCTCACCGATGCCCTGCACACGGCGGCGGGGGTCCTGCCGGAGCGGGAGGCTCTTGCGTCCAGCGGGGCCTACGCCAATTTCTGCTTCGGGCAGGGGGAGCTGCTGGCATCCCCCCTGCAGGTCGCCGCCATGATGAACACCATTGCCTGCGGGGGGATCTGCCGCACCCCGCTGCTGCTGGAGACCACTCTGGACGAGGCCACCGGCGCGCCCCTCACGGCGCTTTCCCATGTCCGGAGCAGGCGGGTGCTTACAAAGCGCACCGCCGCCACCCTGCAGGCCCTGTTGGCGGGTGTAGTGGCCGGGGGCACCGGCCATGAGGCCGCCCTGCCCGGCCAGACCGCGGCGGGCAAGACCGGCACGGCCCAGACCGGCCAGTTTTCCGGCGGCACTGAGCTGAAAAATTACTGGTTTGCGGGCTTTGTCCCGGCAGAGCATCCCCGCTATACCATCGTGGTGCTGCAGGATACGCAGGCCGAGCCTGCCTTTTCCAGCGCGGCCATCTTTGCCCGGGTGGCGGCAGGGCTGGAAATTCTGGCCCCGTAGCCCACGGTTTTTCTTGCATTTCCCGGCCTTTTGTGCTATCATACAATTGTATTTGTATGCAGTCTCTATGAAACTAAAGATAAAAGGAGCGTTCCATCCATGTCTGTCATTGAAATCGTCGGCGGTGCCATCCTGCTGGTCGTCTCGGCCGTCATCATCATCCTCACCCTGATGCAGCACACCCACGGTCAGGGTCTGGCCGGTGCCATCAACGGTGGTGTGGGCGGTGCCAACAATGCACGCCTGACCCCTGCGGATCAGATGCTGGCCAAGGTGACCCGCATTGCAGGCATCGTGTTCTTTGTGGTGGCTATCCTGGCCTGTGTGTTCGCCAGCCGTCTGGCCTGAGCACCCGTGTACAGCCCCGTGTAAGGCGGGGCTGTTTTTCTGTCTAAACCTCTCGTGGGAAAGAAGTTGTCCGGGTTCCATTGGAGAATGCCGGAAAAGTGTTAAGGAGAAAAATATGTCATTACGCGATAAAATTGAACATGCCATCCAGAACCAGCCCTGCATGGTCAAGGACCTCAAGGCAAAGTTCGGCGGCGACCGTGCCGCGGACCGCAAGGTGATGGAGGCTCTGGACGAGCTGGTACACGACGCTGTGGTCTGCCAGAAGTCCGGCGTGTTCTTCACTGCCCGCTCCGGCCGTGCCGAAAAGGCCCTGCCCTGCAAGGTGGTCAAGCTGGGCAAGAACTTTGCCTTTGTGATGCTGGAGGATGAATCCGGCGATATCTTCATCCCGGGCCGCTTCACCCGCGGTGCCATGCCCGGCGATTCCGTTCTGGTGGAAAAGTTTGCCCACCCCCGGGTGGAGGGCAGCGATGAGGGCGAGATCCTTGCCGTGCTCGAGCAGAAGAACGACATGGTGGGCACTGCCCGCCGCATCGAGGGCCGCCTGAAGTTCGTGCCCGATGACTGCCCGGCCATCTCCATGACCATCCAGCGCGACTGCGAGGGCGGCGCGAAGGACGGCGACAAGGTGGCTGTGGAGATCCTGCAGCGCGGGACCCGGCAGGAGGATCACCGCGTGGGCGTTTCCATGCGCTTTGGCAGCTGCGAGGAGGCCAAGCGCTGCGCCAAGGCCCTGCTCTATGCCAAGGACATCCACACCCGCTTCCCCGAGAAGGTGCGGGACGAGGCCAAGAAGTTCGAGGACATGACCGTGTCTGAGGAGGACTGCAAGGGCCGCATGGATCTGCGCGCTCTGCCCATCTTCACCATCGACAGCGCCGAGACCAAGGATATCGACGATGCCGTCAGCCTGACCCGGCTCCCCGGTGGCGGCTATGAGCTGGGCGTTCATATCGCCGATGTCTCCCACTACGTCAAGCCCGGCAGTGAGCTGAACGAGGAAGCCTTCAACCGCGCCACTTCGGTCTACTATGCGGATCAGGTGGTGCCCATGCTGCCCAAGAGCCTTTCCAACGGCATCTGCTCCCTGAATGAGAAGGAGCTGCGCCTGGCGTTCTCCTGCCTGATGCGTCTGGATCAGGACGGCAATCTGACCGATTACAAGTTCGTCAAGTCCATCATCTGCAGCCGGGTCAAGGGCGTGTATTCTGAGATCAACGCCCTGCTGGCCGGCACTGCCGATGCCGAGACCCAGGCCAAGTATGCCGAGGTGCTGGATCAGCTGCCCGCCATGAAGGAACTGTACGCCCACCGCGCCCGCCTGCGCAAGGAGCGCGGCTGCATCGATTTCGAGAGCGGGGAAGTTAAGCTCATTCTGGATGAGAACGGCCACTGTATCGATGTGAAAAAGCGTACCTCCGGCGAGAGCGAGGCCATGATCGAGGAGTTCATGCTGCTGGCCAACCAGTGCGCCGCCCACTTTGCCCGGGTCAAGCAGATCCCCTTTGTCTACCGTGTCCACGAGGAGCCCAACGGCGAGAAGCTGGAGCGCCTGCACAGCCTGCTGCAGGCCTGCGGCATCAACGACCACTTTGCCAAGGAAGTGCCCACCCCCAAGGAGCTGAGCGCCATTCTGGAGGGCGTGCGCGGCACTCCGTTTGAGCAGATCGTCAACACCGGAATGCTCCGCTGCATGTCCAAGGCCTGCTATGAGGAAAAGCCCAAGGGCCACTATGGTCTGGTGCTCAAGGATTACGCCCACTTCACCAGCCCCATCCGCCGCTACCCGGATCTGGCCATCCACCGCATGATGACCGACCTGCTCAGCGGCACCGACAAGGAGACCATGATCGTCCGCTACACCGATTTCGCGGAGAAGGCCTCCAAGCAGTCCAGCGAGCGGGAAGTGCTGGCCGTTCAGATCGAGCGCAAAGCCGAGGATTACTACAAGGCCGAGTACGCCCGCCGCCATCTGGGTGAGTGCTACCAGGGCATCATCTCCGGCGTGACCCAGCGCGGCATCTTTGTGGAGCTGGAGAACGGCGTGGAGGGCTTTGTGCCTGCTTCCAGCCTGACCGCCACCGGCACCACCCTCACCGAGGGCATCCGCCTTTCTGACCCCGCCTCCGGCAAGACCTGGAGCTTGGGCGACAGCATGATGATCACCATCGTCCGCGCCGATATCAACCTTGGCAAGGTCGATTTTGAGGTGGCACCTGAAAGCAAATAATCCGTGAACGTTCAAAAACGCCTGCTTCTTCGGAAGCGGGCGCTTTTTTGTGCGGGGTTATACACACTTTCTCCATATTTCCGACAATGGTCGGTGTTTGTATAAATTTTATACACTGTTCAGGATTTGTTTGTTGTTCTGAAAAAACCACTGGGGTATACTAAGCACAACGAAAGGGAAGATGACACAGAACCATGAACGCGGTCTTCCCAATACGATTTACAGGAGGTTCCCAGTATGTATTATTCCAGTGGCAACTACGAAGCATTTGCACACCCCAAAAAGCCTGAGGGCGTTGACAATAAATCTGCTTACCTCATCGGCTCCGGTCTGGCGGCCCTGACTGCCGCCTGCTACCTGGTCCGTGACGGCCAGATGCAGGGCGGCCACATCCATGTGTTTGAGAAGGACCCGCTGCCCGGCGGTGCCTGCGACGGCTACAAGTACGATATCGGCTATGTCATGCGCGGCGGCCGTGAGATGGACAACCATTTCGAGGTCATGTGGGATCTGCTCCGCTCCATCCCGTCTCTGGAGACCGAGGGTGCCAGCGTGCTGGACGAGTATTACTGGCTGAACAAGGAGGACCCCAACAAGTCCCTCTGCCGTGCCACCGTCAACCGCGGCCAGGATGCCCATACCGACGGCAAGTTCGCCATCTCCGATCAGGGTGCCATGGAGATCATGAAGCTCTTCTTCACCCCGGACGAGCAGCTGCAGGATAAAAAGATCACCGATATCTTTGACGATGAGGTGTTCTCCTCCAACTTCTGGATGTACTGGCGCACCATGTTCGCCTTTGAGAACTGGCACAGCGCGCTGGAGATGAAGCTCTACCTCAAGCGCTATATCCACCACATCGGCGGTCTGCCCGATTTCACCGCCCTGCGCTTTACCCGCTACAACCAGTACGAGTCCATCATCCTGCCCATGGTCACCTACCTGAAGGACCATGGCGTGGATTTCCAGTACGAGACCAAGGTCACCGATGTCCAGTTCCGGATCGAGGGTGGCAAAAAGCAGGCCAGCAGCGTGACCGTGGATCACAAGGGTGAGAGCAGGACCATCGACCTCACCGAAAACGACCTGCTCTTCATCACCAACGGCGGCTGCGTGGAGAGCTGCACCATCGGTTCTCAGGACAAGGCCGCAGGCTTTGATCCCACCATCAGGCCGGGCAACGGCTGGGATCTGTGGAAGAAGATCGCCGCACAGGATCCCTCCTTCGGCCATCCCGAAAAGTTCTGCTCTCAGCCGGAGCTGTCCAACTGGGAAAGCGCCACCATCACCACCCTGGACGACAAGATCCCCCAGTATATCAAGAAGATCTGCAAGCGTGACCCCTTCAGCGGCCACACCGTCACCGGCGGCATCGTCACGGTCAAGGATTCCAGCTGGCTGCTCAGCTGGACCCTGAACCGTCAGCAGCAGTTCCGTGATCAGCCCAAGAACCAGCTCTGCGTCTGGGTCTACGGCCTGTTCAGCGACAAGCCCGGCGATTACGTCAAGAAGCCCATGCGCGACTGCACCGGCCGCGAGATCTGCATGGAGTGGCTGTATCACATCGGCGTGCCCGAGGAGGACATTGCCGAGCTGGCTGAGCACAGCGCCAACACCGTGCCTGTGATGATGCCCTATATCGATGCCTTCTTCATGCCCCGTGCCTTCGGCGACCGCCCCGACATCGTGCCCCAGGGCGCTGTCAACTTCGCCTTCCTGGGCCAGTTTGCCGAGACCGGCCGTGACACCATTTTCACCACCGAGTACTCCATGCGCACCGGCATGGAAGCGGTTTACACCCTGCTCAACATCGACCGCGGCGTGCCCGAGGTCTGGGGCAGCACCTATGATGTCCGCAGCCTGATCGATGCAACGGTCAAACTGCGTGACGGCAGAAAGATCACCGATATGGATCTGCCCTTCATCCAGCGGGTGGCCCTCAAGGAAGTGCTCAAGAAAATCGAGGGCACCGACCTTGAGAAGTTCCTCAAAGAATACCATGCCATCTGATGCTGTCTGAGAATCGTCCCCCGATCCTCTGACCCTCTTTTCTGAATGCGGCAAAGCCCTGCACCCTTTCCATGGGATGTGGGGCTTTGCCCTTTTTCTCTGAATTTTCAAACGTTTTACCAAAACAGTATGACTATTGTGGGATTTCTTGACACGAATTTTACAAAAATCCCTTGCGGAAACTGGGGTTCTATGTTAAGATTTAGGTAACAAACAGCCCTCTCGGTCTTGCTGAAGCCTGCCAGTTCCCCAAAAGGGAAAACAACGCAGCACAGCATTGACGGAGAGGGCTGAAAGAGCGTATTGAATCAAAGGAGGTCTTTCCCTGTGAAACAGTTCATTACCCGCCGCAGCTTTATCAAGGCTGCCGGTGCTGCCACGGCACTGACCGCAGTTTCTGTCGGTGCACCCGCCGCCTTTGCGGAGGAGACCAATTGCTTCTTTGGTGACAAAGCGGATGTGACCATCCTCTACACCAACGATGTCCACACCTATATCGACAACAAGTCCCCCAAGCCCACCTATGCCGCCATTGCTGCCCTGAAAAAGAGCATCGAGGACACCGGCCGGGATGTGCTGCTGGTGGATGCAGGCGACCATATCCAGGGCACCGCTTACGGCTCCATGGATGACGGCGCTACCATCATCGAGCTGATGAACGAGGCCGGTTACGATCTGGCTACCCCCGGCAACCATGAGTTCGACTACGGCATGGCCCGTGCCAAGGCTGTGCTCCGGGAAGCCGACTTCCCCTATGTCTCCTGCAACTGGGTCGATCTGCGCACCGGCTTCAACGTTCTGCCCAGCGTCAAGTTCTTCTTTGTGGGCGGCCGCAAGATCGCCTTTGTGGGCGTGACCACCCCCGAGACCTTCACCAAGTCTACCCCGGCCTACTTTATGAACGATGCCCAGACCAAGTACATCTATGACATTCTGGGCGGTGAGGACGGCCAGAAGCTCTACGATGCCGTTCAGAAGGCCATCGACAAAGCTGAGTTCTGGGGCGCTGACACCATCATCGGTCTGGGCCATCTGGGCGTTGACCCCTCCTCCTCTCCCTGGACCAGTGAGGAAGTCATTGCACACACCCACGGCTTTACCGCTTTCATCGACGGCCACTCCCACACCGTGATGGCCAACAAGCAGGTCACCGATGCTTCCGGCAAGGCAGTCACCCTGACCCAGACCGGTTCTTACTTCAAGAACATCGGCAAGATGACCGTGGGCGCAGACGGTACCATCACCACTGAGCTCATCAACACCTACGAGGGTCTGGACGCTGCCGTGGCCGCCACCGCCTCCAACTGGATCAGCGCAGTGGACGATATGCTGGGCGAGGAGATCGCAGTGGGCGATACCAAATTCTACATCAACGATCCCGCCACCGGCAAGCGCCGCATCCGCTCCGGCGAGACCAACCTCGGCGACTTCGTGGCCGACGGCATCTACACCTACTTCAACGAGATCGAGGAGCTCCACTGTGATGTCGCCATTATGAACGGCGGCGGCATCCGCACCGATGTGGAGGCTGGCCCCTGGAGCTTCAAGACCTGCAAGACCGTCAGCCCCTTTGGCAACGTGGCCTGCCTGATGTCCGTGACCGGCCAGCAGATCCAGGACGCTCTGGAGTTTGGTGCCCGCTTTGCCGGTGCTGAGGGCAAGGAGAACGGCGGCTTCCTGCAGGTGGCAGGTGCCAGGTATACGATCCACCCCATGATCCCCAACACCGTTCAGACCAACGACAAGAATGTCTGGACCGGCAGCGCCGCCACCCCGCGTGTCAGCAATGTGGAGATCTACGACAAGACCACCGGCACCTATAAGCCCCTTGACCCGAACGCCACCTATGCTCTGGCCGGCATGAACTACACCCTGCGCAATCTGGGTGATGGCTTTGCCATGTTCGATGGCGCGACCCTCATCAAAGACTATGTCTCTGAGGACTACCTTGTCATGTCCAGCTATGCAGCCATGTTCGGCGGCGTGGATGCCAATGGTCTGCCGCATCTGGCAAGCGCCAACAGCCCGCTGGCCGATTACCCCGGCTACCTGCTCAACTACGAGGACCCGCACGGCGCAGGCCGCATCCAGATGATCTGGTAAATTAAGGATACGACCCTCTCCGTCAACGCCGCAGGCTTTGACGGAGGGGGTTATTTTTAAGCAGCGTTGTCAGTAGGAAACGAACCCGGTTTGTGGATCAGGATAGGGGAAAGTTGCACAAATCCGGCAGAACATCCTTGTATACTACGCCAAAGTTTGTAACTTTTTTTATTTGTTTGCTTGCGAACGATCTGCGCTGGAAGTATAATAAACAGGCAAGTAATATATCAGCTGTGCTGTGGCAGGCACAGAGACAAAGGAGAAACATTATGCAGACACGGTATACCAGCGCCGACCAGTGGGCAGAGGCCAAAGACGGCGTGATCCCTGCACCCTACGCTCTGGAAGAGGGCGAGCAGATCATTGACCAGTACCTTGAGCCGGTCATCTTCCACAACGTCAACGGCCCCGACATCGGTGTGACCACCTGCGGCGTGATCGTCAAGGACGGCCTGTACTTTAAGGATCTGGACAACAGCGGCGAGCTGGCCCCCTACAAGGATTGGCGGCTGAGCCCTGAGCAGCGCGCTGAGGATATGGTCAAGCATCTGCGGCTGGATCAGCAGGCAGGCCTTGTGTTGAACACCCTGTTCAACACCCCTGTGGTGCCCACCCGTGCCGAGGCCACCAACGCCGAAGGCAAGCTGGAGCTGGGCAAGATCTACAAGCACCACAACCCCGGTGAAAAGCCCATGCCCGGCCCTCTGCCCGGCATGACCGTCAGCATTGATGACAGCCACGTTCTGGAAAAGCACATTGCCGCCGGTGTTTACCGCGGTGACATGCGCTGCGAGGCCGGTATGGTGGCCCTGTACCACAACGCCGGCACCCAGATGCTGGAATACGAGGCCTGCAAGGGCGGCGTGGCCATTCCGTACTCTCTCCACACCAACCCCATCAACATCGGTTACCCGGACTCTCTGGGCATCGGCGCGGCTGTCATTGGCGATGGCAACACCGACATGGTCTATGAGATGGCCCAGACCGACCGCAAGATGATGAAGGCTGAGGGCCTGAACATCATGTACGGCCCTCAGGTCGATGTGACCTCTGACCCCCGCTGGCCCCGTACCTCCGGTACCTACGGCGAGCGTCCCGATGTCACCAGCGATATTGCCGAGGCTCTGGTCAAGGGCTATCAGAATGGCGACAACGGCCTGAACGAAGGCTCTGTTGTTCTGACCATCAAGCACTTCCCCGGCGATGCCCCCTCTGAGAATGGCTTTGAGCCCCATGTGCCCATCGGCCAGTGGCGCATCTACCGCACCCCCGGCTCTATGGAAAAGTATCATCTGCCCCCGTTCCAGCGCGCCTTTGACCACAAGGTCTCTTCCATCATGCCGGACTACTCCCGTATTGCCACCGATGGCCGTGCCGTGCCCCAGACCTACCGGGGCGAGATCACCAGCACCGAGGAAGTGCCCAGCGCTTACAGCAAGGAGCTGATCACCGATCTGGCCCGGAACAAGATGGGCTTTGACGGTTATGTCAACTCCGACTCCGGCATCACCACCGTTCAGATCTACGGCGTGGAGAACCTTACCGAGCCCGAGCGCTACGCCAAGGCCATCTCTGCCGGTACCGATGTCATCGGCGGCAACACCGACCCCGAGAACATCGTCAAGGCTGTGGAGGATGGTCTGCTGCCCAAGGCAGATCTGGACCGCGCCAGCTACAACCGTCTGCTGAGCCTGTTCCGCACCAAGCGGGTGGATAACCCCTACCTCGACCCCGACAAGGCCGATCAGGCCCGCGTGGATAACTTCGATGGTGCCAAGAAGAAGGCTTACGAGGCCAACCAGAAGGCCGTTGTTCTGGTCAAGAACCATGAGAAGCTCCTGCCTCTGGCCAAGAGCCAGAAGGTCTGCATCGTCACCTTCAAGGGTGTGGACTCCGGCTTTGCACAGATGGCACAGGCCATGGGTGCCGGTCTGGGCAACACGGACGAGGATGCCGCTCTGCGCAAGACCCTGACGGAAGCCTTTGAGAAGAAGGGCTACACCGTGGTGGCCACCCCGGAGGAAGCCGATGTGCTCTACCTGCACGTCTGGCCTATCAGCAACGGTCTGGTGTTCAACCAGTACGCAATGCCCGTCATCGAGATGGGCGAGATCGTCACTGACGAGCGCGAGCGCAACAAGAGCCAGAAAAAGACCGGCAGCAAGGTCACCGTTGTCACCCTGAAGGACGTGGAGAAGATCAAGGAACTGGCCGATGCCATCCATGCCCGCGGCGGCAAGGTGGTTGGCACCTGCGTGGTCTGCAACCCCTGGCTGCTGGACAAGCTGGAGCCCTACTGCGACGCACTGACCATCCAGTACACCGTCAGCGCCGTTGCCCTGAACAACGCCCTGAACGCTCAGGTCGATGTCATCAGCGGTGACTTTGCCCCCACCGGCAAGCTGAGCCTGACCATGGTCTCTGACCCCGCCGTCATTGCCATCACCGAGCAGGAGATCGACGGTGTGGTGCGCGAGATCTGTGCCTCTCCCAACGACGTGCCCGGCTACGATAAGGATCAGTACATTGATCCCGCCATCCTCGCCAACGTCAAGGGCGGCAGCTACGCCTACTGCGATGCCGACGGCAACTACTACCGCAGCGGCTTCGGTCTGAATTACTGATTGCCGTTAACCAAAAAGAGCGATGCAGCGTTTGCTGCATCGCTCTTTTGCTTTCTCTGTGAACAAAGAACAAAAAAGACATCCGAAGTGTTCGGATGTCTTTTGGTTGGGGATGAGAGAATCGAACTCCCACAAGTAGAGTCAGAGTCTACCGCACTACCACTATGCAAATCCCCATCAGCTTGGGTCTGTCTTGCGGGGTGAGCCGCTCAACGTGTGCTATTATACGGAAAAAACGCCGCTTTGTCAAGCGCTTTTTTGAAATTTTTTGCAGAATTCAGAAAAAAGACGCACTTTCGCAGGAGTTCTTGCGGGCTGCTTGATTCCGTCATCCTTCTCATGCTCTTTGCATATACTGGAAATCAGAAGAAGCAAAGACGCACAAAGAGGAGGAACTGCTATGACCCAGACCACGCAAAAGGAAAAGACCCTGCTTTCGCCCCGCATCCCGCGGGACACCGAACACGAGCGCTACCACCCGGAGCTGGAGGAGGAGCTGAAAGAGTGCCTGTTCTGCCTGCACCGGAACGAGATGATGTTCGACCTTGAGGTGGACACCGACCTCATCGAACAGCACATCTATGAGCGGCAGGCCCTTCTGGCCCGCTACCGGTACTTGTTGGGCAAGGCCCGGGAGCTGGGGCTGCATACAATATTGGAAAAGTATCAGCCGGTGGGGTAAGGCCTCGTCTTTGTACAGCCTACAAAATACTGCCCGCAGAAGATGCGACAAAAATCTTGACAGAATCCCTGAACCGTGCTATCCTATATCAAGATAACAATGCGCAGGTGGTTCTGCGTATCAACTATTTGGAGCTAGAGAGGTTTTTAATTATGGAACGTATTAAGACGATCGCTACTCGTGACCTGACCAAGAGCGTTGTGACCGGTGGCTGCGGCGAGTGCCAGACTTCCTGCCAGTCTGCCTGCAAGACTTCCTGCGGCGTGGCTAACCAGAAGTGCGAGAACAGCAACAAGTAATTTCTGCAAATCGGATGCCGCCTTTGCCGGGCGGCATTTTTTTATGTTACAATGGAATGGAGAATAAAATGGTACATCAGTATCAATTGAACGGCTATAACATCGTGCTGGATACCTGCAGCGGCTCGGTGCATGTGGTGGATGAGGTGGCGTATGATGTCATTGCCATGTACCCCGACCACACCGCCGACGAGATCGTTGCCGCCATGATGGCAAAGTACGGCGACCGTGAGGACGTGACCGAGGCCGACCTGCGCCAGTGCATCGATGATGTGGCAAGCCTGAAGGAATCCGGCAAGCTGTGGAGCCCCGATACCTATGAGAACCTTGCGTTCGATTTCAAGAACCGCAACACCGTGGTCAAGGCCCTCTGCCTGCATGTGGCCCACACCTGCAACCTGAACTGCTCCTACTGCTTTGCCTCGCAGGGCCGCTATCAGGGCGAGCGTGCCCTGATGAGCTTTGAGGTGGGCAAGCGGGCAATGGATTTCCTCATTGAGAATTCCGGCAGCCGCCGCAACCTCGAGGTGGACTTCTTCGGCGGCGAGCCTCTGATGAACTTTGATATGGTCAAGAAGCTGGTGGCCTACTGCCGTGAGCAGGAGAAGATCCACAATAAGAACTTCCGCTTCACCATGACCACCAACGGCATGCTCATTGACGATGATGTCATCGACTTCTGCAACAAGGAGTGCCACAACGTGGTCCTGAGCCTGGACGGCCGCAAGGAGGTCCACGACCGCTTCCGCAAGGACTACGCCGGCCATGGCAGCTATGATACCATTGTGCCCAAGTTCCAGGAGTTCGTGAAGAAGCGCGGCGATAAGGGCTACTACATGCGCGGCACCTTTACCCACTACAACACAGACTTCACCAACGATATCTTCCACATGGCAGATCTGGGCTTTACCGAGCTGAGCATGGAGCCCGTGGTCTGCGACCCCAGTGACCCCAGCGCTCTGACCGAGGCAGATCTGCCCATCTTGAAGGAGCAGTATGAGATCCTGGCCAAGGAGATGATCAAGCGGAACCGTGAGGGCCGCGGCTTCACCTTCTACCACTACATGATCGACCTGACCGGCGGCCCCTGCATCTACAAGCGCATTTCGGGCTGCGGTTCCGGCACTGAGTACATGGCTGTGACCCCCTGGGGCGATCTGTATCCCTGCCATCAGTTCGTGGGCGATCCCAAGTACCTGATGGGCGATATCTGGAAGGGTGTCACCAACACGGCAGTCCGGGACGAGTTCAAGCACTGCAACGCCTACGCCCGCAAGGAGTGCCAGGACTGCTGGGCAAAGCTCTACTGCTCCGGCGGCTGTGCAGCCAACTCCTACCACGCAACCGGCAGCATTACCGGCGTGTACGAGTACGGCTGTGAGCTGTTCCGCAAGCGGATGGAGTGCGCTATTATGATCCAGGTGGCACAGAATCAGGAGCTGGCTGCACAGGGCATCGAAGTGCCCATCCAGCTGGGCTCCACCTGCAATGCCTGCGCCGACGGCGAGGCCTGCGAATAAATGACCACCCCCATCGTCGATTTTGTGCGGCAGTACGCCCGGTCCGGCACCGCCCGGCTCCACATGCCGGGGCATAAGGGGCAAAGCCTGCTGGGCTGTGAGCCGTGGGATATCACCGAGATCCGGGGGGCTGATGAGCTCTACGAGGCCGAGGGCATCATTGCGCAGAGCGAGGCCAACGCCACCCGGCTGTTCGGCACGGCCCACACTTATTACAGCACCGAGGGCTCTTCCCAGTGCATCCGGGCCATGCTCTGTCTTGCTATGCAGGGTGCGCCCCGCACCGGCAAGCGCCCGGTGCTGCTGGCGGCCCGCAATGCCCACAAAGCCCTGCTCTATGCGGCGGCTCTGCTGGATTTTGACATCCGGTGGCTCTGGCCCGCGCCGGAGGATACCGGCGCGCTGTGCAGCTGCCCGGTAACGGTGCAGGCCCTTTCCACCGCCCTTGAGGAGCTGGCCGGGCAGGGGAGAACACCCTTCGGCGTTTACCTGACCAGCCCGGACTATCTGGGCGGGATGCAGGATATCGCGGCCCTCTCTGCCGTCTGCGATGCTCACGGCGTGCCCCTGCTGGTGGATAACGCCCACGGGGCCTACCTGCGCTTTCTGCCCGGCGGGAGCCGCCATCCCATCGACCTGGGCGCGGCGGCCTGCTGTGACTCCGGCCACAAGACCCTGCCAGTGCTCACCGGGGGGGCCTACCTGCATCTGGGCCCCAAGGCCCCCGTGCAGGAGGAAAGCACTGTGCGCAGCGCACTGGCGCTGTTCGGCTCCACCAGCCCGTCTTATCTGATCCTGCAGTCTCTCGATGCCTGCAACCGGCTGCTTTCCACCGATTACCCGGCACGCCTGCAGGAGTGCTGTGACCGGCTGGCTGCTCTGCGTGCCCGCCTGAACGCGCTGGCTGCCGGGCAGGGCACGGCCCTGCCGCTGGCACTGGACAGCCCCGCCCGGGAACCCATGAAGCTGACGCTGGACGCGGCGGCGCTGGGCCTGACCGGGCAGGCACTGGCCGACCATCTGCGGCAAAACGGAATGGAATGCGAATATGCCGACCCCCGCTACCTTGTGCTGATGTTTACCCCGGAAAACCCGGCGGAGGACATTGCCCGGCTGGAAGCGGCTCTGGCAGAACTCTGTGCAGGGGGCATCCCCCCGGCAGAACCCCCTGCCGAGCATCGGGAGGCGTTTTGTGCGCTGGCCCGGCAGGCGGAGCCCCGCCTGACCGTGCGGCAGGCCGTGTTTGCCCCGCAGGAGACCATCCCGGCAGGGTCTGCGCTGGGCAGGGTCTGCGCTCTGCCCACTGTGTCCTGCCCGCCCGCCATCCCCATCGTGGTCAGCGGCGAGGTGATCGGCCCGGCGGCGCTGGAGCTTTTCGCAGCCTACGGCGTGGAGACGGTCTCGGTGGTGAAACCGGAAATTTTTTGAAAAAATCAGGGCGGAGCTGCAAGAAACTGCGGCCCTGAAACGTATTAAAGATAGAACAGAGAACATAACCCCTATTCTATGCGGTAATCTGAGGTGTTCCAATGAAAATTCTTCTTGCATCAGATACATGGTCCCCAATGGTCAACGGTGTGGTGCGCTCGGTGGAGCTGCTGTACCACCAGCTGCTGGCACTGGGCCATGACGTGCGGGTGGTGACCCTTGCCCAGAATGGCCATTCCCATGAGGAAAACGGCATCCTGTATGTGGGCAGCATCAGCGCGGAGCGGGTCTACCCGGGCGTGCGGATCAGTGCGGCGGGCGCTCTGCCCATCTCCCACTGGCTGGACGAGCTGGAAGCCTGGGGCCCGGAGGTCATCCATACGCAAAGCGAGTTTTCTACCTTTATGCTGGCACAGCGGGTGGCCCGCCGGTGCCACTGCCCGGTGGTACATACCTACCATACTGTCTACGAGGATTATACCCAGTACCTTTTCTTCAGTGAGCGTCTGGGCCGGATGACCGCCGAAAAGGCCACCCGCATCCTCTCGGGCTATTGCTCCCTCATGCTGGCCCCCACCGAAAAGGTGCGCGCCATGCTCAACCGCTACGGGGTCAGCTGCCCGGTGGTCACAGTGCCCACCGGCATTGACCTGACCGCCTTTGGCCCGGCGAAGGACAACGGCGAGGAAAAGACCCGGATGCGGGCAGAGCTGGGCATCCCGGAAGGGGATACCGTCCTGCTCTCGCTGGGCCGTCTGGCTGCCGAGAAGAACCACGCCCAGCTGGTGCGTCTGCTGGCCGCACAGCCGGAGCAGAGCCGCCCGTGGCTGGTGTTCGTGGGCGACGGCCCCGCCCGGCCTGACCTGGAAGCACTGACAAGGGAGCTGAAGCTGACCGACCGTGTCCGCTTTGCGGGCATGGTCAAGCCCGATGAGGTACCCCGGTGGTACCGCGTGGGCGATATCTTCGTCAGCGCCTCCCAGAGCGAGACCCAGGGTCTGACCTACTTCGAGGGCATGGCCTGTGGTCTGCCGGTGCTCTGCCGTGCGGACCCCTGCCTGGATGGCGTGGTGGAAAACGGCTTCAACGGCTGGCAGTGGAAGGACGAAGCCGAGTTTGCATCGGCACTGAACACCATCATCTCGGACCCCGCCCTGCGCGGGCAGCTGCGCCAGAACGCTCTGGCCACCGCCGCCCGCTACTCGGCAGAGCATTTCGCCCAGCAGGTGCTGGATGCTTACCAGCAGGCCATTGCGCTGAAGCAATACGAGCCGGAGCACAGAAGCATCCTCAGCTGGGTGTGATCCCAATCCCCAAAGAATCCAGAAAAAGCAGCAGCGCCCTGTCTCCCGCAATGGGAAACAGGGCGCTGCTTTTTGCGCATCCGTTATTCGATGCCGGTCACCTTGTAATCCTGATCCTCAACAGCCTTCTTCAGGTCTGCGTCGGAAACTTCGGCGTTCAGGGTGACGATGGCGGTACCGGCCTCATGGCTGACCACGGCCTCGTCCACGGCGGGCAGGGCTTCCAGCGCCTTTTTCACGCGGGCCTCGCAGTGGCCGCACATCATACCTTCAATATGCAGGGTCTTTTTCATGGCATTGTCCTCCTTGACAACGGGAGCCGAAACGGGTTCGGCAGTATTTTCAGCCGCTGCAGGCTGCACGGGGGCAGCGGGCAGGGCGGCAGACTTGGGTTTGCGGTCGTGTTTGGTGCTGTGCAGGTCGAACAGGTTCAGCCGCAGGGCATTGCTCACGACACAGAAGCTGGAAAGGCTCATGGCCGCAGCCCCGAACATGGGGTTCAGGGTCAGGCCGAAGGGGATGAACACACCGGCAGCCAGCGGGATGCCGATGATGTTGTAGATGAACGCCCAGAACAGGTTTTCGTGGATGTTGCGCAGGGTGGCGCGGCTCAGCCGGATGGCGGCGGGCACATCGGAGAGCCGGGAGTTCATCAGGACCACATCGGCCGCGTCAATGGCAACATCGGTACCGGCACCGATGGCGATGCCGGTGTCCGCGCGGGTCAGGGCGGGGGCATCGTTGATGCCGTCGCCCACCATGGCCACCTTGCCGCTCTCCTGCAGCCTGCGGATCACGGCCTCCTTGCCGTCGGGCAGAACGCCTGCAATGACCTCGTCCACGCCCGCCTGCCGGCCAATGGCATCGGCGGTGCGCTGGTTGTCGCCGGTCAGCATGACCACCCGGATGCCCATGTTCTGCAGCTCCCGGATGGCACGGGGGCTGTCCTCCTTGAGGGTGTCCGCCACGGCAATCACGCCCATCAGGTGGCCTGCACCGCCAAAGAAGAGGGGCGTTTTGCCCTCAGCGGCCAGCCGGGCGGCTTCGGCCTGGAGTTCGGCGGGTACGGATGCCTTGGCGGCGATGAATTCCGCATTGCCGCCGTAGATCTCCATGCCGTCCAGCCGGGCGGCAAGGCCGTTGCCGGGCAGGGCGGCAAAATCGGTCACATCGGGGCAGGCGATGGTCTCTGTCTCGGCATAGGCCAGCACCGCCTTGGCCAGCGGGTGCTCACTCTTCTGCTCCAGCGAGGCCGCCAGCGTCAGCAGCTCGCTCTCGGAAACGCCCTCCGCAGGCAGGATGTCAGTGACCCGGGGCTCGCCGCTGGTGATGGTGCCGGTCTTGTCCAGCGCCACGATCTGGGTGCGGCCTGCGGCTTCCAGCGAGGCGGCAGTCTTGAACAGGATGCCGTTCCTGGCCCCCAGACCGTTGCCCACCATGATGGCCACAGGCGTTGCCAGACCCAGCGCACAGGGGCAGCTGATGACCAGCACCGAGATGCCCCGGGCCAGCGCATAGCCAAATTCCCGGCCCAGCAGCAGCCAGACAAGGGTGGTCAGCACCGAAATAGAGATGACTGCGGGCACAAAAAAGCCGGAAACGGTATCGGCGATCTTGGCAATGGGGGCCTTGGTAGCAGCGGCATCGCTGACCATCCGGATGATCTGGGCCAGCGTGGTATCCTCGCCCACACGGGTGGCTTCGCACTTCAGGAAACCGGACTGGTTGGTGGTGGCGGCACTGACCTTGTCTCCCGCAGCCTTGTCCACCGGGATGCTCTCGCCGGTCAGGGCGCTCTCATTCACGGCGCTGGAACCTTCCAGCACAAGGCCGTCCACCGGGATGTTCTCACCGGGGCGCACCACAAAGAGGTCGCCTTTTTTCACCTGTGCAATGGGCACAGTCACTTCGGCCCCCTCCCGCAGCAGGGTGGCGGTCTGGGGGGCCAGCTTCATCAGGCTCTTGAGCGCGTCGGTGGTCTTGCCCTTGGAGCGGGCCTCCAGCATCTTGCCCACGGTGATCAGGGTCAGGATCATGGCGGCAGATTCAAAGTAGAGCTCCATCATGTAGTGCATGACGAGCGCGTCGTTGCCGTCTACCTGAGCGCGGGTCATGGCGAACAGGGCATAGGTGCTCCAGAGAAAGCTGGCCGAGGAACCCAGCGCCACCAGTGTGTCCATGTTGGGGGCACGGTGGAGCAGGCCCTTGAAGCCGCTGATGAAGAACTTCTGGTTGATGACCATCACGATGCCCGCCAGCAGCAGCTGGACCAGACCCATGGCAACGTGGTTGCCGTCGAACCAGTGGGGGAGCGGCCAGCCCCACATCATGTGGCCCATCGAGAAATACATCAGCACCGCCAGAAAGACCAGTGATGCGATGAGCCGTTTCTTCAGCCTGGGTGTTTCGTGGTCAGCCAGTGCATCCAGCTCGGCGCTGGGGGTCTCGGCGGCAGCAGCCTTGGGGCTTGCGCCGTAGCCCGCCTCCTGCACTGCCTTGACGATGGCCGAGGCGCTGGCGGTGCCCTCCACTCCCATGGAGTTGGTCAGCAGGCTCACCGAGCAGCTGGTCACGCCGGGTACAGCTTTTACGGCCTTTTCCACCCGGGCAGAGCAGGCCGCGCAGCTCATGCCCGTAACAGTATACTGTTCCATTGTTTCCCTCCGATAAAAAACGCTGCGTGAATGGGATCAAACGAGCTTGTTCAGGATCCACAAAAACTCCTGCAGCTTCTCCTCACCGCCGTTTTTCAGGTCCTCAGCCACGCAGGTGCTCAGGTGCTGGTCGATCAGCTCCCGGGTAAAACCGTTCAGGGCGCTTCTGGCGGCAGCGGCCTGCACCAGGATATCCGTGCAGTACACGTCCTTTTCCACCATGCTCCGGATGCCCCGGATCTGGCCCTCGATGCGGTTCAGCCGGGTGATGAGGTGCTTGTACTCCTCCTCGGTGCGCTGTTTGTGGCGGCAGCCGCAGCCGGTGCTTCCCTCGGCCGGGGCACAGCAGGGTGTTTCTGCCGGGGCGGGGGAGCAGTGGGGGCAGCTGCCCTCCGGGGTCTTGTTCACATCACTCATGTCTATTCTCCTTCCGTTACCCCTTGGGGGTATCCTATTCCATAGCTGCATTATAGCACGGCGGTCCTGTTTCTGCAAGTAGGGCTGGGGGGTATTGTTGTGAATTTTTTATGAATACAGAAGATAAAACAAAAGGCTCTGCGCCCCAAACGGGGAACAGAGCCTTTGAAGCATTTGGAACAATCAGCAGGCGAATCTGCGCATAAAGGCAAGGTCGCTTGCGGCGCGGGCGGGCACAGCTTCCTCCCGCAGCACGGGCAGGGAAGCCTGCGGCATCTGCCGCAGCATCTCAAAGCCGCCGGCGTAGTCCACGCAGGAATCCTCCAGACTGGTGGAATAGAGCGTTCCATCCGGCTGGAAGTTCTGACCCTTGAAGTGGACCGCCGTGATCTTGTCGCCGTACCAGCTGCCCACCTTATCCCAGATGCGGCGCTGTGCATCCACAGACGCGGCCTCCGGGCCCACATAGTTGGCAAAATCGCAGATGACGCGCAGGTTGGGGCTTGCCATGGTGTCCAGCACCATCCGTACCGCCTCGGGGGTATTCATGGCATGGTAGTAGACGCACTCCACGGCAAAGAGCACTCCCTGCTCCTCGCAGGCGGGCAGGATCTCGCCCAGACTGCGCAGGAGCGCTTCCTGCGCCTCCTTCCGGGTCACACCGGGCTGTTTGGCCATGTTGGTGGTCTCGCTTCCCATGCAGCCTGCACCCAGCGCCCTGGCAACGGGGATCTGGCTCAGTACCTTTGCCACCTCGGCACGGCGCTTGTTCTCGTCGGCATAGCTCAGCTCCACATAGGTGCCGTCCACGGCAATGCCCACGCCGGAAGCTGCCGCAGCCGTCCTTGCCCGCTCCACCAGCGCAGGGGTCACATCGGCATAACTCTTTACGCCCTCCACCGCCTTGGTAAAGGCCAGCTGGGTGCAGGCAAAGCCTGCCTGCCCGATGGAGGAAAAGAGGGTCTCGGGGTCATGGCGGCCAAAATCGTGGCCGCGCGCACCAAGAATGAATTCAGGCATCCTGCACCTCCATCAGCCGAACACACGGGCGGCAAAGAGATTCAGCTCCTTGCCCCACCAGTACCAGTCGTGGGAGACATCGCTGCCCCACACCTCCAGATGCACGGGCAGGCTGCAGTCGGTCAGTGCATCGGCCATGGCCTGGGTGTCCACCAGCGCGTCACCCTCGTAGCTGCCCTGACCGGCACAGAGGAGAAGGGCATTCTCCTCAGCCTTTGCCAGCAGCTTTTTGTCCACAAGGCCGTCCTCTGCCAGATAGGCCAGGGGGGCATTGCGCAGGACCAGGTCATCTGCTGCATTGCCCAGGAAACGGCGCACATCGTACAGGCCGGAAAGGCCGATGGCACCCGCGAACACCTCGGGGCGGCGCAGACGGCAGTTCACTGCCTGATACGCGCCGGTGTCCACGCCCACCGCCCAGAGCAGCGTGTCCTTTTTGGCACCGTTCAGGGTCAGGATGCGGGGAGCCAGCTCGCTTGTCAGGTAATTGAAATACTTTTCCTGCATCTCGGCCCGGCGGCGGGGAGCCGTGTCCCCGGCCAGCAGGCTCTCGGCATCGATGCTGTCGGCGCAGAACAGCTGCACCTTGCCCTCATTCAGCAGCGGGGCAATGGCATCGGGCATCCCGTTGTTTTCCCAGTCGTAAAAGCGGCCGCCCCGCGCGGGCAGAGCCAGCACCGGCGTACCGGCATGGCCGTAGACCTTGAACTCCATGTCGCGGCCCAGCATCCGGCTCCATTCCTTATAATACGTCCCTTGGATCATGGCAGCATCCTCCTGTTGTCACACAAATTGATTGCGCTGGGGGTCATAGGCGTACCCCACAGCGGAAAGCCTGGCACACAGCGCGGCCTTGTCCTCATCCAGATCCTCGCACAGCGCGTCCAGAGTGGGGTAGAAGTCCCGCAGCTTCAGGTTGATCATGCTCAGCAGCATGATCGGGTCATTTGGCAGAGCCATCGTCGATCCCTCCAGAAGATAACAAAAAAGCCGGCCACTCGACAAAGTGACCGGCAGATGCAGCTACTTAGACAGCGCGGGTAACCTTGCCAGCGCGCAGGCAGCGAGAGCATGCGTAGATATACTTGGGAGAGCCTTCCACGACCGCCTTGACACGACGGACATTCGGCTTCCAGGTACGGTTGGAACGGCGATGAGAGTGGGAAACCTTGATACCAAAGGTAACACCCTTGCCGCAGCATTCACACTTAGCCATGGTACTTGCACCTCCTACAGTGAAGTATGGAATTCAAAATAATCAGCTTGACTATTTTACCAGAGATGCGGAGAAAAAGCAAGAGTAAATTTGATTTTTCCGCAACTTTTTTCTTGCAGGGCCAAACCCTTGCCCCAAAAGCGAAAAAATAGTACAATAGGATAAAATCCAACTGAGGGAGAAACGAATGACCGCACAAGGAATGTATTATCTCATCCGGGCACTGGTGACCCTGATCGCCATCCCGTTCCATGAGGCGGGCCACGCGCTGGCCGCCTGGCTGCTGGGCGACCCCACCGCAAAGCGGGAGGGCCGCATCAGCCTGAACCCGTTCCGCCACTTTGACCTCGTGGGCACCCTCTGCATGATCTTTGCCGGGGTGGGCTGGGCAAAGCCTGTTTCCACCGACCCCCGCAATTTCAAAAACCCCAAGTGGGGCATGGCCCTCACCGCGCTGGCAGGCCCGGCGGCCAATCTGCTGCTGGCCTACCTCGGCATGGTGGCGTGGAAGATCCTGTATTATTGGGCCCCTACCACCATGATCACGATTTTCGCAGCCCGTTTCCTCCAATACTTAGTGATGATGGATGTGGGCCTTGCGGTGTTCAACCTCATTCCCATCCCGCCGTTGGACGGCAGCCGCATCCTGCTGGTGGTGCTGCCCCAGCGCATCTACTTCCAGATCATGCGGTACGAGCGCGTCATCTTCGTCATCCTGCTGGCGGCTGTCTGGGCCGGTGTGCTGGATGGCGTGCTGGGCACCTTCAATGATGTGGTCTGGGATCTGCTGGATCTCGGCACCGGCTACATCGACCAGATCGCCTATTCTGCGTATTATGCAGCCATCGGGACGGTGATCTGAGTGGCAGAAGAACTGACCTTCCGTCTGGAGGATTTTGAGGGCCCGCTGGAGCTGCTGCTCACGCTGGTGCAGAAGCACAAGATGGACCTGCACAACATCCCCATTCTGGAGCTCATCGACCAGTACACCCACGCGGTGGAATCGGCCGAGAGCACCGACCCTGAAATTTCCAGCGCCTTTATCGAGATGGCCGCCCACCTGGTGGAGATGAAGAGCTATCTGCTGCTGCCCCGCAGTGAAGAGGGCGAGCGGATGAAGCAGGAGCTCACCGGCCAGCTCATTGAATATGATCAGTGCCGCCGGATGGCCGCCCGTCTGCGGGAGCGGGGAGAGGAATATACCGTGTTCGTGCGCACCCCGGCCCGGCTGGAATGGGACAACACCTATGATCTCTTCCATGCGCCGCAGGTGCTGGCAGACTGCTGGCAGGCCCTGATGGGGCGCACCACCGTCCGCAAAATGCCCACCCAGCAACAGTTCGAGCCGCTGGTGTCGGCTCCGCAGGTCTCGGTGAGCAGCCGGGTGGTCTACATCCTGCGCCAGCTCATTGCAGGCGGTGCAAAAAAGATGGACCAGCTGTTTTCCCGCCGCCAGACCCGGGGGGCCAACGTGGCCACCTTTCTGGCGCTGCTGGAGCTGGTGCGCGGCGGCCGTGTGACGCTTGGCCCGGAGGGCGAGCTGAAGATGCGCCGGGGCCGCATCGACCGCACAAAGGAGGAGCAATGAATCAGAAACAAATTCGTGCCGCCGTGGAAGCAATGCTCTTTGCCTACGCGGAGCCCATCGGGGCCGACAAGCTGGCCCAGGCGCTGCAGTTGCCCACCGCCAGCGTGGAATCTGCGCTGGAAGCGCTGCACGAGCGCTGCCAGAAAGAGGACAGCGGCCTGTGCCTGCTCCACCTGAACACCCATTGGCAGCTGGCCACCAAAACGGAATTTGCGGAGTGCGTCCGCCGTGTGCTGGACACCCGCCGCTCCATCCCGCTGGGCCCGGCGGCCATGGAGACACTGACCGTCATCGCCTACAACCAGCCCGTCTCCCGCGCCTTCATCGAGCAGGTGCGCGGCGTGGATTCCTCCTCCAGTGTGTCGGGCCTGCTGGAAAAGGGGCTCATTGAAGAGGCGGGCCGTCTCGACCTGCCCGGCAGGCCGGTGGCTTTCCGCACCACGGACGTGTTCCTGCGGTGCTTCGGCCTGTCCAGTCTGGAAGATCTGCCTCCGGTGCGGGGCACGGAAAGTGAGGCGGCCCAATGAGCGTCCTGTGGAGTGTTCTCGCTGGTATCGGTACGGTGCTGCTGTTCCTCTTAAAAGGGGTGGGCATCCTGCTGCTGGTGGTGCTGGTGTTGGGTCTGCTGCTCATGTTCTGCCCCTTCTGCGCCGATGTACAGTGGGCGGAGGGCATCTTTCAGGTAAAGGCCGGTGCACTGGGCATCACCTTCCCGGTGTTCCGGTATCCCGCGCCGGAAAAGCCGGAGAAAAAGAAAAAAGATAAAAAGAAGAAAGCGTCCGGCGGGCAGAAGCCCCAAAAGGAAGCCCCGCCCCGCCAGAAGGCGAAGCTGACCCTGCAGATCGTCTGCACCATCTTAAAAGGGGCGGGAAAGCTTACCCGGGCCATCATCGGCTCTCTGCGCTTCACCCGGATCGACGTTGTCCTCGGTGTCCGGGGCGAAGACCCTGCCGAGGCTGCCCGCAGCTATGGCAGGCTGAACGCCTGGCTCTACCCGACGCTGGGTTTCCTGGACCGGTTCCTCTATCTGGACTTCGAGCAGTTCCGGCTCCTGCCGGATTTCGGCAATGTTGAGCCCACCATAAAGGATCACGTCTCCTTCCGGGTCACGGCCCGGGCCTACGCCATCGTTTTCACGCTTCTGCGCGTTCTGTATGCGTTCTGGCGCGAAAAGGTACTGGACGTTTTTCTCTAGCTCGGGTATAATATTTTTGTATGGTGCGTCCGCGTCCCGGCCCGTACAGGGCAGGGAAGTGGTTCCGTGGGAGCGGCGTTCCGCTCCCTGATATAGAAGTAAGGAGGCCGAATTTATGGCTGAGCATCCCATTCAGAACCTGATGAACGTTACGATGGACAAGATCCGTCAGATGGTGGATTCCAACACCATCGTCGGCAAGCCCATCACCACCGATGACGGCACCACCATCCTGCCGGTGTCCAAGGTGAGTTTCGGCTTTGCCTCTGCCGGCACCGATTTCGACGGCAAGAACGCCGCCAACAAGGATCTGTTCGGCGGCGGCTCCGGCGCGGGTGTCAATATCCAGCCCGTGGCATTCCTGGTGGTCAAGGATGGCTGTGTCCGCACCATCCAGCTCTCTGACGGCAACAACACCGTGGACCGCGCCCTGACCATGATCCCCGAACTGGTGGAAAAGGTCAGCGCACTCATTAAAAAGGACGAGCCTGCTGCTCCTAAAAGCGAGCAGTGACGGCCAGCGGGCAGCTTTCCCTCGCAAGTGAATACGGGTTGCGGCTCCCAGCATTTGTTTCGTGCGCCTGCACTCACAAATCGCTGGCCGCGGCCCCAACAACAGCTCCCTGCATCCGCCACTGGCGGCGGTCGCTGTCGTTGCAGGCCATTCCATCGCCCGCCCTACTGCCTGCGGCAGCAGGGTCCCACCCCAGCGGACACTTGCTCAGGAAACTGCCCGCCGACCCTCAACACATCGCCGTAACTGCAAGATTCCAACTTGCAGTTTTTTCAGCGCATGCTCCGGCGTGCGCTTTTGAGCGCCGGGAGGCGCACAAGGAGTTTTATTATGGCAGAAGAACGTATTCAGAAGATCATGGCCGAGCAGGGCCTGTGCTCCCGCCGCGCGGCCGAGCAGATCATTGCCGAGGGCCGTGTCAAGGTCAACGGCCACCCCGTCAAAGTGGGCGACAAGATGGACCCCAACCGGGATGTGCTGCATGTGGATGACGAGCGCATCTACATCCAGAAGAACCAGCAGCTCTACTATCTGGCCCTGTACAAGCCCCGCGGCTATGTGACCACCGCCAGCGATGAGCTGGGCCGCAAGACCGTTATGGAGCTGGTCAGTGATATCCCCGCCCGCCTGTACCCGGTGGGCCGCCTGGACAAGGACAGTGAGGGCCTGCTGCTGATGACCAACGACGGTGCCTTCGCGCAGGCTGTCACCCATCCGTCGGGCGGCATCTCCAAACTGTACCGCGTCACCGTGCAGCCCCGGGCCGATGAGAGCCAGATCCTGAAGATGAGCTCCGGCGTTGTGCTGGACGATGGCACCAAGACCATGCCCTGCGCCATCAACGTCGTCACCGACGAGCCCGGCCGCACCGTGATGGAGATGACCCTGAAAGAGGGCAAGAACCGCGAGATCCGCCGCATGTGCGAGGCCGTTGGTCTGGAGGTCGTCCGCCTGAAGCGCAACGCCGAGGGCGTGGTCAAGCTGGGAATGCTCAAGCCCGGCACCTACCGTGAACTGACCAAGGCAGAGGTCAACGGCCTGCGTGCCGCCGCCGCCAAGGGCCGTGCCCAGACCCGCAGCGCATCGCTGCAGTCCAAGGCTGCCGCCCGCCGTCCCAAGGGCCCTGTGGGCAGCGGCAATGCCCCCGCAAAACGGAGAAAGTGATCGTTTTTTCGGCTTTCACGGCGCAAAAACCGTCTGATCCTGGAAAAGATTGTGAAATTTTTCCGCAAAATGGGCCTTTCAGCCCTTGTGAACGCTCTCAAAATAAGGTATAATGATACTAATTTTGAAAGCTCAAAATAAAAAGCTCAAAATAGAAAAGCAGGAGGTCTTACCATGGCTTCAAAGAGTAACAAAGGAGAAATCCTCGCCAAGTTTTTCGATGACGGGGAGTATACCGCACTGTTTGCGGACGGCGCAGTGAGTGCTGCCTGCGGCTATGCGGCTGGTCAGCAGGCTTATGCTGTTTACCAGAACGGCGAGGCTGTCTCTGTCAAGGACGTTGAGAAGAACATCAAGGTCCTGGAGATGGCTGCTCAGACCGGCTGCCCGGTGGTCACGTTCTACAACTCTGTCGGCGCTAAGCTGGCTGAGGGTCTGGACGTTCTGACCGCCAGCGCCAAGCTGAACGCCACCATCGCCAAGGTTTCCGGTGTCATCCCCCAGATCGCAGTCGTCACCGGCGTGTGCGGCGGCACCAGCGCACTGAGCGCTGCCAATGCTGACGTGTGCGTCATGGCTGAGGATGCAGAGCTGTTCTTCACCGCTCCGTTCACCTCCGCCGCCAAGGGCGACAAGGTCCCCGGCGCAGGCACTGCCGAGGCTGCTGCCAAGGCTGGTGTGGCTGCCATCGTGGCTGCCAACGCTGAGGAAGCTGCCGAGAAGGCTGCCCACATCGTGGGTCTGCTGCCCGCCAACAACCTGACCGGCCCCGCCATCTTCGAGTTCGAGCAGCCCACCAGCGTTCTGAGTGCCGGTGCTGCTCCCGAGAAGGCTGCCGCTGCCCTGATCGACAAGGACAGCGCTGTGGAGCTGTACGCAGGCTTTGGCAAGCACGTCTACACCGCATTCGCAACCATCGGCGGCAACGCTGTGGGTATTGTGGCCACCGGCGAGACCCTGTGCCATAACTGCGTGGCCAAGGCTTCCCGCTTTGTCCGCCTGTGCGATGCTTTCAGCGTGCCCGTGCTGACCATCGTCAACACCAACGGCTTTGTACCCAGCGCCACCGATGACATCGCAGGCGGCATCCGTGAGGCTGCCCGTCTGGCTGCTACCTATGCCGATGCTACCACCGCCAAGGTGGCTCTGCTGTCCGGCAAGGCTGTGGGCCCTGTCTACACCGCTCTGGCCAACGCAGACCTGAAGATCGCCGTCAACGGCTGCACCGTCAGCGCTCTGGAGCCCAACGCTGCCGTCTCCGTCCTGTACAAGGCCGAGATCGACGCTTCCGACAACATCATTGCTGCCACCAACGCCAAGGCTGCCCAGTACACCGCTGAGGTGTGCAGTGCTGCCAACGCCGTTGCCGCCGGTGCCGCTGATATGACCTGCGACGCTGCCAACGCCCGTGCAAGCGTGGTTGCCGCCTTTGAGCTGCTGAGCACCAAGCGTGCCGCCCGCCTGCCCAAGAAGCACGGCAACATGGCTCTGTAAGCGGTTTCGGAACGTAAACCGTACATCGAATCCATACATTGATTTTGTTCAGGAGGATCCTTCCATGAAGTACTACAATATTACCGTCAATGGCGTTGCTTACAGCGTTTCCGTTGAGGAGACCGCCGCAGGCGCTGCTCCCGTTGCAGCTCCCGCTGCTCCCGCCGCACCCAAGGCTCCGGCTGCTCCTGCTGCCGCTCCCAAGGCTGCTGCTCCCGCCGGTGCTGCCGGTGCTGTCGCCGTCAAGGCTCCCATGCCCGGCAACATCCTGGATGTCAAGGTCGCAGCCGGTGCTTCCGTCAAGGCCGGTGACGTGCTGGTTATCCTCGAGGCCATGAAGATGGAGAACGAGATCGTTGCTCCTCAGGATGGCACTGTGGCCTCCGTCAACGTCAACAAGGGCGACACCGTCAACTCCGGTGACGTTCTGGTTTCCATGAACTGAGAACTGAGGAAGAGGTGACAACCATGGCCAAAAAGCCGATCAAGATTACGGAAGTCGTCCTGCGCGATGCTCACCAGTCTCTGCTGGCCACCCGTATGACGATGGATGAGATGCGTCCCATCCTGCCCGAAATGGATAAGATCCCTTACTTCTCTGTCGAGTGCTGGGGCGGCGCTACCTTTGATAGCTGCATCCGCTTCCTCGATGAGGACCCCTGGGAGCGTCTGCGCATCCTGCGCAAGGAGCTGCCCCACCAGAAGCTGCAGATGCTGTTCCGCGGCCAGAACATGCTGGGCTACCGCCCCTACGCCGATGATGCTGTCGAGTACTTTGTGCAGAAGTCTGTTGCAAACGGCATCGATGTCATCCGCATCTTCGACGCACTGAACGATCCCCGCAACCTGCAGACTGCCATCAAGTCTGCCAACAAGGAAGGCGCACATGTTCAGGGCTGCATCAGCTATACCCTGAGCCCCGTGCACAACAACGAGTACTTTGCAGCCTACGCCAAGACCCTGGAGGAGATGGGTGCAAACTCCATCTGCATCAAGGACATGGCTGGTCTGCTCACCCCCTATACCTGCTATGATCTGGTCAAGAAGCTGAAGGAGACCGTCAGCATCCCCGTGGATATCCACAGCCACTACACCGCAGGTCTGGCTTCCATGTCCATCCTCAAGGGTATCGAGGCAGGTGCTGATATCATCGATACTGCCATGAGCCCCCTGAGCCTTGGCACCAGCCACATGCCCACCGAGAGTCTGGTCGCTGCCCTGCAGGGTACCGATTACGACACCGGTCTGGATCTGAAGCAGCTGAACGTTGTCCGCGCTTACTTTGCAAAGCTGCGCGAGAAGTACATCGCCAACGGCCAGATCAGCCCCAAGAGCCTGGGCGTGGATGCCAACACCCTGCTGTATCAGGTGCCCGGCGGCATGTTCTCCAACATGCTCAAGCAGCTGAAGGATGCAGGCAAGGAAGATAAGCTGGACGAAGTGCTGGCCGAGATCCCCCGCGTTCGTGAGGACGCAGGCTATCCTCCGCTGGTCACCCCCACCAGCCAGATCGTTGGCACGCAGGCTGTGTTCAACGTCATCCTGGGCGAGCGCTACAAGATGGTCACCAAGGAGTTCAAGGGCTTGGTCCACGGCGATTACGGCAAGACTCCCGCTCCCATCAGCCCCGAGTTCACCAAGAAGATCCTGGGCGACGAGCAGCCCATCACCTGCCGCTTTGCCGACACCCTGGCTCCCGAGATGGACAAGCTGAAGGCTGAGGCCGCCAAGTGGGCAACTCAGGAAGAGGATGTTCTGACCTACGCAATGTTCCCGCAGGTCGCACCCAAGTTCTTTGAGAAGCGCAATGCCAAGAAGCAGGGCGTGGACGCTGACCACGCTGATTACACCAATCAGTCTCACCCTGTCTAAATCATAATACCAGAAGGGGTTGCTGCACCGTTTGATGCAGCAGCCCCTTCTTTTTGTTATTGTTTTTTGTGTTCCCGCAGGTCTCAGTTGTTCTTGCCATTCTCAGCCTTCATGGCGTTGTAGCCGATCAGCACGGTCCAGACATAGGCGCAGGTCTTGGGGATCATCAGCATACCAATCAGGGGGTTGACTTCTGCCCACAGCACCACCGGGATATAGAAACCAAAGCTCAGCGCGATGGTCAGCCACATCCAGCGGAAAGCCTGATCCTTGTGTTCCTTGGCACTGCGGTAGAACAGCACGATGATCAGCAGGCCCAGCAGTGCAAAGGGGATGTTGCGCAGGATGCCCCAGGTCAGCGGGGTGTGGTTGGTCAGCCACTGGTTCTGCGGCATCATGCATAGCACGATGCGCACAGCGGAAAGGGCGTACACGGCAATGGTCAGATCCTTCTGGCCCTCGATCTGGTAGCGCTTGCGCCAGACGTAATACAGCAGTACATAGAACACGGTCATGGTCACGGAGGTGATCCACTTGCCCAGACCCAGAGGCACAGCGTAGTTCTCCAAGCCGGTGGTGCACAGTGCCAGGGCACGGGGCACCAGATGGAAGGAGTCACCTGCACCCAGCACCACGGCCATCAGGCCGAACAGGCGGAACTGGGTGCCAGCCTTGCTGCCGCGGATCATGCGGATGCCCACGGTCAGCACGGTGACCAGATAAAAAATGTCGAAAACGGTCTCAATGATTGCTCTCATAAGAATGTTGCTCCTTTATGGTTGGTTTGCTGCTCTATCGCGATTCGGTCAGCGATTGCCGGCCGGACTGCATCGTTGTGATGTGCAGACTGCCGTGGGTGGCCTGCTGGGGGAGATACTCCACAGCAGTCAATATGAACGCTGTTCACTTTTGGCCGTAAAAAACTCCCACAAGACTGTGGGATGTTTTTTACACTTCATAAATGGTCCTGCGGATGATCTCCAATACCGCTGTGGGGTCAAAATCCTGCTGCACCACGGCAGAAAGCATGAGGGAGAACAGGATGCCCGCAAATTTCTGGCGGCTGAACTCCTCAGTAAATGCGTCTGGCCGGATCTTTTTGTCCCTGGTCAGCACCATGGTCAGCGCATCCAGAATGTGCTGCCAGGTCTGCCGCATCTGCTGCTTTCCATCGGCGGTATCCTGCCGCACAAAGCCGAGCGCGTGGTGGGTGAAGAAGCCGGGGTACTGCGCAGAGCCATACTCCAGCTGCCGGTACATCCAGCGGATGCAGGACAGGGTATCCTCAAACACCGCCGGGTCGTCCGGGTGGCGGAAGATATCGCTCCAGATGCTTTCCACCGCCGCGCTCACCAGTTCGGTCTTGGAACCAAAGTAGTTGTAGATACATCCCACGGATACCCCGCAGGCTGCTGCCACAGCACGGATGTTGACCGCTTCCCATCCATTCTGCTGGATGAGGACCCGGCTCGTTTTCAGGATCTCCTCCTTGGACGTTGCCATCGGATTCGTATGACCACCTCCTCAACATGAACACTGTTCACGATGCATAGTATAGCGCTGTTCCTGCCCCTTGTCAAGGGGGCAAAATAGATTTTTTTCGCCGCATTGCTTGCAAAAAAAGGGGCGGCAGAGTAAAATATATAGTATATGTATCGTAACATGGGTCTGTGTGCCCCAAAGCGGATACATATACGAAGAATGTCCGCAGAAAACCCTTTGGAATACGAGGAAAAAAGCATGATTTTGAGCATGACCGGTTTTGGCCGGGGAACTGCTGTGCGCAATGGCCGTGAGATCACGGTGGAGCTGCGCAGCGTCAATTCCCGGTACTTTGAGTATTCTTCCCGGATGCCCCGCACCTGCAGCTATCTGGACAGCCGCCTGAAAAAGCAGCTGAACGAGCGGGTGACCCGCGGCAAGGTAGAACTGAGCCTGACGGTGCAGACCGTGGATGCCGCCGATACCGTGGTGGCTGTGAATCAGGAGCTGGCCAAGAGCTACCAGCAGGCCCTGCGGGACCTGTCTGAGACGCTGGAGGTCAAGAACGATGTGACCGCCGGGATGATCGCCCGCTTTCCCGATGTGCTGACCACCCGCCACGCCGATGTGGATGAGGAGCAGCTGTGGGAGGATGTTTCCGCTGTCACCGCCCAGGCACTGGATCGTTTTGTGGAGATGCGCGCCGCTGAGGGTGCCAAGATGAAGGCTGACGTGGAGAACCGCCTGCGTTTTCTGGAAGAATGCGTGGGCCGGGTGGAGACCTTGAGCGCCGGCCGGGTGGAGAACTACACCAACCGCCTGTACGAAAAGCTCAAGGTCATTCTGGAGGACCGGAACATCGATGATGCCCGTGTCCTGACCGAGGCCGCCATCTTTGGCGACAAGACCGCCGTGGATGAGGAGACCGTCCGCCTGCGCAGCCACATTGCCCAGTACCGCTCCATTCTGGAGCTGGACGAGCCCGTGGGCCGCAAGCTGGATTTCCTGACCCAGGAGCTGAACCGTGAGACCAATACCATTGGTTCCAAGTGTCAGGATCTGGATATCACCCGCATCGTGGTGGATATGAAGGCGGAGATCGAGAAGATCCGCGAGCAGATCCAGAATCTGGAGTAAACCCTGAGATTCAGATGGTTCGGAGGAAAAGATGAAACTGATCAACATCGGCTTTGGCAATCTGGTCAGCGCGGGCCGGGTGGTGGCTGTGGTCAGCCCCGATTCTGCCCCGGTCAAGCGTCTGGTCAAGGAAGCGCGGGAGCGGGGGATGCTCATTGATGCGTCCTATGGCCGCAGCACCCGCGCTGTCCTCATCATGGACTCCGACCACGTTGTCCTTTCAGCCCTTCAGCCCGAAACAGTGGCCAGCCGTGCCGCCGGTCAGGCCGAGGGCAAAGCAGTGACAGAAGAGGAGCAGTAAGACCATGGAAAATGAAAAATATCTGTTTGTCGTTTCCGGTGCCGCCGGTACCGGAAAGGACAGTGTGGTGAGCGCTTTGCGCAAGGCCCACCCCGAGATCGAAAAAACGGTTTCTGCCACCACCCGTTCCCCCCGCCCCGGGGAGCAGGAAGGGGTAGACTACTACTACCGCACCAAGGAGCAGTTCCAGCAGCTCATTGATCAGGATGAGGTCGTGGAGCACAACTTCTTCAACGGCAACTACTACGGCACCCTGAAGGAAGAGGTCAACAAGCGGCTGAACGCGGGCAAGCTGGTGGTCATGGTCATCGATGTGCATGGCGCGGCCAATATCCGCCGCATGTATCCCGGTGCCACCACCATCTTCCTGCTGCCCCCCTCCACCCAGGAGCTGGAGCGCCGCCTGCGCGGCCGCGGCACCGAGAGCGAGGAGAGCATCCGGGAGCGCCTGGAGATCGCCCGCAATGAGCTGGCCCAGCAGGACAAATTCACCCTCAAGCTGGTCAACGACGAGGTGAATGCCTGCGCCGAAAGGCTCTATGGTGTCATCTGCCAGCGTGCGGACCTGACCCGCTAAAACGCTTTGAAGGAGCTGCCTGAATGCCAAAAACGGTAGGCGTTGCAGTGAGCAACGCGACCTTTCATTTCGACAAACTCTATACCTATGCCGTCATGCCCGACCAGCAGGATACCGTCCGGCTGGGCAGCATGGTGCTGGTGCCCTTCGGGCGGGGGAGCCGTGCCCGGATGGGCGTGGTGCTGGCCTGCGATGCCGAACCGGAGAGCGCAAAGCTCAAGTTCCTGTTCGATGTTGCCCCGGCCTCTGCCTGCCTCACCCCGGAGCTGCTGCGGCTGGTGCACTTTTTGAAGGAGCGCACCTTCTGCACCTACTACGAGGCCGTCAAGGCGGTTATTCCCTACGGCGCGCAGTACAAGCCCACCGTGGCGGAGGACGGCGTGACCCCGGTGCTTCAAAAGCAGCTCGTCCGCCACACGGAAAATGCCTACAAGCTGGTGGGCACGCTGCCTCCAAAGCCCAGGCCGACCGCCAAGCAGCTGGCCGCAGTGGCCCTGCTGGCCGGAGGTGAGCGCACCCTGTCTGCATTGGAGGAAAAGGGCATCAGCCGGGCGGTGCTGGACAACCTCTGCGCCAAGGGCGTGCTGGAATGCAGCAAGGTGAACAAATCCATCGACCTGTATTCTTCCATCCCGCTGAAAAACGAGCCCATCCTTCTCACGGAGGAGCAGCAGGCCGCCTATAACGCGCTGCTGCCCGGGCTGGAGGATGCTGCCCCGCACTCGGCGCTGCTCTACGGCGTGACCGGCAGCGGCAAAACGCTGGTGTTCCTGAAGCTCATCGAGCACTGTCTGCAGATGGGCCGCCGGGCGCTGGTGCTGGTGCCTGAGATCAGCCTGACCCCTCAGATGATCCTGCGGCTGAAAAGCCAATTTGGCAAGCGGGTGGCCGTGCAGCATTCCGCCCTCAACCATACCGAGCGCCTGCTCCAATGGCAGATGATCCAGGACGGCGGTGCGGATATCGTGGTGGGCACCCGCAGCGCGATCTTCTCCCCGCTGGAAAACATCGGCCTTGTCATCATTGATGAGGAGCAGGAGCACACCTACCGCTCCGAATCTGCGCCCCGCTACTCGGCCCACGAGGTGGCCCGGCAGCGCGCGGCGGAGAACGGGGCCCTGCTCCTGCTGGCCAGCGCCACCCCCAGCACCGAGAGCTATTATGCCGCCCAGCATGGCCGCACCCAGCTGGTGCGCCTGACCAAACGCTATGGCGGCAACCCGCTGCCCAAAGTCCAGATCGTGGATATGCGGGCCGAGCTTGCCTCCGGCAACCCCCGGGAGATCAGCCTTGCCATGGAGGATGCCATCCGGCACAACCTTGAGGCAGGCAAGCAGACCATCCTGCTGCTCAACCGCCGGGGCTACCAGACCGTGGCTCAGTGCGAGGACTGCCGCGAGGTGCTCAAATGCCAGAAGTGCAGCGTGCCCATGGTCTACCACAAATCGGCCCACAAGCTGCTCTGCCATTACTGCGGCAGCCAGCTGGATCCGCCCCCTGCCAGATGCCCCGCCTGCGGCGGCAAACTGCAGTACCGGGGGTTTGGCACCCAGAAGGCCGAGGAGGAATTGGCAAAGCTCTTTCCGGAGGCCCGCGTCCTGCGGATGGATCAAGATACCACCGCCGCCAAGGATGCCCATGAAAAGCTGCTGGCAAAGTTTGCCCGGCATGAATATGACATCATGGTGGGCACCCAGATGGTGGCCAAGGGGCTGGATTTCGAGGATGTGACGCTGGTGGGCGTGCTGGGCATCGATTCGCTCCTGTTCGCCCAGGGCTTCCGGGCCTATGAGACCGTGTTCAGCCTCGTCACGCAGGTGGTGGGCCGGAGCGGCCGGGCAAAAGACCCCGGCTTTGCCATCATCCAGACCACCGACCCGGACAACCCGGTGCTCAACCTTGCCGCCGCGCAGGACTACGACGCGTTCTTCGAGCAGGAGATCGCCTACCGGAAGCTGGGGCTTTATCCGCCCTTTTGCGGGCTCTGCGTTGTGGGCTTTGCCGGGCCAAAGGAGAGCGAGGTGGCCCGGGCTTCCGCCCGCTTTGCGGCCCTGCTGGGCCGGCAGGCGGCCAAACAGCCCGACCTGCCCCTGCGGGTGCTGGGCCCCACCCCCGGCAGCATTGAAAAGATCAACGATTCCTACCGCTATAAACTCACTGTCAAGTGCCGCAACGACCGCCGTTTCCGGGACCTCATCCGGGAAACGCTGACCCTCTACGAGCAGGAAAAGCTGCCCGGCAAGGCCACCGTTGTGGTCGATCTGCACTCGGACGGGGATATCTGATACAACACAATAAATTTTGGAGGTACCACTATGGCTATCCGCAATATCGTAAAAGAGGGCGACCCCATCCTGAACAAGGTCTGCCGCCCCGTGACCAACTTTGACGACCGCCTTGCCACCCTGCTGGATGACATGCGGGAGACGATGATCGCCGCCGACGGCGTGGGTCTGGCAGGTCCTCAGGTGGGCATGCTGCGCCGCGTGTTCGTGGTGTGGGACACCACCGATGCCCCCGAGGAGATCCCCGAGGATTATGAGTACAAGTTCATCGACTTCGTCAACCCCGAGATCCTGGCTGTTTCTGAGGAGGAGGAGACCGCCTACGAGGGCTGCCTGTCCTTCCCCGGTCACAACGGTGCCGTGACCCGTCCCGCTGCCGTCAAGGTGCGTGCGCAGGACCGCAACGGCAACTGGTTTGAGCTGGAGGCCGAGGGCCTGCTGGCCCGCTGCATCCAGCACGAGAACGACCATCTGGACGGCATTACCATCATGGAGTCCAGCGAGTATTTCTACGAGGACACCGAGGAGGGCAAAAAGGCTGCCCGTGAAGCGAAAGGAAACAACTGATGCGCATTCTGTTCATGGGAACCCCGGATATCGCCGCGGAGTGCCTGAAGGCCCTGTATGCTGCCGGTCACGAGATCTGCGGCGTGTACACCCGGCGGGATAAGCCGGTGGGCCGCAAGCAGGTGCTCACCGCGCCCCCGGTCAAGGAAGTTGCTCTGGAGCATGGGACCCCCGTGTTCCAGCCCCGTACCCTGCGGGACGGCAGCGAGGATGCCAACATCCGGGCGCTGGCCCCTGACCTCATCGTGGTGGTGGCCTACGGCTGCATCCTGCCCAAGTCCGTGCTGGAAGCTCCGAAGCATGGCTGCATCAACCTGCATGTGTCCCTGCTGCCCAAGTACCGCGGCAGCGCCCCCGTGCAGTGGGCTGTTCTGAACGGCGACACCGAGACCGGCGTTTCCATCATGCAGATGGACGAGGGGCTGGACACCGGCGATGTGCTGGTCTGCGAGAAGATCGCCATCGGCCCGGAGGAGACCAGCGGTGAGTTGTTTGACCGGGTCACCGCCGTAGGTGCCCGCGTCCTCTGTGAGGCGGTGCCCGCCCTGGAAGCCGGCACCCTCAGGCCCCAGCCCCAGCAGCATGAGAACGCCACCCTGGCCCCCATGCTGGACAAGGAGCTGGCGGAGTTCAGGCTGACCGATACTGCCGCGCACATCCACAACTGGGTGCGCGGCATGAACCCCTGGCCCATGGCCTGGTTCGTGACCGCAGGCGGCAAAAAGGTCAAGGTGACCGAGTGCCGCGTGGCCGCTTCCAACGGTGAGGCTCCCGGCACGGTGCTTTCCACAAAGCCCCTGACGGTGGCCTGTGCCGATGGTGCGGTCCAGCTGCTCCATGTGGTGCCTGAGGGCAAAAAGCCGATGGATGGCACCTCCTTTGCAGCCGGTCTGCGCCTCAAAGCGGGGGATACCCTCTGATGGCGGCCAATCCACGGGCAGCGGCAGTGGCTGCACTGGTCCGGCAGGAGCAGGACGGCTTCTCAAACCTTGTGCTGGATGCCGAACTCCGCCGCCAGAAGCTGGAGGGCCGGGATAAGGCCTTTGCCGGTGCCATCTTCTACACTGTGCTGGAACATCAGGGCACGCTGGATTTCATTCTGGAGCAGTTCCTGCCCAAGGGCCTTGCCAGGCTGGACCCGCAGGTGCGCGAGATCCTGCGGGCTGCGCTGGCGCAGGCCCGCTATATGCAGGTGCCGGTGTCGGCGGCGGTGAACGAGGCCGTCAAGCTGACCCGCACCTTCAAAAAGGCGAGTGCGTCCGGGCTGGTCAATGCCGTTCTGCGCAAGGCCTGCAATTATGATCTGGAAACTGCCCGCTTCCGGAACGAGACCCAGCGCCTCATGGTGCTGGGCTCTGCGGGGCAGGATGTGGCGGAGTTTCTGCGTACCCATTACCCCGAGGAAGCGCTGGGCATCCTGACCCACACCGCCGACGGCGGCTGCACCAGCCTGCGGGCCAACTGCCTGAAAATGGATGCCGCGGCCCTCTGTGAAAAACTGCTGGAAAGCGGCGTGAAGAGCGCACAGCCCGGCCTTGTGCCCGGCAGTGTGCTGGCAAAGTTCGAGGGCAGCCCGGCGGAGCACCCGCTCTTCAAGGAGGGCTGTTTTCATGTGGAGGGGCAGGCCAGCCAACTGGCAGCCCTCTGTGTGGAGGCAAAGCCCGGCGATACCGTGATCGACCTCTGCGCGGCACCCGGCGGCAAAACGCTGCTGCTGGCCGAGGAAATGCAGGGGCAGGGCGCACTGTACAGCTGCGATGTGGCAGAGCACCGGGTCGGGCTCATCCGGAGCGCTGTGGAACGGATGGGCTTTGCCCATGTCACCGCTCTCTGCAATGATGCCACCCGCCCCAACCCAAAGCTGCCCGCCGCAGAACGCATTCTGGTGGATGCCCCCTGCAGCGGCCTGGGCATTCTGGCAAAAAAGCCGGATATCCGCTATAAGACGCTGGAAAAAGCACGCCACGATGAATTATTGGACACCCAGTCGTCCATTCTGGACACAGCAGCTGCTCTGCTGAAAGCGGGCGGGCGGCTGGTTTACTCCACCTGTACCATCGACCCCGCTGAGAACGAGGAGCAGGTGGCGGCATTCCTTGCCCGCCACCCGGAGTTCCGGGTGGTCCGGCCCGCTGTGGCGTTCCCTGACGGAATGACAGTGGGGGAGCACGGGGCGCTCTCGGTGCCCACCCGCACCGGGATGGACGGCTTTTTCCTCTGCGCCATGCAGAAAACCCAATGAACCCGCCGTCCGGTTCGTATTGATTCATAGGAGAATACCATGGAACAAAAACGCTGTATCTCTTCCCTGACGCTGGCCGAGCTGACCGCTGCGCTGAAAGCCATGGGTCAGCCGGGCTTCCGGGCAAAGCAGATCTTCCACTGGGTGCACCAGAAGCTGGTCACCGAGTTTTCTGCCATGACCGACCAGCCCAAGACCCTGCTGGCAAAGCTGGAAGAGCAGTTTTACATTGCTGCCCCCAAGATCGAGCGCCGGCAGGAAGCCAAGGACGGCACCGTGAAATATCTGCTGCGGATGGCCGACGGCAACTGCATCGAGACCGTTGTCATGCGCTACCACTACGGCAACACGGTCTGCGTCTCCACCCAGGTGGGCTGCCGGATGGGCTGCCGCTTCTGCGCCTCCACCCAGGCAGGCCGGGTGCGCAACCTGGAAGCCGGTGAGATCTGCTCTGAGATCTATACCGCCCAGAAGGACATCGGGGAGCGCATCTCCCACATCGTCCTCATGGGCATCGGGGAGCCGCTGGATAATTTTGACGAGGTCATGCGCTTCCTTGAGAACATCTCCTCCCCGGAGGGGGTGAACATCGGAATGCGCAACATCAGCCTTTCCACCTGCGGTCTGGTGCCCAAGATCGACCAGCTGGCCGAGAAAAAGCTGCAGCTGACCCTTTCGGTCTCCCTGCACGCCCCCAACAACGAGATCCGCAGCGGCATGATGCCGGTCAATGATGCCTACCCCGTGGAGGTGCTGATGCCCGCCGTCCGCCGCTATCAGGAGACCACGGGCCGCCGGGTCAGCTTTGAGTATTCGATGGTGCGCGGTGTCAATGATTCCGATGCCTGTGCCAGACAGCTGGCCGACCTCATCCGGGGCATGGGTGCTCATGTGAACCTCATTCCCATCAACCCGGTGGACGGAAGCCCCTACTCGGCTACCGATGCCGCCAATGTCCAGCGCTTCCAGAAAAAGCTGGAGAGCCTGGGGGTCAACGCCACGGTACGCCGCCGTCTTGGCAGCGAGATCAGCGCCGCCTGCGGCCAGCTGCGCCGGGACGAAATGAATGGTAAGGCGTAAATCGCAAGAGGAGAAGCCTATGAAACTAGCAGGAAAAACGGATGTGGGCCGCGTCCGGCAGGAAAATCAGGATGATTACCGTGCCGGGGAGCTGCCTGGCGGTGCTGTCTGGGCACTGGTGTGTGATGGCATGGGCGGAGCCAAAGGCGGCCGCGAGGCCTCACAGGGGGCCTGCAATGTCATCGAGCAGGTGTTTCAGGAGCAGTACGCCCAGTGCGGAGCAGGGCAGGAGGGAGCTTTTTTGAAAAAGGCCCTCATCAGTGCCAACCGCTATGTGTTCAACAAAGCCGCCCACGAGGAATCGCTGGCCGGTATGGGAACCACGGCGGTCTGCGCCCTGGTGCGGGGCGGGGAAGCCACCCTCTGCCACGCGGGCGATTCCCGCGCCTACCTCTGCCGGGGCGGTAAACTGACCCAGCTCACCCACGACCACTCCTATGTGCAGGAGCTGGTGGACTGCGGCACCATCACGGAGGAGGAGGCCGAGCATCATCCCCAGAAGAACATCATCACCAGGGCGCTGGGCGTGGATTACCGGCTGGAGCCGGAGGTCACCTCGGTGCAGCTGCAGGCAAAGGATCTGCTGCTGCTCTGCTCGGACGGCCTGACCAACATGGTTCCGGTGGAGCAGATGGAGCAGCTGCTGGCGCAGGGCCCGTTCTACGATCTGCCCGATCGGCTGGTGGATGCCGCCAACGAGAACGGCGGCTCCGACAACATCACCGCCCTGCTGCTGGCTGTGGAACCTACGGAGGTGCACCATGGATAACCTGATCGGCAAAACGCTGGACGGCCTGTACACGGTGCGGGAGCTCATCGGCACCGGCGGCATGGCCAATGTCTACAAGGCCGTTGTGGGGCCGGGCGGCCCGGTGCCGGAGGGCACGGTCGTGGCCGTCAAGGTGCTGCGGCAGGAGCTCATGCACGACCCCGACCTTGTGCGCCGCTTCAAGAACGAGTCCAAGGCCATCTCGCTGCTCAACCACCCCAACATCGTCAAGGTGTATGATGTCTCGGTGAGCGACCATCTGCAGTATATCGTCATGGAATATGTGGACGGCATGACTCTGCGCGAGTATCTGAACGAGCGGGGCGGCAAGCTGACCAGCCGGGAGACCGTCCATTTTATCTCTCAGATCCTGAAAGCGCTGGATCATGCCCACCGCAACGGCGTGGTGCACCGGGACATCAAGCCCCAGAACATCATGCTGCTGGACAACGGCCAGCTGCGGATGATGGATTTTGGCATTGCCCGCATCTCCCGGGCCGAGAACCAGCTCTCGGGCGGCAAGGCCATGGGCAGCGTCCACTATATCAGCCCGGAGCAGGCCAAGGGCGATGAGACCGACTTCACCAGCGACCTCTATTCGGTGGGCGTGATGATGTACGAGATGCTCTCAGGGCATCTGCCCTTCGATGCCGATGACGTGGTGGAGGTGGCCATCAAGCAGATCTCGGATCAGCCCAGGAACCTGCGGGAACTGGCTCCCTGGGTGCCGGTGGGGCTGGTGGAGATCACCGAGCGCGCCATGGCAAAGCGGCCCGAAAACCGTTATAAAAGCGCCGCTGAGATGCTGGAAGCCCTCAACGCCTATGTAGAGAACCCGGCCATCGTGTTCAACTACACCTATCTCCCCGATGAAATTCCTGAAAAGGTGGTGGAACCCCCTATGCCCAGAAAAGAATCCCGTCCGGAGCGCGGCAGTGCTCCGGCAAAAGGCAGAAAAAAGAAAAAGCGCACCGTGTTCCTGCCGGTGCTGTTCGGCATCACCGTGGCCTTTGCACTGGCCTGCGCGGCCCTGTGCTGGATGATCCTGAATGATTCCAGCTCCCTGATGGGGGAAAAGGCCGATGTGGTGCTGGCAGATTACAGCGGCATGACCCAGGATGAGGTCAACGCTTCCCAGCAGGTGGCATCCGGCCAGATCGTCATCAACTGGGAGCAGGCCTACAGCAACGATTACGCCGCCGGTTACGTCTACCGGCAGTCCCCGGTGGCGGGCCGTACCGTCCGCGAGGGCCAGAGCGTGACCCTGACCGTCAGCCTGGGCATCCAGTATGTCACCGTGCCGGATGTCTCCAACTATGTGCAGGCAGATGGTGAGCAGCAGCTCAAGGATCTGGGGGTCTCTGTTTTGATCACCCAGGCGGTGGAACCCAGCGTGGCCGCAGGCTCCATCATCCGCACCGAACCTGCTGCGGGCAGTCAGGTGGCTGCAGGCTCCACAGTGGTGGTTTATGTCAGCCGCCCGCAGGTCAACACCACGGCCAAGGTGCCTGCCCTGACCGGCCTCAAGAGTGTGGACGATGCCCGCTCCGTGCTGGTGCAGAACAAGCTGGGCCTTGGCAGCACCACCGAGCAGTACAGCGACCAGCCCGCCGGTACCATCATCGGCCAGAGCCCGGCGGCAGGATCTACCGTCAAGGTGAACAGCCGTGTCAGCATTACCGTGAGCGCAGGCCCCGAGCCGGTGCCTGAGACCCCGGCTGAACAGCCGGGCAGCTCCTCCAGCGATTGGTGGAGCGGCCTGATCGGGGGCAGCTCTTCCAGCAGCGGCGATTCTTCCAGCAGTGAGGGCACCGGCCTGGGCGACTGGTGGAGCGCGCTGCTGTCCTGAGGGAGGAACGGATGAAGGGATATATCGTAAAAGGAATTGGCGGATTTTACTACGTCAAGACCGAAGAGGGTGTGATCGAGTGCAAGCCCCGGGGCATCTTCCGCAAACAGAAGATCACCCCCGTGGCGGGCGATGAGGTGACGCTGGAGACCGAGAACGGCGCGGCAGTCATTGCCGAGATCGCACCCCGCAAAAACGTGTTTGTCCGGCCGCCTGTGGCCAATCTGGATGTGCTGTTCCTTGTGGCCAGCACCACCCAGCCCACCCCCAGCACACTGGTGCTGGACAAGCTCTCGGCCATCGCCGTGGACAAGGGGGTGCAGCCCGTCATCGTCTGCACCAAGGCTGACCTTGGCGAGGTGGAGTTCCTGCGCAGCGCCTATGAAAGATCCACTCTGCCCTTCATTGCCATCCGCTACGACAGCGGGGAAGGGCTGGACGAGGTCAGGCAGTGGATCAGCGGGCGGCTCTGCGCCTTCTGCGGCAACTCCGGTGTAGGCAAATCGACCCTGCTCAACACCCTGCTGCCTCAGGCCGAGCGGGAGACCAGTGCCATCAGCCAGAAGCTGGGGCGCGGCCGCCACACCACCCGCGAGGTGACCATCTTTGAGGCCTTTGGAGGCCGTATTGCGGATACCCCCGGCTTTGCCAGCCTGGAAGCCAACCGCGCCGGGTTCATCCCCAAGGAGAATCTGGAGCACGCCTTCCCGGAGTTCGGGCCCTACCTTGGGCAGTGTCAGTTCACCGGCTGCTCCCACCGCACGGAAAAGGGCTGTGCCATCCGTGCCGCTCTGGCCGAGGGAAAACTCTCCCAGACCCGGTACGACAGCTACTGTGCCATGTATGAGGAAGTCAAGGATGTCAAGGACTGGCAGAGGAGGGGAATGTGATGCGCTGCGTGATCCTCTCGGCCTGCCCGGTCTCGCCGGAGCTGAAGCGTCTGCTCCGCCCCGATGACTTCATCATCGCCTGTGATGCAGGCTACCGCAACTGCGCGCCGCTGGGCTGCAAGCCCAATATCATCCTGGGAGATTTCGATACCGCGCCCTGTCCGGTGCAGCAGAACGACGATATCATCGTCCTGCCTCACGTCAAGGACGACACCGACACCGAATATGCCGCTAAGCTTGCCAGTGAGAAGGGCTTTACTGAGGTGCTTCTTCTGGGGGCGCTGGGCGGCAGGCGGATCGAGCATACCCTCTCGAATCTTGCCACCGGCCTTGGGCTGGAAGAACGGGGGGTGCGGGCAACGCTTCAGGATGAGCGCAGCCGCGTCACCTTTGTCCGCTCCGGCGAGACCCGCGCCTACCCGAAGGAGGAATTTTTCTACTTCTCCGCTTTCCCCATGGAGGGCAGGGCGGAGGGCGTGTGTGAGCGCGGTTCCTATTATGAGCTCACCGACGATGTGCTGGTGGCCGGTTATCCGCTGGGAGTCAGCAATGAGTATGCCGAAGGCTCAGACTGCATCACCATCTCCACCCGCAAGGGGGCGCTGGTGGTCGTGGAAACGGTGCCGGATACACCGATCCTGACCGGGAACAAGGCCTGAGCCGCACACTTTGCCGTTCTGCCGCTTATATTGTGGTATCACACCACGAAAGGCGGGAGAGCGATGCAGGTGGTCGTTATCAAAAGCCCGAAGTGTCTGCGCGGCGTTCTGCGCAGGCTGTTCGGCATTAAAAAGGGATAAGAAAAATACCGGGGCAGGCAGCTGCTCCGGTATTTTTTGTGGCACATCATTCTTTTGTGGTATAGGTCAGATCCAGCACCGGGCCAAAGGGGTCAAAGATGAGGTTCTGGATGCCGGGTGCGATCAGCAGGCGCTTCTGCTGGGCAAACAGAGGGACCGCCACGGCATTGCTGAGCAGCTGGCGCTCACAATCGCCCAGCAGGCGGCAGCGGGAGCTTCCGGTGGCCTGGGTGCTGGCCTGCAGCTGGGTGGCATACAGGGAATCTGCATAGCCGGTCAGGCCGCCGCCCGCTGCGGTGAACTGGTTCAGCATGTTGTACACACTGCCGCCCTCGGCGCTGATGGGGGCCAAGGCGATGGTGTAGTCCCCCTCGGCCAGCCGTTTCGCAAAGGTCTCCTCGTCCACCTCCTCTACGGAGAAGAAGAGGGAAAACTCCTTTTGCCACACGCCGTTGATCTCCTCGGCGGCGCTGGTCACGCCGGAACCGGCGGGCACCATCAGGCTGACCTTGTTGAAGTCGGAGGTGGTCAGCGTCTGCCGCGCCGTGAGGTAGAGCGCCCGGGCATCCACCGCGGCGGGAGTCACATCCCCGGCGGTATCCCGGTAGTTCATGCCGTCCACAGTCAGGCCGTCCGGTACCAGACCGTTGGCGGCGGCATAGAGCCCGCCGTCCGGCACCTCGGCTGCACCCCGCGCGGCGGAGGCCAGTGCCTGCCGCAGCTCGGTGGAAGCAAACACGCTGCTGCAGTTGAACAGCAGGCTCCATGTGGTATCGGAGTAGGAGAGGGAAGTCAGGGTGGTGGGCGCGGCGGTGTCGTCCGGGGCGGCAGAGCACTTCTCGTTGGCAATCAGCTCTGCGGCGGACTGCCCGGCGCTGTTGGTGTTCTGCACCAGCCGCAGGCTGTCGATGAGGCTGCCCGAGGGGGCACGCCGCAGGAACAAGCCGCTGGCTGTCCAGTTGTAGATATAGAAGCTGCCGCTGGAAAGGGTGGACGAGGCATTCAGACCGTAGGTGCCCCGGGTGGAATTGAAAAATTCCTCATCGCAGGGCATGGCACCGGGCAGGGTGAGCTTCTCGAGGAAGTTGTCATCGGCACTGCTCAGGTGGAACACCAGTGTCAGCGGCCCGGAGGCCGTGACTCCCAGCGCGCTCTCGGGCATCTGCCCGGCCAGCACGGCGGCGCTGTTTTCAAGGGCCGCAAACTCCACCGCGTAGGGGGAGTTGGTCTCCGCCCGGAACAAGCGCCGGAAAGCGAACACAAAATCCTCGGCGGTGATGGCGTAGTCGGTGGCGTTGCCCTTGGCGGCGGTGTAAGTCAGGCCGTCCTTGAGGTAGAAGGTGTAGGTGAGGCCATCGGAGGACTTCTCCCACCGTTCGCAGAGGGCAGGCTCATATTTGCCGCTGGGATCTTTGCGGACAAGGCCGCTGTACAGGTTCTCGCAGGCGATGACATCCGCAGAAGCCGAGGCCACCTGCGGGTCAAGGTTGGCCGGGATGCTGTCCACGAACCAGGTGAAGCTGTTGGAGCCCGAACCACAGCCGGTCAGGGCAAAAACAAACGCAATGGTCAGCACCACTGCGGAAAAGCGGATCAGGGAATGTTTCAAGAAAATGCGCTCCTTGTAAGATGATACAACTAAAGTATAGCGGAAACGGTCGGAAAAGACAATCGACATTTTGTGAATTCAGATAGGATTTCGGTGCATCCGGGGCCAGAACAAGGTTTGGCGTTGCCAATTGGCTGGAAAAGGTGTAAAATGGAGCAGTGAATCAATTTCAGCCTGAATTTTCATAGAGGAGGTTCTTTCCTTATGCAGAAAGATCAGCAGAAGCTTGCAGAACTTATCCGGGGCAAAAAGGTGGCGTTCATCGGTGCCGGTGTCAGCCACAAGACCCTTATCAAGGAGTTTGTGGAGCTGGGGGCCCATGTGACCCTGTGCGACCAGAAAAAGAGCGTGGAGGAGTTTGGCGATTATGCCGCTACCATCCGGGAACTGGGCATTGACCTGAGCCTGGGCGAACACTATCTGGACGGCTTCAAGGGCCAGGATATCATCATGCGCACCCCCGGCTTTGTGGGCTACTTTGAAAAGCCCCTGCAGGATGCCATGGCGGCGGGCACCATGGTCACCAGCGAGGTCGAGCTTTTCTTCGATTTCTGCCCCTGCGAGATCGTGGCCGTGACCGGCTCTGACGGCAAGACCACCACCACCACCCTCATCTCCAAGTTCTATGAGGCCGCAGGCCGCAAGGTGCATCTGGGCGGCAACATCGGTGCGGCCCTGCTGCCCATGCTGCCTGAGGTCCGGCCGGAGGATGTGGCTGTGGTGGAGCTGTCCAGCTTCCAGCTCATCAGCATGCACCAGAGCCCGAAGATCGCGGTGGTGACCAACGTCACCCCCAACCACCTCGATCACCATAAGGATATGCAGGAGTACATCGACGCAAAACGCAACATCCTGCTCTACCAGAACCCGCCCTGCCGTGCCGTGCTGGGCTACGAGAATGAGATCAGCCGCTCCATGCAGAAGGACTGCAAGGGTAGGCAGGTCTGGTTCACCCGCCTGCACGATACCGACAACGGTGCATTCCTGCGCAAAGAGGACAACATGCTCTGCATGGCCGAGGACGGCGTGGTAACGCCCTTCCTGGCCCAGAAGGACATCAAGCTGCGGGGCCTGCACAATATCGAGAATCTGCTGGCCGCTGCCGCCGCAGTCTGGGGAGAGGTGCCCGTAGAGGCCATCCAGAAGGTGGGCAGCACTTTTACCGGCGTGGAGCACCGCATTGAGCCGGTGCGCACGCTGGACGGCGTGCTCTACTACAACGATTCCATCGGCACCAGCCCCACCCGCACCATTGCGGGCCTGCGCAGCTTTGACCAGAAGGTCATCCTTATTGCGGGCGGCTACGATAAGCACATCCCCTATGAGCCGCTGGCTCCCGAGATCGTGGCCCACGTCAAGGATCTGGTGCTGATGGGTGCCACCGGCCCCCGCATTGAAAAGGCTCTGCGGGAAGACCCTGGCTTCAACGAGGCCGCACTGCCCATCCAGCATGCGGACAATATGCAGCACGCCGTGGAGCTGGCCCGTGCCGCCGCAAAGCCCGGCGATATCATCATCCTGTCTCCCGCCAGCGCCTCCTTCGACCTCTACCCCAACTTTGAGGTGCGCGGCCGCGAGTTCAAGAACATCGTCAACGCACTGAAATGATCACGCAGGTCAGAACGCCTCGCCAGAGGCAGCGGTTCCGCAGCGCCTGCCGCGGAAAGCTCTGCCTTGGGGTCACGATGCCGCAGGCGCTGGCGCTCTTCGGCAAAAGCCAGCCGGGCCGGTTCTTCGCCGGGCCAACGCTGGCGCTGGATGTGGGCGGCAGCACCGCCTGGCTGGCGGGCCACGCCAACCCGGACGAACTGGCCAGCTTCCTGCATTTCTGCGGCTGTAAGGCGGTTGTCCTGGACGAAGCCGAGTGCCCGCCGCCCACCGGCTGGGCCCGGGTAAAGTCCCTTTTTGTCTTTGGCCTGGCGCCCGGAAAGCAGCTGCCGGAACCCGCTGTGGAAGAAACGCTCTGGGCCTCCCTGCATTTTGACCCGGAGCCCCCGGCGGGCCCCGTTGCACAGATGCTGTTTCCGGACCGCCCCACGCGGCGGGATGATTTTTACTCTGAGCTCTGCTCAAAGCGCGCCCGCGGCAGGGCTGTGGTCTGGGCTCTGGAGCAGGGAGGGGAGCTTGCCTGCACCGTGGGCGCTTACGCCATTGGAACGGAGCAGGCTTACATGGCCTGCGGCGAGACTGCGGAGCCATTGCGGGGGCGCGGCATCGGCGGGCGGCTTATCGTCCGGCTGGCCAACACCCTCTCGGCGCAGGGCCTGCAGCCCCTTTTCCTCTGCTCCCCGGAACGGGTGCACTTTTACACCCGCCTCGGCTTTGAAAAGCTGGGAGAGTATGCCCGGTACGAAGCCACAGTCTGACACGGCGGGAGTTTCTCTGAGGACCGTCCGCTGGGGTGGGACCCTGTTGCCGCAGGCAATAGGGCGGGCGATGGAATGGCCCGTTTCGTGTCCGAGGAGAAAGCTGCCGACGGGTCATCATAGCATAAACTTACAAAAAGATTAAGGAACCAAAATGTCAATGCTGAACCACTTTTTTGATTACAAACCCGAAGTCCTGGCGCTGGACGAAAAAGCCATGGAGCTCTGCCAGCCCTATTTCCGTCACATGGAGGAGATCCGGGACTACAACCAGCTGAAAATGCTCAAGGCCTTTGCCGATACCCAGATGTCCTCCACCGATATGCTGGGCACCACCGGCTACGGCCTGTGGGATACCGGCCGCGCCAAGCTTGAGCAGATCTTTGCCGAGGTGATGGGCGCGGAGGATGCCCTTGTGCGCAGTCAGTTCCAGAGCGGCACCCATACGCTGGCGGTGGCCCTGTTCGGCCTGCTGCGGGCAGGGGATACCCTGCTGGCTGCCACCGGCCGCCCCTACGATACGCTGGAGGGCGTGATCGGTCTGGACGGCAAGGGCAAGGGCACCGGCACCCTGATGGACTACGGTATCCGGTACGACGAAGCCCCCCTCAAGGCCGATTTCACCCCGGATTACGCGCTGATCGCTCAAAAGGCCCCGGGGGCAAAGGTCTGCCATATCCAGCGCAGCCGCGGCTACCTGCAGCGCAATGCCTTTGATCTGGATACCATTCAGAAGATCGCCGACACGGCCCGTGCCGCCAACCCCGAGATCATCATCTTTGTGGACAACTGCTATGGTGAGTTCACCCAGATGAAGGAGCCCTGCCAGGCCGGTGCTGACCTTGTGGTGGGCAGCCTCATCAAGAACCCGGGCGGCGGCATCGCCCCCACCGGCGGCTATATCGCAGGCCGGAAGGATCTGGTGGAGCTGTGTGCCTACCGCCTGAACGCCCCCGGTCTGGGCAAGGAGCTGGGCTGTACACTGGAAACGCCCCGTGATATGTATCTTGGTTTCTACTATGCCCCCGGCGTGGTGTGTGAGGCTATCAAGACCGCCATCTATGCCCAGTGCCTGCTGGAGCTGGTGGGCAAAAAGCCCATCCCGCGCTACTGCGAGGACCACAACGATATCGTGACCTGCTTCGATGCCGATACCGCCGATGCCCTCATCGGCTTCTGCCGCGGCATTCAGGCCGCCAGCCCCGTGGACAGCTATGCCGCACCGGAACCCTCTCCGGAGCCGGGCTATACCGATGAGGTCATCATGGCAAGCGGCAGCTTTACCCAGGGCAGCACCATCGAGCTCTCCTGCGACGGCCCCCTGCGTGAGCCTTACACCTGCTACCTGCAGGGCGGCCTGAACTTTGCCGCAAGCCGTGCCGGTGTCCTGCTGGCCGTGCAGAATGCTTATTTCAAGGATTGATCTTTTCAGAAAGAAAGCGTGAATCAAATGAATCGTGTTACTCCCATTGATGCCCGGATGCTGGAACGCTTTGAGCAGGGCTATGCTGCCCGCCCGGAGCTGAATGTGATGTCCAATGCAGTTTCCCGCACGGCTCTGCCGGACGCGGCCTTTGTGCCCGCCGCCGCTGCCAAGCTGCGGATGGACTTCTCTGTGCTGGTCAAGACAAATAACATCACCAACCAGAAGCAGAGCGGCCGCTGCTGGATGTTCTCCACCCTGAACGTCCTGCGCCAGCGGGTGATCGCCAAGTGTGATCTGGAGGATTTCTCCTTCTCTCCCACCTATCTGGCGTTCTACGATAAGCTGGAAAAGGCAAATCTCTTCCTTGAGAACATCCTCCACTTTGCGGATCAGGACCTGACCGACCGTGAGACCTACACCCTGCTGGGCAACCCGCTGCCCGACGGCGGCCAGTGGGATATGGCCATCAGCCTGATCAAAAAGTACGGCGTGGTGCCCTCCTGGGTCATGCCGGAGACAGTCCACTCCACCGGCACGGCCAAGTATCTGCCCATCCTGAACCGCAAGCTGCGGGAGGATGCGCTGGAACTGCGGGCCATGGCAAAAGAGGGAAAGGACACGGCCGCCCGCCGCGAGGAGATGCTGGCGGAGATCTACAACGCCCTGTGCATCCTCTACGGCCAGCCTCCCAGGAGCTTTGACTTTGAGTATACCGACAAGGATGAGCACTACCACTGCGACCGGAACCTGACCCCGCACACCTTCCTGGAGAAGTATGTGGGCAATGATTTTGATGATTATGTCGTCATCATCTCCTCGCCCATCCATGCGCTGAACCGCACCTACTGCCAGCCCTTTATGGGGGACGTGGTGGAGGAAAATATGTTCTGGCTCAACCTCTCGCAGGAGGAGCTGGAGGATCTGACCATCCGTCAGCTGCAGGCAGGGGAGGGGGTCATGTTCAGCTGCGACTGCCACCCTGACGGCGACCGCGCCAACGGTTACTGGGATCCCGACTGCTTCCAGTACGGCGAGGTGCTGGGCGGCCTGACCTTTGGCATGACCAAAGCCGAGCGGCTGCTCACCCGTGAAAGCACCATGAACCATTGCATGATGTTCTGCGGTGTCAATCTGGACGAGAACGGCAAGGCTGACCGCTGGAAGATCGAGAACAGCTGGGGCGATGCCTCCGGCCAGAAGGGCTATTACATCGGCAGCGAGAAGTGGTTCAAGGCCAATGTCTACCAGATCACGGTCCGCAAGAGCCTGCTGAGCGATGCCCAGCGCGCCCTGCTGGATCAGGAGCCCCTGCCCATGAAGCTGTGGGATCCGCTGGCTTAAATTCAATAAGATGCTATAAAGAAATCCCCCGCCTATGGCGGGGGATTTCTCTGTTAAGCAGATAATAGAGGGAGCTTTAATGTGAAGCAGCTGCCTTTGCCTACTTCACTTTCCAATAGGATTTCTCCGTGGTGCAGGTGGGCTAGCTCCTGCGCAATGGTCAGTCCCAGACCTGTGGAGTCGTGCTTGGAAGAGGTGGTGGTGTGGAAATACCGGTCAAATACGGCGGCCTGATCCTCCGGCGCAATGCCGCAGCCCGTGTCCCGGACGCTCACCAGAGCAGCACCGGCCTCCACCCGGCTGTTGACGGTGATGCTCCCTCCTGCAGGGGTGTAGTGAATGGCATTTGTTAACAGGTTCTGCAGGATCTGCTGCAGCCGGATCTGGTCGCCCCACACCGGCAGCTCCGAAGCCGGGGGAGCCTGAAGCACCACGCCCTTCTTCTCAGCCTCCTCCCGGCAGCTGTCACAGACCGCAGCGATGACCTCCCCCAGAGATACCCGGTCCTCGTTGAGCATCACCTGCTTCTGCTCCAGCTTTGCAGCCAGAAACAGATCCTCCGTCAGGCGGCGGAGAAAGGCCGTCCGCTGCTGCAGGGCCGGCAGCAGGGCCGGCAGGGCCTCCGGTGCAGCCTCCAGTGTGTCCAGTCCACTGCTGACCGCAAACAGGGGACTGCGCAGGTCGTGGAAAATGTTCAGCATCATGCTTTTCCGGGCCTCGGTCTCCTCCGTCAGGGCCTTTGTCCGCTGAATGACCCGGGCATCCAGCTCCCGGGCCAGCTGCTCCGCCCGGTCAAATTGCAGGGCATACCGGCGGCAGACGTAGGCCATGCAGCCCAGAGTAAAAGGCGCATCGTAGATCCGGGCACACCGGAACAGGTAGAAAAACACGCTCTCCTGAAAAAACGGCACGTGCATGCCCGGCAGGACCACCCATACCCGGAAACCAATGGTGATGGCACAGGGAAATAACATCAGCAGGGCAGCGTCGGAGCCCCGGGCATACATTGCCATCAGGATGCCCAGACAGTAGCCCATGCCCAAAAGCAGCCCCACCGCTCGTACACGGCTGAGGGGAACCAGCGTCAGAACAAGATACCCCAGCGTCAGAAGCAGGGAATGGAGCCGCTGCCCGTGGGACACCGGCACAGCCCCTGTCAGGGCGGCACACAGCAGAATACCTGCCAGAACCGTGACGGTAAAGAATCCCCGGCGGAAAAAGACGCTCCAGCCGGAACTTCCCACCGGAGCCAGAATGATCACCAGAGCCCAGAGGGTCAGCACCGTCAGATACAGCAGAAAATACCCCAGTTCCTTCTGAGGCTTGTATCGGTACAGGGCCAGCACCACCGCCCCCAGAGTGCAGAATACCGCTATGGCCATCCACTGCAGCACCGTGCGGAAGGTCAGGGCAGCCACTCCTTTTTCCGGGAACAGGGCAGCCCATGCCATCAATTGGCCTTCGGTGTCCATGCCGGGGACCCCAAAATCCGCCAGCGTCGGCAGCCGCTGGTTGAACCAGATCCCTGCCAACCCAATGGTCAGTGCCAGTGCCCCGGCAGCAGCCGGAAGCAGAAATCGCTTTTTTATCATAAAAAGACCTCCTGCAAAAACTTTGGAGAACCGGTTGAGAACAGCCCGGAAATACGGTATACTAGATAAAGATATTATAGCAAATTCACGCCGAAAAGGGGAGGGTAAACAGGATGATCCGCATTCTTCTGGTGGAAGATGATCCGGTGATCCGGGACACTACCAGCTATTTCTTGAACTGTCAGCAGAATTTTGAGGTGGTCTGCGCTGACACCGGCGGCGAGGCGCTGAGCCACGCCCGGGAAAAGTTCGATGTGATCCTGATGGATATCCTTCTGCCGGATACCAACGGCATGGAACTGTGCCAGCGCCTGCGCAGCTGGTACCACTGCCCCATCATTTTCACTTCCTGTCTGGACGATACAGACACAGTGGTACGGGCGCTGGAATTGGGCGGCGATGATTTCCTGACCAAGCCCTACAACCACAAAGTTCTGCTGGCTCGCATCATGGCAAACATCCGCCGTGTCCAGATGGATGCCGCAGAGCCCAGTGTCAGCGGCTACCACTGTGCGGCCTTTACGCTGGATCCCAACAGTCATTGTGTGGAAAAGGACGGCCGGAGCATCCATCTGGCCGACATGGAGTACCGCATCCTGACCCTCTTCATCCGGCATCCAAACACCTTCTTTACCGCAAACGAGCTTTACCGGAAGATCTGGGGGAAGGAGAGCCTGGGGGATGTCCGCACTGTGCAGGTGCACATCCATAACCTCCGCAGTAAGATCGAGCCCGACCCTGCAAAGCCCATCTACCTCAAAAATGTCTGGGGCAAAGGTTATATTTTCCGCCCGGAAGGGGAGACGGAAGTCTGAAATGGTTTTGCTGTCTTAAATATCGTTAACCCTCAAAGCACCCACTTCTTAAGGAAACTTAAGCCGTGGGTGTTTTTTCTGCTCTGATTTGACCGTTATTTATCAAACAAAGTGGGAAACGGGAATTTTCCAGTGAAGAAACGGTAAAGATGTTTAAGAATTCTTAAAAGACAACAGGCAGACTTTGTGTTAATTTATTATCGAACGAAGTCTGCGCCGTATTGTGGCGGTGCGTTTCGGATAAGAGGAAAATCGAAGAATAAGAACAGAAAAAGAGAAGAAAGGATCATCCAAGCATGAACAAGATCTCGCGTAAAGGCTTTCTGAAGATCGCCGCTGCCGCTGCCATGTCCGGTGTCACCGCTGGTGCACTGGCTGCCTGCAACGCTGCAAGCTCCTCCACCGCCGCTTCCTCCGGTGCAGCAGGCAGCTACACCCCCGGTACCTACACCGGCACTGCCGAGGGCATTTCCTCTACCGTCAAGGTCACCATGACCTTCTCTGACAGTGCTGTGACCGACGTTGTGGTCGATACCTCCGGCGAGACCGCTTCCTACGGCGCTGCTGCTGCCGAGGAGCTGAAGAACCAGCTGCTGAACGCCGGCTCTGACGAGATCGACGGCGTGTCCGGCTCCACCATCACCTCCGATGCCGTGAAGAAGGCCGCCAAGAGCTGCTTTGCACAGGCAAAGGGAGAGGCAACTGTAACTTCCGTTCAGCTGCCCACCGGTGACGAGACCGATTGGCTGGGCAAGGAGCCTGACATCGACGAGGCTGCCATCACCGAGACCGTGGACACCGACATCCTCATCGTGGGTGCCGGCAACGGCGGTATGTTCGCTGCTGCTTATGCCGCTGCCAAGGGCCTGAACTTCCGCGTCATCGAGCAGAACGGCAATGTGCAGGATACCCGTCACTGGGTGGGTGCCGTGGACGGCTTTGGCGCTCAGGAACAGGGCATCAAGATGGATCGTGCCAAGCTGCTGAGCGAGGTCTCCCGCTACGCTTCCGGCAAGTGCGACCAGCGCGTGGTCAAGACCTGGATCAACGAGTCTGCCGAGATGATCGAATTTGTCCGCTCCATCATGGAGGACAAGTACGGCGTGAAGATGATCTACACCTACGGCGACGAGGCCAAATGGCCTGCAGAAAACGCCGAGCACAACACCGATTATATGTACCCCGAGATCGAGTATACCTATGATCGCTCCAGTGGTGCCGCCCGGAACGAGCTGCTGCTTCAGTACATTCAGGAGCTGGGCTACGATGTGGACTTCAAGACCAGTCTGGCCAAGCTGGAAAAGAACAGCGATGGCCGCATTACCGGCATCGTCGCCCAGAGCACCGAGGATGACCACTTCATCCGCTACAACGCCAACAAGGGCGTGCTGCTGGCCTGCGGCGGCTTCCCCGGCAACCCCTACATGATGGAGCAGCTGGATCCCCTGGGCACCTCCGTCACCACCGCATGCTCCTACTCTCCCTCCGATAAGGGCTACGGCATCCGGGCTGCAATGTGGGCCGGTGCCAATCTGGACAAGGAGGCCGCTCCCATGCTGTTTGACCGCGGCATCGTAGCCCCCGGCGTGGATGGCGGCTATGTGGACAGCGACACTGCCTTTGGCGGCAAGGCTTTCCCTGGTACCATCCGTCAGTACAACCCCGGCACCCAGCCCTTCCTGAAGGTGAACCGCAACGGCGAGCGCTTTGCCAACGAGAGCAGCCCCTACAATGACATCGTCTACGCCGCTGCTCACCAGCCGGGCCGTGTCTACGCTCAGATCTGCGATGCCAACATTCTGGAGGACGCAAAGCGTTTCCACACCATCGGCTGCTCTGCCCAGACCCGTAACGGCGGTGAGAAGTACATTCAGGGTAAGATGGACGAGGCAATCGAGGCCGGTGCATTGTTCAAGTGCGATACGCTGGACGAGCTGGCTGACAAGATGGGCTTTACTGGAGCTGCCAAGGACACCTTCCTTGCCACCGTGGAGCGCTACAACGAGCTCTACGACAAGCAGAACGACGAGGACTTCGGCAAGCCCGCTTACCGCCTCAGCGCCATCCGCACCGCTCCCTTCTACGGCTGCTGGCTGGGTGCCTCTCTGCTGACCACTGAGCAGGGCATTGCCATCAACGAAAAGGGTCAGGCTCTGGACAACGATAACAAGCCCATGCCCGGCCTGTATATCACCGGCGATATGTCCGGCAGCTTCTTTGCCAACAACTATCCCTGCTTGATGGCTGGTGTTGCCATGGGCCGCACCCTGACCTTCGCCATGAAGAGCATCAAGCAGATGGCCGGTCTGGAATGATGTCACTCCCCGGAAAATGAACTGAAAACCGCATAAAAATGCAGCGCCGCTGAAGCCCTGAAAAGCTTCGGCGGCGCTGTTTTACGTTTCCCTCTATACACAAAAAATGTCAGGCAGTCCTCAGCACACGGCGCGGCGGGGAGCGGCCAGAGGCTCGATCACCGGCGGGTGCATCCCTTCCCGGTAGTCCAGATCCCCCTGATCCATGCCGCGGAGCAGTACCTCGGCGGTGGCAATGTTGGTGGCAATGGGTACGCTGTGCATATCGCACAGGCGGAGCAGATTCTGCTCGTTGGAGCTGCCGCTGTCGGCTCGGAGCGGGTCGCGGAAGAACAGCACCAGATCCACTTCATCGCAGGCAACACGGGCGGTGATCTGCTGGATGCCGCCCAGCTTTCCGGAGAGATAACAGTGAACTGGCAAGCCGGTAGCCTGGTTCAACATCCGGCCGGTGGTACCGGTGGCGATGACAGTGTTCCGGGACAGGATACCACTGTAGGCGGTGCAGAACTGAAGTGCAAGTTCTTTGCGGGAATCATGTGCAAGAATGGCAATTGTCATAATTCGCCCTCTCCTTTGTACTAGTGTCGTCATGCGGGCAGCTGTTTGAAATGGATTGCTGTTGTGGGAAGAACAGTTCCGGGCACATTTCAAAACGCCCCGCTGAACTGATTCCCACACCTTCCAATATAGTTTTACCGCGGCGAAATATGGGTTGTCAAGTGGAAAATGAGAATTTTTGCCCTAATTTCAGCTAAAAGTATGACTTTGTTTTTGTACAGAATGGAGAAATGAAAAATACATCGTGATACGAACGGAAAAATATTTTTCGGAATTCTGGGGCGAAAGTGTTTCTGCTGCAAAAACAGTCCATCCCTGCAAAACAAAAATACAGGCCGCTGTCCTTCCACAGCGGCCTGTAAGAGAAAAACGGAAAATAGCTTTCACATTTGAACGGTTCAGCGGATCTGGCCGCTGCCGTGAATGATGTACTTGTAGCTGCACAGCTCTTCCAGCCCCATGGGGCCACGGGCGTGGAGCTTCTGGGTGGAAATGCCCATCTCGCACCCCAGCCCGAATTCCCCGCCATCGGTGAAGCGGGTGGAGCAGTTGACATAGACCGCCGCGCTGTCCACCGCCGCCGTAAAGAGGGCAGCATGGGCCTCGTTCCGGGTCAGGATGGCTTCGCTGTGGCCGGTGGAGTGCGCGGCGATGTGGCCGACGGCCTCCTCCACGTTATCCACGATCTTGATGGCCAGAATGTAGTCCAGAAACTCGGTGTCAAAATCCGCAGGGCCTGCAGGGGTGCCGGGGATGATGGCGGCGGCACGCGGGTCCAGCCGCAGCTCCACCGGATGCAGTCCCTTTGCAGTGCGGTCAGGGCCCAGCCGCCGGGCCAGCTTGGGCAGGAACTCTGCCGCAATGTCACGGTGCACCAGGCACACCTCCTCCGCGTTGCAGACGCTGGGGCGGCTGGCCTTGGCGTTTTCGATGATGTCCAGTGCCTTATCCTGCTCGGCAGAAGCATCCACGAAGATGTGGCAGATGCCGGTGCCGGTCTGGATGCAGGGGACTTTTGCGTTTTCCACACAGGCGCGGATGAGGCCGGCCCCGCCGCGCGGGATGAGCAGATCCACATAGCCCACCGCCGTCATCAGGGCGTTGGCCGAAGCGTGGGTGGTGTCCTCGATCAGGCAGACCGCTGTTTCGGGCAGGTCGTTTGCCCGCAGACCCTCTCGCAGAGCCGCTACAATGGCGTTGGCACTGCGCCATGCCTCCCTGCCGCACCGCAGGATGCAGGCATTGCCGCTCTTGATGGCGAGGGCAGCGGCATCGCTGGTCACATTGGGGCGGCTCTCGTAGATGATGGCGATCACGCCCATGGGCACGGCGGTCTTTTCAATGACCAGTCCGTTGGGGCGCTCTACCCGGCGCAGAACTTTGCCCACCGGGTCGGGCAGGTCAGCCACTTCCCGGATGCCCTTTGCCATGGCGCTGATGCGTTCCTGTGTCAGGGCCAGCCGGTCCAGCATGACCTCCGAGATGTGCCCCCTGGCTGCTTCCAGATCGGCGGCATTGGCCTCCAGAATGGCCTGCTGGCGGGCAGGGGAGCAGAGCGCCTCCGCCATGCCAAGCAGGGCGGCGCGGCGCACCTCGCCCGAGGAGAGGCCCAGCGCGCTTCTTGCCGCGCGGGCGGCTTCCAGGATCTCCTGTGTCGTCATGGGTCAGCCCTCCTTTCTGCCCGCAAAGCGGGTGCCTGCGGGTCTGCCGTCTGCAATGTCGTAGAGCAACTCCGGGTGGGAACCGTTGGCGATCACCATGTCCGCGCCCTCTGCCGTTACCATCTGGGCAGCACGGAGCTTGGTGGACATGCCGCCAGTGCCCAATGCGGAGCCTGCCCCGTCTGCCAGCGCCAGCACCTCCGGGGTGATGCGCTCTACCACCGGGATGAGCTTTGCGTCCGGGTGGGTGTGGGGATTGGCGGTGTACAAGCCGTCGATGTCGCTCAACAACACCAGCAGATCCGCATGGATGCAGCAGGTGACGATGGCGGCCAGTGTATCATTGTCGCCGATGGAGGTGATCTCATCAGTGGCAACGGTGTCGTTCTCGTTGATGATGGGCAGCGCACCCAGCTCCAGCAGCCGGGTCAGGGTGTTCTGGAAATTCAGCCGCCGTCCCTCGTGCTCCACATCCACGCCGGTGAGCAGGATCTGCGCCACGTTGTGGTTGTAGGCGGTGAACAGGCGGTCGTAGGTGTACATCAGCTCACATTGGCCCACAGCGGCGCAGGCCTGCTTGGTGGCCATATCACCGGGGCGGGAGGGCAGGGACAGCTTGCCCACTCCCATGCCGATGGCACCGGATGAGACGAGGATGACCTCGTGCCCTGCGTTCTTCAGGTCGCTCAGTACCTTGACCAGATCCTCTGTGTGGCGGATGTTCAGCCGTCCGGTGGAGTGTGCCAGCGTGGAGGTGCCCACTTTGACGACGATGCGCATAAACTTAACCCTTTCCCATTTCCTTTGTCTTGTCGTAGGCGGCAATCACCGCATCGGTCACAGCGCCGCGGAAGCCGTGCTCTTCCAGCACGCGCACGCCCTGAATGGTGCTGCCGCCGGGGCTGCACACTGCGTCCTTGAGCTCGCCGGGGTGTCTGCCGCTTTCCAGCACCAGCTTGGCGCTGCCCAATACCATCTGGGCAGCGTATTCCTGTGCCTTGGCCCGGGGCAGGCCGCAGGCCACGCCGCCATCGGCCAGCGCTTCAATGAACTGATACACCCAGGCCGGGCCGCAGCCGGAAACGCTGCTTGCCGCGTCGATCAGGGCCTCGGGCACAGCGTCCAGCCGCCCGGCGGGAGCCATTAGCTTCAGAAACTCCTGCTCCTCCTCCGCTGTCACATTGGCGGAGCAATACTGGATCATGCCTGCCCCCACCGAAGCCGGGGTGTTGGGCATGATGCGGATCACAGGGTAATCTTCCCCCGCCATCTCCTGGATGCGCGCGATGGAAAGCCCTGCCGCCATGCTGCACAGGATGAAGCGGCTCGGCCGCTCGTTCAGGGTGAACTTAAGCGGGGCCAGCAGAGCCTCCATCATCTGGGGCTTGACCGCCAGAAAGATCAGGTCAGAGCGGCCCGCTACCTCGGCGTTCGTGGTGGTGTTGCAGCCCAGCTCTGCGGCCAGCGCCTCTGCCTTGGCGGCAGTGCGGTTGGCAAGATAAACATTCTGTGGGTCGGCAGCTTTGCAGACGGCCCGCGCAATGGCACCGCCCATGTTCCCACAGCCTAAAAATCCGATGGTCTTGATCATACTTACTTTCCCTTCCTTTCTCACTCAGAAAGAAATAAATGGAACGCACATTCGTTCCACTCCATCCATTGTAAGCATCCGGAGCCAGAAAATCAAGAGGAAACCTCCCGGAAACCCGGCAAAAAGGCGGAGGGACGGCTGCAAAATGGAGAAGAACGTGAAAAAAATATCAAAATGAGAGATTTTGAACTTGCAAAACGGGGGGCATTTGCGTTATAGTATAAAGGAAGTATTCTTACTTCTCTGGCCCCATAGGGCGGCTACCACGGTCAGCGGCACAGTGTGTGCCGCTGGGAAAGGATGGATCTCGTGTCGCAAACTACAAAAAGGGCGCTGGAGGCATCGCTGAAAAAGCTGCTGCTTCAAAAGCCGCTGAATAAGATCACCATCAATGATATCACCGAGGACTGCGGCGTGAACCGTATGACCTTCTACTACCACTTCAAGGACATCTACGACCTCGTGGATTGGATCATGGTCGAAGATGCCGCCAAGGCGCTGGAGGGCAGACAGAGCTTTGAGAACTGGACAGATGCCTTTCTGGATATTCTGCATCAGGTGCAGGACAACAAGGTTCTGGTGATGAATGTCTACCGCTCCGTGAGCCGTGAGCAGGTGGAGCAGTACTTATATAAACTGCTGGACCCCATGCTGCGGGACTTTGTGGATTGCAGTGCGCAGGGCTTTACCGTGCAGGATGCCGACAAGCAGTTCGTCGTGGATTTTTACAAATACGCATTGGTTGGCATGGCACTGGAATGGATCCGCAGGGACATGAAGGAGGACCCCGTCCGGATGACCGAGCGGCTGAATGTTCTGCTCCACGGCGATCTTGAGCGGGCGCTCCGCCGCTTCCGCACCGACCGCAGCCCCGCAGATCTTGACGACTGACAATGTTTTATCAATCCGGGCACCGTGATGGGTTTTCCATCACGGTGCTTTTTCTGTTTATGGCTTTCCGTTTGACAAAATGTTACAGTATGGTCAGCGCAAAATGAAAGGTGAAAACCTGGAAACCACAGCAAACGGAGGGAATAAAATGTATTATTCCAGCGGGAACTATGAGGCCTTTGCGCGCCCGAAAAAGCCTGCGGGAGTGGATCGGAAATCGGCCTATCTCGTGGGCACCGGTCTGGCGGCGCTGACAGCTGCCTGCTACCTGGTCCGTGACGGTCAGATGAAAGGGGAACATATCCATCTCTTTGAAAAGGGAGCCATTCCCGGCGGTGCCTGTGATGGCTGCCAGTACCCCGGCATCGGTTATGTGATGCGGGGCGGCCGGGAGATGGATGACCATTTCGAAGTCATGTGGGATCTGTTCCGTTCCATCCCGTCGCTTGAGACCGAGGGCGCAAGCGTGCTGGATGAGTACTACTGGCTGAACAAGGCAGACCCCAACTACTCGCTCTGCCGCGCTACGGAAAACCGGGGGCAGAACGCCCACACCGATGGGAAGTTCGGCCTTTCGGATCAGGGCTGCATGGAACTCATCCAGCTCTTTTTTACCCCGGATGAGCAGCTCTATGATAAGCGCATCACCGATGTCTTTGACGCGGAGGTGTTCTCTTCCAACTTCTGGCTCTACTGGCGCACCATGTTCGCCTTTGAGAACTGGCACAGCGCACTGGAAATGAAGCTCTATCTGAAGCGCTACATCCACCATGTGGGTGGTCTGCCTGATCTGCGGGCACTGCGCTTCACCCGGTACAACCAGTACGAGAGCATGATCCTGCCCATGATCCGCTATCTGGAGGGGCACGGCGTGCGCTTCCACTACAACACCAAGGTCACCAACATTGAGTTTGAGCTGACCGGGGGCAAAAAGCAGGCCAGGACCATCTGCCTGCTGGTGGACGATGAAGCGGAACGGGTGGACCTGACCGAGAATGATCTGGTGTTCATCACCAACGGGGGCTGCGTGGAAAGCACTTCCATCGGCTCTCAGGATCAGCCTGCAGTGTTCAACCCCACCCTCCGGCCCGGCAACGGCTGGGATCTGTGGAAGAAGATCGCCGCGCAGGATGAGGCCTTTGGCCGCCCGGAAAAGTTCTGCTCCGATCCGGAACAGACCAACTGGATGAGCGCCACGGTCACTACGCTGGACGAACGCATCGTGCCCTACATCCAGAACATCTGCCAGCGTGACCCGTTCAGCGGCAGGACCGTCACAGGCGGTATTGTCACGGCGCGGGATTCCGGCTGGCTGCTCAGCTGGACGTTCAACCGTCAGCCCCAGTTCCGGGATCAGCCCAAGGGCCAGCTCGTGGGCTGGATTTACGGCCTGTTCAGCAACACGCCCGGCGACTACATCAAAAAGCCCATGCGGGATTGTACCGGCAAAGAGATCTGCATGGAGTGGCTGTATCATCTGGGAGTCCCCGAAAACCAGATCGAGGACCTGGCAGAGCACAGTGCCAATACCGTGCCCGTAATGATGCCCTATATCACAGCTTTCTTCATGCCCCGCACCGCAGGCGACCGTCCGGCGGTGGTGCCGGAGGGCGCAGTGAACTTTGCCTTCATCGGCCAGTTTGCCGAGACGAAGCGGGATACCATCTTCACCACCGAGTATTCCATGCGCACCGGCATGGAAGCCGTGTACACCCTGCTGGATATCGACCGGGGCGTGCCGGAGGTCTGGGGCAGCACCTACGATGTCCGCGACTTGCTGAACGCCGCTGTTCAGCTGCGGGATGGCAAACCCCTGAGTGATCTGAAAATGAACTGGATCAAAAAATTTGCACTGGGCAAAGCGGTAGAAAAGGTACAGGACACCGACCTGGGCCGTCTGCTGCTGGAGTATAAGATCATCTGAGCGCCGGAAATTCAGCCCGGCAGGCAGGGAAGAGAGCCCTGCAAAATTCTATGGAATCTGGAGGAAATAAAAATGAATACCGCATTTGATTCTCTGACGCACAAAATGCAGCGTGCTGCACTGGGCAAGACTGTGGATCTCGTGCTTTCTCATGCCGAGAAGGACCCCGCCAAGACGGTTGGACAGATCGTAGATCTTTCAAAGCAGTTCTACGGCGATTCCTTCAGCGAGGAAACCTATGCACACGCCAAGCAGACCCTGACCGACCCCAACAGCAAGTGGTCGAAGCTCATCAACTGTATGCTGAACCAGCTGGATCCCAACGTGGCCCGCACCACGGCCCTGAACCTGGGCTATGAGGCCTTCTTCCGCGGCACCAAGACCATCCGCGAGAATCGTGTCAAATATCAGTGCAACATTCCCTGGCTGATCCTGTTTGACCCCACCTCTGCCTGCAATATGCACTGCGTGGGCTGCTGGGCCGGTGAGTACGGCCACAAGAACAACCTGAGCTTCGATGATATGGATAAGATCGTCACCGAGGGCAAGGAACTGGGCGTTTATCTGTACATGCTCACCGGCGGTGAGCCGCTGGTGCGCAAGGCTGATATCCTCAAGCTGGCCGAGAAGCACAACGATGTGCAGTTTGCCATCTACACCAACTCCACCCTGATCGATGAGCCTTTCTGCAAGGAAGTGGTCCGTCTGGGCAATATTGCGTTTATGCTGTCCATTGAGGGCACCCCGGAGACCAACGATGCCCGCCGCGGCGAGGGTCACTATGCTGCCGTTATGCGCGCGATGGATCTGCTCAAGGAGCACGGCATCCTGTTCGGTACCTCCATCTGCTACACCCGCGACAACATCGAAGCCGTTACCAGCGATGAGTTCATGCGTTTCCTCTGCGATAAGGGTGCACACTTCGGCTTCTACTTCCACTACATGCCCGTGGGCAACGAGGCGGCGCCTGAACTGATGCCCTCTCCCGAGCAGCGCAAGTACATGATCCAGCGCATCCGCTATCTGCGCAGTGAAGCCTGCGATATCCCGTTCTACCCCATGGACTTCCAGAACGACGGCGAGTTCGTGGGCGGCTGCATTGCCGGCGGCCGCAACTACTTCCACATCAACTCCGCCGGTGACGCAGAGCCCTGCGTGTTCATCCACTACTCCAACGCCAACATCCACGACAGCAGCATTCTGGAGATCCTGCAGAGCCCGCTGTTCATGGCCTACCACAACGGCCAGCCCTTCAACAAGAACCATCTGCGTCCCTGCCCGATGCTGGAAAACCCCGAGCTGCTGCGCAAGATGGTTCACGAGACCGGCGCTCACAGCACCGACCTCCAGAGCCCGGAAAGCGTCGATCATCTGTGCGAGAAGTGCAAGGCTTACGCCGCCAACTGGCAGCCCACCGCCGACGAGATCTGGTCTCACCACAAGATCCGTGAGAGCCGCTACGAGAACTATAAGGATTGGAAGCCCAATCAGCAGTAATTGCAGGTACTCCCCCTGAAATCTCCCTTTTTGGTTTATTTGCCCTGAAAGCCGAAGCTCCCCCTTCCCCAAGCGCCGAGACAGCGCCGGGAAGGGGGAGCTTTGCATTTCTCGGCTGCTCTGAGAAAATCATGCGGTAGGAATACAAAAACCGGCCCCGCCTCCCATGCAGGAGACAGAGCCGGTTTTGCGATTCTATTGCGTTTGGGATCACTCGTCGTCGGGGTCACCGAAGGCATCGTGATAGAGGTTTACCATGCCGGATTCGTCGTTGCGATTCAGGCCGTGGAACACCAGCTTTTTGATGACATCATAGATGACCGCGAAGAGCGGCACGCCGATGATCATGCCCACAAAGCCCCACAGGCCGCCAAACAGCAGGATGGCAAAGAGCACCCAGAAGCTGGAAAGGCCGGTGGTGTTGCCCAGGATCTTGGGTCCGATGATGTTGCCGTCCACCTGCTGCAGCACCAGAACGAACAGCACGAACCAGAGCGCCTTGATGGGGTTCTGAATCAGGATGAGCAGGGTGGCGGGGATGGCACCGATGAAGGGGCCGAAGAAGGGGATAACATTGGTCACGCCGATGATGACCGACACCAGCAGGGCGCTGGGGAACTTGAAGATCAGGCAGGCAATATAGCACAGCACGCCGATGATGGCAGAATCCAGGATCTTGCCGTTGATGAAGCCGCCGAACATCCGGTCAGCGTAACGGACTTCCTCCATGATGAGGTCGGCCCAGCGGGGCTTGACCAAACTATAAAGGATGAGCTTGCCCTGCTGCCCGAATTTCTTCCGGCTGGCCAGCAGATACACCGAAACGATGAGGCCGATAATGAAATTTTTGATCCAGGTCACCACATTCACCACGCCTACAGCGGCACCGCTGAGGATGTTCTGCATGGAGGGGAGCAGGGTGTTTTTGATCCAGGCATCCAGGTTGGCATCCAGGCTGTCGTAAGAGTTCTCGATGAAGTCCAGCAGCTTTTTGTTGTTGGCAATGAACTCCTGCTTGGAGATCCACTCCACAAAGTCGCCGATGTTGTCACGTGCCGTGTAGTACAGGGCAGTCACGCTGTTGATGAGCTGCGGCACGATCATCATGATCAGGGCGTAGATCAGCAGCAGGCCGAACAGGATGGTCAGAGCAACGGCCAACATGTTGGCAAAGCGGTGCATCTTTTCCGGGAACAGCTTGTGGAGAAATGCTTCCAGCCAGTTGCACACCGGCTTGAGCAGATAGGCAATCACACTGCCGTAGATAAAGGGCATCAGGATGCCGGTCAGGGTCGAAACGGCATTGCCGAAGCCCTGAAAGCGGTAGATCAGGAAAAAGAAGAGAATACTCAGGCTGATCGCGCCAAAGCCTGCGAACATTCCGTAGAGATAGGGTTTGATATGCGGTTTTTTGTCCATCATGTCATAGAAACTCCATTCCTGCCGCAGACAGCAGGATTCCCTGCGGCAATGTCAGCGCTTGTTGCTCCTGCGCCAGATGTGCAGTTTTTCGGCTTCGGCGATCAGCTCGTCCCGGAAATCGGGGTGTGCCACGCTGATCAGTGCTTCTGCCTTTTCCCAGCTGGTCAGTCCCTTCAGGTTCACACAGCCGTATTCGGTGCACAGGTAGTGCACGTTTGCGCGGGTGTCGGTGACGATGCTGCCGTTTTCCAGGGTAGGACGGATGCGGCTCTCCAGCTTGCCGGTCTTTTTATTCATAAAGGTAGAGGACAGGCAGATGAAGCTCTTGCCGCCGTTGGAAAGGTATGCGCCCAGAACAAAGTCCAGCTGACCGCCTGCACCGGAAATGTGCTTGATGCCTGCACTCTCCGCGTTCACCTGACCGAACAGGTCAATATCCACCGCATTGTTGATGGAGATGAAGTTGTCGATGGCGGAGATGCTGCGGATGTCGTTGGTGTACTCCACGGGAGCGGCCATGCACTCCGGGTTGTTGTTCAGGTAATCGTACATCTTCTGGGTACCGGCACCAAAGGCATAGACCTGACGGCCCTTGTCCAGATTCTTGTGGCGGCCGGTGATCTTGCCTGCCTTTGCAATATCCACAAAGGCATCCACATACATCTCGGTGTGCACGCCCAGATCCTTCAGGTCGCTCTGCGCGATCAGGTTGCCGATGGCGTTGGGCATACCGCCGATGCCCAGCTGCAGGCAGGCACCGTCGGGGATCTGCGGGACGATGAGGTTTGCCACCTTCAGATCGACCTCGGTGGCGGCACCGGCAGCGGCCATCTGGCCGATGGGCGGGTTGCTGCCCTCCACAACACCGGCAACCTGGGAGATGTGCACCCAGTTCTCGGTGCCGCCCAGGCATTTGGGCATGTTCTGGTTGACTTCAACGATGATCTTTTTGGCCTTATCGCAGACGGCACCCAGGTGGGAAGCACAGGGGCCAAAGTTGAAATAGCCATGCTCGTCCATGGGGGTCACCTGGAACACCGCCACATCCACGGGGTCAGAGCTGTCGCGGTAGTAGCGGGGCAGTTCAGAGTAGCGGATGGGGGAGTAGAAGGAGAAGCCCTGGGCAATGGCCTTGCGCTCAATGCCGCCCATGTGCCAGCTGTTCCAGGTCATGTGGGCAGCGGGATCCTCGATCTGGAAGATGGCGGGCACCCACATCAGGATGCCGCCGCGGAAGTTGACATCCTCCAGCTCAGGCAGACGCTTTGCAATGGCAGCGTCCACTGCAACGGGGGTGTTCACGGCCCAGCCGTAATCCACCCAGTCGCCGCTTTTGACCAACGCGGCAGCCTGGTCAGCTGTCATTTTCTTCTGCGCATACAATTCCGTAAAATCCATTATAAACCATCCTCTCTTACAATAACATAAAGGAATTGTAAATTCCAACTTAGTTATATCATTAACAAACGGGAGAATCAATACTTTCCTGGCAAAAAACAGGGCTGGATGCAATATGACTAAAAATCTTAGCTTTTTGTAGAGATTCTTTGGTGCACAAAAAATAAATTTTACACAAAAAATACTTGATAAAATTTTGACGATGTGCTTTACTTATAGCGTAGCAGGATGCAGCGTGGCACTGCGGGTAAGATTGTTTAAAAATTAACGATACACCGCAGCAGAAGAAAAGAACATCTTGCACAGCAAACTGGAAAGTGCTATCATGTCAGAACCAATGCGCTTTTCAAAGGCGCGCAAGGAGGACAAAACCGATGGCAACTGCAGTTTACCCCGGGTCGTTCGATCCGGTCACACGAGGTCATCTCGATATCATCAAGCGCGCGGCAAAGATCAATGATCACCTGATCGTGGCCGTGCTCATCAACAGTGCAAAGCACCCATTGTTCACCGTGGAGGAGCGGGTGGCCCTGCTGCAGGAATGCTGCAAGGGGATCCCCAATGTCACGGTGGAGAGCTTCGACGGCCTGACCGTGGAGTTCGCCAAGAAGCGCCATGCTTCGGTCATGGTGCGGGGCCTGCGGGCGGTAACGGATTTTGAAAACGAGATCCAGCTGGCGCAGACCAATCACGCGCTGATGCCTGGTATTGAGACCATGTTCCTTGCAACCAGCATCAAGTGGAGCTATCTTTCCTCTACCATTGTAAAGGAAGCCGCCCGCTACGGCGGCAGCATCTCCAAGTTCGTTACTCCGAATGTGGAAGCTGCCGTGGAGCAGAAGATGGCCGAGCTGCGCAGCAGGGGAGAGAGCGTCTGACCCCCGTTCCTTATGCAAGAAACGCTTCGGCGTTTTGATAAAACAGTCTTTCTTAAATCACAACATACACAATCAGGAGGCTATTCACATGAAAAAGATCGTTATCGCATCTGCATGCCGTACCGCCATTGGTAAGTTCGGTGGCACCCTTGCCAATGTCCCCGCTGCTGAGCTGGGCTCCATCGTCATCAAGGAGGCTCTGAACCGCGCAAATGTCAAGCCTGAGCAGGTCGATCATGTTTACATGGGCTGCGTGATCCAGGCTGGTCTGGGTCAGAACGTTGCCCGTCAGGCTTCCCTGAAGGCTGGCCTGCCCATCGAGACCCCCGCTGTCACCGTCAACGTGGTCTGCGGTTCCGGTCTGAACTGCGTGAACATGGCTGCTCAGATGATCGAGGCAGGCGATGCTGATATCGTGGTCGCAGGCGGCATGGAGAACATGGACATGGCTCCCTTTGCAATGATGAAGGGCCGCTACGGCTACCGCATGGGCGCTCCCATGGGCAAGAGCGAGCTGGTCGATACCATGGTCAACGATGCTCTGTGGGATGCCACCGGCTTCAACAAGCACATGGGTATGACCGCTGAGAATGTCTGCACCAACGAGACCTTCCAGAAGAAGTACGGCTACAGCCCCATCACCCGCGAGATGCTGGATGAGTTCTCCTACAACAGCCAGGTCAAGGCCGACAAGGCCATCAAGGACGGCGCTTTCAAGGACGAGATCGTTCCTGTTGTCATCAAGGGCAAGAAGGGCGACACCGTGTTCGATACCGATGAAGGCCCCCGTCTGACCCCGGTCGAGAAGCTGGCAACCCTGAAGCCCGCTTTCACCAAGGACGGCATCGTGACCGCAGGCAACTCTTCCGCCATCAACGACGGCGCTGCTGCTCTGGTCATTATGAGTGAGGAGAAGGCCAAGGAGCTGGGCGTTGAGCCTCTGGCAACCTGGGTCGCTGGCGCTCTGGCCGGTGTTGAGCCTGAGGTCATGGGTCTGGGCCCCATCGCAGCAACCAAGAAGGTCATGGCAAAGACTGGCCTGACCGTTGCTGACATGGACCTGATCGAGGCCAACGAGGCATTCGCTGCCCAGTCTGTGGCTGTCAGCCAGGCTCTGAACTTCGATATGAGCAAGGTGAACGTCAACGGCGGCGCAATCGCTCTGGGCCACCCGGTCGGCGCTTCCGGCGCTCGTATCCTGGTCACCCTGCTGTACGCTATGAAGCACCGTGGTGCTCACAAGGGTCTGGCTACCCTGTGCATCGGCGGCGGCATGGGCTGCGCTACCATCGTTGAGATGTAAGCTCCCCCTTTGGAATTGAAATGAATGACAGCCCGCGCCCCGGCTCAGACCGGAGACTCTGCCGGGGCGCGGGAACTGTTTTGAAACGCTGAGAATTTGAATTGGAGGTTTTCACAATGGCTTTTGTAAAAACCGAGGTGCAGGGCGCTGTCGAGATCATCACCATCGACCGTCCCAAGGCACTGAATGCCCTGAACCCCGAGGTTCTGGCAGACCTGAAGGCAGCTTTTGAGGCTGTCGATCAGGAGGCCATCCGCTGCATTGTCCTGACCGGCGAAGGCGACAAGAGCTTCGTTGCAGGCGCTGATATCGGCTCCATGAGCACCATGACCAAGGCAGAGGGCGAGGCCTTCGGCAAGCTGGGCAATGACGTGTTCCTGATGATCGAGAGCTTCCCCATCCCCGTCATTGCAGCCGTCAACGGCTTTGCACTGGGCGGCGGCAATGAGCTGGCCATGAGCTGCGACATCCGCATCTGCTCTGACAACGCCGTGTTCGGTCAGCCCGAAGTCGGCCTGGGCATCACCCCGGGCTTCGGCGGCACCCAGCGTCTGGCACGTCTGGTCGGCATGGGCATGGCAAAGCAGCTGGTCTACTCTGCCCTGAACATCAAGGCAGACGATGCTTACCGCATTGGTCTGGTCAACGCCGTGTATCCGCAGGCTGAACTGATGGAGAACGTGCTGAAGCTGGCCGGCAAGATCGCCAAGAACGCTCCCATTGCAGTGCGCAACTGCAAGAAGGCCATCAACGATGGCATCAGCCTGCCCATTGAGAAGGCTGTTGAGGTCGAGGAGAAGCTGTTCGGCGATTGCTTCGAGACCCACGACCAGAAGGAAGGCATGGCCTGCTTCCTGAGCCGTGAGAAACCGAAGCCCAAGGCAGTGTTCACCAACAACTAATCAACTATACAATTTTTGATATTAAAGGAGAGATTTCCTATGAAGATCGGTGTTATCGGCGCTGGCACTATGGGTCAGGGCATCGCTAAGGCATTTGCACAGGTTGAGGGCAACACCGTTGCTCTGTGCGACATCAAGCAGGAGTGGGCAGAGAACGGCCTGGCAAAGATCAAGAAGGGCTACGAGAAGCTGGTTGCTAAGGGCAAGATCCCCCAGGAAAAGGCTGACGCGATCGTTGCAGCCATCACCCCGGGCCTGAAGGAAAATCTGTGCGCAGACTGCGACCTGATCGTTGAGGCTGCTTTCGAGGATATGAAGGTCAAGCAGACCACTTTCGGCGAGCTGGATAAGATCTGCAAGCCCGAGTGCATCTTCGCTTCCAACACTTCTTCTCTGTCCATCACCGAGATCGGCAAGGGCCTGACCCGTCCCCTGATCGGTATGCACTTCTTCAACCCTGCTGACCGCATGAAGCTGATCGAGGTCATCGCCGGCTGCAACACCCCCGCTGAGACCGTTGAGAAGATCAAGGAGATCTCCGTTGCCATCGGCAAGAGCCCTGTTCAGGTCAACGAGGCTGCTGGCTTTGTGGTCAACCGCATCCTGATCCCCATGATCAACGAGGCTGCCTTCATCAAGATGGAGGGCGTTTCCGATATCGCAGGCATCGATACCGCTATGAAGCTGGGTGCCAACCACCCCATGGGACCCCTGGAGCTGGGCGACTTCATCGGCCTGGATATCTGCCTGGCTATCATGGATGTCCTGTACCATGAGACCGGCGACAGCAAGTATCGCGCCTGCCCGCTGATCCGCAAGATGGTTCGCGGCGGCAACCTGGGCTGCAAGACCGGCAAGGGCTTCTACGTTTACAACGCAGACCGCACCAAGACCCCTGTTGACCAGCTGTAATTTCTGATAAACATTTCTCCCGGCCGTGGGGAAAGCGGTCGGGAGGAATTTGTTTGCAACCGGGTAGGGGAGAACCCCGACCCCGGGAGATAAAAAACACCCGTTAGGAGGATATAGCGATGGATTTTACTCTGTCCAAGCAGCAGCAGATGGTGCAGAAGATGTACCGCGAGTTTGCTGAAAACGAAGTCAAGCCCCTGGCTAAGAAGGTTGATGCAGAAGAGTACTTCCCCAAAGAGACCGTCGAGAAGATGGGCAAGCTGGGCATGATGGGCATTTACTTCCCCACCTCTGTCGGCGGTGCAGGCGGCGATGTGCTGTCCTACGTCATGGCAGTGGAGGAGCTGAGCAAGGTCTGTGGCACCACCGGTGTCATCGTCTCCGCTCACACCAGCCTGTGCGCTGCTCCTATTTATGAGAACGGCACCCCCGAGCAGAAGGCAAAGTACCTGCCCAAGCTCTGCAGCGGCGAGTGGCTGGGCGCTTTCGGCCTGACCGAGCCGGGCGCTGGTACCGATGCACAGGGTCAGCAGACCATTGCCAAGGAAGAGGATGACTGCTGGGTCCTGAATGGCTCCAAGATCTTCATCACCAACGCCGGTTTCGCTGATGTCTTTATCGTCATCGCTGTCACCGACCGCGTTCTGGATAAGAAGGGCCGTCCCACCAAGCTGTGCTCTGCCTTCATCGTTGAGCGCACCGATCCGGGCTTCTCCGTCGGCAAGGCTGAGGATAAGATGGGCATCCGTGGTTCTTCTACCTGTGAGCTGATTTTCGAGGACTGCCGTATCCCGAAGGATCGTATGCTGGGCGTGCGCGGAAAGGGCTTCCAGCTGGCCATGGCTACCCTGGACGGCGGCCGTATCGGCATCGCTTCTCAGGCTCTGGGCATTGCCGAGGGCGCTCTGGAAGAGACCGTTGCCTACGTCAAGGAGCGCAAGCAGTTTGGCCGCAGCATCTCTGCATTCCAGAACACCCAGTTCGAGTTGGCTGAGATGAAGGCTCGCGTTGAGGCTGCCAAGTATCTGGTCTACGCTGCCGCTCTGAAGAAGCAGCAGGCCATGGACGGCGCAAAGGTCCGTTACAGTGTCGAGGCTGCTCAGGCTAAGCTGATCGCAGCCCGCACCGCAAGCGATGTGACCCGCCGCTGCCTGCAGCTGTTCGGCGGTTACGGCTACACCCGTGACTACCCCATCGAGCGCATGATGCGTGATGCCAAGATCACTGAGATCTACGAGGGCACCAGCGAAGTGCAGATGATGGTCATTTCCGGCGCTCTGCTGAAGTAAGGGAGGTAAGATTTACAATGAAAGCAATTGTTTGTGTAAAGCAGGTTCCTGATACCTCCGGCAAAGTCGCCGTCAAGGCAGACGGTACTCTGGATCGTGCCTCTATGGCCACCATCACCAACCCCGATGACCTGAACGCTCTGGAGGCAGCTCTGAAGCTCAAGGACGCTACCGGCTGCGAGGTCGTTGTCATCACCATGGGTCCTCCTCCGGCCGAGGGAATGCTGCGTGAGCTGCTGGCCCGCGGCGCGGACAAGGCTGTTCTGGTCTCTGGCCGTGAGTTCGGCGGTTCCGATACCTTTGCAACCAGCCAGATCCTGGCTGCTGCTGTCAATAAGATCGGCGTTGGCCCCGAGGACGTTGTGTTCTGCGGCCGTCAGGCAATCGATGGCGATACCGCACAGGTCGGCCCCCAGATCGCTGAAAAGCTGCATCTGCCCCAGGTCACCTATGTGGCTGACATCCAGAAGGATGGCAACACCCTGACCGTGAAGCGTATGCTGGAAGACGGCTACATGATGGTCAAGGTGCAGACTCCCTGCCTGCTGACCTGCATCAAGGAGCTGAACCAGCCCCGTTACATGAGCGTCAATGGCATCTTCACCTGCTACGACAAGCCCATGGAAGTGTTCGATTACAACGCTCTGAAGGATGATCCGCTGATCGAGGTCGATACCATCGGTCTGAAGGGTTCTCCGACGAACGTCTTTAAGTCCTTCACTCCTCCGCAGAAGGGCGCAGGCACCATGCTGACTGGCGACGACACCGCCGCACAGCTGGCAGGTATCCTGGCCAAGAAGCACCTGATCTGATGAAAGGAGCATAGGATTACAATGGCTGATTTTAACGAGTACAAGGGCGTTTGGGTCTTTTGTGAGCAGCGCCAGGGCAAACTGATGCCCACCGATTTCGAGCTGGTCAGCGAGGCCCGCAAGCTGGCTGATGAGCTGAACTGCGAAGTCACCGGCCTGCTGCTGGGCGATAACGTGGACGGCATTGCCAAGGAGCTGGGCGGCTATGGCGCTGATAAGGTCATGGTCTGCGACAGCCCCCTGCTGAAGGATTACACCACGGACGCATACGCCAAGGTCGTCTGCGACATGGTCAACGAGTACAAGCCCGAGGTCCTGCTGATCGGTGCCACCAACATTGGCCGCGATCTGGGCCCTCGCTGCGCAGCCCGCCTGCACACCGGCCTGACCGCTGATGCTACCCACCTGGACATCGACACTGCAAAGTACATCGACTTCCTGAAGGAGAGCTCCACCATCGACCTGTCCAAGCAGAAGTTCGATATGGAAGACCGCAACCTGAAGATGACCCGTCCCGCATTCGGCGGCCATCTGATGGCTACCATCATCTGCCCCCGCTTCCGTCCCCAGATGTCCACCGTGCGCCCCGGCGTTATGAAGAAGGCTCCCTTCGATCAGGCCAAGGCAGATGCCTGCCAGATCGTGAAGCCCGCTTTCGAGTTGTCCGCTGCCGACATCAAGACCGAGGTCCTGAGCGTCGAGAAGGCTGCTGAGAAGCTGGTCGATCTGATCGGTGCCGATGTCATCGTCTCCGTTGGCCGCGGCATCAGCAAGGATGTCAACAAGGGCATCGAGCTGGCTGAGCAGCTGGCTGCTGCACTGGGCGGTGGCGTTGTGGGTGCTTCCCGTGCCGTTACCGATGCAGGCTGGATGACCGCTGACCATCAGGTCGGTCAGACCGGTAAGACGGTCCACCCCAAGATCTATGTTGCTCTGGGCATTTCCGGTGCCATCCAGCACACCGCCGGTATGCAGGATTCCGAGTGCATCATCGCCGTCAACAAGAACGAGAGCGCACCTATCTTCGGTGTTGCTGACTACGGCATCGTGGGCGATCTGTTCAAGGTCGTTCCCGAGCTGATCAAGCAGATCGAGGCTGCCAAGGCTGCTGAATAAGCACCTGATTTTCCCCGAACCCTGATTGTGATAAGGCCGCCGCGCAGTGGAAACGCTGTGCGGCGGCCTTTTGTGTCTCCGGAAAGTAGCTTCGTTCTATCCTGCCTGTTCCCGGAATAAAATGACACCAAGAGCGGACAGGAAAGGAGCGCGTACCATGGAGTTGAAGATCTTTCGGGATGCCCTGCCGGCGGCGGGGACAAACTGTACCCTCAAGGCAGAGCTGCCGCTGGAAACAGAGATCCTGATCTCTGATTATCTGCCACCGGTGTTCAAGCTGGTCAAGTGCTTTGTCAGGCCGGTGGTGCTGCAAAAGCGGCTGCAGCCCGGCAAGCTGCAATTGGAGGGATATCTGCGCTGTGTGGTCTATTATCAGGGGGAAGATGGGGCGGGTCTGTGCCAGACCGAGCAGAAGCTCCCTTTTACCAAGCTGCTGGATCTGCCGGAGTTCGTCTTCACGGCATGGGCCGTGCAGGTGGAGGGCCAGACCGAATATCTGAACTGCCGCACCGTCAACCCGCGCCGCATCGAGGTGCGGGGGGCGTATGGGCTGGTGGTATCGGTGCATACGCAGGTCAAAACGGATGTCATCACGGCTCTGTCGGATGGCGGGGTAGAGCAGAAACTGGTCACCCTTTCCGGGGTGCGGCGTGCCGCTGTGCTGGAAAAGCTGGTCACGGTCGAAGGCGAGATCCGCTTTCCCACGCCGCCCGCCGCCGTTTTGGACCTCAGCGGCAATGCCTCTGTCGGAGACCTCAAGCTCCTGAACGGGAAAGCCGTTGCCAAGGGCGGGCTGGTCGTCTCCTGCGCCTGGCGTGCCGAGGGCGACCCGGTACTGCAGAGCCAGAGCGTGAACTTGAACTTCAATCAGGTGCTGGATGTGGACGGCCTGAGCGAGGACTGCCGCTGCCTCTGCGTGGCCGAGCCGGTGGGCTTTACGCTCACGGAGGGAGAAGGGGAGGAACCCAGCCGCCTGACCGCCAACCTGATGCTGCGCCTGCGGGCGTGGAGGCCCTACCAGCTGCAGTGCGTGGCGGATGCCTTCTCCACGAAATTCGAGACAGAACAGACCCCGCAGACGGTACAGACGGAATCGCTGGCCTGCACCCTGGACGAGACCGTGACCCTGACCGGCTCAGGCCCCCTGCCGGATGCAGGAGCAAAAATTTTGGCCTGCTTTGCCTCCTTTGGCCCGGCCCTGTTGGCATACAGGGAAAACAACTGGGATCTGACCAGCCGGGTGACTGTGACTGCCTTTGGGGAGAACAGCCTTTCGGAGCTGGAAAGCTATGAAAAGGTGCTGGAGCTTGCCCTGCCGCTGGGGCGGGAGCTGCCCTCGGACGCGGAGCTGATCCCGGAGTGCTGGCTCCGTGCCGAGGATCTGCGCTGTGTCTGCGCAAACGGCACACTGGAGGTCAACCTTTCCGTCAAGGCAGAAGGGGCCATCCTACAGCGGAGCGGAAACACCTGTGTGGGCTCCATCGCGCTGGGGGAGCCGTTGACCCCGGCAGACCCGGAGATCAGCCTGCGCATCTATTATGCACAGGCGGGGGAGGAGCTGTTTGCCATCGCCAGGCGGTTCCATGTCTCCCCGGCCCAGATGCTTGCCGCCAACGACCTTGCAGAGGGCACCACGGCCATTGATGCGCCTCAAAGGCTTCTGGTGCCGGGAGCAGGGGGCTAATCTGTCCAATTTTGTGCTTCATAGAAGGACAATTCAAAGTTAAAGTATGACTTATGAACTAAAAATGAACAAAAAACATCCCGGACCTCTCCCAATTTGAGAAAGGCTCTGCTATAATAATTTTTGTCGTGTAAAAAAGCCTTTTGGATAAAGGAGAAGTTATGATCAAAAATATCGAGTTGGAGAAGGGTGCATACCAGTTTGATGCCAAGATGCCCCTTCGCCAGGCCATCCCGCTGGGCCTGCAGCATGTATTTGCCATGTTCGTGGGCAACCTGACCCCGCTTCTTATCATCACCAGTGCCTGCGGCCTTGCAGGCGGTGAGCTTGCTGACCTGCAGGTCAGCCTGCTGCAGAACGCCATGTTCGTGGCCGGTGTGGTCACGCTGGTGCAGCTGTTCTCCATCGGCCCTGTGGGCGGTCAGGTTCCCATCATCATGGGCACCAGCTCCGGCTTCCTGGGCGTGTTCAACAGTGTGGCTGCTTCCATGGGCGGCGGTGTGCTGGCCTACGGTGCCATCATGGGCGCTTCCATTCTGGGCGGCCTGTTTGAGACTGTGCTGGGCTTCTTCCTCAAGCCCCTGCGCAAGTTCTTCCCCTCGGTGGTCACCGGTACGGTGGTGCTGTCCATCGGTCTGTCCCTGATCTCCGTGGGTGTCAACTCCTTTGGCGGCGGCAACGCAGCCAAGGACTTCGGTTCCGCGGAAAACCTGCTGCTGGCTGTATTCGTGCTGGTGGTGATCCTGTTCTTCAAGCATTGGACCACGGGCTTCCTGAGTTCTTCCTCCATCCTCATCGGCATTGTGGCGGGATATCTGGCAGCCTTCATCATGGGCTTTGTCCTGCCCACCACCGGTGTCACTGCCGAGGGTGTGGAGTTCACCAAGGCATGGGTGCTGAACTGGAGCAAGGTGGCACAGGCCGACTGGTTTGCCATCCCCAAGCTGGTTCCCGTCAAGATCATTTTTGATATGCGCGCCATCCTGCCCGTGCTGATCATGTTCATCGTCACCGCTGTGGAGACCGTGGGCGATATCTCCGGCGTGATGGAGGGCGGCATGAGCCGTGAGGCCACCGATAAGGAGCTGTCCGGCGGTGTTATCTGCGACGGCTTGGGCTCTTCCTTTGCCGCCTGCTTCGGCGTTCTGCCCAACACCTCCTTCAGCCAGAACGTGGGTCTGGTTTCCATGACCAAGGTCGTCAACCGCGGTGCACTGGCTACCGGTGCCATCTTCCTGATCCTCTGCGGCCTGATCCCCAAGCTGGGCGCACTGGTCTCCATCATGCCGCAGGCCGTTCTGGGCGGTGCTGCCGTGATGATGTTCTCTTCCATCGTGGTGTCCGGCATCCAGCTCATTACCAAGGAAAAGATGACCCCGCGCACCTTGACCATCGTTTCCGTTGCACTGGGCGTGGGTTACGGCATGGGTGCCAATGCCAGCATCCTGGCACACACCCCCCAGTTCTTCCAGTTGATCTGCGGCGAGAGCGGCATCGTGCCCGCAGCCTTTGTGGCCATTGTGCTGAACGTGCTGCTGCCCAAGGACGATAAGGCCGTATAAACCTCTCAGTCACCTTCGGTGACAGCTCCCCTGACAGGGGAGCCAAGAAGTGCCCTTGCCTCTCCTGTCAGGTGATGCGCCATTGCGCTGCAATGGCGGAGAGCTCCTCCAGAGCTTCCGGCGTATCTGCATCCAGCAGTTCTTCCCGCCGCTGGGCGTAAACGATCTGTACCTGCTCAGGGTGAGCCTTGAGCACAACACTGCCGCCCTTGCCCTCGGGCAGGGTGCGCAGGGCGGGAAAATATCCGCATCCAAACAGAACGGGACTTCCGACAACGGTGTCCGGGCCATGTGCGGCCCGGGCTCCCAGCCGGAAGATCGCCCGCTCTGTTTCTTTTTGTGTCTGGGCAAAAGCAGTGATCAGCGTTTCCAGCGTCTCCCGCTGCAGCAGGGGCTGATCTCCGGGCAAGAAGATACAGCCTGCAAGGTTGGGGCATTGCTCCAGCAGCGCCTCCAGCCCCAGCCGAACGGTGTCGTTCCGGCCCGGCAGGCTGTGGAGCAGGCAGGGAACGGCCTGTGCGTCACACAGGGCCTTGACCTTGGCAGAGCGGGTCACGACCACCCGGGCGGCAAGGGCAGGGGTGGCGGTGACCTCCAGCGCCCGGCAGAGCAGGGGACGGCCCCCGAAATCGGCCAGCAGCTTGTTGGAGCCGAACCGCCGGGCCAGCCCCGATGCCATGATGACGCATCCCACCGGAGGGTGGGCGTTCTTTCTGCACAACTCTGCCATAAAATCATTCCTCCTGAACCTGCCGGCTCTGCGGCAGTCTTTCCAGTGGCATTATAAGGGATTTTGTGATAAAATAAAAGTAGCAATCGAAAAAAGAGAGGTACTGCGTATGATGACGATCCGGGAATACAAACGGGCCGAAAGCCTCGAGGAAGCCTGGCAGCTCAACCAGAAGCGAAACAATCGGGTCATCGGCGGCATGATCTGGCTCAAGATGGAGAACATCAATGTCGGCACCGCCATCGACCTGTCGGGCCTTGGGCTGGACAAAATTGAGGAAACGGCCGAGGGCTTTTCCATCGGGGCTATGGTGCCCCTGCGGCAGATCGAGCTCCACGAGGGACTCAATGCCTACACGGACGGCGCTGTGCGGGAATCTGTGCGCCACATTGTGGGTGTGCAGCTGCGCAACCTTGCCACCGTGGGCGGCAGCATTTACAGCCGTTTTGGCTTTTCCGATGTTCTGACCATGTTCCTGGCCCTGAACGCTTCGGTGGAGCTCTACAAGGGCGGCATCGTGCCGCTTTTGGAGTATGCTCAGCGCCCGTACGACAGAGATATCCTGGTACGGGTCATCGTGCCGAAAGAGCAGGCAGCATTCTGCTATCAGTCGGTGCGCAACAGCCAGACGGATTTTCCTGTGCTGACCTGTGCCGCCGCGAAAACAGCCGGGGGCTTCCGGGTCGCCATTGGTGCTCGGCCCGGCAAGGCAGTGCTGTATACCCTGCAGCCCAATGCCGCCGAAACGCCGGAGCTGACCGCTGCCCGCTTTGCCGCTGAGGTGCGGGCAAACATCCGGACGGAGAGCAACATGCGCGGCAGTGCGGAATACCGCAATCATCTGGCCGGGGTGCTGGTCAAGCGCGCTGTGCTGAAATTGGAAGGGAACAGGTGAGACAAGATGCAGGTGAATATTATTCTGAACGGAACCAAAGTCACGGCAGAGGCCGCACCGGACACCCTGCTCATCGATTTTGTCCGCGCACACGGCTGTTACAGTGTCAAGCGCGGCTGTGAGACCTCTAACTGCGGCCTGTGCACCGTCTTTCTGGACGATGTGCCGGTGCTGTCCTGCTCTGTGCTGGCAGCCCGTGCCGACGGTCACAGGGTGACCACGCTGGAGGGCCTGCAGGAGGAGGCTGCTGAGTTCGGCGCTTTTATCGCCGATCAGGGTGCGGAGCAGTGCGGCTTCTGCAACCCGGGCTTTATTATGAACGCTCTCGCCCTCTTCCGGGAAAAGGAATACCCCACTGAGGAGGAGATCAAGGAATATCTCGCGGGCAACCTCTGCCGCTGCTCCGGCTACGAGGGCCAGCTGCGGGGCATCCAGAATTTCCTCGCCTGGAAAAAAGCAAAACAGGAGGGTGCTGAATGAAAAACGTCAACAAAGCATTCCGCAAAAAGGATGCCATGCAGCTTGTGACCGGCAAGCCCGTTTACATGGATGATCTGGCCCCGGCAGACTGCCTGATCGTCAAGCTGTACCGCTCGCCCCATGCCAACGCTATGGTGGAGCGCATCGACACGTCCGTGGCCAAAAAGGTGCCCGGCATCGAGGCCATCTTCACCTGGGAGGATGTGGACCAGAACGCCCGCCGCTACACGCAGGCCGGCCAGACCTACCCCGAAGCCAGCCCCTACGACCGCCTGGTCATCGACCGCCACGTCCGCTTCGTGGGGGACGTGGTGGCCATTGTGGTGGGCAAGGATGAGAAATGTGTCGAGAAAGCCATGAAGCTCATCAAGGTGGAGTATCAGGTGCTGGAGCCGGTGCTGGATTTCCACACTGCGAAGGACAACCCCATCCTTGTCCACCCGGAGGACAACTGGGAGAGCCTGAGTCCCGTAGGTGCCGACAACAAGCGCAACCTCTGTGCCCACGATGCGTGCGGCGACGGCGACATCGATGCCGTGCTGGCAAAGTGCGATGTTGTCATCGACCGTGTCTACCACACCAAGGCCTGCCAGCAGGCCATGATGGAGACCTTCCGCACCTGCTGCTGGATGGATCTGTACGGGCGGCTGAACATCCTCAGCTCGACCCAGATCGTGTTCCATACCCGCCGCAATGTGGCAAACGCCCTGCACATCCCCAAATCCATGATCCGCGTCATCAAGCCCCGCATCGGCGGCGGCTTTGGTGCCAAGCAGACGGCGGTCTCGGCTATTTATCCGGCCTTTGTTACCTGGAAGACAAAGAAGCCCTGCAAGCTTATCTTCACCCGTGAAGAGAGCCAGACTGCATCCTCGCCCCGTCACGAGATGGAAATGCACGTCCGTCTGGGTGCCACCAAGGACGGCATCGTGAAGGGCATCGACCTCTACACCCTGTCCAACACCGGTGCTTATGGTGAGCACGGCCCCACAACGGTGGGCCTTTCCGGTCACAAGTCCATCCCGCTGTACGGCAAGGCCGAAGCCTTCCGTTTTGTCAGCGACGTGGTCTACACCAACCACATGTCTGCCGGTGCGTACCGCGGCTATGGTGCGACCCAGGGCCTGTTTGCAGTGGAATCTGCCGTCAACGAGCTGGCCGCCAGACTTCACATGGACCCCTTCAAGATCCGTGAAATGAATATCGTCAAAGAGGGCGATGTGATGCCCGCCTATTACGGCGCTGTGAACACCAGCTGCGCGCTGGACCGCTGCCTGAAAAAAGTCCACGAGATGATCGACTGGGACAACAAATACCCTGTGCGCGACCTTGGCAATGGCAAGGTGCGTGCCGTGGGCATGGGCATGGCCATGCAGGGCTCCGGCATTTCCGGCATGGATGTGGGCAGTGCCACCCTCAAGGTAAACGATGACGGGTTCTACTCCCTCATCATCGGCGCTGCCGATATGGGCACCGGCTGTGACACCACGCTGGCTCAGATCGCCGCCGAGGTGCTGGACTGTGACCTGGACAATATCACCGTCTTTGGCGCGGATACCGATACCTCGCCCTATGACTCCGGCTCCTACGCTTCCTCTACCACCTATGTCACCGGCAAGGCAGTGGAAAAGTGCGCCCTCCGGCTGCGCGGCCAGATCTGCAAGCTGGGCGCGGAGCTGCTCCAGACGACCGAAGATGCCGTGGATTTTGACGGCAAATTCGTCTCCCTGAACGCAGACCCGGAGAAGAGGGTCTCTCTCTCTGAGGTGGCCTTCGCCTCCCAGTTCGGCCACATGGTGCCGCTGGAGATCACCGAGACCCACACCTCGCCCCTTTCGCCCCCGCCCTACATGGTCGGCGCGGCTGAAATTGAGCTGGACAAGGAGACCGGTGAGGTCAAGGTGGTGGATTATGCCGCCTGCGTGGACTGCGGCACCCCCATCAACCCCAACCTGACCCGTGTGCAGACCGAGGGCGGCATCCTGCAGGGCATTGGCATGGCTCTGACCGAGAACATCACCTACGATGCCAAGGGCTGGCCGATGGAGAACTCCTTTATGCAGTATAAGATCCCCGCCCGTGTGGACATCGGCCACATCCGGGTGGAGTTTGAGAGCAGCTACGAGCCTAACGGCCCGTTTGGTGCAAAATCCATCGGTGAGGTGGTCATCAACACCCCGCTGCCCGCCATCGCGGATGCAATCTACAATGCCATCGGCACCCGCTTCTACGAGCTGCCCATCACCCCGGAGCAGGTCGCTATGGCGGTGGAAGAGAACCGCTGATGCTTTCGGAAACATATTTTCCGTTTCTGGCTGAAAAGGGCCATGTGATCTCGCTGGTGGGCGGCGGCGGAAAGACCACCCTGCTCTATGCCTTTGCCCGGCATTGTGCCGCCAAAGGCTGGCGGGTGCTGGTGAGCACCACCACCCACATCCGGCAGCCCGGGGCACATTATGCCGCAGATGAGGCAGCCCTTGCGGCCCTCTGGGCGGCAGGGCAATATGCCGTGGCCGGTGTCCCGGCAGAGCAGGGCAAGCTGACCGCCCTGCCGTCGGAACAGCTGACCCGCTGGATGGCACAGGCGGATATGGTTCTTCTGGAAGCGGACGGTGCAAAACGGCTGCCCTGCAAGGCCCCGGCAGCCCATGAACCGGTGCTGCTGCCGGAAAGCGATATCGTGCTGGCTGTGGCCGGATTGTCCGCACTGGGCAGACCTCTGCGGGAGGTCTGCTTCCGGCTGGAGCAGGCCTGCGCCCTGCTGGGCGCTGGCCCCGAAACGCTTCTGACCCCTGAGCTGCTGGCAAGGCTGCTGGCCAGTGAGCAGGGAGGACGAAAACAGGTGGGGAACCGCTGTTTTTCTGTGGTGCTCAATCAGGCGGATGACCCCGCCCGCATTGCTGCCGGAGAACAGACCCTCACGCTCCTGCGCGAAAAATATGAGGTGCAGGGCATGTTGACTTATTTTGATGAAAGGGAGCGTGCATGAAATGGCAGAACAAGGCCCCATTGTATTCTGCACCGGCGGCGGATGCACCGCAAAGCTGGGTGCCGGGGTACTGAGCCGCATTCTGGAAAAGCTGCCCCGGGGCGAAAAAGACCCCGACCTTCTGGTTGGCTACGACAGCCGGGACGATGCCGCCGTCTACCGCATTACCGAGGATATTGCCCTGGTGCAGACGGTGGATTTCTTCCCGCCGATGGTCGATGACCCCTATACCTTCGGGCAGATCGCCGCGGCCAATGCCCTGAGCGATGTCTACGCCATGGGCGGTGAGGTCAAAACGGCACTGAATCTCGTCTGCTTCCCCGAGAGCATGGATCTGAACGTGCTGGGGGAGATCCTGCGCGGCGGTGCCGAAAAGGTGGCCGAAGCCGGGGGCACGCTGGCGGGTGGGCACTCCATTGCCGATACCGGTGTGAAGTACGGCCTGTCGGTGACAGGCCTGGTAGACCCGCACCGCCTGACGGCCAACGATACCGGCCGCCCGGGCGACAAACTTCTTCTTACCAAGGCGCTTGGCGTGGGACTGATCTGCACTGCCAACCGGGTGGGCGAAGCCGCTCCGGAACAGATGGAAGCCGCAGTCCGTTCCATGACCACCCTGAACAAAGCAGCGGCAGAGATCGCGCGCAGGTACGAGGTGCACGCCGCCACGGATGTGACCGGGTTCAGCTTTCTTGGCCATCTGCACGAGATGATGGGGGAGAAACTTTCCAGTGTCATCGATGCCCATGCGGTGCCGATACTGCCCGGTGCGTGGGAGGCCGCGGATGCCTGCCTGTACACCGCTGCCGGTCAGCGCAACCGAAACCACACCGGGCCCTTTGTTCGGTTTGAGAAAGTGCCCTTCCCGATGGAGGAAATTCTGTTTGATCCCCAGACCTCCGGCGGCCTGTTGTTTGCTGTGGCCCCGCAGGATGCCGCTGCACTGGAAGCAGAGCTGCAGGCGGCGGGTCTGCCCGCAAAGATCGTGGGCACCATTGGGGAAAAGCAGACACCGGAGATCACAGTAACATACGAATGATGGAGGAACAACCGATGATCAAGATCGATGCCCGTGGAGATGCCTGCCCGCTGCCCGTGGTCAAGGCCAAAAAGGCCATTGCAGAGCTGCACGGCCCCGGCGAGGTGGAAGTGCTGGTGGACAATGAGATCGCTGTCCAGAACCTGACCAAGATGGCCCAGCAGAAAGGCTACCTGTCCAGCTCCGAAAAGCTGGCCGAGCAGGAATACCGTGTCCGTTTTACCATCAAGGACACGCCCGCTGCGGATACCGCTGTGCTGGGCGAAGAGAAACAGCAGGCAGAAGCGGAAACCTGCATCCCGGATGCCCGCACCGATACAGTGGTGGTCATCGCGTCCGACAAGATGGGGGAAGGGGCCGAGGAGCTGGGCAAGACCCTGCTCAAGGCCTTCGTGTTCTCCCTGACCCAGCAGGACAAGCTGCCCAAGACGATCCTGTTCTACAACGGCGGCGCATCCCTGACCGGTGAGGGTTCGCCCATGCTGGAAGATCTGAAGGCACTGGAAGCTGAGGGCGTGGAGATCCTGACCTGCGGCACCTGCCTGAACTACTACGGCATAACGGAGAAGCTGGCCGTGGGCGGCGTGACCAATATGTATGTCATCGCTGAAAAGATGCTGAATGCCGGGAACGTGGTCAAACCGTGATCTACCTTGATAACGCCGCAACCACCCTGCATAAGCCCCCGGAGGTGGGGCAGACGATGCTGGATGCTTTCCAGACAGCGGGCAACCCGGGCCGTGGAGCTCATGCGCCCACCCTGCACGCCTCCCGCATCGTCTACGAGACCCGGGAAGCGCTGGCCCGGCTCTTCCATGCCGAAGGCCCGGCCTGCATCGCCTTTGCATCCAATGCGACCCAGGCGCTGAATACGGCCATCAACGGGCTCTTTGGCCCGGGAGAACATGTCATCACTACGGTCTGTGAGCACAATTCCGTCCTGCGGCCCCTCTACCGCCTCCAAAGGCAGGGGGGTGAGGTGAGCTTTGTAGACGTGGATGCAAACGGCGTGCTCCGCTATGCGCAGTTTGAGCAGCTGCTCCGTCCCAACACCAGGGGAGTGGTTGTGACCGGTGCTTCCAATGTCACCGGCAACCGCACGGACCTGGCGTTCGTATCCGCTTTTGCAAAAAAGCACGGCCTGTTGTTCATCGTGGATGCCGCCCAGACAGCGGGTGCCATGTTGATGGACGTGCAGGCTTTGGGGATCGATGTGCTCTGCTTTACCGGGCACAAGGCGCTGCTTGGCCCGCAGGGCACCGGCGGGCTGTATGTCCGGCCTGGGCTGCAGGTTGCCCCCCTTGTGGTGGGCGGCAGCGGAGTCCACAGCTTTGATGAACACCACCCTGTCGAAATGCCCACCGCTCTGGAAGCCGGGACGCTGAATGTGCCGGGAATCGCCGGGCTGGGGGCCGGGGTGCGCTGGCTCCTGACGCAGGGCGTGGAAGCGCTGGAAACAAAAGAAAATGCGCTTGCACGCCTGTTTTATGAAATTGTCCGGGAAATTCCCGATGTGCAGCTCTATGGTGACTTCACTGCGCCGCGTGCGCCCATCGTTTCACTGAACCTGGCGGGCGAGGATTCCGCCCGGGTGGCAGATGCGCTCTGGGAAGAGTACGGCATCTGTGTGCGGGCCGGTGCGCACTGTGCTCCGCTGATGCACAGGGCGCTGGGCACCGTGGAGCAGGGTGTGGTACGGTTCAGCTTCTCCCACACCAACACCCGGGAGGAGGCGCTTGCCGCTGCCCGTGCGGTGCGCAGCCTGGCGGAGGAATAAATAATGCGTGCAAAGAGACCCTATATCGTGTTATCCTTCCGCACCACAGTGGAAGCAATGGCATGGGAAAAACACTGCGAAGCGGAACACATCCCCGGGCGGCTTATTCCGCTGCCCCGGGAGCTCTCTGCCGGGTGCGGCCTTGCGTGGCGGATGCCGCCCGAGGACTGGCCGCTGTGGCAGAGCCGCATCGACCCCGCTGCCTATGATGCCGCAGCGGCGGTAGAACAATAACAAATAAAGGAGAATTGGATGGGAAACCGTTCTTTTTTCAATGCACTCCATGACCGGGAGGGGGATTTTCTGCTGGCCACGGTGCTGGAAGGCCAGGCGCAGGGGGAACGTGTCCTGCTGCGGAACACAGCACCGGTCTGGCCGGAGGAACTGCCTGCGTTCTGGGGGGAGCATCTGCCTGCCTTGGCCGCTGTGACCTCCAGTGGAATTCTGAAATCAGCCGGACAGCGCATCTTTGTGGAGCGCTTTGGCGCGGCCCCGCAGCTTGTGGTCTGCGGCGGCGGCCATGTGGGCGCGTCGGTGGTGCGGCTGGCAAAGCTGCTGGGCCTGCCGGTCACAGCGCTGGAGGACCGCCCCGAGTTTGCGGAGGAGCTGCGTCAGGCCGGGGCCGATGCTGTGCTCTGCCTGCCCTTTGCAGAGGGCCTTGCGCAGATCCCCGGCGGGCAGGAGACATACTTTGTGGTCGTGACCCGTGCCCACAGCTGTGATATTGCCTGCCTGCGTTCTATTCTGCAAAAGCCCGCCGCCTATGTGGGCATGATGGGCAGCCGGAAGCGCGCGGCTCTGGTGCACACACAACTGGCCGAGCTGGGGCTGCCGCAAGAGCGCATTGATGCCCTGCACGCGCCCATTGGGCTTTCTATTGGCGCAAAAAACGCACAGGAGATCGCATTTTCTATTCTTGCGGAGATCGTCTCCGTTAAAAACAGCCGCCAGCAGACCGAGGGCTTTTCCCCGGCGCTGCTGGCCGCGCTGGAACAGCAGACCGCTCCGGCGGTGCTGGCGACCATCGTAGGCCGCCATGGCTCTACGCCACGGGAGGAAGGCTCCAAGATGTTGGTCCTGCCCGATGGCTCTGCCGTGGGCAGCGTGGGCGGCGGCATCATGGAGTACCGCACCCAGAAGCTGGCGCGGGAATTGCTGGAGCCGGGGGCTGCCCCGTGCAGGCTGGCCGCCTTTACCACAGAGGGGGCCAGCGATGCCGCGGCCATTGCGGCCTGCGGCGGCTCCATGGAAGTCTTTTTGCAGCGTCTGGAACCGGAGGAATGAGCCATGAAACGTGATGATCTGATCGTTGTCCGGGGCGGGGGAGACCTTGCCACCGGTGTTGTGCATCGGCTCTGGTCGGCAGGGCTGCGGGTGCTGGTGTTGGAAACGGCCCATCCCGCCGCCATCCGTCGGCAGGTATCTCTCTGTGAGGCTGTCTATGAAGGCGAGACCGCTGTGGAAGGAATGCGGGGCATCCGGGTGGAGACGCTGGCGGATGCCGATGCCGTCTGGGCACAGAACGCCGTGCCGATTTTGATAGACCCAACAGGTGCGTGTCTGCCGCAGGCAAGGCCTGCTGTTCTGGTGGATGCCATCATCGCAAAGAAAAATCTGGGCACCACCCGGGAGATGGCTCCGCTGACCATTGCCCTTGGCCCCGGCTTTGCGGCGGGGCAGGATGTTGACGTGGTGGTGGAGACCAAGCGCGGCCACAAGCTGGGCCGCATCATCCGGGAAGGGTCTGCCGCACCCAACTCCGGCGTGCCGGGCATCATCGGCGGCTATGGTGCCGAGCGTGTACTCCATGCGCAGGCCGCGGGAATCTTCCGCAACCTGCATTCCATCGCCGATTTTGTGGAGGCAGGCGAGGCTGTGGCCGAGATCGAAATGCCGGATGGTCAGCGTCTGCCGGTGGTCACACAGATCTCCGGCATCCTGCGGGGGCTGCTGCGGGATGGCTACCCAGTGACCAAAGGATTCAAGGTAGCTGATGTGGACCCCCGCCGCGCAGAGCTGGAAAACTGCTTCCTCATCTCGGATAAGGCCCGCTGCATTGCGGGCAGTGTGCTGGAACTGATCGCCGCAGCGTGCTGGAACTAAAAGAAACGGGACTGTTTTTGCAACAGCCCCGTTTCTTTGTTACTCTGTCAGTTTTGTGATGAGCATCTGATAGATCTCGTTGCCCTTGAGGATGAACTGCTTCTTGACCAGATCGGCACTCAGCCGGTCAGGCGTGCCGATGTCCAGACAAAACAGCTCCTGATCCAGTGCCTTGATGGTGCAGCGGATGGAGCAGTGGCCGTCCGGCTTTTCGGTGATGCGGGCGCTGTACTCGGCCTCTTTGCGGGCCCAGGTCTGGCTGCGCAGAACCGCCGCCACCGCGCGCTCCCGCACACTGCGGGGCAGGTCATAGGCAAGCTCCTGCGCGACCTTGCGTCCTTTTTCGGTGATGGAGTAGCGGTCTTCCTTCAGCGTGACCAGCTGCTGGCGGGTGATATCATCCAGACAGGAGCCGATCTCAAAATAGTTGACCAGCTGTTCTTCCATCAGCGCGTTCTCGATCTCCGTCCGGGTGATCGGCCCGGCATTCTTCACCAGATAACACAACAGCAACCGGATCTCCGTGCTGTCGGTCAGCCCGCCGGGACGAACACCGGCGGTAAAAGCATCGTTGGCGGCCATCGTTCTGCACATCCCCCTGTCATTTCAAATTGCTGCCCGGCACTGCCTCGGGGCAGGCCGTAAAGAATCACTTTCTTATAGTATAAAGGGTTTCAGACAGGATTGCAAGCCGCAACCGCAAAATCTGTTTCAATGCGCTTGCGGCTTTCGGGGGTGGAATACAGCCAGTGGTCGATATGCCCCTCGGTGATGAAATAGCGCAGGTCGAACCGGTGGCTCTGGCCCAGGCTGTGGTTGACGATGACCAGCTTGATCTTCATTTTATCGGGCAGGATGTTTTTGATGTAGACGCTCACCGCCTGCCCGGGGTGCAGGTCGGGGCAGGTCTCGGCAAGGCCGGCCAGATTGGGGGCGATCTCCACAAAGGTGCCGTATTCCTCCACGCTCCGCACAATGCCCACCACGGTCTCGCCCACGGTGAACCCGGCGGCGTTCTCCTCCCAGGTGCCTAGCAGCTCCCGGATGGTCAGCACGAACCGCCCCTGCGCATCCCGGCTTTTGATGGCGCACAGGATCTGCTGGCCCACACTCACCCGGTCGGCAGGGGAGGAGATACGGCTGACCGACATGCAGTCGATGGGCAGCAGGGCGCTGATGCCGCACCCAACGTCACAAAAGGCACCAAACGGCTCGATGTGGGTCACAGTGCAGGGCAGGATGTCCCCGGGCTGTAAGGTGTCCAGATACTCTGCCTTGCACATCCGCTGTGCCTCAGCCCGGGAAAGCTGGTAGCAGGGCTGGCCGTTTTCCCCGGTCTCCATCCCTTCGATCACAAAGCAGGTGGGGCGGCCCACCCGCGTCAGCACCGCAATGTCCCGCACGGTGCCGCTCTCAGCCCCATCGGCACACTGGCCAAAGGGCATCACGGCCTTTACCCCGCCCAGGTCGAACCGGAGCTGGCGCTGGGTGTCAAAGGCAAGGGCAGTGCTCTGTAAAATTTCGCGGCTGGCGATGGCGGCGCGCAGTTCTGCGGGGCTGAGCCGGTCTGCGGAACGGTAATTGCCTTCAGTACGAAATGTCTGCATCATGGTTTGTTCCTCTTTCTGTGTTATTTTAGCGTTTTCCGCTGCACGTCGGCACACAAAGCAGGTGTCGGCATTAAAACTCTATGCGCGGACAATTGCATTTTATACGAGTTTGGTTTATACTATATCTGTATGTGCGGCATGGAAACCAGCTGCACAGGGTACTGCCCCGCCAAGGGGCGGCAGGAGGGAAAGAAATATGGATATCGCAGTGGGAGATACCATCCAGACCCGCAAAAAACACCCGTGCGGAGCTTCCAGCTTCGAGGTGCTCCGGGTCGGTATGGATTTTAAGATCCGCTGCACGGGCTGCGGCCGTGAGGTCATGCTGCCCCGCGCGAAAATTGAAAAAAACATCAAGAAAGTGCTCAAGCCCGGCGCTTCCGAGTAACCATTGGGTCATGTAAGGAGAACTGCACAGTATGTCAAGACTGCTTTCCCAAATGGAGGCTGTCAGCCACCGGTTTGAAGAACTTTCCATCCGCCTGAACCAGCCGGAAACAGCGGCAGATCCCGCACTGTTCCGCCGCTTGATGCAGGAGTATCACGAGGCGGAACCCGTGGTGCAGGCCTATCAGGCCCTGATCACGGCGCAGGATCATCTTGCTCAGGCCAAAGCCCTGCTCGAGGGCGAGACCCTTGATCCGGACTTTAAGGAAATGGTACAGCAGGAGATCGGCGAAAAAAGTCAGGAAGTGGCGCAGCTGGAAAATAATCTCAAAATTTTGCTGCTGCCCAAGGATGTCAACGATGGCAAAAGCGTCATCATGGAGCTGCGCGGTGGTGCGGGCGGCGAAGAGGCCGCGCTGTTTGCCCACAGCCTGATGCGGATGTACACCATGTACGTTCAGAGCAGGGGCTGGGAGCTGGAGGTGCTGAACCTCAACGAGACGGAGCTGGGCGGTGTCAAGGAAGCCATCCTTGCTGTGAACGGCGCAGGGGCCTATAACCGGCTCAAGTATGAGAGCGGGGTGCACCGTGTCCAGCGTGTGCCCGAGACCGAAACGCAGGGCCGCATCCACACCTCCACGGCAACCGTGGCGGTGATGCCGCAGGCCGAAGAGGTGGATCTTGTCATCGACCCCAAGGATCTGCGCATCGATACCTTCCGTTCCTCCGGCGCGGGCGGCCAGCACATCAACAAAACGTCCAGCGCCATCCGGGTCACGCACATCCCCACCGGAATGGTGGTGGAGTGCCAGAACGAGCGCAGCCAGTTCCAGAATAAGGATAAGGCGCTGGAGATCCTGCGCAGCCGCCTGCTGGCTCAGAAGCAGAAGGAACAGCAGGATGCCATCAATGCCAACCGCGCGGGGCAGGTGGGAACCGGTGATCGCAGCGAGAAGATCCGGACCTACAACTTCCCGCAGGATCGCTGCACAGACCACCGCATCGGCCTGACGGTCCACAATCTGGATAAGATCATGGACGGAAATTTGGACGAGATCATTGATGCACTGGCAACCCATGAACAGGCCGAAAAGCTGCGTCAGCTCAACGCACAGACCGAATGAAGCTATGATGAAAAGAATAACGTGTTTGTGTTGATTTAATGATTGAAAAGTATTTATACTTTACAGACAGAAAGAACGATGAATCGCATGAAAATGAAAACTGAAATTTTACCTGCTGAGGGCGAAGCAATCGCCAAAGCAGCTGATCTGCTGCGCAGAGGGGAGCTGGTGGCCCTGCCCACCGAGACGGTCTACGGCATTGCCGCCGATGCGCGGAACGGCGCGGCAGTCGCAAAGATCTTTGTGGCCAAGGGCCGCCCGCAGGATAACCCCCTGATCGTCCATGTCACCGGCCCGGAGATGCTGCCCGGCCTTGTCAGCGAGGTGCCCGAGCGTGCCCAGCTGCTGATGGCCGCGTTCTGCCCCGGCCCTCTGACCATCATCATGCCCCGCGGCCCGGAGGTGGCCGCGGAGTGCTGTGCCGGTCTGGACACGGTGGGCATCCGGATGCCCAGCTACCCGGTGGCACGGGCTGTTATTGCGCAGAGCGGCTGTGCCTTTGCGGCCCCCAGCGCGAACCTTTCCGGCAAGCCCAGCCCCACCAACGCACAGGATGTGTTCACCGATATGGATGGCCGTCTGCCCCTGATCCTGGATGGCGGCGAGTGCGATGTGGGTGTGGAGAGTACCGTGATCTCTGTGGTAGGCGAAAAGCCCACCCTGTTCCGCCCCGGCCATATCACGCTGGAAGATCTGGAGCGTGCTTTGGGAGAGGAGGTTGAGGTCTCCAAGGCCATCCTCGAAAAGCTGCCCGAGGGTGCTGTTGTCCGCAGCCCCGGCATGAAGTATAAGCATTACGCCCCTAAGGCAGATGTCACCCTGCTGGACGGCACCTTTGAGCAGTTCAAAGCCTATGTGGATGCCCATGCCGACCAGAACCCCAGCTGCCTCTGCTTTACCGGCGAGGCCGAAAAGCTCGGCTGGCCCTGCGTGGAGTATGGCAGAGAGGGTGACGGTGCCGATCAGGCAAAGCATATCTTCCGCAGCCTGCGCGCACTGGATGAGCAGGGGGACGGCGTGGTCTATGCCCGCTGCCCCAAAAAGGACGGCCTGTCCATGGCAGTGTACAACCGCCTGATCCGAGCGGCAGCGTTCCGGGTGATCCAGCTATGATCACGCTTGGGATCACCGGCCGCAGCGGCTGCGGCAAATCGACCGTGACGGCGGTGTTTGCCGCCCATGGTGTCCCGCTGGTGGATGCCGACCAGATCTCCCGCGAGATCCTTCTGCCCGGTTCTCCGCTGCTGCCAGTGTTGGCCCGGCGGTTCGGGGCAGATATCCTGTATGCCGACGGCAGCCTGAACCGCCGCCTACTGGCAGACCGCGCCTTTGCCGCACCGGAGGGAAAGGCTGCTCTGGATTCCCTCGTGCTTCCGGAGATCATCCGGCGGGTCTGCAGACTGAAGCAGGCCGCCCGGGAAGCCGGAGCACCGCTTTTTGTGATAGACGGAGCTGTGATCGTGGGCACCGATGCGGAAAAAGAGTGCGACCACCTCTGTGTGGTCACTGCGCCCTTTGCCACCAGTGTGGCCCGCATTGCGGCCCGGGACGGCATCGCCCCGGAGATGGCGGCACGGCGGCTCAACGCCCAGACCCCGGAAGAGGTCCTGCTTGCCAGGGCCGATCTTGTCCTGCGCAACGATGCTGACCTTGCTTCTCTGGAAGCGGCAGCTGCGGCGCTCTGTGAGCAGCTGCAGGCTGAGGGTGCACGGAAAGGTGGCGTGGACACTTCGCTTTGAAAAAGTTTTTGAAAACGCTGGTGCTGCTCTTTCTGCTCTGTGTGGTCCTGCTGGCGCTGCCGCCGGTGCGCCGTCAGGTGGAACAGCGGCTCTACCCGCGGAAATACAACGACCTTGTGGAGCAGTACGCCGCCGAGTATGACCTTGACCCGCTGCTGGTCTATTCCTTCATCCGCACCGAGAGCGGCTTTGACCCGGGCGCAACTTCCAGTGTTGATGCGCGCGGCCTGATGCAGATGACGGAGGAGACCTTCCTCTGGCTCCGCAGTAAGCTGGGCCTGGGGGAGGAGGTTTCCTTTGGCGACCTGTATAACCCCGATGTAAGCATCCGCTTCGGGTGCTATTACCTCCACCTCTGCCTGGTGCGTTACAACGGAGATATCTCCACGGCCGCCGCAGCCTACCACAGTGGGTGGGGCACCGTGGATGCCCTGCTCCAGAAGGAAGAGCACTCGGAGGACGGGCTGACCCTGTCGGGCTTCCCCTATAACCAGATGCACCACTATGTGGAAAAGATCACCGCCTGCTATGCCAAATACACCGAGCTGTACGGAGCTTGAGCAGGCTGCAAACCCGCTTGAACCGGCTTGCGCCGGTTTGAAATATTTAGGAATATCGAAAGAGAAAGGCAGGAGAAATTCTATGGCAGAAAAAACTCCGAACCAGCAGCTGGCTGAAAAGCTGCTCTATAAGCCTGCTTACGTCGCCGATAAAGATGCTGACGTGAAGCAGAAGGCCCACGACTTTGCCGAGGGCTACAAGAAGTTCCTGGATGCAGGCAAGACCGAGCGCGAGGTCGCCGCCGAGAGCGAGCAGATGCTTAAGGATGCAGGCTACCAGCAGTTCGACCCGAAAAAGACCTACAAGCCCGGTGACAAGATCTACTTTGTCCAGTGCAACAAGGCCGTGGTGGCTTCCACCATCGGTACCAAGAGCTTTGAGGATGGCTTCCATCTGGTCATTGCCCACACCGACAGCCCCCGTCTGGATCTGCGCCCCACCCCGCTGTATGAGTCTGACCACCTGAGCTACTTCAAGACCCATTACTACGGTGGTGTCCGCAAGTATCAGTGGGGCACCATTCCGCTGTCCATCCACGGCGTGTTCACCCGTGAGGATGGCTCCACCGTCACCGTCCGTGTGGGCGAGGATGAGAACGATCCCGTCTTCTGCATCACCGACCTGCTGCCCCATCTGGGTGCCGAGCAGAACGCCCGTCCCCTGAAGGACGGCATCAAGGCTGAGGAGCTGAACATCCTCATCGGCTCTGATGCTGTTGATGACGAGAACGTCAAGGAAGCTGTCAAGCTGAATACCATGATCCTGCTCAACGAGAAGTACGGCATCACCGAGAAGGAGTTCATGCGTGCTGAGATCGAGATCACCCCGGCCTACAAGTGCCGCGACGTTGGCTTTGACCGCTCCATGGTGGGCGGCTATGGCCACGATGACCGTGTGGATGCTTATCCCGCACTGATGGCCGAGATCGAGACCAAGAATCCCGCTTACACCACCGTCTGCGTCCTGACCGATAAGGAAGAGATCGGCTCCGATGGCGTGACCGGTATGCAGAGCATGTACGCCTTCCACTTCATGCAGGAGCTTTGCCGTACCGCCGGTCAGGATGATATCCTGGCCTTCCGTCACAGCGTCTGCCTGTCCGCTGACGTGACCGCTGCCTACGATCCCACCTGGGCAAGTGCATTTGAGCCCATGAACGGCACCTATGCAGGCCGCGGCATTGCCATCTTCAAGTACACCGGCGGCGGCAGCAAGGGCTCTGCAAGCGATGCCTGCGCTGAGCTGGTCAGCGATATCACCCGGATGCTGGACAACGGCAACGTTGCATGGCAGATCGGTGAGCTGGGCCGTCTGGATCTGGGCGGCGGCGGCACCATCGCCAAGTATGTCGCAAACCGCGGCATCCCCGTGCTGGATATCGGTGTGCCTGTGCTGTCCATGCATGCTCCCTTCGAGGTCATCCACAAGAACGACCTGTACATGGCTTACCGTGCCTTCTCCCTGTTCAACAACGCACAGTAAGCGCGATCCAGAATGAATGCCCCGGCAGGTTTTGCGCCCGCCGGGGCATTTCTGCGCTATTTTAAGAAAAATGCTTGACCTTCAACCGACTTTATGGTGTAGTGTAAGGGCGGAGGTGAAGCAAATGAACATCAAACAGGCTTCAGAACAAAGCGGCGTGTCTGCCCCGAACATCCGCTTTTACGAAAAAGAGGGGCTTCTCACACCGGCGCGCAGGCAGGGCAATGACTACCGCAATTACACCGCCGGGGATGTCCGCACCCTCAAGCTCATCCGAATGCTTCGGATGCTGGATGTGCCGCTGCCCACCATCAAGGCGGTGCTGCGCGGGGAACAGCCCCTGCAGCAGGCGCTGCAAGCCCAGCAGACTGTGCTGGAGCAGCAGGCGGCGCAGCTGGCAGCAGCCATGCAGTTTTGTGCCGACCTTGCCCGCCAGCAGCCGCAGGCAGATACGCTGGACGTGGATGCCTGCCTGACCCGCATGGAAAGCCCCACCCCGCAGCAGGGCTTCTTCTTCGGCTGGCTGCAGGATTACTGCACGCTGGCGCGGGTGCAGCATCAAAAGCACTTTTTCTTTATTCCGCAGGGCAGCATCAACACCCCGCAGGAGTTCACGGCGGCGTTGCAGACCTATGCAGAAGAGCGGGGAATGCAGTTCGCCCTGACCAAAGAGGGGATGTACCCGGAGTTCTCGCTGGATGGCATTCCTTATAAAGCTTACCGCAATCCGGGCAAATACCGGGACGAGATCTGCTGTGATGCCGTGCATCCCGAGCAGCTTGACACCGGGCTTTCCTCCCGGCGGGAAAAGCTGCTGCGCATTGCGCGTATCGTGCTGCCGCCGGTGTGCGTCTTTGCGGCTATCATGGCAGCGGGGTGGGCAGTCACCGGCGGCACGGACTGGCTCTGGCTGGCGGCGCTGGCATCCGGCGGGGTACTGCTGGGGCGCTGCTTTGAAAAGTGGCTGTAAGGCGCATTACCCCAGCGGCATCGCCTCGGCTACGGTCAAAAAGGTGTAGCCGTTGTCTGTATACCACCGTATGATATCCGGCAGCGCCTCGGCGGTGGTGCGGGTGGTGGCAGAATCATGCATCAGAACGATGCACTGGGTCTGCTCGCCGGTCTCACGCACTACATTCCGGTAGATGGTCCCGGCACTGGGCTTGCCGCCCACGGCATCCTCAGCGCAGACGTTCCAGTCTACATAGGCATATCCCTTCTCGGCACACTGCTGTTTCAGCTCGGCCATCACGCCGCGCCCGCCATAGCGGCGGCTGACCGTGTTGGTGCTGCCGCCCGGAAAGCGCAGGTAATGCAGAGAAGCTGTGTTGACATAGGGCGAGATGCGCTCTTTCAACAGGGTGATATCCTGCCAGTAAGCATCTGCACTCTGGTAGATGTCGCTGTATTCATGGGATGCGGAATGCAGCGCGATCTGGTGGCCTGCTGCCGCTGCATCCGCAATGAGCGGCAGGTACTTTTCATTGTAGCCCGTGGCCACCACAAAAAAGGTGGCCTTGACCCCGGCGGCGTTCAGCGCATCCAGAACCGCCGGGGTCGTTTTGCTGGGGCCGTCATCGAAGGTCAGGCAGACCCATTTCTCCGGCACCGGCTCCTCCTGCGGCAATGAGCTTGCAGGGGCCGCCTCCGGAGCAGGGGAGGCAAAGCCGGTGTCCGGTACCGGGGTCAGGTCGCTTTCCTGGCAGCCGGGCTCCGCCGGCACAGCAAAGAACAGCCCCAGCCCAAAGCCTGCCGCTGCACCCGCCAGAAGCAGAGCTGCCCCGCGAAATAAGATCTTCCCGTTTGCTCTCAGCCATGAAACCATCTCCCAAACCTCCTTGACAAATCGCATTGGATCTGCAGTATCTCTTATAGGATATGACCCGCTGAAAATTTGTAGAATACAAAAGCGGGCAGAGGAATTGACATTTTCCGCAAAAATTGATAAACTAAATAAGTTCTCCGTGCAGGAGTGGCGGAATGGCAGACGCGCTGGTTTTAGGCACCAGTTCCCAGTGAGTGAGGGTTCAAGTCCCTTCTCCTGCATACACAAAACGGCAGGCCCTTGGAGAGAATCCGGGCCTGCCGTTTTGTTTGCGGCTTTGGTTAGAAAGCATAAGAAAAGCCCACGATCTATCGCTAGACCGTGGGCTTTTCTTTTATGCGAGGGAGGGGACTCGAACCCCCAAGGATAAACCACACGCACCTCAAACGTGCGCGTCTGCCAGTTCCGCCACCCTCGCACAACTATAAAATTGTTGCAATCCTGGATTTCTGAGGCTTGAAACCGTTGTTGCGGACTGCTTGAATATACTACCACATTACCCCTGGAAAGTCAAGCGATTTTGATAGAAATTTCCTCGTTTCATATTCAATCGTGTCCCGGTGCATACTAGAACAAATTATCACCGGGGAGGCAGGACCGTGAAACGACGCAACAGAGCATACCGATTGCTGAGACTGACAGCAGTATATCTGCTCCTGCTGCCGTTTCTGCTGCTGGGTTGGCTGTACAGCCGCCTGCCGGATCGTGTTTATCTGGAACCCGGGCAGGCCTTGCTATTGCCTCGCTTTGGCTGGGTGGAACCTATGGGGCTTCACGGCAGCCAGAATGCGGCCAGTACCCAGGTCGTGGGCAGTTACCAGACCACTCTGTCACTGGGCGGATGGCTTCCCATCAAGAATATCCGCACGGTGGTCACGGAGCGCACGCAGGTCACGGTCTGCGGTACGCCGTTCGGGGTCAAAATGTTCTCCGAGGGGGCACTGATCGTTGGCTTTTCCGATATCGACAGCCCCGGCGGGAGCACAGTGAACCCGGCAAAGGCAGCGGGACTGCGCCTGGGAGACCGCGTGATCCGCATTGGACAGATCAGGACGGAAAACAATGACGCTGTGAAGGAAGCGCTGGAAGCCGCCCGGGGAAGCGCCGCAGAGGTCATCTATGTCCGCAGCGGGGAACAGCGCAGCACCACCCTGACCCCTGTCTGGGATGCCGCTGCCGCCCAGTGGCGGGCGGGCATGTGGGTGCGGGATTCCTCTGCCGGTGTGGGCACCCTGACCTTTGTGGACCCGGAAAAGGGTGTCTTTGCAGGGCTGGGCCATCCCATCAGCGACGGCGACACCGGCGAAAGCATCGCTTTGCGCAGCGGGGAGATCGTGCCGTGTGAGATCACCGGGTGCAGCATGGGCACTGTGGGCAGCCCAGGGGAGCTGAAGGGGAAATTCCTGAGCGCCCACGCCATTGGCAGCATCCGGATCAATGGAGAAAACGGTGTTTATGGCACAACACGGACAGGCTTTTCCGGGCAAACCATGCCGGTGGCGTTTGCGCAGGAGGTCGAGACGGGGGATGCACAGATCCTGGCTACCGTCGCCGGGGAAACGCCCCGTACCTACCATGTCCGCATCGAGAAGATCAGCGATGCCGACCCGCGCCGCAATATGGTCGTCCGGGTGGTGGACAAAGCCCTGCTTACCCGAACCGGCGGCATTGTGCAGGGGATGAGCGGCAGTCCCATTTTGCAGAATGGGCGGCTGGTCGGCGCAGTGACCCATGTTCTCGTCAACGATCCGACACGGGGCTATGGAATTTTCGCGCAGACCATGTTGGAGCAGGCTGAACAGGTTGCAACGGCGGAAAAATGAGCAGATTTGGTAAAACAAAACAGGCTGATTCGACTGAAGATTCCATAATATGGCAAAAATAACAGTTGAAATCCATGGGAATTTATGGTAAAATCAGAAACGTAAGGAAAACCGCACACATTGGAGGAATGAACGATGGACAAGATCAAATTTTTGATGTCGGATACTGGCGCAGAGATCACGGCAGCCTGTCGTGAAGCTTTGGAGCAGAAGGGCGTAGAGGTGACCGTGGTGGAAAAAGACGGCCTGAAGGTCCTGCAGAAAATGCTTGCAGTGCGGCCCCAGGTGGTGTTGCTGGATGCCTTTATGCCCGGGCTGGATGCGCTGGCCGTGAAACAGAAGTACAATGCAGCCGGTGAGCGTCACACCTCTTTCTTTGTGACGGGGGCGTTCCAGAGCGAGGAAATGGTGCAGGAGCTGCTGGACGAGGGCTTTGCTTACTACTTCGTCAAGCCCTTTGACGAAACGGTTCTGGCAAGCCGCGTGCTGAAGGTGGCTGCCGGGCAGGAAAAGCGCATCCTGCATACCAGCGTGGACAGCGATGAACTGACAGTCACTGAGATCCTGCACCAGATCGGCGTTCCCGCCCACATCAAGGGTTACCAGTTCCTGCGGGATGCCATCCTGCTCACCATGAACGAGCCGGAGTACATCAACGCTGTGACCAAACGCCTCTACCCGGAAATTGCCAAGAAAAACGGCACCACCGCCAGTCGCGTGGAGCGCGCCATCCGCCATGCCATTGAGGTGGCGTGGGACCGGGGCGATGTGGATACCCTCAACAGCTACTTCGGCTATACCATCCACAACCTGCGGGGCAAGCCCACCAACAGCGAATTCATTGCAATGATCGCTGACAAAATGCGGCTGGATAAGCGGCAGAGGGCAGTGTGATGGATGCACATGCCGACGTGATATTTTGTGTGCACATCTGGCAATTCTGGGAGGCTGAAAAATGTTTATCGCTATGGAATTATAGAATTATGGATTCCGTAGCGATAAACAGAAACCTTCCATAGCAATAAACCTTCTGGATTCATTGAGCGGCAGCGGATGATCCAGGAGGTTATTTTTATGTTGGAACGTGATGCGGAACTGTTCATAGAGCACTGTGAATTGAAGGGGTTGAGCCAAAAGACGATTGGAAGCTACGAACAGACGATGCGATTATTTATTGGATTTTCCAACGAACAGGGGATCGTGCAGACGGAGAAGGTGACGCACATGATGGTACAGAACTATATTAGCGTCAACTAATGTGGTTGAACGAGGGTTGATAAAATGACTGCTCTATGATAATCTAAACAATAGAAACAGGAGGTAAGGGACGTTGCGGGAAACTGAAGCACAGAAGCGTGAACGGCATCATCAGGAAGACCTTCAGCGATTGAGAGGGTTCCGGCCTATCGACGATACGTTTATGCGCGGGATGTTCAAGGATAATATTCCATTGGCAGAACTGGTGCTCCGCATCATTGTGGGTAAACCTTTTCATTACGGAAAAAGATTACTATAAGGCCGGAAAACCTGTATATGTCATTCAGAACATAAACTTGACACTGGGCTTGCCGTTTGAAGATGGAACTCATATTCTGTATGTGAATGGCGAGTATCGTGATGATTCTGACATTGGAAAACTGATGCACGATTTCAATTGCACCAGTGCAGAGGAGATGAACTTTGACCTGATGGCAGAACGAACGCGCTACTTGAAAGAAAACCCGAAAGGAGTGGGCAGCATGTGCAAGGCTATGGAAGAATTGAGAGTTGAAAGCTATGCCGAGGGAAAAGCTGAAGGCGTAGAAATCGGTAAAATGGAACAGGCAAAAAAGACTGCCTTGAAACTCAGTCGGAAGGGAAATTCCGTAGAAGAAATCGCAGACCTTCTTGGCTATGATGTTGATACTGTAAGCAGTTGGATCGCCCCGAAAGCATGTTGAGCGAAATGTGCAAGGCTATGGAAGAGCTGAGAGTAGAAAGCCGAAGAGAAATGGCAGTTGAGATGGCACAGAGCCTTTATGAACAGGGTGTATCGATTGAGCAGATTGCAAAAGCAAGCAAGGTCGATGTGGACACTGTAAAAGGATGGCTCACACCGAAGGCTGGGTAACAGCAGAACAATAAGACACCAGCGTATCGTGTTACGAAAACATGGTACGCTGGCGTTTTTGCTTGAAGAAATTGCTATGTTCTCTTATTGCTGGTAAAATAGGGGCGGATGTACGAATAAGAATGAATGTGGGAGCGTGATGGAAAGTGGATATAGGATGAGATTTCCAACCTTCCGGATGGGTTCACGATCCGAACGGAAGTGCGATGATGAATCTGTGCTTTCGATGTTGACGCTTTTGTTGTACAAAATTGAGGAATTTATCCTAATGACATTTCTTCTGTTGTGATATAATTGTATCGACCAAAAGGAGGAATGCAAGATGATCCATCTGCTGTTAGCGGTGATCTATGTTTCTTTTATCAGTCTGGGCCTGCCGGATTCTCTGCTGGGGGCTGCGTGGCCTTCGATCTATCAGGGTTTTGGGGTTCCGGTCTCCTATTCCGGTGTGATCTTCTGCATTATATCGGTGGGAACGGTGCTCTCCAGCCTGCAAAGTGACCGGATGACCCGTCGGTTTGGAGCAGGCGGTGTTACGGCCATCAGCGTTGCCATGACCGCCGCAGCACTGTTCGGGTTCTCTGTCAGCAGCTCATTCTGGGCCATGTGCCTGTGGGCGATCCCTTATGGACTTGGAGCTGGAAGCGTGGATGCGGCACTCAACAACTATGTAGCACTCCATTTTGCCAGCCGCCACATGAGCTGGCTCCATTGTATGTGGGGGATCGGAGCCTCGGTCGGGCCCTACATCATGGGCGCGGCGCTTTCTTCCCGCGCCGGGTGGCAGACGGGGTATCGGGTCATCAGTGTGATGCAGATGGTGCTGACGATCATTATTCTGCTGAGCCTCCCGCTCTGGAAAACGAAATCGGGTGCGAATGCCGAGGAGCGGGAAGCAGTCCCGGCAGAAGCGCTGACCCTGAAACAGATTTTCCGAATCTCCGGCGTAAAAGAGGTTCTGGTTACATTTTTCTGCTACTGTTCTCTGGAGCAGACCACCAGTCTGTGGGCCAGCAGTTATCTGGTGCTGAACAGGGGAATCGCGCCGGAGACCGCCGCCGGCTTTGCCAGTCTTTTCTTTGTCGGCATCACCGTGGGACGGGCGTTGTGCGGCTTCCTGACCTTGAAATTCGATGATACCCAGATGGTTCGTATGGGGCAGGGGATCATCGCGATTGGGATAGCGGCGTTTCTTCTGCCGCTTGGGGAAGCAGTGACACTGGCAGGGCTGCTGCTGGTTGGTCTTGGCTGTGCTCCGATCTATCCCAGTATCATTCATGCAACGCCGGGCCGCTTCGGTGCGGACAGGTCGCAGGCGATCATTGGGGTCCAGATGGCCAGCGCCTATATTGGCAACTGCCTGATGCCGCCGTTGTTCGGTGTGATCGCAAACCACACCACGATCGCGATTTTTCCGTATTATCTGCTGGTGATCCTGATTTTGATGGGATATATGCACGAAGCGCTGCAAAAGAAAACGAAAGCGGCGCAGTAAAATACCGCTGCTCTTGCATTTGGGGAAATGCACAAGAGCAGCGGTATTTTTGTACCCATATCATCCTGCGCCTGCACTGGAACAGCCGGCAGGTCTCGCAATCGGATGCGGCGCACCACGATGATGGTTCTGGATGCGGCACTGGGGGGTGAAGAATTTATTGCTCAGACGGCCCGGATCGCTGGGGTTCTCTTGCCTGTATGCGTCGGCAGGCATCCTCCTTCACAAGCTCGATGATCACCGCCGTCAGGGGGATAAAGAAGATGATACCGATGATGCCAAAGAGTTTTCCACCGATCATAGCGGCCACAAGGGTGTACAGCGGAGAAAGTCCCACGGATTTTCCCACCACCCGGGGGTAGATGAACTGGTTTTCAATAAACTGTACGGCAAGGTAAACAATGAGACAGCGCACGGCCAGAACGGGATCCACCAACAGCACGAGAAACACGCTGACTACGCAGGAGATCAGCGCTCCAACGTAGGGGATAATGGCGCAGATGGCGGTCAGCATTCCCACCAGGCTGCCGTAGGGAATCTTGAAAACGGAAAACGCAAGAGCCATGAGAACGCCAAGAATCACGGCCTCGCTGCATTGCCCCGTCAGAAAGTTTGCAAAGGATTGCCGGAACAGTCGGCAGAACTTCAGCAGCCAGTCGGCATGGCTGGGCTTCAGGTAGGCACAGACCAATGTGCGGGCGTGGTGGCAGAGACTCTCCGAGCCAACGGACATATAAACGGAGATGATCAGAGCAAAGGATGCGGTCACCACGATATTTACTGTGGCAGATACGGCACCTACCGCATTGACCAGCACGGTATCGATGCTGTCGGTGACTCTGTGGAGCAGCTGCTCCCAGTCGATGCCCTCCAGCCAGCTCATCAGCCACCCCATGTCGGCATCCTGTGCGCTGAGATAGGCGGTCCAGCGGGGGATGTTTGCTTCGATCTGTACATAGAGGCTGTGAAAAGACTGCACCAGCTCCGGAATCAGCAATGTCAGCGCCAGCACCAACACCAGCACAACACCCAGCAGGGTGATGAAGAAGCTCAGGAGATGGAGTACTTTATCCGAGGGCTGTTTTTTGGCCTTGCAGAACAGGCGTTTCAGCCGTTTTTCCAGCCCGGTCATAGGCACATTGATAAATAGTGCCAGAATGCCGCCTGCCAGAATGGGCAGTACCAGATCTACCAACTGTGCAGCAAAGGTCAGAACGGCAGAAAGCCGCAGCAGCGCCACAAAAAGCGTGACACCTACAATAGTTATGAGCAGATATTGTTTTGTTTTTGGTTCCATGAAAAAAATCCTTTCCCGGAGCTGATGGCTGAAATATGAAAAGAGAACGTCTGCGAACTCTTTTTTGTATTGTAATCAGAAGCAGCTGGCTTGTCAAGAAGTCGGGAACTGCGGGTTTTTCTTTTTGAGCTGGGCGTGATATAATATGTAGGTCGCAATTCCGTGAAAAAACTCAAAATAAACGGGAATGCGTGGAAAAACAAAGGAATATAACAGAGAGTATCTTTACTGCTTACATAAGGTTGAACGAAAATCAGCTTGAGATAAAACTCCATAGTACAGTCTGTATAAAAATGACACGAAAAAAGCTGAAATTTCCTCTTGCTTTTTCTGAGATCTGTGCTATAATACTAAGGCAATCGTTTCCAAGGCCGCTCGCGGGGGTAGCCGATATTGAAGGTTGTGATGGGCACATACATTTATAATATGGCCCCAATAAGTCAGAACCAGAAATGAGGTGAAAAAGAATGAAACAGGGTATCCATCCGAACTACGTTGACTGCACCATCACTTGTGCTTGCGGCAACGTCATTAAGACTCGTTCTACCAAGCCCGAGATCCACGTCGAAGTTTGCTCCAAGTGCCATCCCTTCTACACTGGTAAGCAGAAGCTGGTTGACACCGGCGGACGTGTTGAGCGCTTCAACAAGCGTTTCGGCCGTAAGTAATTACTGGTCTTTTCAGCGCCGTCTCCTTTGGGAGGCGGCGTTTTTTGTTGTTATGCCGCACAAAAGCTCTCTTTCTGTAATTTACACGCCGTTCCCTTATTTTGAACACATTTCCGGACTAAAATAAACCAGTATCTTCAAAAAGCGCTTTGCGCTGCCTTAGAAAGGAGCGTTGTGAACGTGATCGAAGTTTCTCATCTCACCAAACAGTATGGCAATCATCTTGCCGTGGACGATGTCTCGTTTACCGTGGCAGATGGCCAGATCTGTGGTCTGCTGGGGCCCAACGGCGCGGGCAAATCCACCATTATGAACATCCTCACCGGCTATCTCTCTGCCACCAGTGGGCAGGTGACGGTGGCAGGGCACCCTCTGCCCGAGGAGGCCGATGCCGCCAAGGCCTGTGTGGGCTATCTGCCCGAACAGCCGCCCCTTTACCCGGAAATGACGGTGCAGGAGTACCTGACCTTTGCCGCCGAGCTGAAGGGTGTGAAAAAGGCGGAACGGAAGGAGCAGGTGTGCAGGGCTGCCCGCCGTACCGGGCTGGAAACCGTTCTGCCCCGGCTCATCCGCAGCCTTTCCAAGGGCTACAAGCAGCGGATGGGCATTGCACAGGCATTGCTGGGCAGTCCCAGGCTCATCATTCTGGACGAGCCGACGGTCGGCCTGGACCCGGCACAGGTCATCGAGATCCGCAAGCTCATCCGGGAGCTGGGCCGGGCGCATACGGTCATCCTGTCCAGCCATATCCTCAGTGAAGTGCAGGCAGTCTGCCAGCAGATCCTGATCCTTTCCAAAGGGCATCTGGCGGCAGCAGGCAGTCTGGAGGAGCTGACCGCCGATGGCAAGAGCCTGGAAGAGGTGTTTCTGGAACTGACCGACGGTGAATCGGAAGAAGCAACCGGAGAGGAGGACGCAGAATGACAGCTATTTTCAAGCGGGAATTCCGCAGCTTCTTTCACGGGATGCTGGGGTACGTCCTTACGGCGTTTCTGGTGGCGAGCTCCGGCCTGTATTTCCTGGCCCGGTGCCTGATCTACGGCCTGACCGATTTCAGTTATTACACCCTCTACCAGACCATTTTCATGCTGCTGCTCTATATCCCGGTGCTGGCGATGCGCTCACTGGCCGAGGAGCGCCACAGCCGCACCGACCAGCTGCTGCTCACCAGCCCGGTCTCAGTGTGGGGCATCGTGCTGGGCAAGTTCTTTGCCATGGCGGCTGTGTTCGCTCTGCCCTGCGCTGTGGATGCGGTGATGATCTTCATCCTCTGGGCACTGGGCGGCACCGTGTCTGCTCTGCTCGCAAACCTTGCGGGGCTGCTCTGCTACTTTTTGCTGGGCTGTGCGGCCATTGCATTGTGTGAGTTTCTCTCCGGCCTGACCGAGAACCAGATCATTGCCGCCGTGGCGGGCTTTTCAGCCTTGCTGCTGGCATACCTGATGCCCAGCCTGCGCAGCATGTTCAATGCGGGCAGCGCCGTGGCGCTGGCAGTGTTCACCGGGATCGCAGGCGCGGCTTCTCTGGCGGCCGGTCTGCGCACCCGCAGCTTTGTGCTGGGGTGCCTGACCTTTGCGGCGCTCTGCCTGGGCCTGACGGGGCTGTTTCTGCTCCGCAGTGCATGGCTTACCGAGGCTTTCAGCGCCGTGCTGAGTGCCCTGTGCCTGTTTACACCCTTTGAGGATTTTGTCAACAACAGCTTCTCCATCCCTGCCGTGGTCTATTATCTGACCGTGACGGCGGTGTTCCTGTTCTTTACGGCGCAGGACATTGAGAAGCGCCGCTGGAACTGAGAGGAGGGAACACAGATGAAGCTTTTTGCAAAGCAGAGCTCCTCGGGTGACGGGCGGGTGTTCCGCAGCGGGGTGTGGTCGGCAGCCATTGCCGCAGCTGTGATCGTGCTGGCCGTGCTGGTTAATCTTATCGTCCGGGCCATTCCTTCCAGATATACCGAGTTCGATCTCTCCGAGGCTGGGCTCTACACCCTGAGCGAGAGCTCCAGACAGGTGGCCGACGACCTGACGCAGGATGTGACCATTTACTATCTGGCCCAGACCGGCAATGAGGACCAGATCATCTCCAAGCTGCTGGACAAATACGCCGCCCAGAGCAGCCATATCACCTGGGAGCTGAAAGATTCGGCAGTCTACCCGACCTTTGCGGCCCAGTACGGCGCACAGGATCTGACCTCCGGTGGGCTGATCCTGGTCTGCGGGGAACAGAGCAAGGTGCTGGATGCCGCAGAGCTTTACGACTACGATTACAGCGATTATGCCGCCACCGGCGCGGCCAACGTGACCTTTGACGGTGAAAGCAGGATCACCTCTGCCATCTACCAGCTGACCAGCGGAGAGAGCCGCCATGTGTACTACACCACCAACCACGGCGAGCAGGCGCTGACTTCCACCCTGACCGATGCGCTGGAAAGCCAGAACCTGACCGTCTCGGCACTTGACCTGCTCTCCCAGACCATCCCCGAGGACTGTGACCTGCTTGTTATCAACGATCCGGCGCAGGACTTTTCCGGCGCAGGCAGTCTGGTGGATGAGCTGGGCCAGCTGCGCAGCTATCTGAGCAACGGAGGCCACGTGCTGCTGCTGACGGATTCCTATTATAGTACCCCCAATCTGGATGCTGTGATGGCCGAGTTCGGCCTGACCCGCACCGAGGGCCTTGTGGTGGAGGGCGACACCAACCATTACCTCAATGGCTACCCGGCCCTTTACCTGCTGCCGGATTATGCCAGTACAGAGGAATCCACCGCGCTGGACGGTGTGAACACCAGCCGCAGAGTTCTGCTGCAGATGGCACAGGGCATCACCCTGACCGAGACAGAGCATGTGGTCTCGGATGCCCTTCTGGTCAGCTCGGACAGTGCTTACAGCAAACCGGAAGGCTACGAGATGACCACCACCGAGAAGGCGGACGGCGACATTGCCGGTCCCTTCACGCTGGCAGCATACGCCCGCAATGAGGACACGGGTGCCCAGGTCATCTGGGTCAACTGCGGCAATATGGACAATGAGGGCATCTATCAGGTCATTCCGGGCAATGTGACCTTCCTGCAGGGGTGTGCGGCTTCGCTGGCCGGGCAGGAGAGCGCTGTCCTCATCGACAGCAAGGCGCTGGAAGCCTCGCCGTTGGAAGTGCCCGGCATTGCCGCCTCTACGCTGGGCCTGCTCTTTGTCATCGTTCTGCCTGCGGCCCTGCTGGCTGTGGGTGCCGTGGTGGTCGTGCTGCGGCGCAGAAAGTGAGGACCTGTCCATGAAAGCAAAACAGCGTACCCTCGGGGTGCTGTTTTTCTTCATCCTGCTGGCAGGCGGGGTGTTTGCCCTGCTGACGCTGCGGAATGCCCGGGAAGAACAGGCTGCCAGTGCGGCCGCAGATGGAACCATTCCGCTGGCGGAAGTTTCGGGCAATGACCTGACGCAGATCGTGCTCCACTATCAGGGCGAGACGAACACCCTGCTCTATGCCGCCGATGGCTGGACGCTGGCTGAAGATCCCGCTTACCATTTAGACACCTCTGCCTGCAACACGATGCTCACCGCGCTTTCCTCTTTGAATGCAAAGCGGGAGCTGAGCCCGCAGGCAGGGGAGGACTACGGCTTTGCGGAGCCTGCGCTGACCATAGAGGTGACGGCAGCGGGCGAAACGGACACCTATACCTTCGGGGCCAGCAATACCATGACCGGAGATCTCTATGTCCGCAAGAATAACAGCGATACCATATACACGGTATCTGGCACCAAAGCCGCCTGCTTTGAGTTGACCAGGGCGGAGCTGTTCGGTGCCTTCAACCCGGCGGGGCTGACGGCCTCGGAGATCGAAGCTGTCTCTTATACACTGGCCGATGGTGAGACCGTGACCCTGAAAGCAAACTCGGAGCCTGCGGCAGAGAGCGGCAGCAACGCCTACCAGACTGTCTGGCGGCTGGCAGGGGACACCGCCGCAGACCTCGACGAGACAAAGGTGGATGCCATCCTCTCGGCGCTCTGCACCTATGTCTCGGCACAGGCAGCAGATGCCGACCCGGCGGCGTATGGTTTTGAGGCCCCGCTGGTCACAGCAGAGGTCACCACAGCCGATGGCACAATAAATCTGACCTATGCCATGGGTACAGACGGCTGTTACCTGATGGTGGAAGGGGACCGCTCCGTTTATACGGTGGATGCCAGTGTGGTGAGTGCGCTTTTGTACCCCGCGGATCAGCTGAAAGCAGAATAAAACGTTTCACTCCCGCGCTGTGCGAATTCTTGGTACAGCGCGGGATTTTTTTGCGCCGGATGTAAAGTTTCGGCAAACCTCGACAGAGTGATTGACATTTCAGTTCGGATTGTTTATGATAGGCGATGACAGGGCAGAATAACTGCACAATATTACGGATGTCATGGATGTTGTGCGGGGCTGGTCGCCCTGGTACGAAGGATAGGGTGGATGCCCTGTCTTTTTTCGTATCTGAGTTTAAGGAGGAAAAGTAAAAAATGGACAACTCGGTGATCGTTTCACTGCGCGATATCGTGGTGGAATTTGACGGTCAGCGCATTCTGGATGGGCTGAACCTGGACATCCATGACAAAGAATTCGTAACGCTGCTGGGTCCTTCCGGCTGCGGCAAGACCACCACCCTGCGCCTGATCGCAGGCTTCCTGGAACCCAACGCGGGTCAGGTGCTGCTGAAGGGCCAGGATATTACCGGTGTGCCCCCCTATAAGCGTCCGGTGAATACCGTGTTCCAGAAGTACGCGCTGTTCCCGCACCTGAACGTGTTTGAGAATGTGGCCTTTGGCCTGCGCCTGAAGAAGATGGACGAAGAGACCATCCGCCGCAAGGTGCGCGATATGCTGGAGGTGGTCGGCCTGAAGGGCTTTGAGCGCCGCAGCATCGGCCAGATGTCCGGCGGCCAGCAGCAGCGTGTTGCCATTGCTCGCAGTCTGGTCAATGAGCCTGAGATCCTGCTGCTGGACGAGCCTCTGGGTGCACTGGACCTTAAGCTCCGCAAGGAGATGCAGCTGGAGCTCAAGCGCCTGCAGCGTGAGATGAACATCACCTTTATTTATGTTACCCACGATCAGGAAGAGGCCCTGACCATGTCTGATACCGTTGTTGTGATGAACGGCGGCAAGGTGCAGCAGATCGGTACCCCCGAGGACATCTACAACGAGCCTAAAAATGCCTTTGTGGCGGACTTTATCGGCGATTCCAACATTGTGGACGGCGTGATGCACCGCGACTTCCTGGTCTCCTTCTCGGGTGTGCAGTTCCCCTGCGTGGACCGCGGCTTTGCCCGGGAACAGAGCGTACAGGTGGTGGTCCGCCCCGAGGACATTGAAGTGGTCAGCCCCGTGGAGGGTCAGCTGGTGGGCGTGGTCAATGATGTCATCTTCAAGGGCGTTCACTTTGAGATGCACGTTGAGTGCGAGGGCCGTGAGTGGCTGATCCACTCCACCCGCGCCTGCACCCCCGGTGAGACCATTGGTATGCGCATCGGCCCCAACGAGATCCATATCATGGCACGTTCGGAGGGCTGAATGGGAAATGATGAAAATTTACGATAAGAAGCTGGCCTATCCTTATTTTATCTGGATGGTGCTGTTCACAGTGGTTCCGCTGATCATCGTGGTCTATTACGCCCTGACCGACGGCAGCGGCAATTTCACCATTGCCAACCTGACCAGCGTCAGCGGCTACGGCTCCGTGTTTGCCCGCAGCCTGCTGCTGGCCCTTGTGGCTACCGTGATCTGCCTGATCATTGCATTTCCGGTGGGCTATTTCCTGTCCCGTCTGCGGGTAAACAAGCAGCATATCATGCTGATGCTGGTCATGCTGCCCATGTGGATGAACTTTCTGCTCCGCACCTATGCCTGGATGGGCCTGCTGAGCATCAACGGCCCTGTGAACGCGGTGCTGGGCTTTTTTGGTCTGGGCCCCTATACCATGCTGAACACCTCCGGCGCGGTAGTGCTGGGCATGGTGTATAACTATGTGCCCTACATGATCCTGCCCCTCTACACCAGTATGACCAAGATCGATCAGAGCCTGGTGGAAGCGGCACAGGATCTGGGAGCCTCCACCACCCAGACCCTTTTCCGGGTGCTCATCCCCATGAGCGTGCCCGGCATCAGCACCGGCATCACCATGGTGTTCGTTCCGGCGGTGTCTACCTTTGTCATCAGCCGTATGCTGGGCGGCGGCTCCAACCTGATGATCGGCGACCTGATCGAGATGCAGTTCCTGGGCAACAGCTACAACCTGAATGTCGGTTCGGCCATGAGCCTTGTGCTGATGATCATCGTCCTGCTCTGCATGAGCTTCACATCCAGCTTTGATGAAGATGAAATGGAGGGCGTGTCCTGATGAAAACGAAACATCTGCGCCTGATGCAGCGGGCCTACGTCATCCTCTTTTTCTGCTTCATGTACCTGCCCATTGCCTATATGATCGTGTTCAGCTTCAACCAGAGCAAGGGCTACGCACTGTTTACAGGCTTTACCTTCAAGTGGTACACCAGCCTGCTCCATAACTCTGCCATCCTGAGCGCTTTGCGCGTCTCACTGGAGGTAGCTCTCATCTCTGCGGTCATTGCAACGGTTCTGGGCACGGCGGCCTCGCTGGGCATTGCGTCCATGAGCCGCAAGAGCCGCCTGGTGGTCACCAATATCACCTATATTCCGGTGGTCAACCCGGAGATCATCACCGGCATCTCCCTGATGCTGCTGTTCGTGGCTTACCAGCGCTTTGCCGAGGGAGTCTCCTGGCTGCCCGACACCATCATGGGAATGCCCACGCTGCTGATCGCGCATATCGCCTTCAATGTGCCCTATGTCATCTTCAACGTGACCCCCAAGCTCAAGCAGCTGGACATCAAACTGTATGAGGCAGCTCTGGATCTGGGCTGCGACCCCAGGCAGGCGTTCTTCAAAGTCATCCTGCCTGAGATCAGCCCGGCCATCCTGTCGGCCTTCCTCATCTGCCTGACCTACTCCATCGATGATTTTATGATCTCCTATTTCAACTGCGGCACGGTGGAGACCCTGCCCATTGCCATCTATTCCATGACCCGAAAAAAGGTCAGCCCGGAGATCTATGCCCTGTCCACCATCATGTTTGTGGTGATCCTGACCATCATCCTCATCTCCAATGCCATGGAGAGCCGGGAGTACCGCCGGGATCAGAAGGCACTGAGAGGGGAGGACGTAAAATGAAACGTTTTGCTGTTCTGCTGCTGACGCTGGCCATGGCGTTCTGCTGTGCTGCGCCCGCCTTTGCCGCCGGAACCATTGAGGTGACCGAGGACGTTTCGGTCTCGGACGATTACGACTGGACCCACTTTCAGGGCCAGAATCTCACCCTGAACGTTTACAACTGGGGCGAATACATCTCCAACGGCTCCGATGACAGCGTGGATGTGGTGGCCGCCTTCGAGAAGCTTACCGGCATCAAGGTCAACTACACCACCTTTGATTCCAACGAGTCCATGTACGCCAAACTGAAATCCGGTGCGGCCAACTACGATGTGGTCATCCCTTCGGATTACATGGTGGCAAAGATGATCGCCGAGGGAATGCTTGCACCGCTGGATTACAGCAACATTCCCAACTCCCAGAACATCGATGCGGTCTACCGTGATCCGGATTATGACCCCACCAACGCCTATACCGTGCCCTATATGCTCTGTACCACCGGTATCATCTACAACACCACCATGGTGGAGAATGCCCCCACCAAATGGGCTGACCTGTGGGATGAGCAGTACGCGGGCAACATCCTGATGTTCAACAACAGCCGTGATGCCTACGCCATTGCGGCGTTCAAGAACGGTACCAGCATCAACCCCGAAACCCCGAAAGAGGTGGACGAGGTGGTGGAGACCCTGAAAGCGCAGAAGCCGCTGGTGCAGGCCTACGTCATGGATGAGATCTTTGATAAGATGATCGGCGGCGAGGCGGCCATCGGCGTGTATTACTCCGGCGATGCCATCACCATGATCGATGATAACCCGGATCTGGCCTGGGTGTTCCCGGAGGAGGGCAGTGTGCTGTCGGTGGACTGCATGGCGGTGCCTGCCACCAGTGAGCACAAGGAAGCTGCGGAGATGTTCATCAACTTCATGTGCGAGCCGGACATCGGAAAGGCCAATGCGGAGTATATCGGCTACACCACCCCCATGCAGAAGGTGTGGGATATCCTGGACGAGGACCTGAAGTACAGTGAGATCGCATACCCCTCTGAGGAAGTGGAAGCCAAGGAAAAGGTGTTCACCGCCCTGAGCGATGAGGTCAACAACGAGCTCGATGTAAAGTGGAGCGAGATGAAGAGCTACAATGAGGGCGGCAGCGGCGTTGTGTTCCTGCTGCTGCTGCTTGCCATGGTAGCGCTGGCCTGCTTCAATATCTGGCGCAAGCTGCGCAAAAAGACCCGGAATCAGTATTGAGAAGAAAGGGCCCTCTCCGTCAAAGCCTCTGGCAATGCGAAGCAATGACGGAGAGGGTTCTCTTTTGGAAAGGAAACGTATGAATCAATATACCTATCATACCACCGTCCTGAACGCAGACGGCGATTTCCGCCGGATGATCAAGCCCAGCGCCCTGTTCCGCTATGTGGAGCAGGCGGCGGCAGACCACGCCCGTGCCTACGGCATGGATGATGCTTTTTTCAAAGCGCACCACACGGCGTTTCTGGTGGGCAAGCAGGCGGCGCAGATCACCCGGATGCCCCTGCGCGCCGAAAAGCTGACATTTCTTACCGCCTGTGAGCCGTGCAAGAAGGGTTCGATGAAGCGGCTGACCCGCATTCTGGACGAAGCAGGGAAGGAGTGCGCTCTGATCGACAGCCGGTGGATCATGGTGGATACCGATCGCGAGTGCATCCTGCGCCAGCCCTCCTGGTATACGCCCGGTTACTGGAACGAGAATCTGGACGGGGAGCTGCCCCAGCTGGTGCACAAAGCAAAGGAACTGACCTGTGCAGGCAGTCGGACAGCCAGTTACTCCCTGTGCGACCTGAACGGCCATGTGAATAACGCCTGCTATCTGGACATCGCCTGTGATGCCCTGCCGCTGGAGGTGGTCGAGGCCGGGCCGCTGAAATTCGTCTCCGTCAAGTACCACCGGGAGATCCCGCTGGGCAGTCAGGTCGAGGTGTTTTATGCGCCCTCGGCCGATGGCTGGTATGTGGTGGGCCGCCGCGAAGAGCACGCTGCGTTTGAATGCTACCTGGAATTTACAAAATAAATCCGGGAAAATTACAAAAATGTTACAAAATCTGCAAAAAAGGTCTTGCAAAACGGGAACAAAAGAGTTACAATATGGTTACAGAAAGCGATGAGCGCTTTTTGAGACTGAAATCTTTTTCTTCTTGTTGAATAAGAGATATCGGGTGCAGGGCCTTCTCCTCCTCCGGCTGTTCTCCTTCACAGCTGTCGGCACTGTACCGCACAGGCGGTATCTCGCTTCGTGTGCAAAAAAGTCCGTCCGGTTTTCCGGTGCGGACTTTTTTGCACTCCACTTTGTGCCAGAAAACCGGCCTGTCGGGCGAAAAAGTATGACCTTGCACGTTTTTGGTGGTCAATTTTACTGTTTTTCCGCAAAGGACAGTTCTAAAGTTTGTTGCCGCTGGGGTTTGTATTCTGACGGGGTTTGTGGTAAAGTATAGTCAATCAATTTATAAGCAGCAAACATGAATTATTTTGATGCTGGCCCGTTGTTGATGCGTTAAGAAAAAAGGAGTTTAGAGTATGGCTTATTTCTATGAAGAACCTTCCCGCACCTTTGGCGAGTACCTGCTGGTTCCGGGTTATTCCTCTGCAGAGAATGTCCCCACGGCAGTCAGCCTGAAGACCCCGCTGGTCAAGTACCGCAAGGGGGAAGAGGCCTGCCCGCTGGAAATGAACATCCCCATGATCAGTGCCATCATGCAGTCGGTCTCCGGCGATAAACTGGCCATTGCACTGGCACGGGAGGGCGGCGTGTCCTTCATTTACGGCTCCCAGAGCATTGAGAACGAGGCTGCCATGGTGCGCCGCGTCAAGAGCTATAAGGCTGGTTATGTGGTCTCCGATTCCAACCTGGCTCCTACCGCCACCCTGCACGATGTGCTGGAGCTCAAAGCTCGCACCGGCCACTCCACCATTGCTGTCACTGCCGATGGCACTCCTCACGGCAAGTTGATGGGCATTGTGGCCTCCCGTGATTACCGTGTCAACCACACCCCCGATGATGCTTCCGTTACCACTTTTATGACTCCCATCGAGAAGCTGGTCACCGCACCGGAGAATACCTCCCTGCACGACTGCAACAATATCATCTGGGACAATAAGATCAATACTCTGCCGCTGGTGGATGCTGAGGGCAACCTGAAATACTTCGTGTTCCGCAAGGACTACGATTCCCACAAGAAGAATGTCAACGAGCTGCTGGATGCCAACAAGAGCTATGTGGTCGGTGCCGGCATCAACACCCGCGATTATGCCCAGCGTGTGCCCGCACTGGTCGAGGCTGGCGTGGATGTGCTCTGCATCGACTCCTCCGAGGGCTACTCCGAGTGGCAGAGCCGTACCATCGCCTGGATCCGTGAGCACTACGGCGATACCGTGAAGGTGGGCGCAGGCAATGTTGTGGATGCCGAGGGCTTCCGTTTCTTGGCAAAGGCCGGTGCAGACTTCGTCAAGATCGGCATTGGCGGCGGTTCCATCTGCATTACCCGTGAGACCAAGGGCATCGGCCGTGGTCAGGCCACCGCAGTCATCGAGGTCGCAAAGGCCCGTGACGAGTACTACAAGGAGACCGGCATCTATGTGCCCATCTGCTCCGATGGCGGCATCGTCCACGATTATCACATCACTCTGGCTCTGGCCATGGGCGCTGATTTTGTCATGCTGGGCCGCTACTTCGCACGCTTTGACGAGAGCCCCACGAACAAGGTGCGCATCAATGGCCAGTATATGAAGGAGTACTGGGGCGAGGGCTCCAACCGTGCCCGCAACTGGCAGCGTTACGACCTGGGCGGTTCCACCAAGCTGAGCTTTGAGGAAGGCGTGGACAGCTATGTTCCTTACGCAGGTCCTCTGGCCGATGGTGTCCAGACCACTCTGTACAAGGTCAAGAGCACCATGTGCAACTGCGGCGCACTCTCCATCCCCGAGCTGCAGCAGAAGGCCAAGCTGACTGTGGTTTCCTCCACCTCCATCGTGGAGGGCGGCAGCCATGACGTTGTGCTGAAAAATGCGACCCCCAATATTATAAACGGCTGAGCCTGAACAGGCTTGCAGGGCCGCTCCCGGAGCTTTCGGGGGCGGCCCTTTTGGCAGTACCAAAAAAAGATTTTTCTTTCTGCACGCAGGAAATTTACAAAAGCCCTTGCACCCGGGCGGCAAAGATGCTATCATGGTACAAACGTCCTGTCAAGACAGGGTGCAGGCCCACGCACTGCCGGAACAAAGGCAGGGGGAGAAGGGGCTGTTTTTTCAGCAGTGGCAAGGTTTTTTCGCTGCTGCGAAGTACAAGGAGAGGAAACTTTTCATGGACGAGATCAAAGTTGTTCCGTACATTCCGGACGAAGATTATGATAACCCTGCCATGGTGGTGGATTTCTACGAATTCACGATGGCAAACTGCCTGTTCCTGCACGGCTTTAAGAACACCACCCTTGTGTTCGATATGTTCTTCCGTAAGAACCCGGACAACATGGGTTACTCCATCAGCGCAGGCCAACGCAAGCTGACCCGGTTCCTGCTGAATTATCACTTCAACGAGCAGGATATCCGCTGGCTGCGCACCAAGGGTATGAGTGAGGAATTCTGCGAGTATCTGCGCACCTACAAGTGGAAGGGTGATATGTACGCTCTGCCCGAGGGCACGGTTTGCTACCCCCATGTGCAGATGGTCCGCATTGAGTGCGACCTGGTGGGTGCGATCCTGATCGAGACCTACCTGCTGCAGACGATGAACTTCCACAGCCTGATCACCACCAAGGCAACCCGTGTGACCGGCCTGAACACCCATACGCCCCGCAGCGTTATGGAGTTTGGCACCCGCCGCGCACAGGGCGAGAGCGCAGGCAATGATGGCGCGTATGCCGCTGTTCTGGGCGGCTGCATCGGCACTGCCAACTGCTTGGCTGAGATGAAGTATGGCTCTGAGGTCAAGGCGGTTGGCACCGTGGCACACAGCTTCATCGAGTTCTTCCCGACGGAGTTTGATGCCTTCAAGGCCTTTGCGGATACCTACCCGGATTCCGTCAGCCTGCTGCTGGATACCTACAACATCATGGAGAGCGGCCTGCCCAACCTCATCAAGCTGGACGACTACCTGATCGAGAAGTACCCCAATGACCCCAACCGCCGCGTCAAGAGTGCCCGTATCGATTCCGGCGATCTGGCCCGTGGCTCCAAGCGCCTGCGCAAGGCACTGGATGCCGCAGGCAAGCCCTATATCAAGCTGGTGGCCTCCAATGGCCTGGACGAGCGGAAGATCGCCAACATGGAGCTCTATGAGCACGCTCATTTTGATTCCTACGGCGTGGGCGAAAATCTCATCACCTCCGCTTCTGACCCTGTGTTCGGCGGCGTGTATAAACTGGTGGCGGTCAAGCTGCCGGATGGCACCTATCAGCCCAAGATGAAGTGCTCGGATTCTGCCAGCAAGGCCATCATCCCGGGCAAGAAAATGCCTTGGCGGCTCTACGATGAAAATGGTCAGGCCCAGTGCGATCTGATCGCCATGGATGGCGAGGTCATCGAAGCGGGCAAACCGGTAAAGATGGTCAATCTTGACCCGGATGCCATCGAGCGCACCATCACCATCACCCCCACCAAGGTCAAGCGGCTGCTGGTGCCCCATATCCTGAACGGTGAACTGGCCATCGAACTGCCCGGGATTGCCGAGAAAAAGGCCTATATCGCAAGGCAGCTGACCGAAGAGACCTGGGAGACCGAGCTGCGCATCGAGATGCCGCATAAGCACTATGTCAATATGACCCCCGCTGTGGCCGAGTGCCGTGCCAAGATGTATTCGGAACTGCATGGCGGAAAGGTGTAACTTGACAAAGCAGGGTTTCTATTGTATTATAATAGCCGTTGTGTGAATCTTACATGTTTTGATACATGTTTGCAACTCCGTAACGACGGACTTGTGATAAATGTTTACCTCATCACCTGTTATTCCCGGCTCTCTGTGAATGTCCAGAGCAGCAGGGCTTTGTAAGCCGGGTTTCTATGCGCCACTGTGGTGAAATTGGCAGACACGAGGGACTTAAAATCCCTTTCTGGAGACAGAGTGCGGGTTCAAGCCCCGCCGGTGGCATAAAAAATCCCCTTCAGCGTAAGCTGAGGGGGATTTTTTACTGTTGTATCGCGTACAAAGCGTGATTCGGCGCAGGCAGAAATGCGGATGCAGCTCAGTGGTTTTCCATTGCGTTGAATCGTTCCAGGAAGCTGTGATCTACACCCTCAGATCGATAGCCCGGCATGGTATCAATGGCAACGTTGTGGATGCTGCGGAAGATGCTGTTTTCGATATTGGGATTGTCGCGCTTCAGGCGGCGAAGCAGGATCTTGATCTCCTGCCGCTTGGAACCACCGCCGCCGTTGTCGCACATGGTGCAGTTCTCAGTAAAGCGGCAGGCGCACTGGATGAATTCCAGATCATTGTAGCGCTTCCAGGCCAGGATATCTTCTTCCCGGATGCAGTACATGGGGCGGATCAGGGTCATGCCGGGGAAGCTGGTGCTGTGGAGCTTGGGCGGCATGGCCTGCATCTGGGAGCCGTAGAACATGCTCATCACGGTCGTCTCAATCACATCGTTGAAGTGGTGGCCCAGCGCGATCTTGTTGCATCCCAGCTCCTTGGCCTTGCTGTACAGGTGACCGCGCCGCATCCGGGCACAGAGATAGCAGGGATTCTTTTCGGTATTGTTGGCAACGGAAAAGATATTGCTCTCGAAGATGGTCACCGGGATGTGCAGCAGCTCTGCATTGGACTCGATCTTCTGGCGGTTGATCTCATTGTAGCCGGGGTCCATCACCAGAAAGACCAGCTCAAAGGGAACATCGCTGTGCTTCTGCAGTTCCTGCATCAGCTTTGCCATCAGCATGGAGTCTTTGCCGCCCGAGATGCAGACGGCGATCTTGTCTCCCTCCTGTACCAGCTCGTAGCGCTTTACCGCCACGATAAAGGGGGTCCACAGCTCCTTGCGGTATTTCTTGATGATGCTGCGTTCGATCATCTGATAAGGTTCAAGCTCACGTTTCATGTTGGTTCCTCTTTTTATTTAATGTACGGCGGTCAGCTCACGGTAGCAGACATCGAACGCCTGCAAAAAGGCTTTGATCTCGTCCTCGGTAGTCAGATGGCTCAGGCTGATGCGCCAGGAGGACAGTGCGTTGCGGCGGTCGCGGCTGACCGCAAACACCGCACGCGAAGGCAGACCATCCGACGAGCAGGCTGACTTGACCGAGACGCAGACCCCTTTGGCATCCAGCTCCCGCTGGAACACGGTGCCCTTGACATTACGGACGCTCAGATTCAGCACATGAGGGATGGCGTGTTCCGGGCTGTTGATGCGCACCAGCGGATATGTGCTGAGGGCGGCGCGGAGCTCTGCATTCAGTTTTGCCACATGGCCAACGCGTCCGGGCAGGTCAGTGACGGCGAGATCAAGCGCACAGGCCAGCGAGGAGGCCAGCGCCACAGTGGGGGTGCCGCTGCGATAGATGGTGGTACTCTCGCCGCCATGGATGAGAGGCTCCAGCGCCAGATTCCGCCGCTTGATCAGCAGGCCGATGCCGTTCAGCCCATAGAATTTGTGGGCCGTCAGGCTCATGGTGTCCACGCCCTCAAAAGAAACGGGGATCTTGCCCACAGCCTGGGTCGCATCCACATGCAGGTGACAGTGAGGGTATGCTTTCAGGATGGCGGCGATCTCCTGTACAGGCTGCACCACACCCAGCTCACTGTCCACCAGCGTTACGGCAACGCAGATGGTATCCGGGCGAAGCAGATCCGTCAGGTGCTCAAGATCTACAGTACCGTCCTGCTTCACGTCCAGCAGGTCGATCTCATACCCCTGCTCCTGTAATGCCGTCAGGGTGCCGCTGACCGAAGAATGCTCCAGCGGAGTGGAGATGATGTGCCTGCCCGCATGGCGGGAGAGACGGGCCAGCCCCTTTAAAGCAAAGTTGTTGGCCTCGCTGGCACCGGAGGTATAGATGATCTCTGCTGGCTGAACGCCCAGCAGGGAGGCGATTTTGATGGTGGCGGCATCGATCTCTGCCTTGGCGGCAGAGCCTGCCTGGTGGTGAGAGTTGGCGTTGCCGATGCAGCGGCGCTCCACGGCACAGAACTGCTCCAACACCCGCGCATCCACCGGGGTGTTTGCAGAATAATCCAGATAGATCATAACATTCCTCTTGAAATACAAATCAATTCAATAGGTTATATTATAGTGCGGACAGGGGCATATTTCAAGATGTCCGGCCAAAAAGCTGAGGGAAACTGCGGCAAACGGATTGCATCCGGGCAGGGTTTCTGGTATACTTTATAAAGTCAGACAGGGAAGGGGAGAGCAAAATGTTTCGTTCGACTTTGCGGAGCGCGTGTTTTGCCTTCCGGTCCCGTTTTTTTGAATCTGCTCCAGAAGATTGAGGCACTGCCGTTGCTGCGGCAATGCCTCTTTTTTTGGGCAGCGATGAAAGGAGAACTTCTCTATGAGTGAAAAGATCGATTACTCCAAGGGCATTTACGATGCCCGGCAGCTCGGTACCGGACGGATGCTGATTCTGGGCTTGCAGCACATGTTTGCCATGTTCGGCGCAACTGTGCTGGTGCCCCTGCTCACCGGCCTGAGCGTTTCCACCACTCTGCTCTGTGCCGGTCTGGGCACCCTGCTGTTCCACCTTGTCACCAAGGGCAAGGTCCCGGCCTTCCTTGGCTCCTCGTTTGCTTACCTGGGCGGTTTTTCCATTGTAGCCCCCATGCTGGCTGACGCAGACGGCAACCTGACCGTTGTCAATACCAAAATGCTGCCCTACGCCTGCGCGGGCGTGGCACTGTCCGGCATTCTGTACCTGCTGGTCAGCCTGCTCATCTCCACCTTTGGCATCCGCCGCATTATGAAATTCTTCCCGCCGGTGGTCACAGGCCCCATCATCATCTCTATTGGTCTGATCCTGGCCCCCTCCGCCATCACCAACTGCGAGTCCAACTGGCTGCTGGCTTTTGTGGCCCTGGGCACCGTTATTGTCTGCAACATCTGGGGCAAGGGCATGGTCAAGATCCTGCCCATCCTGATCGGTGTGCTGGTCTCCTATGCTGTGGCTCTGGTCACCGGTGCTGTCAACTTTGAGGCCATTGCTGCAGCCGACTGGTTCGGCATCCCCCTGCACAAGAGCGCCATGGGCCTGTTTGCCATCGACGGCAGCCCTGAGTTCATCAGCGCAATGTTCACCATCATTCCCATTGCGCTGGCAACCATGATGGAGCATGTGGGCGATATCGCTGCCATCAGCGCTACGGTCGGCCACAACTATATCAACGACCCCGGCCTGAACCGCACCCTGATGGGCGACGGCCTTGCCACTGCCATGGCCGGTCTGCTGGGCGGCCCCGCTAACACCACCTATGGTGAGAACACCGGCGTTCTGGCCCTGAGCCGCATCTACGACCCGCTCGTCATCCGCATTGCCGCTGTGATGGCTGTGATCCTGAGCTTTAGCCCCAAGTTTGAGGCTGTCATCAACACCATCCCCACCGGCATCATCGGCGGCATCAGCTTTGTGCTGTACGGCATGATCTCCGCAATCGGTGTCCGCAATGTGGTCGAGAACCGTGTGGACTTTACCAACAGCCGCAACCTGATCGTTGCCGCTGTCATCCTGGTCTGCGCGCTGGGCTTCAACTCTGTGGGCGGTCTGACCTTCGCTGTGGGCGGTGTCGCCATCAACCTGTCCGGCCTGGCCATTGCTGCTATCGTGGGCATCCTGCTCAACGCCATCCTCCCCGGCAATGATTACGAGTTTGATGCTGCCAACGGTTCCGATGCTCCGAGCAGCGGCAACCTGCAGGTCTAAAAAATAAATAGGAATAATTCTTAAAATTAGTCTTGACTAATCTGGGAATCATTGCTATAATAGGCTCAGAAGCAAGGCCCCCTGTACCAGAGGAGAGGCCAAGATCATAATAAAAAACAATGGAGGATATTCCTATGAAAAAGTATGTCTGCACCGTCTGTGGTTATATCGCTGAGGGCTCTATCCCTGAGCAGTGCCCTGTCTGCAAGGCTCCTGCATCCGCATTTGTCGAAAAGACCGGCAACACCTATGTGACCGAGCATGTGGTCGGCATCGGCAAGGCTGAGGGTGTGCCTCAGGAGATCGTTGACGGTCTGCGCGCAAACTTTGAGGGTGAGTGCAGCGAAGTCGGTATGTACCTGGCCATGGCCCGTGTGGCAGAGCGCGAGGGCTACCCCGAGATCGCTGAGGCTTACAAGCGCTATGCCTACGAGGAGGCTGACCACGCATCCCGTTTCGCCGAGCTGCTGGGTGAGGTCGTGACCGACAGCACCAAGAAGAACCTGATGATGCGTGCTGAGGCTGAGTGCGGCGCATGCTCCGGCAAGATGGACCTGGCCAAGAAGGCAAAGGCCCTGAACCTGGATGCAATCCACGATACCGTCCACGAGATGGCAAAGGACGAGGCTCGCCATGGCCGCGGCTTTGAGGGCCTGCTGAAGCGCTACTTCAACGTGGAGCTGTAACTCCTGCATTTTTCTGAACCTGTTATCATAAAGCTGCCGTGCGGTTCTAAAGCTGCACGGCAGCTTTTTTTGCTTGACGGGATCCATGGCAGGGCGTACAATGGAAAAAACATTCCGAAAGGGGAAGTCTTATGAAATCAACTTCCACTCGCTGCGCGCTGCTGGACGAGCTGCGCGGGCTGGACCTGATCAGCATGATGCTTTACCATGGCATGTGGGACCTGGTCTATCTGTTTGGTGTGAGTGCACCGTGGTATGGCAGCTGGCAGGGAGAACTGTGGCAGCAATCCATCTGCTGGGTGTTCCTCCTGCTGTCCGGCTTCTGCCTGCCGCTGGGCCGCCACCCGGTCAAACGGGGCGCAATGGTGTTCGGGTGCGGCGCGCTTGTCACGGCGGTCACGCTGATCTTCATGCCTGCGGATGTCGTTTGGTTCGGCGTGCTGACGCTTCTGGGTTCGGCTATGATCATCACGGGTCTGCTGGAAAAGTGGCTGGAAAAGGTGCCGCCGGTGGTAGGCCTTGCAGGGAGCTTTTTTCTGTTTTACTTCACCCGCCATGCAGCCGATGGCTATCTGCAGCTGGGCCATTGGCTCATCACACCGCCGGGCTTTCTCTACGCCAACTACTTCACGGCTTATCTGGGCTTTTACCCCTTTGGTTTCTTCTCTGCCGATTACTTCCCGCTGATCCCGTGGCTGTTTCTGTTCTGGACCGGTTTCTATCTGTACCATCTGGTCGGGAAGGAACGGCTGGAACCGCTTCATCGTTCTGTCTGCCCGCCGCTGGGGTGGCTGGGGCGGAACTCGCTGATGCTATATCTGCTCCACCAGCCGGTGATCTACGGCGTGCTGACGGTGGTGTTCCTGTTGCTGCGCAGGGGTGGAGGAGCGCTCTGAAAAATCCTGCAAAAGGTTCTTGACAAGGAGTCTGCCCTGTGGTATTCTTTTGATGGTTAGAAAAGCCTAACCAAATTGCTCTGTCTTATGTCAGGCAGAGCAATTTCTTGAAGATGAAAGTTAGAATATACTAACCATTACTGAAAGAGAGGTTCTTCATTATGAGCAAAGTAGCAGTTGTATTCTGGAGCGCAACCGGCAACACGGAGACCATGGCAAACTGCGTGGCAGAGGGTGCAAACGGCACCATCGTTCCATGTGGCGAAATGAACGCCGCGAAGCTGGCAGAGTTTGATGCAGTTGCATTTGGCTGCCCCGCAATGGGCGCAGAGCAGCTGGAAGAGAGCGAGTTTGAGCCGATGTTCTCTGATCTGGAGGGCTCCCTGAACGGCAAGAAGATCGCTCTGTTCGGCTCTTATGGCTGGGGCGACGGCCAGTGGATGCGCGACTGGGTCGAGCGTGCACAGGGTGATGGCGCACAGGTGCTCAACGGTGAGGGTCTGATCTGCAACGAGGCACCGGATGAGGATGTTCAGGCTGCCTGCCGCAAGCTGGGTGCAGACCTGGCTGCATGGTAAGATCACAGCTTGACAAAAGAAGTTTGTTCTGATAGACTAACCGGCAGAGTGTAAGAATTCCGGCTCTCTGCCGGTTTTTGTTTTGTCAGGAGGAAAAGAATGTCAAAGACCACCCCGAAAGACCTTGCCAAAAAGAGAAACGATGAAAAACTGCTGATCAGCGAGATGATCGCACTTTACTGCCGCAAACAGCATCACAGCCCGAAGGGAAAACTCTGCCCGGAGTGCCAGCAGCTCCATGATTATGCGCTGGCCCGGATCGAGCATTGCCCCTTTATGGAGACGAAAACCTTTTGCTCTGCCTGCAAAGTTCACTGCTACAAACCGGCAATGCGGGAGCAGATCCGTACTGTCATGCGCTGGGCCGGGCCGCGGATGCTGCCGGTGCATCCCGTTCTCTCCATCAAGCATGTGATCGTGACAATGAAGGTAAGGCGTGAAGCAAACGCAGAAAAATAAGCACCCATGTATAATCGCCTGAAGCCGGGGCAACCTAGAGCCAAGGAGGCGATAGAAATGGAAAACACAGGTGTGACCTGCGATGTCTGCGAGTGCCGCCACAATGTGCAGAACTGCAAGTGTGATCTGCCCCAGATCAAAGTGACAGAGCACTGCTCCTGCACCACCCAGCAGGTGGAGACCCCGCACTACTGCCAGAATTACGAAAAGAAATAATCTGTAATGGCAGAAAACTCCCCGCCCAGCGCCCCAAACAGGGCATTGAGCGGGGAGTTTTTGTGTGCTGTTCAGTGGATGACTACACTGCAGGTAGCAAGGCTGCGCACCAGTGTACCGACGCTGTCCTTCATCTGGATGCCGGCAAAGCCCAGACGGAAAGCGGCCTGCACATTCTCCAGCCGGTCATCAATGAAAACACTTTCCCCGGCCTTGAGCTGGTATTTGTCCAGCAGGGCCTTATAGATGCGCGGGTCAGGTTTGTTGATGTGCACCTCGCAGGAGGCCACGCCGCCGTCGAACAGACCCTTGAGGTCGCGCTCGGTCAGAAAATCCAGCACATCCTCGGGGATATTGCTCAGGTAATAGACGCAGTAGCCGCGGCTCTTGAGTTTCCGCACCAGCTCCTGCATCCGGCGGCGGGGGCGGAGGATATGCATCCAATCGTCCAGCACGCCCTGCACCTCAAACGCGCGGCCATATTCTTTTGCGCGGGCCAGCATCCGCAGGTTGGCCTCAGAGCGGGTGATAAGCCCTGCATCCAGTAGCTTCCACTCCTCGCTTTCAAAAGTCAGCTGGGAGACCTGTTCCTCTACCTCGGCATTGCAGAAGCGGTCTACCAGGTAGGTCTTGGGGTCGAAATCCACCATGACACCGCCCAGATCAAAGATGATATTTTTATACATCGCTGTTTCCTCAATTCTGTATGGATGTTTCTGCCAGAAAGATTCTGCCCACAGTATAGCACAACTGCCCGCCCTGCATCAAGCACTGCGTCGCCGCATAGGATGAAACAGGCAAACTGCGGGGAGGGGAGCACGATGAAATTCCTGGAGCTGTGCACAAAGGAGATCGTTCAACTGAGCAACGGGGCCTGCCTTGGCCGCGCCGATGATCTGGAACTTGATCCGGAAACGGCGCAGGTCAAAAGTCTGCTGCTGCTCGGGCAGCCTCATCTGTTTGGGCTGCTGGGCCGGGACGAGACTCTGGTCATCCCCTGGACGGACATCGAAACACTGGGAGTGGACGCGATCCTGGTCCGCACGGAGCTGCCGGAGCCGGAAGCCAAAAAGCAGGGTTTCTGGCAAAAAATGCGGCACTGGCTGGACGGCTGAAATTTTTCGTGAATTTTTCCAGCATCAGGGTTTGATTTTACAAAAAATCGGATTATAATAGAGAACCGTGAGCGGCAGAGCCTTGCCGCTCCGGCTTGAAATCTGATTTCCGGAAGTGAAAGGAACTTCTCTCTATGAACGCAAAAAAACATACGCCGCTTTCCCTGCATGGGCTGCGGCTGCTCTTCCCGCCACTGGCAACGCTGGGCATCCTGTTCCTGACGGAGTGGATCGCCCGCGGCAGCCTGACAGGGGAGACCTTTACCCAATACATTTTCCCCCATGCCGAAGCCTATCTGCTGGCGTGGGCCATGCTGTTTCTCAGCTGGCTGGCAGTGGACTGGCTGACCCGGTTTGCACCGTTGGCGACCCTGCTGGCGGCGGTGCTGGGCTGTGCCCCGGCGGCAGTCAATTTCTACACACTGCAGCTGCGCGGCGAGCCCTTCCTGCCCTGGGACCTGATGCAGGTGTCAGAGGCTGCGGGTGTGGCTGCTGCGGCCGGGATCCACATCCAGACCAGCATGGTGGTATCCATTGTTATTATCGTGCTGCTGGTCGTGGTGTCTTTCTTCCTTTATAGAGGGCGGCAGAAGCTGAACTGGAAGCCTCGGGTGGCAGGCTTTCTTGCCAGCGCAGCAGCTACCTGCGGCCTGCTCTTTGGCGTGTTCCTGCAGCCTGCCGTGACACAGGCCATTGGCATTGTGCCGGATGCCTGGATGCAGGATCGCTATTACCGCTATTATGGTGTCATCACCAGCTTTCTGACCAATCTGACCAATCTGGAGATCTCCAAGCCGGAGGGGTATTCAGAGGAGGCTGTCAACGAGATCCTGGATGATACCGAAGCTGCACAGAAATATTCCACTGCTCCGCTCTACCCGGAATCTTACGGTGCCACCACCTCTGCGGACGAGACCGTGAAAAAGCCCACCATCATCTATGTGATGGACGAGTCCTACTGGGATGTATCGGAGCTGGAGCAGTATGGTTACCAGTTTGATACCGATGTCTCTGCCAATCTCCACGCCCTGCAGCAGACCAGTGCTTCTGGCCGGGCGTACAGCCCCAGTTTCGGCGGCGGAACCTGCGATGTGGAGTTTGAAGCATTGACCGGCTATTCGGCTTCCTTTCTGCCCAACGGCAGCAAGCCCTACCAGCAGCATGTGACCAAGCCCATGTTCTCGCTGCCCAATTACCTCAAGCTGACGCAGGGATATCAGACGGCGGCAGTCCATTGCTTCTGGGCCAAATATTGGAGCCGGGACACGGCATACCCCAATCTGGGTTTTGACACCTTCCTGAGCCTGGAACAGATGACCCATGTCAACAAGGTGCGCAGGCACTACTGGACCAGCGGTCTGGTCACGGATGACTCCATGGCGGACCAGATCATCCAGCAGTACGAGAAGATGAAGACATCCTCGGATGCACCGGTTTTTCTGCACGCGGTCACGATGCAGAACCATACCAATTATAATAAAGACAACTACCCGGACGATGTGCGGGTGAAGGTGACAGAGCACCCGGCGGGCCTCAAGGCCAGCACCATCGGCGCACTGGAAGATTTTGCGACCGGCATCCGGGATGCCGATGCCATGCTGGGCAAGCTGACCCAATACTTCTCGCAGGTGGACGAGCCGGTGATCCTGGTGTTCTGGGGCGACCATTACAACCCCATTGATTCCAATTATGATGTCTTTACCAGCAGCGGCTATGCCAGCGATTCCAGTGCGGACCCGCGCCTGCACCAGACCACCCTGCTGATGTGGTCGAACTACACCGACAAGCCCGTGGATCTGGGCACCATTGCCGCTTACGATATCTCGCCGGTGATGATGAACCTCTACGGTCTGGAACAGCCGCTTTATTTCCAGCTGCTGAACCGCCAGCTGCAGGTAGCCGACCGCGCCAATACCCGGGGTACGGTGATGAATCTGGACGGCACCACCACCCAGACCCCAAGCTCCCTGCAGGAAAGCTGGAGCCAGAAGCACTGGCTGCTGCAATATGACCTGATGTTCGGCAAGAGCTATGCCCTCAGCCGGATGGGCATGGAGAGCCTGAACAGCACTCAGACGGACGAATAAACAAAAAATACGCGATTTTCTTGTAAAAAACAGAGAAAACCCCTTGCATCACACGCCTGTCTGTGCTATTATTATTTAGCATTACACACGCATCACTATGCCCTTTTGTGCTCTTTCGGGAGTGGAGGGCAGTCCAAAGCCATCCGATATGGCCGCGGATCACGGTGTGCGGAGGCAAAACAATATTGGAGGTATTTTTACTATGGCAGTCGTTTCTATGAAGCAGCTTCTCGAGGCAGGTGTGCACTTCGGTCACCAGACCCGCCGCTGGAACCCCAAGATGAAGAAGTATATCTTCACCGAGCGCAACGGCATCTATATCATCGATCTGCAGAAGACCGTGAAGAAGCTGGACGAGGCTTACAACTACGTGAAGGAAGTTGCAGCTGAGGGCGGCGACATCCTGTTCGTCGGCACCAAGAAGCAGGCTCAGGAGTCCATCCGTGACGAGGCTCTGCGCTGCGGCATGCACTATGTCAACGCTCGCTGGCTGGGCGGTATGCTGACCAACTTCCGCACCATCCGTAAGCGCATCGACCGTATGGATCAGCTGGCTAAGATGAAGGAGAACGGCACCTTCGAGCTGCTGCCCAAGAAGGAAGTTGCTAAGCTCGAGCTGGAGATGGAGAAGCTGGACAAGTACCTGGGCGGTGTCAAGAACATGAAGACCCTGCCGAAGGCTATGTTCATCGTTGATCCTCACAAGGAGCGCATCGCTGTTGCTGAGGCTCGCAAGCTGAACATCCCCATCGTGGCTATCGTTGATACCAACTGCAACCCCGACGAGATCGATTACGTCATCCCCGGCAACGACGACGCTATCCGCGCTGTCAAGCTGATCGCTGGCGCTATGGCTGACGCTGTTCTGGAAGGCAAGCAGGGCAACCAGGAGGCTCCCGCTGAGGAAGCTGCCAACGCCTGATTTCTGGCTGTACAGAACAAACCCGTGAAATAACGTGTAAGGGAGACTACAAAAATGGCTATTTCTGCAAAGGACGTTATGGAACTGCGCAAGCAGACCGACTGCGGCATGATGGAGTGCAAGAAGGCTCTGACTGAGGCTGACGGCAACTTCGAGAAGGCTATTGAGATCCTGCGCGAGCGTGGTCTGGCTACTGCTGCCAAGAAGGCAAGCCGCGTTGCTGCCGAGGGTATGGTCTACGCTGACTACTGCCCCAAGTGCAAGGTCGGTGTTGTCATCGAGGTCAACGCTGAGACTGACTTCGTTGCCAAGAACGACAAGTTCGTTGATTTCGTCAAGGAAGCAACCAAGGTCGTCATGCTGCAGAACCCTGCTGATGTTGAGGCTCTGATGGCTTGCAAGACCGAGGCTGGTGAGACCGTTGACGAGGCTCTGAAGAACCTGATCCTGGTCATCAAGGAGAACATTAAGATTCGTCGTTTTGTCCGTTACGAGGGCGTTTGCTCTGCTTACGTCCACGGCGGCGGCACCCACGGCATCCTGGTCAACTTCGAGACCACCAACGACATCGACAGCAAGGACGAGTTCACTGCTTACGGCAAGGACATCGCCATGCAGGTCGCAGCTGCTAACCCCAGCTACGTCGATGAGGCTTCTGTCCCCGCTGAGGTCGTTGCCAAGGAGAAGGAGATCATGCTGGCTCAGATGGCTGGCGATCCCAAGAACGCCAACAAGCCTGATGCTGTGAAGCAGAAGATGATCGAGGGCAAGATCAAGAAGTTCTTCAAGGAGAACTGCCTGGTCGATCAGGAGTTCGTCAAGGACGGCGATCTGTCTGTTGCTCAGTACACCGCTAAGGTCGCTAAGGATCTGGGCGGCGAGATCAAGATTGTCAAGTTCACCCGTTTCGTGAAGGGCGAGGGCCTGGAGAAGCGTGCTGACGACTTCGCTGCTGAAGTTGCAAGCATGGTGAAGTAATTTACTTCTCATAAGTATCGGAAGAGCCATAGAGCCTGTAACAGGGTTCTACGGCTCTTTTTTGTAAAAGAGTGAGGAAAAGCCGGATGAACTCGATTGATGAAACTCGTTTTTTTGACGATGCCTGTCAGGCACTTGCAACGGAAGAAAAAGAACTGCATCGGCTCTTTGAACAGAACCACAACCTGTACTGTCATCAGAGTATCCACGGGATTGGCTGTCTGTATGAAACAACGCTGGTCTATCTTATCTGGAAACAGCTTATGCGGAACAACTTTCCGCTGGAGGTTTCCTGGGAACATCCCTACCCGGGAAACCATACACTCCATGCAGATATGGCATTGCTTGCAGAGGGCAGAAGTGTAGATTCTCTGATTGAATACAAACTGTGGACCAGCGAGGATGCTAGAGAAATTCGTGGAGACGTGGAAAAATACCGGAAATGCTCCTTCCCAGGCGGAAAATATCTGCTGGTTCTTGAACCCTGCGGAGGAGATTTGGATGCAAATACAGAGTATCTTCTGGAATCGTTCCCGGATGTTCTGCTTGTAAAGCGGGCAACCATGCATTCCGGTGTTCACGATATTGCAAAACAAACCGATTGCACAAAGCCGATCCACATTTACTTATTGAGGATGAAGTCATGATGGGAAAGATGCTATGAAAACAGAACGTTTTACGCTGAAAAATATCCCACTACTCCTGATTGGAGAACCTTCCCGGAAGGTATATCTTTATGTCCACGGAAAGAATGGCAGCAAGGAGGAAGCCCTTGATTTTGCCGAGTTGGCCTGCCCAGCAGGATATCAGGTTCTTGCTGTTGATTTGCCCGAACATGGAGAGCGCAGGGGCAGCTCGGAGAAGCTGCTGCCGTGGGTGGCGGTTCCAGAGTTGGAAGCGGTCTATTCCTATGCTGCAGAGCGTTGGAAGAATGTTTCGCTGCGGGCTACAAGTATCGGAGCCTGGTTTTCCATGTTGGCCTTACAGGAAAAGCCTTTACGGAGTGCTCTTTTGCTCTCACCAGTGGTAGATATGGAAGATCTTATCACCAATATGATGCAGTGGGCAAATGTGAGTGAGGCCCAGTTGAAAGAAGCAGGGGAGATTTCCACGGATTTCGATGAGACGCTGTCGTGGCAGTATCTCTGCTGGGTGAGGGAGCATCCCTACCGCTGGAAAGTGCCCACGCAGGTGCTCTATGGCGCAAGGGATAACCTGACTTCCAGGGCGGTACTTGAGCAGTTCAAACAACGGACGGGTGCGCATCTGACCATCATGGAAGAAGGAGAGCACTGGTTCCACACCGAGCTGCAATTGGCTGTTCTGCAGGAATGGGAGCGAGCACATATCTGAAAGAAGAGGAGAGAGGAATAGTGAAGATGCTGTGACCTGAAAAGGACAAAATAAAATCTCCCACTGACGGGGTTCGATGTCGTCAGTGGGAGATTTTTATCGTTTTACGGTAAAACCGTGAAAACCTCAGATTTTGGCCTCGCTGTTGTGCTCAGCCTTTTTGTAAGCAGAGAAGGAGTGGAACACAATGTTCAGACCCAGAACGATCAGCAGGACAGCCAGGATCAGCTGCAGGCCGTTGGCAATGAACACGGCACCCCAAGTGGTCTCGCCAGCAGGAATGCTGACAGAAGCGGCGGTGCTGATGGCCTTGACCATAGCGATCAGGCGCTGTACCAAAGCGGTGAAGGTGACGCACAGCATGATGATCAGCGGGGGGAACAGCATTTTGTTGCTGCGGCCGGTGACCTTCAGGAAAACGCACAGGGTGGCCAGAACCAGAGCGCTCAGCAGCTGGTTGGCGGAGCCGAACAAAGGCCAGATGTTTGCGTAGCCGATCTTGGTCAGCAGGAAGCCGAAGGCCAGAGTGAGGAAGGTGGAGAAGTAGACGTTGCAGAACAGCTTGCGCCAGCCCTCAGCGTGCTCCATGTCCTCCACACTGAACAGCTCCTGGAAGCTCATGCGGCCGATACGGGCCACAGCATCCAGACTGGTCAGGGCCAGAGCAGAAACACACATCGTCATAAAGACCGTTGCTGCATAAGCGGGAACGCCGAACATCTCAAAGAAACCGGCAACACCACGGCTGAAGATCTGGAACGGGGTGCCTGCAGCGGGGGTGCCGTCCGCAGCAGCGGCAGCACCGGCAACGCACAGAGCCAGAACAGCCAGCAGGCTCTCCAGGATCATTGCGCCATAGCCAACCTTCAGCATATCCTTCTCATTCTCAACGGTCTTGGAGGAAGTACCGGAGGAGACCAGGCTGTGGAAGCCGGAAACAGCACCACAGGCAACGGTGACGAACAGGATGGGGAACATGGTACCCAGCTTCTCGTTGGTGAAGCCGGTGTAAACAGGCAGATTCATGGTGGGGTGTGCAACGACCAGACCAACCACAGCGCCTGCGATCATGGCAACAAACATGAAGGTGGTCATGTGGTCCCGGGGCTGCTTCAGCAGCCACATGGGAAGCACGGCGGCAAAGAAGATATAAACGAAGGTGATATAGCTCCATGCGGCCTTGCCCAGGATGATGGGCAGATTTGCGCCAATGACAAAAGACAGCACGATGAAAACGATGCTGATGACGCTCTCCTTCCAACCGGAGAAGTTGAACTTCTTCTGGATCAGGCCAAAGACCACAGCGAAGACCATGAACATGATGGAAACCATGCCGGCAGCACCGTTGGTCTGGGCAGCGTCCACCAGAGCGCCGTCCGCACCATAAGCATTGAAGGTGCCGGCGACCATGTCAGCAAACGCTGCAATAACGATGCCGCAGAACAGCCAGCAGAACAGCAGGAACAGCTTGCGGCCAGTCTTGCCGATATACTTTTCGATTAGCATACCCATGGACTTGCCGTCATTCTTTACAGAAGCATACAGAGCGCCGAAGTCGGTAACAGCACCAAAGAAAATGCCGCCCAGCAGGACCCACAGCAGAACGGGCAGCCAGCCAAAGGCAGCAGCCTGAATGGCACCGGTAACAGGGCCGGCACCTGCAATGGAGCTGAACTGATGTGCAAAAACGGTCCAGCCGTTGGTGGGAACATAATCCCGGCCGTCCTCATGGACGACCGCAGGGGTCTTGGCGGTGGGGTCGATGCCCCACTTGTTTGCCAGCCAGCGTCCGTAGAGGGTGTAAGCACCAAACAGACACACGGCTGCGATCAAAACGATGACCAGCGTGTTCATTTCTTTTACCTCTTTCCTTTGCTTTTCATGCGGCAAAGAGGTCACGCTGTGGCTCCTTTGCCTGAAAATTGTGTATACTTTATCCCCATTTTCATAATTTGTCAATATATTTCGGAGCAGTTCAGAGGATGTGCTAATTCGACAGAAAATCCGGCAATAAATTTTAGGTGATTTTATTTCACTTGTGAAAAGAAGAAAACTGTTGACACGCTGAATTGAAAACGATTCACGCAAAAGACTTGACTTTCACACTTTCGTGTGCTAAAGTGATAGCATGATATGATTCTTTCTGTCAGAAGTTCCGGCGTTTGCCGCAGAGGAGACCGCAATGACTGAGAAAAATTCCAGAAAAAACGAGACCGTAGATGCATTGTTCGATGCCATCCTGAGCCTTGAGAGCCGGGAGGAGTGTTATGCTTTTTTTGAGGATCTGTGCACAGTAAAGGAAATCTCCGATATGGCACAACGGCTGGAAGCGGCAAAGCTGCTGCTTGGCGGCCGCACCTATGACCAGATCGTGAAAGAGGTAGAGATCAGCACGGCGACCATCAGCCGTATCAATCGCTGTATCCAATACGGAACCGGCGGTTACCAGAGCGTAATTGAAAAGATCTCTGCACAGGAGAAAAAGCAGTAACGGCTGCACGGCAGGGGACATAGGATGGGGTACACCTTATATAGAAAGGATGAGTCCCCTATGGCAACAATCAATTGTCCCACCACGCTGGAATGTCCGGCCCTGCCCCGTGTTACCCTGAGTCAGGCTGTGATCGATCTGATGGAAAGTATCGCGCTGCAGGAAAGTGCTCTGAGCCACATCCTCTGCGCCGAGAGCCAGAAGATGAAAACCGCACTCGCCATGAACGAGATCGACCTGTGCAAGCTGCTGGAAGTGAACGATTCGGCCACCAACATGGTGCACGCCGTGGCAAATCTGGAGCTGGTGCTGAAGGAAAAGCTGGAGTTTATCTCCAATAACCTCTATTATCCCTCCGCTGATAACGGCGCTGCAGCCCAATAAGCCTGCACGACCCCCTGCCTGTCCGCATTCTGGCGGGCAGGCATTTTTCGTTTTAAGGCCAGATTGTGACCGATTTGTATAAAAAGAATAAAAACGATTTGTTGGAATTGCTGAAAGCGCAATTCTGTGCTATACTATACCGTGTATATGTGTGAAAGAGAGGGAAACGAACTTGCAGCACTATGACGTGATCTTATTTGACGTGGACGGAACCCTGATCGATTCCGCCCCCGGCATCCTGAATACACTGGAAGAAGTTTTTACCAAGATGGGCGTGGATGTCACCCATGTGAACCTGCGGCGCTATCTGGGGCCGCCGCTCCGCAAGAGCTTTGGAGAGCATTTTTCTGACCCTGCAAAAATCGAGGAGGCCACCGAGCTCTATCGGGAGAGTTACCGCGAAAAAGGCAGCCATGAGGGTACGGCCTACCCCGGTGCGGCAGAGATGCTGCGCCGCCTGAAGGAGGCAGGATTTGTGCTCTGCACCGCAACCTCCAAGCCGACTGTGGTCGTGACCCCCATTCTGGAAGAACAGGGACTGGCCCCTTACTTTGATTTCATCGGCGGCGCGTCCATGGATGAGAGCCGGGATACCAAAACGGAAGTGGTGCGCTATGTTCTCACCCAGCCCTGTGTACAGGGCAAGCGGGTGCTGATGGTGGGCGACCGCAACGATGATATGCGCGGTGCTGCTGATTGCGGGCTGGATGCTGCCGGTGCTCTGTATGGCTACGGCAGCAGGGAAGAACTGGAGCCCTTTGGCCCGGTGCTGCTGGCGGAAAGCTGTGAAGAACTGACGGACAAGCTCCTGGCCTGCCGTGCAAACGGTTGAACGATAGGATAAGTGGTGAATATAACATGAATCATAAGAATCAATCGGACAAACAGTCTATGACATCGCTGCAGCGGCAGGCCGTTCTGGTCTGTGTGGTCTGCGCACTGGCGGCTTTGCTGACCGTAGGCATCACCCTGACCCTGCTCAAACGGGGAAAGCCGGAAACGCCCGGCACACCCGCAGACTCCGTGCCGACGGACACCACCGGGGACGGTGAAAGCACAGATCTTGCCAATCACTATCAGATCGACAACACCTCCAGTGCACTGCTGACTGAAACAGCGGATGCGGGCACGGAATATCTGGACAGCACCCTGTTTCTGGGAGACTCCAACACCGTGCGTCTGTATAACAACGGTCTGATCTCCTTGCAGCAGTTCTGCGCCAAGGAGGGCATTGGCACCCAGGTGGCCCTGAACGAAGGAATCGTCACCTTTAAGAATGACACCACCCACTACACCATCGCACAGGCGGTGGCAAAAATGAAGCCCCGCCGTGTCGTGATGACCTTTGGCACCAACGACACCGGCATGGAGGTGGCTGATTTTATCAGCAATTATACCGCGCTGGTGCAGGCCATTCAGGAGGCTTATCCCTACACCGATATCATCGTGAACACGGTGCCTCCTATCCCGGAGAATCACTCCAATTACCCCCACATGGATCAGGCCAAGATCGATGATTTTAATATGGCGCTGCTCAACATGTGCGAACAGCTGGGGGTCAAATTTCTGAATACGGCTGAGGTCCTCAAAGGAGAAAATGGCTACGGCCAGCCGGATTACTACACGGACGGTGATATCCACCTCAAGAGCGCTGGTCTCAAGGCTGCGCTGAACTATCTGCGCACCCACGCCTACCAGACCGAGGATCGCCGCCCGGACACCAATAATATCCCCACCCGCACACTGGAATATGTATCCAACCCCAGCTCGGCGGTGCAGGCTCCCAGCTCGGAAGAACCCGCTTCTTCCAGCGAGAGTGAAAGCGTCAGCAGCTCTGAGACCGCCAGCGTCAAGTTTGAGGCCCGTTATCAGGTGGAAAAGAGCGGCGGCGGCACCCTGAGCTGTGGAAATGAGAGCGGCAAGACCAGTCTGACATACAGCATCACGGATGCATCCCAGTCGCTGACTGTCACGGCCACCCCTGCGGAGGGCCATGTGTTCGTCAAGTGGAGCGACGGCGTGACCAGCAAGACCCGTACCGATACCGGCTTCAAGCAGAATCTGGACGTGACAGCCGTGTTTGCAGCTGCTTCCGTTCACATCTCGGAAGGCAAGGCTTCCGCCGGCTCCTATGTCTTTAAGGCTGCGCTGGAGGGCAAATATGCCAAGAGTGAAAACCTGCATTGGTTCGCCAACGGTCAGGAAGTGAAGGAGGCCGCAGGCCGGACAACGGTCACCGTGTCCGCTTCGGCCATCACCAGCGGCAGCTATAAGATCTATGCGGTGGTCGTGTACAACGACTGCGCCGTGGTCAGCAATGCGCTGACCATTACGGTCAGCCCGGAGCCTGCCTCCAGCTCAAATTCCGGCAGCTCTTCTACTTCTTCCGGCAGTACATCCGCGTCCTCTTCGGAGAGCGGCAAGTCTGAGAGCTCGAGCAGCAGTTCTTCCCACAGCACGGCGGAAAGTGAGAGTAAGAGCGAATCCAAGAGCGAGAGCACCTCTTCTTCTCACAGCAGCTCAGAGAGTAAGGCAGAGAGCACTTCGTCCTCCAGCAGTGCTGCCTCTGAGAGCAAAACGGAATCCAAAGAGCAGACCAACAGTGAATCGGTCTCCGCTTCGGTTGAAAATGATATTGAGCCCGCAGAGGAGCCTTCCGCTTCCACCGAAGCAGAAGCCAGCCGGTAAACCTTTTTCTGTCTGCCCGCATAGGCTGGGCAGAAGGGAGGGAGCCGGATGTTCTGTGAAGAGATCAAGATCCCCGGGCTGCCCGGTGATGGAACTGTGACCGATGGCAGTGTGGACTGGTATGAGATGGACTGGGAGAATGTGGACAACGGCGTGACCGAGGAGCAGATGCCCAGAAACGTTGACAAACCCTGCACCGCGCAAGATCCGTGCACGGACAATTCCCCGGTGCAGACCGATGATGAAACCTATGAGATAGTTCAGGAATAACCGGAAGCCAGCTCTGCCGGGGCGGGGCTGGCTTCTCGCTGTTCTTTTGATCTGGGAAAAATTCCCCGGTGATCGGGGACAAGCGTCCCGGAAAATGACACAAGCATGAAAGAGGGGTAATGAACCATGGCAAAATACTACTGTGTTCTGTTTGATGCAGACAATACGCTGCTGGATTTTGATGCAGCAGAAAACAAGGCGCTGGCTGACACCCTGCGGGAGTACGGCATTGAGCCGGATGCCGAGACGGTGCAGACCTACCGCACCATCAACGAAGAGCTCTGGCGGCAGCTGGAAAAGGGCCAGATCCGCCGGGACAAGCTGATGGGGGAGCGGTTCACCCGCTTTCTGAAGGCAGTGAATGCCGCAGGCAACGGTGTGGAGATGAACAAATTCTATCTGGATCAGCTCTCTACCCACCCTGACCTGACATCTTCCAACGTGCTGGACGTGCTCCGGGAGCTTTCCGAAGTGGCAACACTGGCTGTAGTGACCAATGGCTTTGACCGGGTGCAGAGCCGCCGTGTGCGGGAATCCGGCATTCTGGATTTTGTGGAGGATGTCTTCGTTTCTGAAAAAATGGACAGCGAAAAGCCCAACCGCAAAATTTTTGATGCCGCACTCCGTGCGCTGGGCGTGGAGAACCGTGAGCATGTGCTGATGGTGGGCGACAGCCTGAGCAGTGATGTGCAGGGCGGTGTGAACGCCGGGCTGGATACCTGCTGGTATAACCCCAACCACGCCGAGAATCCCGGCAAGGTCGTGCCTACCTATGAGATCAGCAGCCTGGAAGAGCTTTATCCGCTGGTGATGGAGCCGGAGGAGCTGGCCAATGTGGGCCTGAAGAATCGCCGCCACCAGCTGTAATGCTGTGCGGCCTGTGTGAGAGATTGGAAAACGAACAATGCTGATACATTTGGAAAAGCTGGGCAAGAGCTTTGGCGAGAAGATCGTCCTGCATGATGTCACGGCCAGTGTCGAACGGGAGGACCGCATCGGCATCGTGGGCCAGAACGGCGCAGGCAAAACGACCCTGCTGAAGATCCTGACCGGCGAATATACGGACTACGAGGGTGAGTTCAGTGTGACCCATGGTGTGACGCTGGGCTATCTGGAACAGAATGCAAAGCTCGACCCTACGTTGGATATCTACGGCGAGATGCGCTCCTGCTTTGCCCATGTGCTGGATGCCATGGCCCAGATGCAGATCCTGGAGCGCAGAATGGCCGCCAGCCCGGAGGATGCCTCTCTGCTGGAACAGCATGATGCCTTGCAGAACATCATCGATGCTGCTGATGGCTACAATATGGATGTCAACATCAAAAAGGTGCTGTCCGGTATGGGGTTTGCGCAGGATACCTGGACGAAGAATATCGCTGTGCTTTCAGGCGGTGAGCTGACGCGCCTTCGTCTGGCAAAGCTGCTGTTGGAGAAGCCGGATGTCCTGATTCTGGACGAGCCCACCAACCACTTGGATTTTGCCACCATGGAATGGCTGGAGAATTACCTTAAGGGCTATTCCGGTGCCGTGATGGTCGTCAGCCATGACCGCTATTTCCTGGACAATATCTGCACCAGGATCTGGGAGGTCTCCTTCCAGACCATGACCACTTATAAGGGCAACTTCTCAGCCTATCTGCCTCAGAAGGAAGCTGCGGATGCCCTGCGCCAGAAGCAGCACGATGCAGATGTGGCGCTGGCCGAAAAGCTGCAGGATTATGTTGACCGCAACCTTGTGCGTGCTTCCACCACCAAGATGGCCCAGAGCCGCCGCAGACAGCTGGAAAAGCTGGAGATCACGGAAGCGCCAAAAGATGAAACAAACCAGCTCAAGTTCCGCTTTGAGTATGATGTGGAGCCGTGGAACGAGCTGGTGCTGATGAAGAACCTGACCATCAGGATCGGGGAGCGCACCCTGCTGGAACCTTTTACCTACACGGTCTGCCGGGGTCAGCGGCTGGTGATCGCAGGCCCCAACGGTGCGGGCAAATCCACCCTGATGCAGGTGCTGGATGGTAAGCGCCGCCCCTCCGGCGGCATGGTACGGTTGGGTACGGGAGCCCGGCCCAGCATTTTTGCCCAGCAGCAGAACCGTCTGGGACAGGGCCGGGTGATCGATGTCATCTGGAACAAGTATCCCCGGATGACGGAGCTGGAAGTGCGCAGCCATCTGGCAAAGCTGGGTTTCCGGGGCGAGACAGTGTTCAAGCCCTGCGAGGCACTTTCCGGCGGTGAGCTGGCCCGCCTGCGCTTTGCTGAGATTGTGCTGGAGCGGCCCAATCTGCTGTTTCTGGACGAGCCCACCAACCACCTGGACATCTACACCCGCGAGAACCTGACAGAAGCCCTGATGGCATACACCGGGACCCTGCTCATGGTCACCCATGACCGCCATCTGATGAACAGTCTGGGCTGCCCCATCCTCTATCTGGAAGATGGCAAGGCCACCCTGTATCCGAGCTACGATGCCCTGATGGGCCGTGCCGCTCCTGCTGCCGCTCCGGAAAAAGCCGGGGATCAGCCCGCCAAGGCCGGTTACGGCAAGGAGCAGCGCCGCCGCCGCGCGGAGCTGCGGGCCAAGATCAAGGCTTGCGAGGATGAAATGGAAGCATGCGGGGCAAGGGAAGTGGAGCTTGACAATGAAATCAACTCCCCGGAGGTCTACAATGACCCCGATCTACTCCGCCAAAAGAGCGATGAGCTCAGTGATCTGCGCTTCCATCAGGAGGAGCTGTTTGCTGCCTGGGAAAAGGCAATGGAAGAGCAGGAGCAGTACGAACAGGCTGCTGGTGAAGAATAATCCGCTGCAAAGGAGAACAATGATGCCTCATAACCGCCGCAATTACAACAAAACGCACAGCATCGCCCTTTCAGGTCTGCTGTTTGCTCTGGCGATGGCGCTTTCCTTCATCGAGGGCACATTGGTCATCCCCGGGCTTTTGCCAGGCATGAAGCTGGGTCTGGCGAATATTGTGGTGATGTATGCCCTGTTCTTCATGGGGCCAAAACAGGCCTTTGTGCTGGATGTGCTGAAGGCGTTCTTCGTCTTTCTGGTCTCCGGCTGGACGGCAGGTTTTCTTTCCCTCTGCGGCGGTCTGCTCTCGCTGCTGGTGATGTGGCTGCTCTACTATCACTGCCCGCTGCGGCCCACCTGGTTCATCCTGTCGGTTTGTGGCGCGCTGGCCCACAACATCGGCCAGCTGCTGGGAGCCAGTGTCATCCTTTCCACAGCAGTGTCCCTTTACTATGCACCGATTATGCTGGTGCTGGGCCTTGTGATGGGAATGCTCACCAGTGTCACCCTGCGGGCTATACTGCCTGCGCTGGGACGGCTGGGTTATAATATCCAGGAAAACCGCAAAGGATGAGCTGCCCGGTTGCAACCGGGGCTGGAATCCGATATAATAAATCAAATCTGAATTTTTACCCAACAAAAAAACTGCCCACGGGATAGCGCACTTTGGCGCGGGGCAGCTGGGAGGTATGAGTTTATGTCTGAAAAAGTGACTGTCAAGGTGGAGCGCAATATCCTCCATCTTCCCGCCATTGCCCTGCGTGGGCTGGTGGTGTTCCCCAACAACCTGCTGCATTTTGAGGTGGGTCGTGACAAGAGCATTGCTGCTGTGGAATGGGCCGTGCGGAATAAATCCGAGGTGTTCCTCATTGCGCAGAAGGATATGAAGGCTGAGGACCCCAAGGCAGAGGAGATGTACCAGTACGGCGTTGTGGCCGAGATCAAGCAGGTCATGCGTGTTTCGGATGATCTGGTGCGCATTCTGGTGGAGGGCAAGTTCCGCGCCAAGCGCACTGAGCTGGATACCGAAGGCAGCTTCCTGCTGGCATCGGTGCGGCCGGCTCCGATGCGCCCCATCAAGGCAGAGGAAGAGACCGAGGCGGAGGCCCTGCTCCGCAACGTAAAAACGAGCTTCGACGCGGTGCTTTCCATGAATCCCCGCATCAGCAAGGACGTGGTGTTTGCTGTTACCTCGAATAACGACCCCGCCTTCCTGTGCGAGTACATTCCTGCCAATCTGCTCTTCCGCTTTGAGGATAAGCAGGCTGTGATGGAGGAAAGCACCCTCATCGGCCGTCTGCGCCTGCTGGTGGAACGCCTGCATCGGGAGCGCCGGATGCTGGAGATCGACAAGGAGATCGCCCAGAAAGTGGACGAGGCCATGGATAAGAACCAGCGTGATTACTACCTGCATGAGCAGATGCACATGATCAGCCAGGAGCTGGGCGAGGACGATGATACCACGGCAGAGGCCGAGGAGTACCGCCGCAGGATCCAGGAGCTGCATCTGGACGAGGAGCGGGAGAAGAAACTGCTCAAGGAAGTAGACCGCCTTGCCAAGATGCAGAGCAGCAATCAGGAGGGAACGGTCATCCGCACCTATCTGGATACCTGCCTGGATCTGCCCTGGAACAGCTTTTCCGAGGACGACCTCGATATCGCCAAGGCACAGCGCATCCTTGACCGCGACCACTACGGTCTGAAGAAGGTCAAGGACCGCATTCTTGAGGTGTTGGCTGTCCGCAAGCTGGCTCCGGATGTCAAGGGCCAGATCATCTGCCTGGTCGGCCCTCCGGGTGTCGGCAAGACCAGCATTGCCCGCTCCATTGCCGAGAGCCTGAACCGCAAGTATGTGCGCATCAGTCTGGGTGGTGTGCGGGATGAGGCAGAGATCCGCGGCCACCGCCGCACCTATATCGGGGCCATGCCCGGCAAGATCATCAACGCTATGATCTCCGCCAAGAGCTCCAACCCCCTGATGCTGCTGGACGAGATCGACAAGCTGGCGGGCGATTTCCGGGGTGACCCGGCTGCTGCCCTGCTGGAAGCTCTTGATCCCGAGCAGAACACCACCTTTAATGATCACTTTATCGATATGCCATTTGATCTGAGCCATGTGCTTTTTATCACCACGGCAAATGATCTGAGCGCCATTCCCGGCCCTCTGCGTGACCGCATGGATGTCATTGAGCTGCCCAGTTATACCCGGGTGGAGAAATACAACATTGCCCGCAAGCATCTGGTACCCAAGCAGCTCAAGGCCTGCGGTCTGGCCGGGAAGGTCACCTTCTCCCAGAGCGCGCTCTACGGCATCATTGACGGCTACACCCGTGAGGCCGGTGTCCGCACCCTGGAGCGTACCATCACCAGTGTCCTGCGCAAGTGCGCCCGCAAGATCGCGTCCGGTGAAGCAGAAAACGTTTCTGTGACCGGCAGCAGCCTGGAAGAGCTGCTGGGGCCCCGCTTCGTCAAGCCCGATTTCCTCAACCGGACCAATGCCATTGGTATTGCCAACGGTCTGGCCTGGACCAGCATCGGCGGCGAGACCCTGCCCATTGAGGTGCAGGTCATGGACAATGGCAGCGGCAAGATCACCGTCACCGGTTCGCTGGGCGACGTGATGAAGGAAAGTGCCCAGCTGGCCATCACCTATGTCCGTGTCCACGCCGAGGAATATGGCATCGACCCTGAGCGGCTGAAGAAATGCGATCTGCACATCCATGCCCCCGAGGGTGCCGTGCCCAAGGACGGCCCCAGCGCCGGTGTTACTCTGACCACGGCTCTGGTGTCCTGTCTGTCCGGCATCCCGGTGCGCGGTGATGTTGCCATGACCGGCGAGATCACCCTGCATGGCAATGTGCTGCCCATCGGCGGCCTGCGCGAAAAGAGCATGGCTGCCTACCGTGAGGGAATGAAAACCGTGCTCATCCCCAAGGATAACGTTCCGGATCTGTACGAGGTGGACGACGAGGTGAAGAAGAATCTGACCTTCCTGCCCATGTCTGACCTCGCGCAGGTGCTCAATGCCGCTCTGCTCAAGCCCAAGAGCGTTTCTGCCCGTCATCCGCACCCCGCCAAAAAGGCAAAGCCGGTGGAAGCGGCCATCCCGCCCGCACCGGAAAAACCGAAGCCGGGGGCTGTCTGCTAATCAAAGGAGCAAACGATGAATTACAACAAAGCGGATTTTATTGCAAGCTACGGCATTTCCAGCCAGCTGCCCGAAAGTGACCGCCCGGAACTCAGCTTTTCGGGCCGTTCCAATGTAGGCAAGTCCAGCCTCATCAACAAGCTGTGCAACCGCAAGAACCTTGCCCGTGTGTCCAGTACGCCGGGAAAAACGGCCACCATCAACTTCTATGAGGTAGACAACTGTTATTTTGTGGATCTGCCCGGCTATGGTTATGCCAAGGTCAGCAATGCGGACCGCGAGCGCTGGGATGACCTCATCAACAGCTATTTTGAGGCCCCCCGGCATCATACTCTGCTGGTACAGCTTATCGACAGCCGCCATGCCCCCAGCGCAGATGACCTGCAGATGCTGAAGTATCTGCACTACCATCAGATCCCCTTTGTTGTGGCATTGACCAAAGTCGATAAGCTCAAAAAGAGCCAGCTGGCCAAGACACAGGAGGATTTTGAAAAGGTCTGCCTGCCCTATGGCTGCCAGAAGGTGGTACTGACCAGCGGCGAGAACGGCTACGGCATCCCGGAGCTGCAGGCGGTGTTGAACGAGGCTGTGGCGGCTGAGTTCACCGATGACGAGGAAGCGGAGTAAACCATGGCCTACAATGAATTTGCCTATTTCTATGATGAATTCAACGGCGAAGCCGACTATGATGCCCTCTATGAGCAGATCCGGCAGGAACTGAATGCCCACGATATCCGGGATGGCATTCTGGCCGATCTGGGCTGTGGAACAGGGGAGCTGACCTTGATGCTGACCCAGGCGGGCTATGATATGATCGGCATCGATCAGTCCGAGGAGATGCTCTGTGTCGTGCGGGATAAGGCGGAACAGCTGGGCCTTTCCGGTAAGCTGCTGCTTTTGCAGCAGGATCTGCTCAAGCTTGACCTCTACGGCACCATCCGGGGTGCGGTGTCTACCTTCGATACCTTCAACCACATCCCGGACCTGGATACCGCCATTGCCAACGCGGCTTTTTTCATGGAAGAGGGCGGCGTGTTCCTCTTTGATATGAACACCCCTTACAAGCACCAGAAGGTACTGGGGGAGAATGTATTTACCTTTGAGGAAGAGGATGCTGCCTGCGTCTGGCGCAACCACTATCACCCTGCGGACCGCCGGGTGGAGATCACGGTGGACATCGACTACCACGAGACCGGCGAACACTTCCATGAACAGTTCTATGAATATACCTACGACCTGGATACCATCCGAGCCGCATTGGAAAAGCACGGCTTTGTGCTGGAAAAGGTCTGCGACGGTGAGAGCTTCGGCCCCCTGACCGAAGAGAGCGAACGCTATTTCTTCTGTGCCGTCAAGCAGTATACCCAATTGGAGGAAAAAGAAAATGTCTAATCTGATCCGCGGTATTTCTGAAAACGGCGGTGTTGTGTTCTGCGGTGTGGACTCCACTGAGATCGTCCGCACGGCCGAGCAGCTGCACCACACCAGTGCGACCTGCAGCGCAGCCCTGGGCCGCCTGCTCACCGGTGCGTCCCTGATGGGCTCCATGCTCAAGGACGATGGCGATTCCATTACGCTGCGTGTGGCGGGCGGCGGCCCCACCGGCACGGTTGTTGCCTGTACCGATGGTACCGGCAATGTCAAGGGCTGCATCGACCACCCGCTGGTAGAGCTGCCTCTGAAAGCAAACGGCCATCTGGATGTGGGCGGTGCTGTGGGCAAAAACGGCGTGCTGACTGTCATCCGTGACAACCGCCTGCAGAAAGAACCCACTGTGGGCCAGGTGCCGCTGGTCTCCGGCGAGATCGCCGAGGACCTGACCAGCTACTATGCTTACAGCGAGCAGGTGCCCACCGTCTGCGCTCTGGGGGTGCTGGTGGATACTGACCTGACCATTGCCTGCGCGGGCGGCTTCCTGCTGCAGCTGCTGCCCGGTGCCACCGATGCCGAGATCACCCAGCTGGAGCAGAACATTGCCGCAATGCCTTCCGTCACTGAACTGCTTCGGGAAGGCAAGATCCCCGAGGATATGATGAACCTTGCACTGGCAGGCTTCAACCCCAATGTTCTGGATGAGCGCGAGGTGCAGTACAAGTGTGACTGCAGTGCCGAGCGCACCGAAGAGATGCTGCTGAGCCTGGGCCGCAAGGAGCTGGAAAAGCTCCGGGATGAGGACCCTGACTGCGAGGTCGTCTGTCATTTCTGCCACACCAAATATCATTTTGACCTGAATCAGCTGGTGGAGAAGGCTGCTTATAAAAAAGAAGCGGCCGAAGAACCCAATGAAAACGCATAAGATGTAACCTAAAAACGGCCCGGAGCGAAAAACTCCGGGCCGTTTTCAGGTGCAGATGTCAGCAATGATGGTGTAGACTACCCGGTAATGCAGCATATCGTTCTCGGTTGTGACATCTACTTTCTGCGCCACAAATTCTGCATCCGGGTAATCATTTTGCAAGGCCTGTAAGCCATGCAGACGGGTCAGTGCTCTGGCTTCATCCTCTGAGGAATGAATTTCATTTTCTGCCTGTTCGTAATAGGTAGTTTCCTCGACGGAAAGCGGGAACATCAGCCCCAGAAGCTCCGGCTGAAGATGCCGTGTGACCGCCGTGGAATCGTCCGCAGGGGAGAAAAGGGAAGGCAATGGGAACACCCGCCCGGCAAGGAAAAGCCTTCGCTGAACGACAGTGTTCCCAGTCAGCTGGTATGTGGCAGCCGTCAGCGGAAGCTCTTCCGCAAACTCCCACTCAAACTGAGCCCGGACGCTTCCAGCGGCAGGTTGAAAGATAAGCGTACCGTCCCGTTCAGCCCGGGCAGTGCCGATGAGTCCCTGGCCTTTTTCCACTGCCTGCCCGGGAACCACCAGCATCGTCCCGCTGAAAAGGTTTGTGCTGACCACCGTGCCCGCAGTCTTTGCCCGCAGGCCATGGAGCGTTCCGGCGGCGATCTCCGGCACCGGTTTGGCTTCTGCCGCTTCCAGTTCCAGCCGCCCGTCCTGAAAATTCAGGCTCACCCACGAGAATTCACCGCTTTGCAGCAGAGCGTATTCCACGGCGGCAAGTTTTTCCTGCGTGACGATACTGCCCGGCATCAGGGAAACGGTTTCCCGCAGCACGGAAGCGGCCCGCGCCTGCTGGCCGGTCGTCAGGCCGGAAGCATCAACAGACCAGACAAGGCCCTGTGACCAAAGCAAAAGCGGCACAAACAGCAAAAGCCCGGCCCACAGCCCCCGCCGCCGGAGGTAGGGCCGCAGGAGAAAAAACAGCCCTGTCTTTTTGCGGATGTGCAGATGCACCCGCCGCTTGCGGGCAAGTTTTGCCAGCCGGAGGTAACGCCATGCCGCACATCGGGCTGTAAAGCCGCCGGGAGCAGGGAAGATGTCGGTGAGGTGCAGGCCTGTCCGTGCAGCTTCGGAGAGCAGGCCATCGGTATCACCGTTCCGGGCAGAAAATGCTGCCCCGGCCCAAAGCTGTAAGATGCTGCATCCCTCCCTAACTGCTGGAAAAATCTGTGCGTAAAAACCGCCCCCGCAGGGTAATTCGGTGCGCGGCCAGCGTTTCGATTCTAAGCCCGTCCCCATACACGGTGAACAGTCCGCCCGCAAATTCCAGGCAGAGCCTGCCCTCCTCATAGGTGCGCACCCTGCGGAAGTGCTCGATCTCCATCACACCGCCGCTCAGATAGACAGAGGGCTGGCCGTAAAAGCCCCGGGGAGGCTGGCGCAGCATCCGGCCAAACCAGCCGCGCAGGGAGAGCCGCCCGGTTTTCTGCTGTTTCACACCCGCTCCCTCCCCGCCGGGCAAAACTGCGCCCCGTATCACATATATATGGAACCGGAGGGCGTGTGTATGAATCGGCTTTTCAGATGGGTTTGTTTTTGCTGGCACTGGCGGCAGGGATTCTGCCGTTTGCTGTGCCGGAGGTTTGTGCCGCTGCTCTGCGGGAAGGGCTGACCCTCTGCAGCGGGCCGCTGCTGCTCTCTCTGTTCCCGTTTCTCGTGGTATCGCGCTTACTCATCCAATGTCCGGAAAGCGACCTGCTGGCCCTGCCGTTCCGTCTGGCGGCGTGGGGCATCGGCATCCGCACACCCTGTGCGGCACGGGTGCTCTGCATCGGGTTCCTGGGTGGCTTTGCACCAGCGGCCAGTGCGGCGGCGCAGGCAGTCAGGACCGGTCAGCTTACGGCGGAGGAAGCGGATGCCCTGCTGCCGGCCTGTATCTGTTCCGGGCCATCCTTTGTGGTTCTGACGGTAGGGCAGAGCCTGCTGGGCAGTGCAGAGCTTGGCGTGCTGCTGTTTGCGTCACAGATCACCGCAAACTATCTGACTGCCGCCCTGCTGAACCGGTTTGCAGGAGTGCGTTCGGTCAAACCGGGATCTGCAGCGCCAGCATCCCCTGCACCGCCGCGGCTGGATGAGATCCTGGCCGATGCCGCCATAACGTACTGCAAGCTCTGCGGGTTCATCCTCTTTTTTCGGTTGCTGGCCGCCGGGGCAGGGGCGCTTTTGCCTGCCGGTGCGGGCACACTCTGTTCCATTCTGCTGGAAGTCTGCTCTGGCTGTGACCTGGCCTCCCGTACCGGAAGGTGGGGGAGTCTGCTCTGCTGTGCAGCACTGAGCGTGCAGGGTCTTTCCGTGCTGCTGCAGGTGCGCACCATCTGCCCGCCGGAAATGACCCTGCGCCCGCTCTACCGGTCCAGGTTGCTCCATCTGCCGCTTTCACTGGCCCTGTTCTATCTGCTGCTGCCGGGCGGGGAGGCGGATGTGTTCAGTACTCTGCCTGCCCGGGTCCTTTTGATGCGGCGGGTGCCGCCGGATTGTGCCCTGCTCGTTTTTGCAGTGTGCTGTATGGCAGCCTGCACTTTGCGCAGTGGAATCCGTCAAGTTGAACAGAAACAGATGGCAAGAAATGCAGGTGGGTGTTGTATAAATTCCAAAACTTTGCTATAATAAGACGTAAGCATTCAATGACAGGGAAGCTTCCCTGAACAGATGGAAATAAAATAAATGAGCACACGCTTATTTTAGATGGAGGACCATAGAATGGATTTACAGAATATGGATCTTAAGGGCGGGAGCCTGCAAATTTCCACCGAGGTCATCGGCAAGATCGCACGCTGTGCTGCACTGGAAGTGGACGGTGTGTCCGAGGTCTCCTGCGGCAAGCAGAACAAAAAGGTCAAGGAGCTGCTGGCTGCTGCCAGCATCCAGCCCCCTGTTACCGTGGAGATGCGGGACGGCACCGCTGAACTGACCCTGAATCTGGTGGTCAAGTTTGGTGCAAAGATCCCTGCTGTGGCCGAAAAGGTACAGGAAAATGTCAAGTCTGCTGTTCAGAACATGACCAATGTCACGGTAAGCCGTGTGAACCTTGTCATTGCCGGCCTTGCGGCTGAGGAACAGGAATAAAAAGTAGAAGAGGAAGATTATGGAAAATATTTTGCCCCGTCGTGAAGCCCGTGAGAATGCGTTCCTGCTGGCTTTTTCCCAGACCTTTGGTGATGTGCCCCTGCAGGAAGCACTGGATACGAACAACGAGTGTGGGGAAGAGCGTCCTGTGGATGTGTTCGGCCAGCGCCTGCTGAGTGCCTATTACAGCCACTCTGCAGAGGTGGACGACCTCATCCGTGACCATCTGCGCAACTGGACCATGGAGCGCCTGCCCCGTGTCAGCCTGACTGTCCTGCGTCTGGCTCTGGCTGAGATGCTGTATGGCGACGAGCGTAAGCCCGGTGTTGTCATCAATGAGGCTGTGGAGCTGACCAAGAAATACGGCGCAGATGAGGACTATCAGTTCGTGAATGGTCTGCTGGGTGCTGTTGCCCGTGAGCAGGGTCTGGATACGGAGCCGGTGGAGTCGGAAGAACAGTGAGCCACTATACGCTGGGCATCGACACAAGCAACTATGCAACCTCTCTGGCGGTTTTTCACACAGCCGGAGAGGTTGTTTGCGCAAAGAAACGTTTTCTGCCGGTCAAGGAGGGCCAGCTGGGCCTGCGGCAGAGTGATGCGCTCTTCCACCATACTACGGCTCTGCCCGAGATGCTGGAGGAGCTTGGCCGGGAGTTTGATCTGACCCAAATCTCGGCAGTGGGCGTTTCCCAGAAGCCGCGCCCCGTGGAGGGAAGCTACATGCCCTGCTTCCTGGCGGGTGTCAGCGCGGCCACAGCCTTTGCGCAGGCCCGGGGCATCCCGCTGCTCCATACCACCCATCAGCAGGGACACGCGGCGGCAGCGCTGTTTGCAGCAAAAGGGGAAGAGCTCTTCCGCCAGAAAGTGCTGCTCTTCCACATCTCAGGCGGTACAACGGATCTTCTGCTCTGCAATGAGGTAAAGGAGATCACCACACTGGGCACCAGCACCGACCTATACGCCGGGCAGGCAGTGGATCGTGTGGGGGTCAAGCTGGGGTTTGGCTTCCCGGCAGGTGTGGAAGTTTCCCGTCTGGCTGCCTTGTGTGAGGAACCCATTAAGCCCAGATCCAGCGTGAAGGGGATGCAGTGCAGTCTTTCGGGGCTGGAAAATCAGTGCAATGCCCTGCTGAATGAGGGCAAAACCCCGGAGTATGTCTGCAAATACTGCCTGCTCTGTGTGGCAGACACCGTGGTCAAGATGACAAAAGCCGCCCAGAAGGAATACCCCGGCCTGCCGGTGGTCTGTGCGGGCGGTGTGATGAGCAGTGATATCATCCGCGCTTGGGTGCAGCAGCGCCTGCCGCAGGTGTATTTCGTACCCGGGCAGTATTCCAGCGACAACGCCATCGGTGTGTCCATTCTTGCCGCACAGGGGGCTGGATTATGGCTGAAGTGATCTCAGTCTCGGCCCTGAACCGGTACGTCAAGAATCTGCTGGACGTGAATGATGTTCTGTTCGATCTGGCCCTGCGGGGCGAAATTGCCAACTTTGTGCAGAACGCCCGGAGCGGGCACTGCTACTTTTCCCTGCGGGACGAAGCCGCCAGCGTCAGGGCTGTGATGTTCCGCTCCGATGCGCGGCGGCTGGGTTTCCAGCCCGAAGAGGGTATGAAGGTGGTGGTGCGCTGCCGTGTGACCCTCTACGAGCGGGACGGCGCGTTTCAGGTCTATGTCAACGACATGTTTCCGGACGGCATTGGTTCGACACAGCAGGCCTTTGAACAGCTGAAGGCAAAACTGGACAAAGAGGGGCTTTTTGCACCGGAGCATAAAAAGCCGCTGCCCCGGTTCCCGCAGTGTATCGGCCTTGTTACCAGCAAGACTGGTGCTGCACTGCAGGATATTCGCAATGTCATCGGTCGGCGCTGGCCCGCAGTGCGTCTGCTGCTGGCTCCTGTGAATGTGCAGGGCTTTGAAGCGGCAGAGGAGATCGCTGATGCCATTACCCGGCTGGACAAAAGCGGGCGGGTGGACGAGATCATTGTAGCGCGCGGCGGCGGAAGCCGGGAGGACCTGTGGGTGTTCAACGCCGAGGTCATTGCCCGGGCGGCCTACCGCTGCAAAACGCCCCTCATCAGCGCCATTGGTCACGAGATCGATTTTACGATCTTGGATTTTGTGGCAGATCAGCGCGCGCCCACGCCCTCAGCGGCGGCAGAGCTTGCTGTGCCCGACTGTGCCGAACAAGGACGGAAATTATTCACTTTGGAAGAAAATATTCACAATTGTATCCAATTTAAGCTGAGTTTATGTTATAATAGGCTGGAACAGACCGAACAGCTGCTTTCCCGTGCTGGTGTACAGGCAGCGCTGGAGGAGCATGCTGCCCGCCTGGATACTCTGGCCGGGCGGCTGCAAACTGCCGCCAGAGGCAAGCTGCAGGCCGGAGAGCTGTGTCTGAAGCATACGGCAGCACTTGCCGCATCCCTGAACCCCTACGGTGTGCTGGCCCGCGGCTATGCCATGGTGCAGGACAATAGGGGAAGGATCTGCACGCCGGATGCACTCCGGCCCGGGCAGACCTGTAAACTCCGGGGCACGGAACACCGCGTGACCTGCACGGTCAACACAGTGGAGGAACTGGATGAGAGCACCCAAAAGCTTTGAGGATGGAATGACCCGGCTGGAAGCCATCCTTGAACAGATGCAACAGCCGGAAACAACGCTGGCGGAATCGGTCAAACTCTATGCCGAAGCCGCATCCCTGATGGATTATTGTAACGGTACGCTGGAAAAGGCCACGCTGCAGTTGGATGAGATCGACGCGCAGCGGGCCCCCCGGCCGGATGCCGCACATTAAGGAGGAAGTTTCATGGATTATGCGAAGCAGTATCAAGAGTATCTTGCCCGGGCAAATCAGACACTGGAAAAGGCCTGTGATACTTTTTTGCCCGAGGAATCTGAGGTCTGCCGGGCTGCCCGTTACAGCCTGCTGGGCGGCGGCAAACGCATCCGCGCAGTGCTGGTTCTGGCCGTGTGCGATATGCTCAACGGAAGCGCTGAAGCAGCCGAGCAGTTTGCGGCGGCGGTCGAGATGCTGCACTGCTATTCTCTGATCCATGATGACCTGCCCTGCATGGACAACGATGACCTGCGCCGGGGCAAGCCCAGCTGCCACAAGGCCTTTGGTGAATCCACTGCTATGCTGGCCGGCGATGTACTGTTGACTGAGGCGTTCAACGTGGTTGCAAATGCACCGGCTTCGCCCATTGTCAGTGTGCGGGCCGCAAGGGCCTTGGGCGCTGGTGCGGGCAGCCATGGCATGGTTTACGGGCAGGAGCTTGACCTGAAATATGAGGCACTGGCTGCCACCGAGGAGCAGCTGCGGCTGATCCACCAGAACAAGACCGGTGCGCTCATCAATGCTGCTGTTCAGATGGGTGCTGCCGCTGCTCAGGCCAATGGGACCCAGTGCAAGGAGCTGGAGGACTATGCCTTCGGCATTGGTCTGGTGTTCCAGATCGTGGACGATGTGCTGGATGTGACCAGCACCGCCGAACAGCTGGGCAAACCCATTGGCAGCGACAGTGAGAACGGCAAGACCACCTTTGTGACCTTGTATGGGGCCGAGGGTGCCATGGAGCTGGCAAAAAAACTGAACAACGAGACCTGCGCCTCCCTGCACGCGGAATTTGGCGAAAAGGCCGCTTTCCTGGAGCAGCTGGCAAAAGAGCTGCTGGTGCGCCGCAGCTGATCCGAAAAAATAAGAAGGTGGAACTACCATGCAATTTATCCATAGCGTCCTGACGTTCAATGAGATCCTTACAGTATCCCTGTTGTCCTGGTTTGTGGCGCAGGTGCTCAAGACCATCATCAACTTTGTCCTGCTGGGCAGGTTCCAGCTGGAGCGGATGTGGGGCGATGGCGGTATGCCCAGTGCCCACAGCGCCACGGTAACGGCCATGGTCATTGCTACGGCACGCAGCGAGGGCATCCATTCGGCTATCTTTGCGGTGGCCGCAGTTGTTGCCATCATCACCATGCACGATGCTATGGGTGTACGCCGCGAGACCGGCGAGCAGGCCAAGGTGCTGAACAAGATGCTGGAGCAGTGGATCGAAGTGACCGAGAAAAACAATCCCTTCCTGCAGAATATGCACCTGAAAGAGATGGTCGGTCACACTCCGCTGCAGGTTATGGCCGGTTTTGCACTGGGTATACTGGTCGGCTTCCTTTATCCTATGGGCCTCTGAGCGCCCCATTTCAAAACGTGAGAAGGACGTGAATCTATGAATTCGCCTTTGCTGGAGAAAATTTCTCAGCCCAGCGATCTGAAAAAGCTGTCCAGTCAGCAGACCGTGCAGCTTTGCGCAGAAATCCGTGAATTTCTTCTGGATAACGTATCAAAGACCGGCGGCCATCTGGCATCCAATCTGGGTGCTGTGGAGCTGACGGTGGCTCTGCACCGGGTGCTGACCACCCCCACGGATGAGATCGTGTTTGATGTAGGCCATCAGTGCTATACCCACAAGCTGCTGACCGGCCGCCGCGAGGGCTTTGCCAAGTTGCGGCAGCTGGATGGCATTTCCGGTTTCCCGAACCCCAACGAAAGTGAGCATGATGCTTTTATTGCCGGTCACGGCAACACCGCGCTCTCGCTGGCTGTGGGCATTGCCTGGGCCAAAAAGCTGCGGGGTGAGCCGGGACAGGTGGTTGCTCTCATTGGTGACGGTGCCTTTACCGGCGGTATGGTCTACGAGGGTATGAACAATATCGGCGGGCTGGACAATCTGCTGGTCATCCTGAACGACAACAAGATGTCCATTTCCAAGAATGTGGGCGCGTTGTCCCGCTACCTGAGCCATCTGCGCACCACCAGCCGCTATTACGATGCCAAGGAAAATGTGCGTTCCTTTCTGGATGGTGTGCCTGTCATCGGACCGCCGCTGAAATCTGCGATCCAGAACAGCAAGGCCATGGTGCGCAGGGCAATGTATCATTCGACCATGTTTGAGGATATGGGCTTCCACTATTATGGTCCTTTTGATGGTAACAATGAACCGGAGCTTGAAGGGATCCTGCGCGATATCCACAGGCAGCCCGGCCCCCATTTCCTGCATGTCGTGACCAAAAAGGGCAAGGGCTATGCCCCGGCTGAAAGCAACCCCGGTAACTTCCATGGTGTTTCGACCTTTGATCTGGTCAACAGCATCCCGGACCCTGAGGTGGCTCCCAAGGAGTCTTTCTCGACGGTGTTCGGCAATGTCCTGAACAAGGAGGGCGCGGAAAACCAGAAGATCTGTGCCATCACGGCCGCCATGAAGTATGGTACGGGCCTGCAGTTCTTTGCACACACCCACCCCAAGCGTTTCTTTGATGTGGGCATGGCAGAGCAGCATGCTGTGACCTTTGCAGCGGGCCTCGCCAGCCAGGGAATGCTTCCGGTGGTCTGTATCTACTCCACCTTCCTGCAGCGTTCCTATGACCAGATCATCCATGATGTGAACCTGCTGAAGGAGAATGTTGTCCTTGCCATCGACCGTGCCGGTTTTGTTCCGGCAGACGGCGAGACCCATCAGGGAATCTTTGACCCGGCCTTCCTCAGTCAGGTGGGGATCCCGGTCTATTCGCCCTCCAACTATGCTGAGCTGCGGCACTGGCTGCCCATCTTGCTCAGTGATGAGATGCAGGGCCCACGGGCAATCCGGTATCCCCGCGGTGGTGAGAGCGCAGCACTGGCGCAGTTTGGCTGTTCCGGCAGAGAATATGACCGGCTCTATACCGCCCCTGATGCCAAGGCTGTGATGGTCAGTTACGCCGATGAAGTCGAGGATGTGCTGACTGCGGCGAAGCTTCTGGGCAAAGAAGACGTTCCCTGTGATGTCTATAAGATTGTAAAGATATATCCCTTTACACCGGAGCTTATTTCTGAAATTTCAAGATATGACGTTGTTTTGTTCGCAGAGGAATGCGTAGCCTGCGGCGGCATCGGTGAGCATCTGGAAATGGCTCTGCGGAAAGCAGGCTGGCAGGGTGCTTATATCCATCGTGGTGTGGAGGATGTGCGTCTGCCCCATGCGACGGTTCCGCAGATCAAGCAAAGCACCGGCCTGGATGCAGAACATCTGGCACAGGCCATCCGTACATGGAAAGGAGCAGAATCTTGAAGATTCGTTTGGATCAATATCTGGTTCAGCATGGTCTGATCCAGAGCCGTGAGCGCGCCAAGGCGATGATCATGTCCGGCGTGGTCTTTGTCAACGAACAGAAGGTAGACAAAGCCGGTGAGATGATCAAAGAGGATGCCAAGGTGGAGGTGCGCGGCCATGATATCGGTTATGTCAGCCGCGGCGGCCTGAAACTGGAAAAGGCGATGCAGTGTTTTCCGCTGACCCCCAAGGGGAAAGTCTGCATGGACATTGGCGCATCCACCGGCGGCTTTACCGACTGTATGCTGCAAAATGGTGCAGTCAAGGTCTACGCAGTGGATGTGGGCTACGGTCAGCTGGCATGGAGTCTGCGCACCGATGAGCGGGTGGTCAATATGGAGCGCACAAACATCCGCAACGTGACCCTTGACCAGCTGGCAGAGCCGATCGAGTTTTTCAGCGTAGATGTCTCCTTTATCTCGCTGCATCATATCTTCCCGGTGGCGCAGGCCATCACGACCCCGGACGCTATGGGTGTTTGCCTGGTCAAGCCCCAGTTTGAGGCTGGCCGCGAAAAGGTGGGCAAAAACGGCGTTGTCCGTGACCCTGCCACCCACCGCGAGGTGCTGCACAATGCCATGGGCTATGCTGCTGCCAACGGCTTCAAGGTCTGCGGACTGGATTTCAGCCCCGTCAAGGGCCCTGAGGGAAACATTGAATATCTGATGTTCGTTCAGAAGAGCGATGAACCCGGTGCACTGGATGATTCGGTTGCTGAACAGGTGGTGGCATCCAGCCATTCTACGCTGGACCGCTGAACCATAATCCATAACATCAGGGAGGACGCAGACGATGACAGTCTACATTTCCCCAAACCCCGGCAAGGCTATGGCCTACGGCATTTCCCAGCGTGCTGCGCAGATCCTGCTGACCCATGGGGCACAGGTGCTGATGCAGGACGGCCTGCAGGCTGAGTGCATGACCATGGGCGTGGAGTATCTGACCCAGAAGGAATGCCTGGAGCGGACGGATGTCATCCTGACCATCGGAGGAGATGGCACCATCCTGCATGAAGCCAACCTCTCACTGGAATACCGAAAGCCCATTCTCGGCATCAATCTGGGCCGGTGTGGCTTTCTGGCCACCTGTGAGGTCGATGAAATGGAAGCCAAGCTCTCCGCCGTAGCCCGGGGTGAATATTTTCTGGATAACCGGATGCTGCTCTATGTTCGTGTGCTGGGAGATGACAGCTGGGAGGGCCATGCCCTGAATGATGTGGTTATGACCAAGGGCCGCCTGCAGCAGGCAGTGGATTTCAGCATCTATTGTGACGATATCCTGGTGGAGCATTACCGGGGCGATGGTGTCATTGTGGCAACGCCCACCGGCTCCACCGCTTATTCTCTGGCGGCAGGCGGGCCGATCCTTGATTCTCAGACCAAGGGCATCGTTGTCACACCCATCTGCCCCCACAGCCTTGCCAGCCCGGCCATGGTTTTTGCGCAGGAGCGCAAGATCAACCTCTGTGTGGGCCAGGTGGCAGATGAAGAAGTTTTTATCAGCTGTGATGGGGATGCGGGCTATTCCGTAAAAGCCGGAGCCACCGCGGAGGTGCGGCTGTCTGACCAGGTCGTGCAGCTCATCACCTTCAGCAAGGCTGACCAGTTCCAGGCCATTGACCAGAAACTGCGCGGCAGACGATGACACAAACACGACGAAGGGAGAAGATCACATGGGACGCACCAGCCGAGGGGATAACAAGAGCAAGCAGAAGCGGCAGCAGGCCATCCTGCGCCTGATCCAGGAGAATCCCATCAGCCGGCAGGAGACTCTGTTGGAGTACCTGAGCAAGGAGGGCTTTGATGCCACACAGGCGACCATTTCCCGCGATATCCGGGAGATGAACCTTGTCAAAGCTGCCACCACCACCGGCTACCGCTATGTTTCCGGCCACAGCGAGGTACTGAACCCCAAGATGCAGGCCCGGTTTGAGACCATCTTCCATGAATCTGTCCTGGGGGTGGACTTTGCGGGACATGTAGTGCTGGTAAAGTGCTACTCTGGCATGGCCAATGCGGCCTGCGAGGTATTTGACGCACTCAAGTGGAAAAATGTGGTCGGCACCCTTTCCGGTGATGATACCTTTCTGATCGTGGCCCGCTCAGAGCGGGATGCAAAGACCATTTGCACCGAGCTTGGGCATTACATCGGGCAGAAATAAAGGCGGGAGAGAACGAACATGTTGAGCAGTCTGCAAATTGAAAATGTTGCAGTCATCCAGAAGGCCAACGTGCATTTTGAGAAGGGCCTGAATGTCCTTACCGGCGAGACCGGTGCGGGCAAATCTATCCTGATCGACTCCATCAATGCCATTCTGGGCAACCGCACCTCCAAGGATCTGGTGCGCACGGGGGCTGCAAAAGCAGTCATCCGGGCGGCATTTGATGATGTTCCGCCTGCAGTGCTGGACAGCCTGGAAAAGGCGGGGTATGAGCGCTCAGAAGCGCTGACCCTGAGCCGTGAGATCACTGCCGAGGGCAAGAGCACCTGCCGCATCAATGGAATGCCTGCCACAGCAGCCATTCTGCGGGAACTGTGCGGTGGGCTCATCAACATCAACGGCCAGCACGATTCCGTAGGCCTGTTGAACCCGGCCCGCCATGAGGGTATCCTGGATGCCTACGCCCAGAACGGGGCGGTGTATCAGGAGTATTATGCTGTTTACCGGGAGCTTATCAAGGTCAAAAAGGAGCTGGATGCCATCATCACCGATGAGGGTGAAAAACAGCGAAAGATCGATCTGCTGAGTTATCAGGTACAGGAGATCGAGGATGCCAGCCTGACCGCAGGCGAAGAGGAGACGCTGGCGGCCCGCCGTAAGGTGCTGGCGAATGCCTCCACCATCCGGGAGCGCATCTCCCAGAGCTATGCGCTGCTTTCGGGCGGAGATGATGCCCCGGGTGCCGTTGATCTGCTGGGGGAAGCTTCCAATGCGATCGATGGTGCCGCCCAACTGGACAGCGGCCTTTCTGCTGCTGCAGGACAGCTGCTGGATCTTTATTACACCGCAAAAGACCTTTCTGCTGACCTGATCGGGCGGCTGGAGGGCTACGAGACGAATGATGCAGAGCTGGATGAAATCGAACAGCGGATGGATCTGATCTACAAGCTCAAGCGGAAATACGGTGATACTGTGGAAGATATCATCGCCTTTGGACAGCAGGCAAGGGAAGAGCTGGACCGCATCCAATTCTCACAGGAGCGGACAGAGCACCTGCAGGCTGAAAAGCATCGGCTCTATGTACTGGCCCGGGATAAGGCCGAGGTGCTGACCCAGACCCGCCTGAAAGCCTTTGAGGAATTGAACAGGCGCATCTCCGGCACACTGGATTTTTTGAACATGCCAGGTGTCCGCATGACCCTGCGCCATACCCGCGGCCCGCTGGCCAGCCATGGCCAGGACAGCGTGGAGTTTTATATTTCCACAAATCCCGGTGAGGATCCCAAGCCGCTGGCAAAAATCGCTTCCGGCGGTGAACTGAGCCGTATCACGCTGGCAATCAAAAATGCCATGGCCGATAAGGACGCAGTGCCTACGGTCATCTACGATGAGATCGACAGCGGCGTGTCCGGCAAGGCAGCCAGCCGCATCGGTGAGGTGCTCAAACAGAGTGCAAAGGATCACCAGATCCTCTGCATCACCCACACAGCGCAGATCGCTGCACTGGCCGACTGCCATCTGCTTATCCAGAAAAATATCACGAATGAACGCACCTATACCGAGATCCACCCGCTGGATATCGAAGGCAGAGTGGACGCGCTGGCGCATATTATTTCCGGTGACCATGTCACGGAGCTTTCCCGTGCCAATGCCAGAGAGATGCTGGGACTGGCCGAGCATGAAACCAGTGATTGACAACCCTGCTGATTTGTGCTAAACTGATTTCTGTTGAAAGACGTTGAAGGGAACAAGTACCTTGTCAGTGTTTGCCCAGAGAGACCCCGGTTGGTGCAAGGGGTGTGCAGAACAGCAGGGGAAATACCTCCCGGAGTTGCAGGCTGAATGCTTTGGCTAGTAGGCTGTGCCGCGTGCGAGCGTTACAAACGCAGGAGTGTATCCCATCTCTGTGGGGCGCACTCGTGAGGCCGTTTCTGTGAGGGGGCGGCAAACAGAGGTGGTACCGCGATTTTCTCGCCCTCTGCCAAATTCATTTTTGGCAGAGGGCGTTCTCTTTTGTCCTCTGCCCGACAAAACAGGAGGATCATCCCATGACTCTTTACGAAGAACTGCAGGCACGCGGTCTGGTGGCCCAGATCACCGACAATGAGATCATTGACCTCATCAACAACGGCAAGGCCACCTTCTATATTGGCTTTGACTGCACCGCGGACAGCCTGACTGCAGGCCATTTTATGGCCCTGACCCTGATGAAGCGCTTGCAGATGGCCGGCAACAAGCCCATCGCCCTGATCGGCGGCGGCACCACCATGATCGGCGACCCCTCTGGCCGTACCGACATGCGCAAGATGCTGACCAAGGAGGACATTGCTCACAATGCAGCCTGCTTCAAGAAGCAGATGGAGAAGTTCATCGATTTTTCTGAGGGCAAGGCTCTGATGCTGAACAATGCCGACTGGCTGCTGAACCTGAATTATGTTGAGCTGCTGCGTGATGTGGGTGCCTGCTTCTCCGTCAACAACATGCTCCGCGCCAAGTGCTATGAGCAGCGCATGGAGAAGGGCCTGTCCTTCCTCGAGTTCAACTACATGATCATGCAGAGCTACGACTTCTACTACATGTTCCAGCACTACGGCTGCAACATGCAGTTTGGCGGCGATGACCAGTGGAGCAACATGCTGGGCGGCACTGAGCTGATCCGCCGCAAGCTGGGCAAGGATGCCTATGCGATGACCATCACTCTGCTGACCGATTCTCAGGGCAAGAAGATGGGCAAGACTGCAGGCAATGCGGTCTGGCTCGACCCCAACAAGACCAGTCCCTTTGAGTTCTACCAGTACTGGCGCAATGTCGGCGATGCTGATGTGATGAAGTGCATCCGGATGCTGACCTTCCTCCCGCTGGAGCAGATCGATGAGATGAGCACCTGGAAGGACCAGCGCCTGAACGAGGCCAAGGAGATCCTGGCTTACGAGCTGACCAAGATGGTCCACGGCGAGGAAGAGGCTGAGAAAGCCCAGAACGCTGCCCGCGCTCTGTTCAGCGGTGCTGCCGACACTGAGCACATGCCCTCCACTCAGTTGACCGAAGCGGATCTGACCGATGGCTCCATCGGCATCCTGACCCTCATGGTCAAGGCCGGTCTGGCCGCTTCCAACGGCGAGGCCCGCCGCCTGGTCGTGCAGGGCGGTGTCCTGGTGGATGGTGAAAAGGTAGCTGCTCCCACTGTCAGCTTTACCGCTGATCAGCTGAAGAACAGTATCGTCATCAAGAAGGGCAAGAAGGTCTACCACAAAGTGACCCTGTAACCTTTTAGAAACAGCGTATGATAAAAGCCCGGCAACATCCGATTTTGGGATGCCGCCGGGCTTTTTGCGTTTATGTGATATTCACAGAGAATGGCAGCTTACAGCTCAAAGGCTTTCTTCAGCACATCGTAAGCGGAGTCCTCGTTCTCACTGCGCACCAGCAGAGAAATATCCAGATCGCTGGTGGTGATGAGCAGAACCTCGATGTCAGCCATGGCCAATGCGTTCAGGGCCCGGGCAGCTACACCGCAGCTGGTGACCATGTCCTCACCGAAGAGGTTCAGCTTGGAGTAACCAACGCTGATCAGCGGGGAGGCCTTGGCATCCTTGTCGAGATTGGCTGCAGAGATGGCCTTCATCACCAGTGTCAGATCACTGGCAGATGCGGTAAAGCTGAAATCAATGTTGGTACCGTGAGGGGCGCTCTGACTGATCATATCCACCACAACGCCGGTATCGGCAAAGATCTGCAGGTAGCGGGCCAGGCTGTTGCCCTTGAACTCCACATCCTGTACACTGATCATCATCAGGCTGGGCTCAATGTTGATTTTGGAAACACCATACATAATGAACACTCCAATCTGCCCCAAAGGGCTGCAAATTCAGGCGAGCGCCAAAAACGCGCTGTTGATGTTGGTCTGTAATACGTTCTGAATGTACTCTATCCCAAAGCTAGGGTAGGCGGCCCGGACACCATGCGCCTGCGCCAGTTCCGACGTGTAATCCCGGAAGAGGTAGGTGCGGACGTTGGATTTACCGGCATCATAGTGGGTCACGGTGGGATGTAATTGCGGGGAAGCGACAGCGCAGCGAACGCTGCCATCCGGGTCCGTCGTCTTGTTCAGCTCCAGTGTCAGGATGGCGCCGATGAGTTGATCCGGTTTGCTCTGGGTGCTGAGGAAATTTCCCAGGGAATAGGCCACAAAGGTCTGGCGGCCATCCACAGAGGTCTTCCACTCGGCATCCTGCACCACATGAGGGTGCGTGCCCAGAATAACATCCGCACCCCAGTCGGAAAGCTGCTGGGCGAGATCCCGCTGGGTCTGGGTGATCTTGTGGCTGTCCTCCACGCCCCAGTGAACTCCCACCACCACGAAATCGGCCAGCTCACGCGCCCTGCGCACCTGTTGTTCCATCACATCCCGCTGGCTGGTGTAGATGACATTGGCCGTCATGGCACTGCTCTGCGGGATGCCATTGGTGTGGTCGGTGTAGGAGAGGTAGGCAATCGTCACACCGTTCACCGTCTGCAGGGGGATAGTACCATAATCGCTCTCTCCGTACCACAGGCCGGTCGTGACCACATCTTCCGGCATCTCGTCCCAGAACCGCAGTGTTGCTGCGATACCTTTGGCACCTTTATCGTAGGTGTGGTTGTTGGACAGACTGAACACCCGGATGCCTGCCCGGTAAAGAGCCTCTGCGCATTCACCGGGGGTAGAAAAGCAGGGATAGGTGGAAGGCTCCAGTTCCTTGCTGCAGAGCGTTTCCTGATTGATCCAGTTAACATCCTGCGCGGCATAAAAATCCAGCAGGTGCTCGTAGCAGTAGTCAAAATTATATCGCTGGCCTTCCGCTGCCCGGCGGGCTGCCTGTTTGTAGATGGGAGCATGGATCAGATTGTCCCCGGTGGCCGAAAAACGCAGTGTGGTTGTAACAGGCTGCGGTTCCGGTTCGGGCGGGGGAACGCTTTCAGCGGTCGAAGGCTCGTCCTCAAAAGGGCCAAGCACGATGCCGGGAGTCTGGAAGCGCCAGAAGCCAAAGCAGGCCAATGCCGCACCAGCCACCAGCAGCACTCCCATCATCCTCAGAAAAACGGGTTTTCGTTTTCGCCGGTTCTGCAGTTCGTGCCGCGAATGTCGTTTCGTGGGTGCAGCGTGTCTTGCCTGTTCCATTCCGTCAGCCCTCCTGCCGCTCAAAATGGTGGAAGACGCAGAGACCTTACAGCTCTGCGATCATGTTACCCATATTGTACAGGCCCGGCTCCTTTTTTGCAAGATAGACAGCAGCATTTATTGCGCCATTTGCAAAAACACTGCGGGAATATGCAGTATGCTTGAGGGTGATGACCTCGTCCGGACCGCAGAACAGCACCTCGTGGTCGCCCACGATGCTGCCTCCGCGCACGGAGCTGATGCCGATTTCCTTCGGGTCGCGCTTCTGGCGCACAGAGGAACGGTCGTACACATAATGATATGCGCCGTTGTTCTCTTCATTGATGGCATCGGCCAGCATCAGGGCAGTGCCGCTGGGGGCATCCAGCTTGTTGTGGTGGTGCTGCTCCACGATCTCCACATCATAGTCTGCACCCAGAATGGCCGATGCACGCTTGCACAGCTCCGACAGCAGGTTGATGCCGATGGACATGTTGGCGCTCTTGAACACGGGCACAATGCGGGACAGCTGCACCACCTTCAGCTGCAGCTCTTCGGAAAGGCCGGTGGTGCAGACCACGATGGGCATCTTGTGTGCTTCGCAATAGGTCAGTGCCTTTTCCACAGCAGCAGGAGCGCTGAAATCAATGATGACATCGCCCTTGCCGTCCAGCTTATCCAGACTGTCGTATACGGGGATGCCGTTCTGCTCACCGTCCTGCTGGTCGATCCCGGCGACCACGCGGCAGTCACTCCGGTTTGCAATCATCTCGCAGAGGGCGTGGCCCATCCGGCCGCCAATGCCCTGAATGATAATATCCGTCATTTTTGTTTCCTCGTTTTCTGTTGTAACGGCAAATGCCCGGGAGAAACCATTTCCACCGGGCATTGTGCGTTGTTTCGTTTATTCCTGAATCAGACCTTCGGCCTCCAGTGCCTGCTCGATCTTCTCCTTGTGGGCATCACTGGGCTCGACCAGCGGCAGACGGCAGGGACCGGCCTCCCAGCCCAGCACATTCATGGCGTACTTGACAGGGATGGGATTTACTTCGCAGAAGAGTGCATCCGCCAAGGGCAGGATCTCCAGCTGCAGCTTGCAGGCAGTTTTGGTGTCGCCCTCAAACCATGCCTTGCAGCAGTTGTGCACCAGCTCAGGCTTGACATTGGAGACCACACTGATGACACCCTTGCCACCCAGAGACAGCAAGGGGACCACCTGATCATCGTTGCCAGAGTAGATGTTCAGCTCATCGCCGCACAGCTGAGCGATCTTGGCCACCTGAGAGATGTTGCCGGAGGCCTCCTTGATGCCGTTGATGAGCGGATTCCGGCTCAGCTCCAGCGCTGTCTCGGGGGTGATGTTCAGGCCGGTACGGGAAGGTACATTATACAGGATAACAGGGATGCCGCCCGCCTCGGCCATAGCGGTAAAGTGAGCCACCAGACCTGCCTGCGTGGTCTTGTTGTAATAGGGGGTCACCAGCAGCAGGGCATCGGCACCGCAGGCAGCAGACTTTGCTGCCAGTGCACAGCCGTGATCGGTATCATTGGAACCAGCACCCGCAATAATAGGCACCCGGTGGTTGACCGTCTCGACCGTAAACTTGATGGCGGCCAGCTGCTCCTCATCGGTCATGGTAGAGCATTCGCCGGTAGTTCCGCAGATCACAATCGCATCGGTGCCCCGTGCGATCTGATCTTCAATGATGCGGCCCAGCTCATCAAAGTTGATGCTGCCATCTTCGTACATGGGGGTGATGATCGCCACCGCCGCGCCGGTAAAGACAGGATTCTTCATAGTATAAAACTCCTTTGTACGCTCCGTCAGGAACGTGTTGTTCAGTCAAAATAGCCCTTTGCAGCCAGCAGCTCGGCCAGCAGCACAGCACCGCCGGCAGCGCCGCGCAGGGTGTTGTGGCTCATGCAGGCGAACTTGTAGTCAAACAGGGTGTCCTCGCGCAGGCGGCCGATGCAGACAGCCATGCCATTCTCGGTGTTGCGGTCCAGCTTGGGCTGAGGACGGTCAGGCTCAGTGAAGTAGTGCAGGAACTGCTTGGGTGCGCTGGGCAGGTTCAGCTCCTGTGCAGGGCCGCGGAAGTTAGCCCAGGCCTCGAGCATCTGCTCCTGGGTGGGCTTTTTGTCAAAGCTTACAAACACGGCAGCAGTGTGGCCGTCAGAAACGGGAACACGGAAGCACTGCGCAGTGATCGTGGGCTTCTCGGCGTTGACGATCTGATCGCCCTCGATGTGGCCCCACAGCTTCAGCGGCTCGCGCTCGCTCTTTTCCTCCTCACCGCCGATGTAGGGGATGACGTTATCTACGATCTCGGGCATCCGGTCAAAGGTCTTGCCTGCACCGGAAATGGCCTGATAGGTGCAGACCAGAGCCTTGTTGACACCAAACTCCTTCATCAGAGGATGCAGGGCAGGCACATAACTTTGCAGGCTGCAGTTGGACTTGACCGCGATGAAGCCGCGTTTGGTACCCAGACGCTTGCGCTGGGCAGGGATGATCTCAATGTGGTCCGCGTTGATCTCAGGCACGACCATGGGAACATCCGGGGTAAAGCGGTTTGCGCTGTTGTTGGAGACCACAGGGCACTCGGCCTTTGCGTAAGCTTCTTCCAGTGCCTTGATCTCGGCCTTGGGCATATTGACTGCGCAGAAGATGAAATCGACCTGAGAAGCGACCTCTTCCACCTTGGCGGCATCCAGCACGACCATCTTCTTGACGCTCTCGGGCATCGGGGTAGTCATTGCCCAGCGGCTGCCAACGGCATCCTCATAGGTCTTGCCTGCGCTGCGGCCGGATGCGGCCAGCGTGGTCAGCTTGAACCAGGGATGATTCTCAAGCAGGGTCACAAAACGCTGCCCCACCATACCCGTTGCACCAACGATACCAACTTTATACTGTTTTTCCATTTCCAGCACCTTTCCTTTCAATAAAAGCAAATTTACATCGAACACGGCTTGCAAACCAGCCGACCTTGCAATATAATAGATACTGTTTATACAGATTTTATGATAACATTGATACGGCACTCGTGTCAATCATCGGAAAGGCAAATGCAAAGCATGTTAAAAAAAGATTTTTGGTACGATTTACCCAAAGAACTCATTGCACAGGAGCCTGCAGACCCCAGAGACTCGGCCCGGCTCATGGTTCTGAGCCAGAAGGACGACAGCATCCAGCACCGGATCTTCCGCGATCTGCCGGAATATCTTGAGCCGGGTGACCTGCTGGTGGTCAACAATTCCAAGGTGCTGCCCGCCCGCATCGTGGGTGTCAAGCAGCCCACCGGTGCTGTGTGTGAGCTACTGCTTCTGCGGCAGGTCAAGGGAGATCAGTGGGAGTGCCTGGCAAAGCCCGGCAAGCGGATGCAGCCCGGCACCAAGGTTAGTTTTGGTGACGGCACCCTGACCGCTGTGGTGGACGAAACGCTGGAGGATGGCAACAAGTTTGTTACATTCTATTATGACACCGAGACCCTTTATGAAAAACTGGATGAATTTGGCAAGATGCCATTGCCACCCTACATCACCAAGCAGTTGGAAGATCAGAGCCAGTATCAGACGGTCTATGCCAAGGAGCTGGGCAGCGCTGCTGCACCCACGGCAGGCCTGCACTTCACCCCGGAGCTGATGGATACCATCCGTTCCAAGGGTGTCGGCATTGCCGAGGTTACCCTGCATGTGGGTCTGGGAACCTTCCGCCCCGTGCAGGAGGACGAGATCACGGATCACAAGATGCACAGCGAGTGGTATTCCATCAGCGAGGAGACTGCTCAGCGCATCCGGGAAACCAAGGCCGCCGGGCACCGCGTGATCGCCGTTGGCACCACCAGCTGCCGCACACTGGAAGCCGCCGCCGCAAAATATGGCGAGATCAAGGCCTGCAGCGGCAATACCTCTATTTTTCTCTACCCGGGTGTCAAGTTCAACTGCATCGATGGCCTGATCACCAACTTCCACCTGCCGGAAAGCACCCTCATCATGCTGGTCTCTGCCCTCTACGGCTACGAAAAGACCATGGCTGCCTATAAAGTTGCCGTAGAGGAAAAGTACCGCTTCTTTTCCTTCGGCGATGCGATGCTGATCCTGTGATCCCTCAGCACCCGCTCTCCCAAAAGCCCAAAACACTGCCGGATCCGTTTCGGCAGCTCGGTATCCACCACTTCTGAACCTGCCGCCTGCCCGGCGGCACAAGGCTGTACGGCTGTTTTCCGTACACAGAAAGGAAAAAACTTATGCCTTCTTTGACCACTTTTAAGCTGCTCAAGCAGGAGCACAACGCCCGGCGGGGCGAGTTCAAGACCGTGCACGGCACGGTGCAGACCCCGGCTTTCCAGAATGTTGCCACCGCCGGTGCCATCAAGGGCGGCCTGTCCGCGCAGGATCTGCAGCAGATTGGCACCCAAGTGATGCTCTGCAACACCTACCACCTGCATCTGCGTCCCGGTGATCAGCTGGTAGCCGATATGGGCGGTCTGCACAAATTTACCCGCTGGAACGGGCCCATCCTGACCGACAGCGGCGGATTCCAGGTGTTCAGCCTTTCCAAGCTGCGCAAGATCACGGAGGAAGGCGTGACCTTTGCCTCCCATCTGGACGGCCACCGCATCTTTATGGGTCCTGAGGAGAGTATGCAGATCCAGGCAAATCTGGGTTCCACCATTGCAATGGCCTTTGATGAGTGTGTGGAGAATCCTGCCCAGCACGCATACTCCAAGGCCAGCTGTGAGCGCACCACCCGCTGGCTCAAGCGCTGCAAGGCTGAGATGGCCCGCCTGAAGCAGGAGGGCAAGGCCACCAACCCCGACCAGCTGCTGTTCGGCATCAATCAGGGATGTACCTTTGCTGACCTGCGTGTAGAGCACATGAAGCAGATCGCGGAGCTGGAGCTGGACGGCTACGCCATCGGCGGTCTGGCCGTGGGTGAGCCTGCTGAGGTGATGTACGAGATGATCAGCGAGGTGGAGCCTTATATGCCCAAGGATAAGATCCGCTATCTGATGGGTGTCGGTACCCCCGGCAACATGATCGAGGCTGTTTCCCGCGGCGTGGATCTGTTTGACTGCGTCATGCCCAGCCGCAATGCCCGCCATGGACACCTGAACACCTGGGGCGGCATCATCAATATCAAAAACGCAAAGTATGAGCGTGACGAGCGCCCCATTGACCCCACCTGTGGCTGCCCGGCCTGCCGGAACTACTCTCGTGCCTATATCCGCCACCTGTTCAAGGCAGAGGAGCTGCTGGGCATGCGTCTGGCCGTTATGCACAACCTGTGGTTCTACAACCACCTGATGGAGCGCATCCGCGATGAACTGGATGCAGGCACCTTTACCGCCTTCCATGACCGTTATGTCAAGCTGCTGGATACAAGAATTTGAGCTTTTTCATGCTTTTCCCTTGCAAGAGGGCGCAGAAGCGGTTATAATGAGTTTATCTGAATTTTGAGAGGAGACTTTGTCCCATGCAATTTCTGACTACTACCACTGAAAGCTATATCAGCCTGTTCTTCACCCTGGCTCTGATGCTGGTCCTGCTCTACTTTATGATCTATCGTCCCCAGAAGAAGCAGGAGAAGAAGGATGCTGCCATGCGTGCAGCTCTGGAGATCGGTGATCAGGTCGTGACCATCGGCGGTATTGTTGGCCGTGTGGTCGCCATCAAGGAGGACACCTTTGTTCTGGAGACCGGTTCCGACCGTGTGAAGATCCGCTTCACCAAGAATGCGATCAGCTCTGTTGAGAAGCTGAACATGGACAATGCTCCTGCCAACGCAAAGAAGTAATCTCTAAAAGCAAGGTCTTTTTTACCCGCCCCTCTGCATACAGTAGTGCAGGGAGGCGGGTTTTTATGTTGGAACAGAAGAAGCTACCCATCCTGGAAGCACTGGCCGCATTCGGCATTGGTGGGATATTCACCGCCGCTTGCATGGCCGGGCTGGCCTACCTGATGGCAAACCAGAGCCTTGCGCAGAGCACTGCCTGGCCCATGGTCAGTGCCATTGTCTGTGCCGGGAGCTTTTGCAGCGGCTGGCTCATGGCGTTTTTCTATCACAGCAGAGGCCTTATCTGCGGTGCTGTACAGGGCGGACTGTTTGTTCTGCTTCTGCTGGGGTTCGGCCTTTCGGAGGGCATTGAACCAACGGAAATGCAGCTGGCCCGCTTTGCACTGGTGTTTGTCTTTGGCTGTCTGGGCGGGGTGTTCAGTATCCTGCGTACAGAACGGCACCGGCATTGAGAATTTACAGCAGAAAAACAGGAGGACAGGGAAGTATGTGGGTCTATCAGGAAACACCGGAAGCCGCAGCGGAAAAGGCACTGCCCGAAGCGATCCTGCCGACAGCACAGGAAGAGCCGTTAAAACAGAAGAACCGTGGAGTTCTTCCTGAGACAGCGCAGGAAGAAAGACGATCCATCCCGGCGGCGTTCTCTGAGAGTCGCGGAAATACACCGGAGAGAGCCGCTGCACGCCGCAGCAAGCCGAGTGAGGGGATTGCCCTTCTGGCGGCGGCGTACCTTCTGGGGACCTTTCTGGCGGGTGTGGCGGCAGCGCGTTGCGTGGCAGGCGATGCCGAAACGCTTTCCTATTACCTGAACTGCTGGCAGAACCTGTTTTCCGTGCAGGATGCCGCCGGAGCAGTGCGCCTGTTCCGAACTGAATTTTTCACTGTGGCAGGTGCACTGACGGCAGTGCTGTTCCTGGGGCTTTCCGCCCTGGGGCCGCTGCCCATCTTCCTTTTTACGATGCTGTATGGGACAGGCTCCGGATTGCTTTCCTCCAGGCTGCTTGTGGATTTGAACCCACGGACAGCATTTGTGCTGCTCTGCGTCTGCGGTATCCCTGCATCCCTTGCGACCGGAACGCTGTGCACGTTCGGCGCATCCGCACTGCAGGTAAGCGGAAGGCTCTGTTCAGCCGCATTCGGGCGTGGAGGACAGGCCCCCAGCACAGGCGCGCTTTTGGGTCAGTTCGCCCGGATGCTATTTCTGCTCCTGCCGCTTTGCGGTGCGGCAGTGGGGATGCTGTATCTGGCAGGGCAGGCGAAACTTATATGAGCTGAAAAGAGAAATGTCTGGACAAAAAACTCCCGAAAACCAGCCTCATAAGCTGATTCTCGGGAGTTTTTATTTTGGAGCTACTGGCCGGACTTGAACCGGCGGCCTGTTCATTACGAGTGAACTGCTCTACCAACTGAGCCACAGTAGCAAATGTTTCGCAACGATAGATAGTTTAGCATAAAAGAAAATAACTGTCAAGATTTCTTTTTGAAAAAACGCTTTCAGTGAAATCAAATTGCTTTTTTTAGAGAATATGGTACAATAAAGCCAATCATTTTGAGGAAGGAGCTGAACACAACGCACAATGTACACGAACCATATCAACCCCGTTGCGCAGAAAAATCAGGATGCATTTTGCACGGCACTGTTTCAGCTTTTAATGAAAAAGCCGCTGGAAAAGATCTCCGTCACAGAGCTGTGTCACATGGCAGACCTTGACCGGACAACCTTTTACCGCAGTTTTGAATCCAAGGATGACGTGCTGGATTATTATCTCGACCGGCAGATGACCCTGCTTGCGGGGCAGTTGCCTGCATACAGTACCCTGGAAAAAAACCTGACTGCGCTGTTCCGCTGGACGTATGCGGAGCGAAAGAATCTTTGTATCCTGATGGATTGCCATCTGACCAGCTTTTTCAGCGATGCGTTGAGTGAGAAGATCATTCTTGTTCTGATCTCCAATATCGAATTCGGGGACGCAAGACAATTTGTGCCATGGCCCGTTTCATTGCCGGGCGAAAACCGATACTTCCGGAACTCGTTCATCGGTGCCTATATGGGTTTTTTCAACAGCTGGCGCTATGGAAACTTTGCAGAACGACCAGAGGATCTGGCCAAATGTATGGCTTCGTTCTATCTTCACTGAGGAGGGTGAGACGGGATGGCGGACTTGCGGAAAGCGGAGTTGTTCCCAGCGGATGCATTTGGCTTGTTCTATCTACATCAACCAGCATTACGCGGGGTCAGGCGGCAGAGCACTTCATTGTTATATTCATCCACCGGGTGGCCGTCTGCGATCTCTTTCTTGAGGCGTTCGTAAAGAGCTTTGTTCTCTTCCTCGGTCTCATCCGCAGGCAGATACAGGCGGTTCTCCTCCCAGGGGATATCAGCGGAATTGCGCAGGACAGGGGTCTCAGTCTTCGTCTTGGACATGGGTTTGAACTCCTTTGATTGGTCTGAAAACAACTCAAACCTGCCCATGGGGGACAGGCCTTTTCGATTTTTAAAAGTCTGCCACGGCCCTTAAGAATCAAAGGAGCCGATCTCCAAGACCTAATATATCAGTTTGTTCGATGTTTGTCGTGTGTAAATCCTGTGCCGTTTACATTGTAAATCCTGCTGCTCTGTTTTTTGCTGCCAAGAAATCGAAGTCAAAGATGGACATTTTGCACAGTTTTTCTCCCTTTTTCACCCCACAAGATTGGTTTGAGGCACCTTATTTTATGATATGCAACAAAACAACAAATTCTGTTGCACGATGTGCTAAAAAAACCGAAAAAGATTTGTGCGGCATTTTTTTAACAATTGTGATATATTAGTTATAGTAAGGCTTGTATCCTACACAAAAAAGGAGATTTTTATGAAGGATATTTATATTTCCGGCTTTGCCGACGAGATCAGCTCTTCTTTTGATGAGCAGCTCAAGACAGTCCGTGAGCTTGGAATGCAGTACATCAGCCTGCGCAGTGCAGATAAAAAGGGAATCGCTGACTTTACCGTTGAGGAAGTCAAGACCGATCTGCTGCCCCGCCTGCAGGCCGCTGGTGTTGGCGTTTCCAGCCTGGGCAGTCCCATTGGCAAGGTCAAGATCGATGATGAAGAGGGCTTTGAAAAGCAGTGTGCTCAGTTGGAAACGCTGTGCGAGATCGCTAAGGTCCTGAATTGCAAGTACATCCGCATGTTCAGCTTCTTTATGCCGGAAGGCAAGGATCCTGCCGACTATCGTGACGCTGTCATCGAGAAGCTGCGCAAGTTCATTGCCATTGCTGAGAAGCACGACGTGATCCTGATGCACGAAAACGAGAAGGATATCTATGGTGATGTTCTTTCCCGCTGTGTTGACCTGATGCAGACGCTGAACAGCGCACACTTCAAGTCCGCATTCGACTTTGCAAACTTTGTACAGTGCGGCGAGGATACCGCCAAGTGCTGGGATGCTCTCCGTCCGTACATTGTATATATCCACATTAAGGATGCCGTTTCTACCGACAAGGAGAATGTGCTCTGCGGTACCGGCGAGGGAAAGATTCCTGAGCTGCTGCACAAGGCCATTGTGGAAGAGGGCTATACCGGCTTCCTGACCCTTGAGCCGCATCTGGTGCTGTTTGACAGCCTGCAGAGCCTTGAGACCACGGATGCAAAGAACATCATCCGTGAGAACAAGTACAAAAACGGTGCTGAAGGTTACGCCGCACAGTATCACGCACTGTGCGATATTCTGGCAAAATTCTAACGTAACAGAAAAAAGGAGAAGATTCAAATGGAAAAGACTGAAGGAAAGATTCGTTATGGCCTGATCGGTATCGGTGCTCAGGGCGGCAGCTATGCTCGCTTCCTGACCAACGCTCCCGCTCCGTTCCCCGGCATGGTCTGCGCACCGTGCCCGGACAACTGCGCACTGGGCGCTCTGTGTGATATCGACCCCGAGAAGGAGAAGATGTGCAAGGAGCAGTACCCCGATGTGCCCTTCTTCAAGGATTGGAAGGATATGATCGCCAGCGGCACTGTTGATGCCATCATCACCACCGTTCCTCACTACCTGCACCACGAGATCTCCATCTACGCTATGGAGCATGGCATGAACGTTCTGTGCGAGAAGCCCGCCGGTGTCCGCAGCAAGGATGTTCAGAAGATGATCGCCTGCGCTAAGGCTCATCCCGAGGTTTCCTTCGGCATCATGTTCAACCAGCGTACCAACAAGCTGTATCAGAAGATCAAGGAAATCGTTGCCAGCGGTGAGCTGGGCGAGATCCGCCGCTCTCAGTGGATGATCAACTCCTGGTGGCGTCCTGACAGCTACTACCAGCAGAGCGCATGGCGTGCTACCTGGGGTGGCGAAGGCGGCGGTGTCCTGGTCAACCAGGCTCCCCATCAGCTCGACCTGTGGCAGTGGATCTGCGGTATTCCCGTGAAGGTCTTCTCCAAGAACATCAACGGCTGCCATCGTGACATCGGCGTTGAGAACGACGTGACCATGCTGGTCGAGTTCGCTAACGGCGCTACCGGCACCTTTACCACCTGCACCCACGATGCCATCGGCACCGATCGTCTGGAGATCGACCTGGACGGCGGCAAGATCGTTGTTGACAACAGCAAGACCGCTCACGTCTACCACTATATCGACAAGGAAGGCAACCCCTGCACTGAGGATTACCTGAACGAGCACATGAGCATGATGGAAGTTGCCATGCTGACCAGCGGCAACGGTGCAGGCTCCAAGCTGTACACCGAAGAGACCTTTGAGAACAACGATGGCTGGGGCTTCCAGCACACCACTGTTATGCAGAACTTTGCTGCTCACATCCTGACCGGCAGCCCGCTGCTGGCTCCCGGCGAGGACGGCATCAACGGTGTCAACCTGGCAAACAGCAGCCAGCTGTCTGCATGGACCGGCCGCGAGGTCTCCAACCCCTGCGATCCCGAGGAGTATGCTGCTGAGCTGAACAAGCTGATCGAGGCTGAGGGCAAGTTCCCCGTCCGCGAGTAATCAGTATCCCTGAAAAAAGCAATGCCTGTTCCAGGCTTACAAGGAGTTGCGTTTCCATGAAAAGAGCTGCGATCATTGGCTGCGGCACCATCTTTCAGGTTCATCTGCCCATCATTGTGGCAAATCCTGAAATCGAACTGTGTGCCGTGTGCGATAACAATCCCGCTGTGCAGGAAAAGCTGCCTGCTGCAGCAAAGGCCGTGCCGTTCTATACGGACTATGAGGAGCTTCTGGAAAAGGAGCATCCCGATGTGGTACATCTCTGCCTGCCGCATTACCTGCATGTGCCCGTGTCGGAGTATTTTGCTTCCCACGGTGTGAATGTCTTCTGCGAGAAGCCGGTGGGGCTGAACACCGCACAGGCCAAGGAGTTTGTGGAATTTGAGGCTGCGCACCCTGAGGTTAAGATCGGCATCTGCCTGCAGAATCGTCTGAACCGCACCACCGTTGAATTGAAAAAGATCATCGATGGCGGCGAATATGGCAAGGTCATCGGCTGCCGCGGCTTTGTACCCTGGTTCCGCGGCAAGGCTTACTATGACGAACAGCCCTGGCGTGGCCAGCTGAAAACTGCTGGCGGCGGCTGCATGATCAACCAGAGTGTTCACACGCTGGATCTGCTGTATTATCTGTGCGGCGACATCGATGCCATCCATGGCTCAGTGAATCAGCTGGCAGATTACGGCATTGAGGTCGAGGACACCGTGGCTGCCCGCCTGCACTTTGCTAATGGTGCAAACGGTGTGTTCTTTGCCACCAACTGTGATTACACCAACGAGAGCGTCCAGATCAAGGTTGCCTGTGAAAAGGCTTCCTTCCTGATCGAGGATGATGCCCTGTTCCGGATTGATGCAGATGGCGTGCGCACCAGGCTGTGCGAGAATGAGAAGCTGCCCGGTGCCAAGTTCTATTTTGGTGCTTCTCATGGCATCCTGATCGACAAGTTTTACCGCGCCATTGAGAACAACACGGACGATTACATCCATGTAAGAGATGCGGAAATGAGCATCCGGCTGATTGATGCCATCCATGCAAGCAGCAAGGCTGGCCATCCCGTTGCTCCGTGACCGCAAAACACAGATAGAAGGAGAAATGAACCATGGCAAACAAAGGTTTGATCGGTGTTCAGATGAGCACCATTGCCCCCGCTAAGATGCCTCACTTTGACGCATACGAGAGCATGGGCAAGCTGGCTGATATCGGCTATCACTGCGTTGAGATCTCTCAGGTCCCCATGACCGCTGAGAATGTTGCAGGCTTCCGCAAGGCTATCGATGAGCTGGGCCTGAATGTCTCTTCCTGCACCGCATCCACCTCTCCCATGCTGCCCGGTATGCCCGGCGAGTTCCTGTGCAATCCCGACGACTATAAGAAGATCGTCGAGGACTGCCGTAAGCTGGACTGCGATATGCTGCGCATCGGCATGCTGCCCATGACCTGCATGGGCAACTACCAGAAGGCTGTGGATTTCGCCAAGGAAGCAAATGAGTATGCTCTGAAGCTGAAGGAAGACGGCATCGATCTGTACTACCACAACCATCACGTGGAGTTCGTTCGTTACGACGGCGAGTTCCTGCTGGACATCATCCGCGCAAATGCTCCTGCTCTGGGCTTTGAGCTGGACAGCCACTGGATCCACCGCGGCGGCCAGGACCCTGTTAAGTTCATCAAGAAGTATGCCGGCAGCATCCGTCTGGTCCACCTGAAGGATTACCGCATCGGTGAGATGCCCATCCCCGAGGGCGGCGTGGACTTCACCAGCAAGGAAGGCATGATGAAGTTCATGAGCAACTTCACCAACATTGTGCAGTTTGCTGAGGTTGGCGAAGGCACTCTGGATATGCCCGCTATCATCCAGGCTGGCCTGGAGGGCGGCGGCGAGTACTTCCTGGTGGAGCAGGATGACTGCTATGGCCGTGATCCGTTCGATAGCCTGAAGATCAGCCACGACAATCTGGTCAAGATGGGCTTCGGTGACTGGTTCTAATTGAAAAGTTTCTGAGGAGTCGTTTTTTACGATCCAATAAATGAAATCGATGCTGTTTTGCAGAAATGCAGAGCAGCATCGATTTTTTATGTTTCAGGGTTCTGCTTTGTAACACGCTCCAAAATGTTGAAAATATTTTGTGCAAGTTTCACAGTTTTCTATTTGAGCCTTTGGTGGTACAATAGATGTGGAAATTCATAAACCGCTGGAGGAGCTACATGGCCGAAAAAAGTATTGAGTTGGATAGTGTGGAGATCGCCGCTGCCATCTTTGGCAACTGTGACCGCAACATTCGTCTATTGGAAAAGGAGTTCTCTGTCACGGCAGTCTGCCGGGGTACGATGCTTCGCCTCTCTGGCGAGGAGGCCAATGTGGCTGCTGCTGTGCGTGCCGTGGAGGGGATGCTGCTCCTGATCGAAAACCACACGCCGCTGGAGGATCAGACGGTGCGCTACTGCCTGAGCCTTGCTCACGATGGAAAGGAGCAGCGTGTCCGGGAGCTGACTGAGGATTTTGTCACGGTCACAGTCAAGGGCCGCCCCATCCGCCCCAAGACACTGGGACAGAAGGAATATCTGAATGCTATCCGCAAGAATGCTGTGACCTTTGGCGTAGGTCCCGCCGGTACCGGCAAGACCTACCTGGCCGTTGCGATGGCGGTCAAAGCGTTCAAGGCCAAGGATGTTTCCCGCATTGTGCTGACCCGCCCCGCCGTGGAAGCAGGCGAGAAGCTGGGCTTTTTGCCCGGTGACCTGCAGCAGAAGGTAGACCCTTACCTGCGCCCTCTCTACGATGGCCTGTTCGATATGCTGGGTGCCGAGACCTATGAGCGCCTGGTGGAAAAGCAGATCATTGAGGTTGCTCCGCTGGCATATATGCGCGGCCGCACGCTGGATGATTCCTTTATCATCCTGGATGAGGCGCAGAATACCACACCGGAGCAGATGAAGATGTTTCTGACCCGTATGGGTGTAGGTTCCAAGGTGGTTGTGACCGGCGATGTGACCCAGATCGATCTGCCGGACCGTACCCGCAGCGGCCTTGTGGATGCGCTGCACATTCTCAAGAACGTGGATGGCATTGCACAGTGCTATTTTACGGAGAAGGATGTTGTCCGCCATCGTCTGGTGCAGGAGATCATCAAGGCCTACGAAGCGGCTGCGCACCCGGCTAAGCGTTGAAACCGACGCGGAAAGCTGCAATTGCAGCATAAAATGAAGGGAGAGGAATGTTATGTCCAATAAAGTTTTGATCACCAATTCACAGAAAGCCGTAAAAGTACCTTCTGGCCTGCGGATCCTGATCCGCCGTGCCTGCAATGCTGTGCTGGAATATGAGCACTTCGATGAGCCTGCTGAGATCAGCGTGACTTTTGTGGATAACGCTGCCATTGCAGAGCTGAACAACCAGTACCGCAACAAGCCGATGCCCACCGATGTGTTGAGCTTTCCTCTGGGAGAAAACGGCGTTTACGATGTGGATGAGAACAACGGCTGCAAGATGCTGGGGGATATCGTCATCAGCATGGAACGTGCTCAGGAGCAGGCAACGCTCTACGGCCATCCGTTGCAGCGAGAAGTCGCTTTCCTGACCGTTCACTCCATGCTGCATCTGCTGGGCTACGACCATGAGAACGGTGGTCTGGAAGCCATGCGGATGCGCGAAAAGGAAGAGGCTGTGCTGACCCAGCTTGGCCTGCCCCGCACCGTCAGCTATACGGAATGATCAAAGATATCGGCAAAGGATAGGAGTTCTATTTTGAAAAACGCAGCACCCATGCAGCAGCATTACGATACCTCATCTGTGTTCGTGGCGGTCATCGGCCGCCCGAACGTGGGCAAATCCAGCCTGACCAATCGTCTGGTGGGGGAGAAGGTGGCCATTGTCACCTCCAAACCCCAGACGACCCGCACCCGTATCACCGGCGTTGTGACCCGCGGCCCCCTGCAGTATGTTTTGCTGGACACCCCGGGCGTGCATAAGGCCCACAATAAGCTTGGCAAGCGGATGGACAAGACGGCCAGCGATTCCATCGCGGATGTGGATGTTTCCATGATGCTGTTTGAGCCATACGGTGCCCTGAATGAGCCGGAAATGGTTCTGGTGGACGCTCTGCGCAGCAGCGGCGGCCCGGCCATTGCAGTCATCAATAAGACCGATCTTGTCAAGGAGCCTGCTGATCTGGAAGCCCGCAAGGCTGAGCTCAAGGAGCTGGGTGTGTTTGATGCCATTTACACCGTAAGCGTCCGGGCAGACGACCACTGTGAGGAACTGTTCGATGCCCTGAGCCACTATGCTGTGGAGGGCCCGCACTATTTTGACGATGATGCCTACACCGATATGCCGGAAAAGGAACTGGTGGCGGAGGTCATCCGTGAAAAGGCACTGCTGTATATGCGGGATGAGATCCCGCACGGCATTGCAGTCGTGGTGGAGCGCTTCAAGGAGCGCCCTGGTACAGATCTGGTGGATATCGATGTAAATATCTACTGCGAGCGCGAGAGCCATAAGGGCATGGTCATTGGAAAGGGTGGTGCGATGCTGAAAAAGATTGCCAGCTCTGCCCGTGCGGACTGTGAGGAGTTTCTGGGCTGCCGGGTCAACCTGCAGTGCTGGGTCAAGGTCAAAGCAGATTGGCGGGACAATGAGTTTCTGCTGAACAACTTTGGCTTCAAACAGAACCCGAATAATCGTTGATTTTTCTCTTTGCATTGCCCGGGACACTGCCCGGGCAGGGAGAATATGCAGATGGATACGATCGTAACACCTGGGCTTGTGCTAAAAGAGACCAGGTATAAGGAATCTGACCGGATTCTGACCATTCTTACACCGGAGCTGGGAGTTATTTCGGCCTCAGCACAGAGCAGCCTGCGGCTGAAGAACAAATTATTCAGCGCCTGCGGGCTTTTTTGCTACTCGGAATTTGTGCTGCTGCCCGGCCGGAATATGTACACCATCCGAGAAGCGGAAGTGCGCAACGTATTTCACGGCATTTCCTCCACCATCGAGGGGATGAGCCTTGCCATGTATCTTGCCGAGATGGCAGCAGCACTTTCTCCTACGGGGGAGGAAGCTGCCAGGGAATTGCGCCTGCTGCTGAACTGCCTGTATATGATCAGCGAGGGTAAAACCGACCTGCGTGTGGTCAAGGCTGTGTTTGAGCTGCGCACCATGAGCGAGTGCGGCTTTCTGCCGCAGTTGGTCTGCTGCAAGATCTGTGAAAAATACGATGGCCCAGCGTTTTATCTTGATCCGCAGGAAGGCATCCTGCTCTGTGAGGACTGTGCGCAAAAGGCGGGCAAGGCCTGCAATCTGGACACAGGTGCCCTGTATGCCCTGCGTCATATCTGCCTTGTAGAGGATAAGAAAATATTTGCATTCAAGATTTCGGTCGGCAGTCTGGCAAAGCTGTCCATAGTGGCCGAGCGCTACGCTTTGACCCACTTGGACAAGCCGCTGAAAAGTTACGACTTTTTGAAATCCGTTCTGCCTTGACCGGGATAAACAATTTTGATATAGGGAACAAACATGGAAACAAGCTATTTGAAAACTTTGGAGCTTGATAAGATCATTGCGCGTGCATCCGAGGGCTGCGTGTGCAAGGAAGCTAGAGATCAGCTGCTGGCTCTGGAACCTCAGTGCGACCCCGATGAGGTACGTTACGCGCTGGAACAGACCGATGCCATCAACAGCCTGCTCATCAAAAACGGATCTCCGCGCTTTGGCGGGGTAGATGGTGTCAGCTCTTTAGTAGCCCGTGCAGTCAAGGGCGGTGTGCTCTCCATGGGGGAGCTGCTGATGGTGGCCGGCGCTCTGCGCAACTTTCAGAACCTGACCAGCTGGTATGGCTCATCGGAACATGATCCTCTGCCTACAGATGATTTGTTCTACGCGCTGGCACCTCAGCCCGGGCTGGAGCAGCAGATCTCCAGCGCCATTCTGGCTCCGGATGCCATGGCAGACACGGCTTCCCACACCCTGAACGAGCTGCGCAAAAAGATCCGCGCTACGGAAAACAGCATCCGCGATCGGCTGGAAAGCATGGTCCGCAATATGGATACCTCTAAGTATTTGCAGGAGAGTGTGGTCTCCATTCGCAATGGACGGTATGTTGTGCCCGTTAAGAGCGAGTATCGCGGCGAGGTGAGCGGCATCATCCATGATGTCTCGTCCACCGGTGCTACTGTCTTTGTGGAGCCGCAGGCGGTTGTGGAAGCAAATGCACGCATTCTGCAGTATCGTGCACAAGAAGCGCAGGAGATCGAACGCATTCTGGTGGCATTTACGGCACAGGTAGCCGCCATTGAGCCTCAGTTCCAGTACAGCTACAAGGCAATGCTGGAAATTGATGTGCTGTTGGCAAAGGCTCGTCTGGCTCTGGATATGAAGGCATTCAAGCCCTCTGTCCGCACCGACAGCTCCTTTTCACTCATCCGGGCGCGTCATCCGCTCATCGACCCCAAAAAGTGTGTACCTGTAGACATTGCGTTGGGTAAAGAGTACGATTCGCTCATCATCACCGGCCCGAACACCGGTGGTAAAACCGTCACCCTGAAAACGGCGGGTCTGCTGTGTGCAATGGCACAGTGCGGCTTCCTGATCCCTGCCGATGAACGCAGTGAGATCTGCGTGTTCGATGAATTCCTTGTGGACATCGGTGATGAGCAGAGCATCGAACAGAGCCTTTCTACTTTCTCCGGCCACATGAAGAAGATCACCGGTATTCTGGAACTTGCCATGCCGCACACGTTGGTGTTATTGGATGAGCTTGGCGCGGGTACTGACCCTGCCGAAGGTGCAGCGCTGGCCGTGGCCATCATCGAGGAACTGCGCCGCCGTGGTGTGCTGCTGATGGCGACCACTCACTACGCCGAGCTGAAGGTATTTGCGCTGGAAACCAAGGGTGTAGTCAATGCCAGCTGCGAGTTTGATCTGGAGACACTGCGCCCGACTTACAAGCTGAGCGTAGGTGTGCCCGGCAAGTCCAACGCCTTCCTCATCAGTGAGAAGCTGGGCATCCCGGAGCGTGTCATTGAGGCAGCCCAACAGCATCTGTCTGCCGAGGATAAGCGTCTGGATGCAGTTTTGGGCCAGCTGGACGACCTGAAGCTGCAGCTGAAGGAGAGCCAGGACGAGGTGGAGGAGCTGAAGAACGAGGCTTCTCACCAGCTGGAGGCCGCTCAAAAAAAGCGGGATGAATTGATCCAGCAGGGCGAAAACGAGTTGGAAGCTGCCCGTGCCAAGGCCCGTGCGCTGGCACAGCAGGTGGAAAGCAAGGCGTATGCACTGACCGATGAGCTGCGCCAGCTGCAGAAGGACGAGCGTCTGAGCACCCAGCAGAAAGCCCAGCGTGCCCGCGAGATCGCAAAGAAAGAATCCGAAAAGCTCTTTATCGGTACCGAGGTGGTGCATAACCCTGTCAAGGAGTTTGTCCCACTGAAAGAAGTCAAGGTAGGGCAGGAGGTCTGCATTGCAGAGCTCAACCAGCTGGCCACCGTGCTGGCTCTGCCGGATAAAAACGGCGATGTTCTGGTGCGTGCCGGCATCATCAAGACCAAGGTCCCGCTCAAGGGCCTGAAGCAGCCGGATAAGCTCATCAAAGAGCCTCAGCCCAAAACCAAGGCACAGCAGCGCTATTCCCGCCTGACGGGCGATGCAAACCGGCCCAACGGCAGGGTAGAGCGTGTGCAGCGTTCGGCCAAAATGGAACTGAATCTGCTGGGCCTGACTGTGGATGAAGCTCTGCCTGAGGTGGATGCTTATATCGATCGCGCCATTCTGAACGGGCAGACAGTGGTGTATCTGATCCATGGCAACGGTACCGGTGCTCTGCGCACCGCGATTCATAAACATCTGCGCGGCAACCGGATGGTCAAAAGCTTTCGGCTGGGCCGTTACGGTGAGGGCGAGAGCGGTGTGACCGTGGTTGAATTGAAGTAAAAACATACCGGGAGTTTCCCGGCAGCGCCCGTCCGGAAGATCATTCTTTGGGCGGGCGTTTCTTATAAAACGGCAGGGAAATCATCATGGCAAAACATTCGGTACAGCGCAAAAGAAAGAAAAAGAGCAATGGCTTTTCCTTTGGCAGCGCAGTGGTTCTGGTTCTCTGTTTTATTGGTGTCAGTTTTGGGCTGTATCTGTGGCAGGCGGCATTCTCCATTGGACAGCCATCACCGACCGTGGACGATGATGATTTTCGTCCGACCATTGGTGAGCCGCCGTACCGTATTGTGATCGATGCAGGACATGGCGGCTCAGATCCGGGGGCAAGGGGAGTGGTGCAGGAAAGCGAGATGACCGCTGCCACAGCGGAGGCTTTGAGCGCCTGGCTGGAGCGTGATCCCAATTATATCCCACTGACCACCCGGGAAAGTTACGACAGCACCGCAAAACCCGCTGAGCGCGCCGCTGCTGCCAATGCACAGGACCCGGATCTGTTGCTGTCCATCCATGGTAATTCAGCACCCGAAGGCTCCAGCGCAGCCGGGTTTGAATGTTATCCGGCTGTTCCGGGACGAGCATACCATCAGGAGAGCTATTATTTTGCAAAGCAGCTTGCCAAGGCTATGCAGGCGGCAGGGGCCAGCCTGCGGGGACGCGGGGGAATCCGATATATCTATTACCAAGGGGAAGTAAAACAGTTGGTGGAGAGCAGCCACAAGGAAGTGCGGGTAGAGCGCAGCTTTACGATTCTGGAAGATGTAAATTGTCCAGCTGTGCTGGCGGAGCAGTGTTTTGTGACCAGCGATGCCGATGTAGCCCAGTTCGGCAGTGAGGACGGATGCAAGCGGACTGCGCGTGCATATTATGAAGCGCTCTGCGCATACTTTGAAATCACACCATTGCCGGAAGAGTGATGGGTACATATTTTCTATAACAACAGTTGATCGGTCAGACTCTCTGAGATCTCAGAACCAGCAGCGGGAAGAGAGAGGAGGGGCTGATTTTTTGATTATTGTATTTTCGTATAATGCAGGTTATGCGAAACAAAGGGGAGTGGAAAAGCCCTCTTTTCTGGTTTTGGGCGTTTTTAAGGCCGCCTCGGCTCGATTTGAGCTCCGGAGGCCTGTTTTACAATAACTGTGTATTCTGCGTTTTTTACACACGTTTTTCCTGTTATTGATCTGTTTGATCTGTTACAGCATCCGGTTCATCACAACGACCGTATAGTCCTGCGTGTGATTTCTCAATCCGGTATCTGTGAACTGATTCTTTTTCCAGAACGATTCACTTTGCTTGTTGCCATCCACGTAACCCAGCCGGATATACTCGTAACCCAGACTGTGCAGATACACACACAGCTCTGTGATGATCCTGCTTCCAATGCCATGTCCCTGTACAGAACGTTCCATCATAAAGAATCCGATGAAGCAGCTTCGTTCCGTTGGATAATGGTCAATAAAGTCCATCACAGCCACAAGCTGCTCGGCATCATCAAAAAATCCGAGATAATACTTATCCTGCGGTTCGTCCATTTTGCGCTGCGGCAAGGCACACATATCATCCCGAATGCTTTCCGCAGTTACAAATGGCGGACAATGTTCATAAAACTGTGTGTTTATCTCACAAAGTCTTAAAATCAACGGAATATCGCGTTCTATCAACATCCGCACATGATAGCTCTTAGAGAAGTTGATATAGTTCATACAGTTTCCTTATCAGCATCCCCATCTGCATCCCCGGTCATAGAAGAGATATCCACCCGGATGCCATCATTGGCAGCACCCTCAAAAGCTTCCATCGGGCTGGCAGCTTCTTCAACATCCATCGAATCGGCGTTATTTTCCCCTCTGTTCTCCCCTGCTGCCCGTTTTGTTGTATCCAAGCGTGCTTTTTCGGGTGTGACCGTACCCAGCGGGTTCTGCTCAATGGCGGCACGCACCTGAAATTCCTGCAGATGCGTATAAATTTGCGTTGTACCCACACTGCTGTGACCCAGCAGCTGCTTGAGGGTCAGAATATCCACATTGCCGGTCTGATACATCAGCGTTGCCGCAGTGTGACGCAGCTTATGGGTGGAAAAGCCCTTGAGCCCGGCCGCTTTCATGGCACCGGTGACGAGCTGCTCCACCCTGCGGTTGGAAATGCGCTCCTTCCGGCGGCGCGTCACAAACACAGCCTTTTCCTTTGGATTCAAGCCCTCCATCGTGTTGCGTTTGGCCAGGTAGAGCTGCAGGGCTTCGACACAGGCCTCATTCAGATAGACCATCCGTTCCTTGTGGCCCTTGCCAAAGAGCCTGATTTGACGCTGCTCCAGATCGATATCGCCCAGATCCATGCCCACCAACTCAGAAAGCCGCATTCCGCAGTTCAGGAACAGAACCACCATGCAGTAATCCCGCTCCGGAAAATCGCTCTGATATTGCGTGCTCTCCAGCAGATCCATGGACTGTTCCGCTGTCAGGTATTTGGGCAGGACCTTATCCTGCTTGGGCGGCTTGATGGAGGCGGTCGGGTTCTCTGTCAGCTTATTGACCTGATTGACCAGATAATCATAAAAGCCGTGCAGGCTGGCCAGCCGCCGGGCGGTCGAGGATTTCTTGTTGCCGCATTCGCGGTTCAGGAAATAGAGATATTCATAGATGTCCTCTTTACTCACACTGCCCCAGAAGGCTGTATCCAGACCCTTGGGGTCAATATCCTTGATCTCCGTATCTGCCGGAACCAGCCCGCGGCGGCGTTTCATAAAACGAGAAAAACCGCGCAGATCGCAGTAATAACTGAAGGCCGTGTTGGCGCTTTTGCCCGCGATCACCTCCAGGTACCGCACATATTCCACAATATCCGGCGAAGCATCATCAAACGGCGGATGCTTGCCCGGATTTTTTTCATCAAGATAGATTGACATAGTTTCTCCGTAAATTCGTTACAACCGGTCTGATTTCAATGCATGGATCGCATCCGAGATATAAGCCGCACCTATCAGCTTCATGCCCGGATAATCTGCCGGGTTCAGGTGGGCAAGGCTGTGTTTTGGCACCACAGCCCGCTCAAAGCCGATGCGCTCGGCTTCCCGCAGGCGTTGTTCAAGGTTGGGCACACTGCGCACCTCACCGCCCAGACCCACTTCTCCAATGGCAATGAGCTTATCGCTCACGGGACAGTCCAGCAGAGACGACACCATACACAGGCATACCGCCAGATCGCAGGCAGTATCCCGCAGGGCAATGCCGCCCACTATGTTGATATAGACATCCAGATTGCCAAAGAAATACCCTGCCCGCTTTTCCAGAACGGCAATGAGCAGATTCATGCGGTTATAATCATAGCCGCTGCAGGCACGGCGCGGTGCCGGGAAATTCGTTTTGGTGGCAAGGGCCTGGATCTCGCTTAGAATGGGGCGGCTGCCCTCCATCGTACAGGCGACGCAGTTGCCGGAAACCCCCAGCGGACGGCCTTCCAAAAGCATCTGGGAGGGGTTTTCGATCTCCTCCAGCCCCTGCCCTGTCATATCAAACATGCCCAGTTCATTGGTGGAGCCATAGCGGTTCTTGGCGGCCCGCAGAATGCGATAAGGCAGCATCTTGTCGCCCTCAAAGTAGAGCACAGTATCCACGATGTGCTCCATGACCTTGGGGCCTGCAATGGCCCCGTCTTTGTTGACATGGCCCACAATGAACATGGGAATCTCCTGCTTTTTGGCTACCGCCAGCAGACGGGCGGCGCTCTCCTTGACCTGACTGACCGTACCGGCCGAGGAAGAAAGATCCATACAGCGCATCGTCTGGATAGAGTCGATGACTACAAGCTCCGGCTTTTCCTTTTCGATCAGGCCGCAGATCTCGTCCACATCGTTCTCTGCAGCAAGATAGATGTTCTCCTGCGGCACTTTCAACCGTGCAGCACGCAGTTTGACCTGACGGACAGATTCCTCACCCGTGATATACAGAACAGAATGCTGGTTGGAGATGGCACCGCAGAGCTGCAAAAGCATCGTAGATTTGCCAACACCCGGTTCTCCGCTGAGCAAAACCACGCCGCCCAGCACGATGCCGCCGCCCAGCACCCGGTCAAGCTCCGATATGCCGGTCAGGATGCGGCTTTTCTCTTCCGTAGTGCTGATATCGGCCAACCGCCGGGCCGTCAGCGAGGTGACACCCTCCTGCCGGGCAGGTGCTGCCGCTTTGCTGCCGGAAAGCCCTGCCTTGGGCGCTTCCGCAACAACATCCTCATTCATGGTATTCCAGCTTCCGCAACTGGGGCAGCGGCCCATCCAGCGCGGGCTGGTTTCGCCGCAGTTGGAGCAGACGTAAACAGTTTTGAGTTTTGGTTCCTTCATGGTGCACTCCCTGCAAAAACGCCGCTGGAAAAGCGGCGCTCAATTTCATTGTTCTGTTTTAGTTTACCACATTCTGTTGTCTGCCGCAACTGCTCCCTTACTTTACCTCAACAACGGTGATATTTTGGGCTGTCACACTGCTCTTGCTCAACACAATGTCACGGATCTGCGCTACCTGTGCGGCTGTCAAGGCATCGCCCGAGGTCATAACAGTCAGATCGGCCCGACCTGACTGCAGAAAGCAGAGACAATCCGCAAACCCCTTGGCCTTGACCAGTGTCTCGATCTCATTTTCCGCGTTGAGATCCGCAAGGTTTCCGGTCAGCTGGCTGGTGTACTCCTTCTTTTCTTCCGTGGAGAGAGAAGCGGATTTCAGCGCTTTCTGAATGCTGTCCATGGCTTCATCGTGGGCTTTGGTCCGCTTGAGTCGCGCTTCCTCAAAGAACTTGGAGCCGCTGTTGTTTGCAACGCTCACAAGCTGAGCTTCGCCATAATTCTTGTTGGCACTGGAAACCGCTTCGGCTTCAGTCATTAGTTCATCTGTGACAGGAACGGTCTCCTGACTGACGGCAGAAACGTTGACTGCATCCTCTTCCAGCGTCACACCGGTGCGGGCATACTGCCAGTTCAGGTAAACGGCAATGACCAGTGCTGCTGCCAGGGTAATGGCTGTTGCTTTGCGGGTATTCTTCGAGATGGCTCTCATAGCTGTTTCCTCCTTATATTACATGGTGCGTTATCCTTTGCGCTGTTCTACACAAATTCGATTGGCCGAAAGATCCAGCAGTGCCCGGACAAGCTCTGTGATGCGGGCGGCGACCCGGACATCTCCCCCACCATCACAGACAACAGCCACACCGCAGACGGCAGGCAGATAGGTCGTCTCTTCCAGGGCGGAGCCATCCTCCAGCAGAACATGGGTCTCCTGGTTCTGCATCTGGCCGGACTGCGTATCCACAGCATAGATCGTTTCTTCCCCACTTTCCAGTGTCACCATCACAACGGTTTTTCCTGCCCCATCGAGCTGTTCGATCAGCTCTTTCAACTGCGTTTCCAATTGCTCCCGGTAGACAGTTTCTGAAACAGCAGCAGAACTGCCCGCACTTGCTGCGGGTTTTGCGGGGGTCGAGAATAATTCTGAGAATAAGATCAGCAGCATTGCCGCCACACCCAGAATGATCGCGAGCTGGGTGCGGTTTTGCTTCTGGAGCAAACCGGCAAAGAGGCTCTGTTCCCTGCTCTTCATCCGGAAAGGTCCCCCTCCTTTGCTTCCTGTCCGCTGCTGCGGGCATCCAGTTCAGCCCGAATGGCATCTTCCAGCGTGCCCATGGATGTGGGCGAAAGATCCGGCACAGAAAAGGACTGAACTTCTGTCCGGAGCTGAGGGATGACCTGTAAAAGCACCACTAAAATATATAGTCCAGCTACGGCTTTTATGCACCGCCGGGCCCAGCTGTTTCCTGTGAGCCGGGCCAGCAGCTCTGCGCAGATACAGGCGGTACAAAAGACCACGGCTGCGCTTTTCAATGTCTGCATCAAACGCCTCCCAGCATAAAAAGAAGTGCGGTTCCTGTTACGGCCAACCCGAAAAAGAGTGCGATACAGGCCATCATACACCGAACAGCAGAAGCAAAGCAGGTAAGCAGTGCCTGTCCACGGCTGTTTCCAGTCAGACTGCACAGCGTCCCGCAGAGAACGATACATCCCAGATGTGCAAGCATCCCGAGATACAGTGGCAGAAACTCAGCCAATAAAATCAGGATAGCGGCCATTCCAAGGCCGCTTTTGAGCAATTGGATGCCTGCCAGAACAGCCTCGGAAGCATCGCTCAAACTCTGCCCCACAATGGGAATGGTGCCGGTGAGAAACTGTCCTGTGCGAAGCGCCGTTCGGTCGAGCTGTGCGGTAGAGATGCGCTGGAATCCCAGCAGTGCAGCCAGCAGCTTTCCAGTAAGGGAAAGTCCCTTTTGCAGCAGTGTCCCTGCCGCTTTGCACAGGTTCCCCAGGCAGCTCTGTTCCGTGATACAGCAAGCCATGCTCAATGCAAGGTAGCATTCCAGAATGGGCGGTACAAAGGCCGTCAGGGCCTGTGCCAGCAGACAAAGCAATGTCAGAAAAAAGCCGCTTGCGGCGGCCCCGGCACTTGTCTCACCGCCCATGATCAGAACACCGGCATAGACAGGAAGAAAACCGGAGAGAAAGCGGTTCCAGCTTTCAATCTGCGCGCACAGCTGCCGGGCAATTTCAAGCAATGGTTCCCACAGAAGGATCCCGCACCCACCGGCGCAGACAAGATCACACCAGCTGTGATCACCTTCCTCCCCAAGAAACAGACTGACTATGGCAGACAGGAGCAGAAACAACAGCAGTGCGGCATAACCGCGGATGCTTTCCCGCAGTGTCTGGAACAGAGACGAAGTGCAAAAACTTTGCAGAACGCTCCACGGGTCTTCTGCTACCTGCAAAGCATCCACAGGGCTTTGGTCAAGATAAGGCTGCCAGAGCTCTGCTCCCGGCAGCTGTGTGTGCAAACCGGCACTCTCTGCCGCAATAGCTGTCGGGGCGCACAGGCAGAGGCTTGTTCCCACCAGCAGAAAAGCCCACCACTTCCAGTTCTTCATCTTGCAATGCTCCCAATCGTCTGCAGGATCTCTTCCAGCAAGGGCCACGCCGCCGCCAGTACAAGACACCGACCTGCCAGCCCAACACACCACCCTAAAGATTCTGCCCCGGCTTCCTCACACAGGGTGCGGGTATAATCTGTCAGCAGAACGATAGCCGCACTCCGTACAAGGCAGGAAAAAGCCCCGCTGTCAGCTTGTCCAGCCAGGCGTGCTATGCCGGAAATTACTGTCCGGATGCTTGTCCCGGCCCGCACCAGCAGCACCAGCGCTGCCCCAAGGGAGAGCAGAAGTGCATAGGCGGGGGCCTGCTTTTCCAGAACTGCATAGAGCAGTGCCGCGAGCAGCGCAATGCCGAATACAGCCACGGCTGCACTCATAGTGCAAACAGCGACTTGATGGTAACGAACAGCACACTGATCTGTTTGACCAGGATGGACAGCACGACCACCAGACCGGCCAATGTCGTCATCATTGCCTGATCCTCCCGCCCGGAGCGGATCAGCAGTTGGTTCAGCACGGCAACAATGATGCCAATGGCCGCAATTTTGAAGATAAGGTCAATCTCCATCCGCGTCCTCTCCTTTTGGGCTGATTCATCCCAGCAGAATGGCAGCTGCAAGCCCGGCGGCCAGGCCCAGCTTGTGCGAAAGCATCGACTGCGTCCGGGCCACAGCTTCACTTTCCTGCAAGGCTGCCTGAAACTGTGCCTGATACAATTCAAGCCGTCTGCACTCCTGCTCCGCTTCCAACCGCCCCAGGCCTGAAAAACATTCTGAGAAGCGGGTGCGTTCTTCTAAGGTCAGGGAGGGAAAGGGCTCCAGCGTTTGTAACGAAACCGTTTCTGGTGGAAGCTGCCCATCCTGTATCAACTTCCGGCAGAGAAGATTCAGGTCACTGCGGCGGAAGCTGATTTCCTGATGCAGCGTTTCCAGCAAATCCAGTGTTTTGTGCAGGGCTTCCAGATGCGCCTGCGCCTGCTGATGAAAGCTGTCGCCTGCACACCAGCCGCAGACGACAAAACAGCAGACACTCAACCAGCGCAGAGAGCTCATAGAAATCGCACCTCCCCGATGCATCCGGGTGCTTGTCTGCCGGTCAGCCAGACGAGCACCCGCACCGCGCCGCGCTCCATCAGACATTTTACCTGTGGGCGCATGGTCGCCTCTTCGGGTGTGGCAGCATGAAGGGTGGCAACAAAATCCACCCCGCTGAACAGGCCCTGCTCCAGCGCTGTGACCTCATCCAGACCTCCCAGCTCATCCAGCAGGATCACCTGTGGCGAAAGGCTGCGCAATGCCATCTGCACTGCTTGTCCCTTGGGGAGCCCGGCAAGAACATCCAGCGCCTCGCCGTGTATATTCCCGGCAAAGAGCTCCCGCCGTTCATCAATGACCGAAAGGATCTTCTGCTGCCGGACGAGCTCCCGGGCAATACTGCGCAGCAATGTGGTCTTGCCGCTGCCCGGCTCTCCAACAAGAAGCATCCCGATGAAATGCCCTTGCAGCGCGGTGGTCAGTTCCGGGGGAAGCGGAACGGTCTTTTCCCGGGCAATGCGCAGGTTGACAGAGGTGAGCTCCTGCAGAACCGTGCCCTGTTCCGGGTTTTGCAAAAAACGCCCGCCAAGCCCTGCCCGACATCCATTTTCCAGTGTGACATAGCCCTGTGCGATCTCTGTCTGATGGGTATGGACTGAGCCGCCGCAGAGGGTGAACAGGATCTCTTCCATCTGCAGCGGGGTCAGCTGCATCGTTTGCAGTGCGTTCAGTTCAGGTGCCAGCTGTGTCGGTGTGCAGCTGCACCCCTGCACCGTAAACTGTGGAGCACAGCCCAGCCGGAGCCGCAGCTCATGTACAGTCTCTGCGTCTTCTGATGGGAGCTGCCCCAGCGGCCTTGCCAGCCATTGGGGCAAAGCCTGCACCACCTGATAATACTCGTCCATCTTCTGTTCTCCTTCCGTGTCCTTTGACATCAGTTTATGCACCGGCCCGGAGGTTAGAACCCGCAGGGCGCAGAAAAGCCCGCACAGCATCCAAACTGTACGGGCTTTTTAGAACAGGTTTTCTGATTATTGCTGGGAGTTATCCTCTGCGATCATAGCAAGGAACTCTGCCTCGGTCAGCACAGGCACACCCAGTGCCTGTGCCTTGGTCAGCTTGGAACCTGCGGCGGCACCAGCCACCACATAAGCTGTTTTTTTGGAAACAGAACCGCTGGCTTTGCCGCCATTCTTTACGATGAGCGCCTCAGCTTCACTGCGGGAGAGTGTTTCCAGTGTTCCGGTCACGACCAGCGTTTTCCCGGTGAGCTTATCGCCCTTGGGCTCCCCCTTCCACTGCATGTTCACACCGGCATCGGCCAGACGGTGCACCAGATCCGTGGTGCCGTCTTTGGCAAAGAATTCAGTCACGCTCTGGGCCATCACGCCGCCAAAGCCATCAATCTCGCCGATCTGCTCCTCGGTTGCTTCCCGGATGGCCTGCAGAGAGCCAAAATGCTCTGCCAGCAATGCGGCGGCTTTATCGCCGATATTGCGGATTCCAAACGCAAACACCAGCTTATCCAGATTGTTCTGCTTGGAAGCTTCGATCGCCAGCAGCAGATTGTTTGCGCTCTTTTCCTTGAACTTTTCCAGTGTGAGCAGCTGCTCTATTGTCAAGTCATAGAGATCTGCCGCAGAGTGTACCAGCCCTTTATCCACCAGCTGCGTGGCGACCATAGTACCCAGACCGTCGATGTCCATGGCATCCCGGGATGCAAAGTGGATGATATTGCGGAGTGCCTGTGCAGGGCATTCCGGGTTGACACAGCGCAATGCGGCTTCATCTTCCAGGTGCACTGCCGGGGCACCGCAGGAGGGGCAGAATTCCGGCATTTGGTAAGGCTGAGCATCCGGTTCATGGCGGGTCACACCGATGACCTCCGGAATGATATCACCCGCTTTGCGCACCTGAATGGTATCTCCGATACACAGACCCAGTTGACGGATAAAATCTTCATTGTGAAGGGTGGCACGGGAAACCGTGGTACCTGCCAGAAACACCGGGTCAAAGCAGGCAGTGGGAGTCAGAACGCCGGTGCGTCCCACGCCGACTTCAATACTGCGCAATGTGGTCTCCTTGACCTCGGGCGGATACTTGAACGCAATGGCCCAGCGCGGGAATTTGTTGGTGGAGCCCAGCAGTTCCCGCTGTGCAAAGTTGTTCACCTTGATCACAGCACCGTCCATATCAAAATCCAGTGCTGCACGGTTCTGGCCGATCTGCTCGATCTCTGCAATGGCATCCTCGATATCGTGCACGATATGATAACGCGGAGAGACTGGCAGGCCCAGACTCTTGAGGTAGTCTAGGCTTTCGGCATGGCTGGTCAGCTCCCTGCCCCGCACCTGCTGGACGTTGAATACGAAGATGGACAACCCACGGCTGCCGGTGATCTTAGAATCCTTCTGACGCAGAGACCCTGCGGCAGCATTGCGCGGATTTTTGAACGGTGCCGCACCCTGTAATTCCTGTTCCGCACAGAGGTGCTGGAAGGCATCGTGCGGCATGTAGACCTCGCCGCGCACTTCCAGATATTCCGGGGCATTTTTCAAAGTCTTTGGAATACGCTTGATGGCCTTGACATTGGCTGTCACATCTTCACCCACCACGCCGTCACCGCGGGTGGAAGCACGCACTAGCACACCGTTTTCATATTCCAGGCTGCAGGAAAGGCCGTCGATCTTGATCTCGACGACATATTCCGGCTCGATTCCGGCTTCCCGCACCCGGCGGTCAAAATCACGCAGTTCGTCATAGGAAAACGCATCCAGCAGGCTTTCCATCTTCACAGCATGTGTCACCTTGGCAAAGCGCCCGCTGGGGGTGCCGCCCACTTTCTGGGTCGGGGAATTCGCAGTGACCAGCTGCGGAAATTCTGCCTCCAGTGCTTTCAGCTCCCGGGTCAAAGCGTCATATTCAAAATCCTCCAGCTCCGGGGCATCCTGATCATAGTATAAACGGTTGTTCCTTTCAATGATCACGCGCAGTTCTTCTGCGCGTTTGCGTGCCTGTTCCAGTTCCACGTTCGTTTACTCTCCTTTTCCCAATACCAATACGGTAATTATACCATATTTCAAAAGCAAAATACAGCCAAAAGTGCTTCCGGTAACTCGGGAGTGGACGTGCCGAATCCTAATAAGACAGTCGCTTTATTTTGCCCAGGTGGGTTCCTCCGTGCCATCATAATCGAACAGGCCGTCATTTTTCTCTTCCATGGCCTTGATCATGTGGTAGGTGTATTCGTTATACGGCGTGGGAATCCCAAGCTCCTTTCCCATCCGCATCAGCGCTCCCGAGAACATATCGATCTCTGTATGCCGTCCGGCATCCAGATCCTGCAGAGTAGAATAACGGGCCGTGGCAGGAACAGCGCATCCGTGGCTGACGGCATCTGCAATGCGCAGATCAATGCCCCGTGCAATTGCAATGGCTTCCAGTTCCCGGCGCAGGCCATCGCTGATGGCTTTCATGTGGACGCTGTCCCGGTAACAGCCCACACCGGCCCCCAGAATCGCCTGCGGCAGATTATTGCAGACGTTCAGCCGGAACTTGCTCCACATCTCTTCCTGAATGTGCTCCGTAACCCGGAAGTTAACCCCGGAATCCGTGAACAGTTCCCGCACTGCCTTGACACGTTCGCTCTCAAACGGTGCAAATCGCTCGCCATAGATCACACCCAATGTTGCATCCGGGTCAAAATGGTAACCATCCGCTTCCTTGTGAGATGTAACCTTAATGAAGGAATACAGCAGATGCTCTGCACCTACCTGTGCGGCGATCAGCTCTTCGCTGTCCACACCGTTCATCAGACTCATCACAACGGTATTGCTGCCAACAGCGGTCTTGATGCTTTCCAGAGCTCCGGGCAGTGAGCCATATTTCAGTGCAACGACCAACAGGTCTACACCCTGTGCTTCCTGCGGGGTCCAGACCTCCGGGTGGTAAACTGCTCCATTGATGGCGCAGCCGCTTTCCTTCAGCCGCTGGGCACGGTCGCCTTCCGCGATCACACCCAGACGGATATTATCCTTTTTAGAAAGCCCCCAGATGATGTAAGAGCCCACCGCTCCAGCGCCCAAAATAGCAACAGATTGTATTTTCATGTTACGTTCCCTCTCTTTGATTTGTCCGAATCTATTGTAGCACGAATTCGATTTGCTGGGAAGAGAAATGAAAATGCGAAGCCACTTTTGCACATAGATTTTACAGCAATTTGATTGCAGCGGATGCTGATGTGCCGCGAGGCAGCGGATATGCTGGGCGCAACCTTCAAATTGACCGCAAACGGTGCCAAAGTGCTGTAAAGCGGGACACAAAAGCCCCCGGAGAACGTTTCACGGCTCTCCGGGGGCTGATTTTACGCGTTATAAAGCATAGATACGTCTGTTATTCTCAGATAGAAATGGTGTTGCACACGTCAATAAGTACGGGGTCAAGCGTCTTAGTCATCTCAAGCGCCTCATCCACGGGGTAATCCACAAGGTGCTCACCCTTCATACCGACGATGCGGTTATACTTACCCTGCTCCAGCAGGCAGACAGCGTGATAGCCCATTGCGGAAGCGTTCACGCGGTCACGCAGAGTGGGAGAGCCACCGCGCTGGACATGGCCCAGAATGGTGGCGCGGGTATCGATGCCGGTACGGGCTTGGATCTCGTTGGCGATCTCCTGAGAGTGACCAATGCCCTCGGCAACAATGACAATGAAGTGGCGCTTACCGGTGCGCTGCGTCTCGGTGATCTTATCCAGAATATCGTGCTGCATATCGAATTCCTTTTCGGGCAGCAGCACAGCCATGGCACCGGAGGCAATGGCAACGTTCAGAGCGATGTAACCCGCATTGCGGCCCATGACCTCGACCACGCTGCAGCGGTCATGGCTCTGGGTGGTATCGCGCAGCTTGTCGATCATTTCCAGGGCGGTGTTCATTGCAGTATCGTAGCCGATGGTATAATCGGTGCAGGCGATATCATTATCGATGGTGCCGGGCAGACCGATCATCGGAATGCCGCGGTGTGCCAGCTCACGGGCACCGCGGTAGGAGCCGTCGCCGCCGATGACCACCAGCGCGTCAATGCCCAGCTCACGGCACTTTGCAGCGCCCTTGTCCTGACCCTCCTTGGTCTTGAACTCCAGGCAGCGGGCCGTATACAGGATGGTGCCACCGGCAGAGATGATATTGGAAACGCTGCGCAGGTTCATTTCAAAGCACTCGCCATCCAGCAGGCCATTGTAGCCACGCTGAATGCCGATCATACGGAAGCCCTTGTGCAGGCCTGCACGGACAACGGCGCGAACTGCAGCATTCATACCCGGAGCGTCGCCGCCGCTGGTCAGCACACCAATCGTTTTGATTTGCTTTTCCATGGAAAGATTCCCTCCAATTGTTTCGTCATTTACCTATGGAGCACTAACCCTCTCTCTTTGGGCACCAGCTCCATCGCCTTGCTCAGATCATAACTTGCCTTTAGACATTATAACACAGTTCCCGCTTGAATCCAATACCTTTTTGGCACTTCGTTAAAAGTTTATTAAAATTCACAGGCGTACGTCTTGGTGTTGTTTTTGGCACATGTGCACCTGGTTTGAATCGTTCCTGCGCATGTCATTTTGTTGCAATATTCTTTTCACCCACGATGCGCTGCAGTTCCTCAAAGAAAAGCGGATGACCTGACGTATACAGCCTGCGGGGAGCCGCCAGCTTCTGTTTTGTGTCCTCCAGATAGAAGATCACCGGCATATCACCGTCAAAAATCTCCAGCAAATTGACCACCTTGGCGTACTCCGGGCTGGTGCGGGAGGGCAGCCGGACGTAGAGCCGCCGGGCTGCATCCCGCATCTGATTGGGGCGGTTGGCCTGCGGCCTGACGGGGTTATAGCCCTCAATGGGCGAAATACTCTCGGCGACCAGGCGGGCAGGTTCATCCTCCCGGATAGACAGGCGGCCCTCAATGACCACGACCGCGTTATCGTGCAGCACGTCCCGGAATGTTTCCAGTGTACGCGGGAACACGATGACCTCCATGGTGCCGGTCAGATCCTCTACGCTGGTATAGGCCATCATGCTGTTGGTCTTGGTCGTCACCATTTTGCTCTTGACAATGGTGCAGACGATGCGGACATGGCTGTTGTCCGGCACATTGGCATCCTCGCCGGTCAGAGCTTTGATGGTGTGGGTGGCAAACTGAGCTGACTGCTCCCGGTAGGCATCCAGCGGATGTCCGGAAAGGTACAGGCCGCTGACCTCTTTCTCCTGTTGGAGCAGCTCGGCATGGGTATACTCAGGGCAGGGCTTGATCTCATAGCTGTCGGTGGCAGACGTATTGTCCGTGCCGCTCATCATCGAGAAGAGGTCGATCTGACCATCCAGATTCTTCCGGCTGTCACTCTCGATGCTCTTGAGCACGCCCTCAGTTGCTTCGACCAGACTGCGGCGGTTGGAGCCGAGATTATCAAAGGCACCGGCCTTGATGAGGCTTTCCACAGTGCGGCGGTTCAGCTCGGTGCCATGCATCCGCTTGCAGAAATCATACAGGCTGGTATAAGGCTTTTCCTGCCGCTCCTCTACGGAGCGTTCAATCAGCCGGGTGCCGACATTTTTCACAGCATTCAGGCCAAAACGGATCCGGCCGCTGTCCTCTGCAGTAAAGCCGCTGCCCGAGATATTGATATCCGGCGGCAGGACCTTGATCCCCAGCCGGGCGCATTCGCCGGAATACTCGATGACCTTGCCGGTGTTGTCCAGCACACTGGTCAGCAGAGCAGCCATAAACTCACTGGGGTAATGGCACTTGAGGTAGGCTGTCTGGAATGCCACATAGGCATAGCAGGCGGCATGGCTCTTGTTGAAGGCGTAGGATGCAAAGCTGGACATCTCATCGTAAATTTCGTTTGCAACCTTTTCCGAGATGCCGTTTGCCACACAGCCCGGGCACTCGTTGCCGGGGTCTGTGCAGCCGTGGACAAAATGTTCCCGCTCCGCCTCCATCACAGCGTGTTTCTTCTTGCTCATGGCACGGCGGACATTATCTGCCTGCCCGAATGAAAAGCCTGCCAGCTCCCGGAAGATCTGCATGACCTGTTCCTGATAGACGATGCAGCCATTGGTCACATCCAGAATATGGGCCAGCTGCGGGGTCTTATAGCTGATTTTGTCCGGTTCATGGCGGTTGCGCAGGTAGGTCGGGATGGAATCCATCGGGCCGGGGCGGTACAGGCTGATCAGAGCGATGACATCTTCCAAATTCTGCGGCTGCAGGCCCACCAGCACCTGCTTCATACCCGAAGATTCAAGCTGGAACACGCCTTCGGTCTCACCCCGGGAGAGCATTTTGTAGGTTTCGGGATCGTCATAATCCAACTTGGCGATGGAGAAATCCGGTTCTTTTTTCTGAATGGCCAGCTCCGCATCCCGGATGACCGTCAGGGTGCGCAGACCGAGGAAGTCCATCTTCAGCAGGCCCAGCTCCTCGATCTCCGTCATGTTGAACTGGGTCACAGGCAGGCCATCGTTGGTGGCAAGGGGCAGATAGTAATCCGTTGGTTCCGGGGTAATCACAACACCGGCTGCATGGGTAGAAGCGTGGCGGGGCATTCCCTCCACCTTCATGGCAGTGTCGAGCAGTTCCGTCACCTTCGGGTCCGTTTCATACATCCGCCTGAGCTCCGGTGAGACCTCCAACGCATGTTTGATGGTCATTTTGAGCTCCGCCGGGACCTGCTTTGCCACTACATCCACTTCCTGATACGGCATTCCCATCACACGGCCCACATCGCGAATCGCATTGCGGGCAGCCATGGTACCAAAGGTAACGATCTGAGCTACATGATCAGCGCCATACTTGCGGTTGACGTAGTCGATCACTTCCTGGCGGCGCTCGTAGCAGAAGTCCACGTCGAAATCGGGCATACTGACACGTTCCGGGTTCAGGAAGCGCTCAAAGATCAGGTTATAGCGGATGGGGTCAATGTCAGTGATGCCCACGCTGTATGCTGCGATACTGCCCGCACCGGAGCCACGGCCCGGGCCCACCGGGATCCCCTGGCTCTTGGCATAGTTGACGTAATCCCAGACGATGAGGTAATAGTTGGTATAGCCCATCGTCTTGATGACACTGATCTCGTAGTTCAGGCGGTCTCTGTTGGCCTGCGGCACATCGGAACCGTAGCGGCGCTCCAGACCCTCCCAGCAGAGCTTTTCAAAGAACGCCTGGTTGTCCATGCCGCCGGGGGCCTTATAATACGGAATTTTGGTGTTACCAAACTCAAAATCAAAATTGCACTGGTCGGCAATGATCTGTGTGTTGGCACAGGCATCCGGCACCATGGCAAACAGATCGTACATCTCATCCGTTGTTTTAACGTAGAATTCGTCGGTCTGGAATTCCATACGGTCGGCATCCTGCATGGTTTTTCCGGTTTGGATGCAGAGCAGGATCGCCTGCATCTTGGCATCCTCCTTGCGCAGGTAGTGGGAATCGTTGGTGGCTGCCATGGGGATGCCGGTCTCCCGTGCCAGCTTGATGAGCTGGGGCAGCACAATGTTATCCTCTTCCAGCCCGTGATCCTGCAATTCAATGTAGTAATTGCCCTCACCAAAGAGGTCGCGATACCACAGGGCAGAAGCCTTAGCGCGCTCGTAATCGCCGGACAGGATCGCCTGCGGAATCTCACCCGCCAGGCAGGCAGAGAGACAGATGAGGCCTTCGTGGTATTGCTCCAGCAGCTGCTTATCCACACGCGGCTTGGAGTAGAAGCCCTCGATAAAGGCGGCAGAAACCAGCTTGGCAAGGTTTTTATAGCCCGTCTCGTTCTTGCACAGCAGGATCAGATGATTGTTGCCATCGATCTTGTTCACCTTATCAAAGCGGGTGCGGGTGGCCACATAGACCTCACAGCCGATGATTGGCTTGATGCCCGCCTTTTTGGCCGCCTTGTAGAACTGCACACAGCCGTACATCACACCGTGGTCGGTGCAGGCAATGGCGGTCTGGCCGCACTCCTTCACCCGATCCATCAGCTGGTCAATGCGGCAGGCACCGTCCAGCAGGCTGTATTCTGTATGGATATGGAGGTGGACGAAGTCTCTTCCCTGCTTGTTGCCCTCACTGGGTTCGATCATTTCGTTTCCTCCTTTTCCGCGTTTTCTTCCAATCGTCTGCGCAGATCCTCTGCCAGCGCTTCCAGCTTCTTCAGCCGGTGCGAAAGCCCCGATTTGCTCACGGGCGGGTCAAAGCAGCCACACAGAGCTGTCAGGGACAAGTCCGGATTTTCCATTCGAATGGCCGCAGCCTGCTGTAAAACCTCGGGCAGTGTTTCCAGCGCACCCTGCTCCTGCAAAAAACGGATTGCACGGGTGGTCTGGGCATTGGCCCGGGCCGTTTTGCCCAGATTTGCGGTATCACAATTGGTCTGACGGTTGATCTGGTTGCGCAGCTGCTTGACTGCCTTTTGGGCATTCATCCGGGCCGAAGCTTCTGCTGCTCCCATAAACGCAAGGATGCGCTCCACGCTGGCGCTGCTTTTGACGTAAATCAGGTTTACGCCGTTGCGGCGGGTACGGTGGGGCGCAAATTCATGCTCAGCAAGCAGGGCCTCAAAATCCTTTGCAAGGTTGGTGCGTCCGGTCAGAAATTCCAGATTATACTCCTTCTGTGGGTCCGTCACAGTGCCGCCGCACAGGAACGCCGTGCTGATATAGGCACTCACGCAGGTCTGGCACCGGATGAGCCCCGGGTCGATCTGCAAGCTCGTCTCGCTGCCCGTGGTGCTGAACAGCTCGTGCATCCGGCGCACCTGCTCCGGTTCCCGGATGCCAAACTCATACACCACACCGCTGGGGCGGGGCTTTTCCAGCACCGTACCCTGCACGCCGCAGCGGGCAAACAGCTGTTCGGCCACACGGGCGGTCAGCTCCTGCTCAGTCTGCAGCACAAGGCCCCGTGCATCAAAATATTTGGCAAAGCAGGCGATGCCATAGGCTGCCGCCCGCACACAGCAATCCTTTTGCAGCTGCAAACTGCGCTGTGCGATTTCTTCCCGTGCCTGGGATGCAAAACTCATGTCACTCTCATTTCTGTTCTCACGGGCTCTGCCGGGTCAGCGCGCCGCATCACGGTGCTGAATGCCGGTCTGATAGCCCAGTTGTTTGCAATATTCTGCGATTTTCCGCGCAAAGGTGATTGAGCGGTGCTTGCCGCCCGTGCAGCCCACTGCAATGGTCAGCTGGCTTTTTCCCTCCTTGACATAGAGGGGCAGAGCATACTCCAGAAAACCTTCATACCGGCGCAGCAGTTCCTTTGCCTCCGGGTGGCCCATGACAAAATCTACCACTTCCTCATCCAGCCCCGTTTTATGTTTGAGCTCCGGGATATAGAAAGGGTTGGGCAGGCAGCGGACATCCAGCACCAGGTTCGCATCCTCCGGGATGCCGAACTTGAAGCCGAAGGACATCACGGTGAGCCGCATTGCTGCCTTTGCCCCGCCATCTGGCGCAAACAAATTACAAATGCGCTCCTTATTCTGGGCCGTGGAGAGAAACTCCGTGTTGATGGTGTAGTCTGCCCGTTCCCGGAAGGGCTGCAGGATCTGCCGTTCCTTTGCCAGTGCTTCCCGGGTGGAGATTCCCTCGGCAATGCTGATGGGATGGCGGCGGCGGGTCTCACTGTAACGGCGCATCAGCACATCATCCGGGGCATCGATGAATAAGATCTCGTACTCGATGCCCTGCTCATCCAGCTGGTGCAGTGCCTGTTCGATCTGCTCGCTGGTGTGGCAGCCACGCACATCCATAGAGAGCGCCACCCGCTTGAGCTGGTTATCGCCCGCCTTGGAGAACGCCGTGATGCTGGGCAGAAGCTCTGCCGGAACATTGTCGATACAAAAAAAGCCGATATCCTCCAGTGCGTTCATCGCAACCGATTTTCCCGCACCGGAAAGCCCGCTGACGATCAGAAGATCCATACCATTTTCCCTCTTATGCCTTGACCACTCGAATTTCCTTTTCCAGGTCGTACCCGGTCTTTTCCTTTACGACTGCCCGCACCTCATCGCACAAGGCCAGCACATCAGCGCAGGTCGCGCCGCCCAGATTCACCACAAAGCCGCAGTGCTTCTCGCTGACCGCAGCCCCGCCGTGGCGATAGCCCCGCAGGCCGCACTGGTCGATGAGGGCAGCCGCAAACGCTCCCACCGGCCGCTTGAAGGTGCTGCCGGCGCTGGGCTTATCCAGCGGCTGCTTGTCGATGCGCTTCTGCATCAGCTCATCCATCCGGGCCTTGATGACTGCCGAATCTCCACGCTTCAGGTGGAACTTTGCGCTCAGGATGCAGCCGCCGTTTTCCTCAAAGATGCTGTGCCGGTAGGAGAGGTTGAGGTTTGCGGCATCTTCTGTCACGATCTCGCCTTCTCTGGTCAGATACGTCACAGAGACCAGCACGTCTTTCATCTCTCCGCCGTAGGCACCGGCATTCATATAAACTGCACCGCCCACTGTGCCGGGGATGCCATAAGCAAATTCCAGGCCGGTAAGGCTGCTGTCCAGCGCCGCCTTACACAGAGCAGAAAGCTTCAAGCCCGCACCTGCGATGACTGCATCGTAGACTGCCCCCGGCTCTGCACCCGGATGGCTGACGTTTTCCAGAAAACCAATTCCCATTTTCAGAGCCGTGGTATCCACGACCACGCCCCGGTAGCCCCCATCCTCAAACAGGATGTTGCTGCCGTTGCCCAGCAGGTAATATTTCACATCGCACGCTTTGCACAGTGCGATCACACGGCAGAGCTGTTCCTCCGTCTCCGGCTGGACAAAAACATCCGCCGGGCCGCCGATTTTAAAGGTGCAGTGGGCAGCAAGGGATTCGTTTTCGACAAAGCGGATCTTCTCCGCCTGCAGCTGTTGTTTCAATCGTTCCATAAAACAGGATTCCTTTATCTGTAATCTTCATTCAACGGTGCCGTCCAGACCCAGACGGATCAGCAGCTCCTTGGCGGCATTATAGCCCATCCGCTTCTGGCGGTTGTTGATGGCAGCGGTTTCCAGCACAACGGCCAGATTGCGTCCCGGGGAGACCGGGATGCTGGTGCTGGGGATATTCACACCTAAAATCTCGTAATATTCGCTCTCCAGTCCGGTGCGCTGATAGTTCTTGGTGGGGTCCCATGCTTCCAGCTGGACCACAAGGTCCAGGCTCTCGCTCTCCTTGACCGCACCCACGCCGAACACACGGGCCACATTGACGATGCCGATGCCGCGCAGCTCGATAAAATGGCGGATGTTCTCCGGGGCCGTGCCCATGATCTGGCGGTTGGAGACCTTGCGCAGCTCCACCGCGTCGTCCGCCACCAGACGGTGGCCGCGCTTGACCAGCTCAATGGCCAGCTCACTCTTGCCGATGCCGCTGTCGCCCAGGATCAGGATTCCTTCACCATACACCTCCACCAGCACGCCGTGGCGGGTGATGCGGGGTGCCAGCTCCAGATTCAGCACGCTGATCAGACTGCCCATCAGGGTGCAGGTTATCTCGTTGGAGCGGAGCAGGGCCACCCCGTGCTTCTGAGCCAGTTCCAGCATCTCGGGAAATGGTTCCAGTTCCTCACTGCGGCAGACGATGACAGCCGGAGGCTGCTGGCTGAACAGCTGGTCCAGCCGCTCGTACCGCTTCTCGGCAGAAAGACCAGAAAGAAAGTTCATCTCGGCCAGACCCAGGATCTGCAGCCGGAGTTTATCAAAGTAATCATAGTATCCGGCAAGGAACAGGCCCGGGCGGTTGACCTCCGCGATCTCGACATTGATCTCTTCCAGCCCTTTCGGGGTGTAGACCACGTCCAGACTGACCTTTTCCGTCAGCTTCTTCAGCGAAACATTGAAATTCGCCATCGTTCTTCCTCCTGCACAAATGTTTCCTCTCCCTGCCCGGCAGCACACCGGCTGCGGGGCACGCTTTTTCTTTCCCTTATTATAAACGAGATGGTTTCGGATTACAATGATTCTGCCGGAAAATCTTCATTCCGGAGCCTGCATCCCGTTGCATCCTCCCTCATATCCATTTATAATAGAGATGGGGCATCCCTGCACCGGGAAACAGTCATTCACTTTACACGCTTTTTACATTCTCTGGATTTCCGATTTTACATTCAGGCTCTATACTCATAAATAGGAGAACATTCCGTCAAATAAACGTGTCAAACAAAGCGAGGAACTTCAAATGACTGTTTTTAATGTATTTTCCCTGCTGGGCGGCCTGGCCTTGTTCCTGTTCGGTATGGACATCATGGGCAAGGCGCTGGAAAAGCAGGCCGGCGGCCAGCTGCAAAAGATCCTGAGCAAACTGACTGACAACCCGCTCAAGGGCTTTTTCCTGGGTCTGTGCGTCACCGCCGTGATCCAGAGCTCCAGCGCCACCACCGTTATGGTGGTCGGCTTTGTCAACAGCGGCATCATGGAGCTGCATCAGGCCATAGGCGTTATCATGGGCAGCAATGTGGGCACCACGGTCACCAGCTGGATCCTGAGCCTTTCCGGCCTGCAGGGCGACAGCTTCCTGATCAATATGCTCAAGCCCACCTCCTTCAGCCCGGTGCTGGCCTTTATCGGCATCCTTCTGTACATGGGCAAAAGCGAGAAGCGCAAGGGCATCGGCACCATCCTCATCGGCTTTGCTGTGCTGATGACCGGTATGACCGCCATGTCCAATGCTGTGCTGCCCCTGCAGAATGAGGCATGGTTCACCAACCTGTTCATCCGCTTCTCCAATCCTCTGCTGGGCGTTCTGGTGGGTGCCGTTGTCACCGGTATCATCCAGAGCTCCAGCGCCAGCGTTGGTATTCTGCAGGCACTGAGCGCCACCGGTGTCATCACCTACGGCAGTGCCATCCCCATCATCATGGGCCAGAACATCGGCACCTGCGTCACCGCGCTGATCTCCTCCGTGGGTGCCAACAAGAATGCCCGCCGCGCCGCCATGGTGCACCTGTACTTCAACATCATCGGTGTCACCCTGTTCCTGGCTGTTTTCTATGGTGCAAACCTGCTGCTTGACTTTGCCTTTGTCAATGAGACAGTCACTGCCTGGGGCATTGCCGTGGTCCACTCCATCTTCAACCTGACGGCCACCGTTGTTCTGCTGCCCTTTGCAAATGGGCTGGAAAAGCTGGCCATCCTCACCATTCCGGACGATGCCGAAAAAGAGAGCTTTGCTCTGCTGGATGAGCGCCTGCTGAACACTCCCGCCGTGGCTGTGGAGCGTGCCCGTGCCGCTACTGCTGACATGGCCGAGCTGGCCCGTGTGGGTGTGGTGCAGGCCATGAGTCTGACCCACAAGTGGGATGATTCCCTTGCCCAGAAGGTGCGGGAGGAAGAGGAAAAGGTGGACAAATATGAGGATGCACTGGGCACCTATCTCGTCAAGCTGTCCAGCCGTGAAATGAGCCATGCCGACAGCCAGAGTGTGAACACTCTGCTCCACACCATCAGCGATTTTGAGCGCATCAGCGATCACTCTGTAAATGTTCTGAGCTCCGCCGAAGAGATCCACGCCAAGAGCATTGAGTTTTCCAAGGATGCACAGGAGGAGCTGCAGGTGCTGGAGGGGGCCGTGCAGGATGTGCTGAGCCGCACCACCGACGCATTCCGCAAAGGCGATCTGCACATGGCCGGCAAGGTCGAGCCGCTGGAGACCGTTGTGGATGAACTGGTGCGTGCCATCAAGGCCCGCCATGTGGCCCGCCTGCAGACCGGCAGCTGTTCCATTGAGTATGGTTTTGTTCTGGAAGATCTTCTGACCAACTACGAGCGTGTCTGCGACCACTGCAGCAATGTGGCTGTTGCCCAGATCGAGGTGGCACAGGACAGCTTTGATACCCACGCTTATCTGAACGACCTGCGCTACGGCAACGAGACCAAGGAAAGCGAACAGTTCCAGCGCCGTCTGGATCGTTACCGTGAGCGCTATCTCTTCCCTGACAGCGACACTGCACCCGCAGCCGCAAAGGAGGAACCCAACAAATGATCTACATTGTAGAAGACGATGCCGCCATCCGCGAGCTGGAGCAATATGCACTGCAATCCAGCGGATACGAAGTGCAGAGCTTTGAAACCTCTGAGCCTTTCTGGCAGGCCATGCGCACCGCAGAGCCTGAGCTGGTCATTCTGGATGTGATGCTGCCCGGTGAGGACGGTTTCTCCATCCTGAAAAAGCTCCGCAATACCCCTGCTCTGCGCCGCCTGCCCATCATCATGGTCACAGCAAAATCCAGCGAGCTGGATACCGTGCGCGGGCTGGACTGCGGTGCAGATGATTACATCACCAAGCCCTTTGGCATCATGGAATTTCTGAGCCGGGTGCGGGCCGCCCTGCGCCGCTCTGCCCCCGAGGAAAAGCAGAATGTTTATGCCTTCCATGAGATCCTGCTGGACAACGCCCGCCACAGCGTGACCGTGAACGGCACCCATATTGACCTGACTTACAAGGAGTACAGTCTGCTGCGCCTGCTGCTGGAAAACACGAACCTTGTCGTGACCCGCGAGACCATTCTGCAGGTGGTATGGGGCACCGATATTTCTGTTGAGAGCCGCACCGTGGATATGCACATCCGCACCCTGCGCAAAAAGCTGGGGGATGCGGGCAGATATATCTGCACCGTGCGCAAGGTCGGCTACAAGCTGGCCGACAATGAGGAGGGCGAGGAAGAATGAAACCGCAGAGCATGGAAGAAAAAATCAGTTACCGGCTGTTTTTCATGGGCTTCGTCGGTCTGGTCTGCACCGCCGTGCTCTGTCTCTTCGTCTTTCACAAAGCGTTCCGGGAACAGGCGTGGACCTCGCTGGAGCATCAGGCCGATCTGGTTTCCGCCGGATACGAGCAGCTTTCCTCTCCGGATCAGCTCTCGGTGTTCGTCAACGGTGACCTGCGCATTACCCTGATCGCAGCAGATGGCAGTGTGGTGTTCGAATCCGCCACTGACCAGCAGATGGAAAACCATCTGTCCCGCCCGGAGATCCAACAGGCCATGCGGGAGGGTGTAGGCCGTAACTGCCGCGATTCCCAGACCATGGGGTACGAGACCTACTATTACGCCATGCTGCTGCCCGGCGGCGATATCCTGCGTGTGGCCCAGGATTCTGAGACCATCTGGTCGATCTACGACGCGGCCCTGCCCGCCATCATCCTGAGCTGCATCCTGATGATGGGTGCCGCAGCGCTGATTGCCGGGCTGCTGACCCGCAGTCTTGTCCAGCCCATTCTGAAAATGACGGATGATCTTGAGCACATTCAGGAAAACGTTCCCTACCGGGAACTCATCCCCTTTGCTGAGAGCATCCACTCTGACCGGCTGCTCCGGGAAAACAACGAGAAAATGCGGCAGGATTTCACGGCCAATGTCAGCCACGAGCTGAAAACTCCTCTGACCAGTATTTCCGGCTATGCGGAACTCATTGAGACCGGCATTGCCAAACCTGCCGATGTGCCCGAGTTTGGCCGGAAGATCCATGTAGAAGCCAGCCGGATGATCCAGCTGGTGAACGATATCCTGCAGCTGTCGCACCTGGACAGCGTCAGCGAGACCCATGCACAGCCCGACATGGAAACGGTCGATTTGCTGGACGTGGCCAAGGATTGTGTGGAACGCCAGAAGCTGAACGCACAGCGCTCCTTCATCTCCCTGACCTATCTGGGCGAGAGTGCCAGAGTGCTTGGCAACCGGGATCAGCTGGATGAGCTGTGCCAGAACCTGTGCGACAACGCCATCCGCTACAATCGCCCCGGTGGCAAGGTCCAGCTCATCACCTCCTGCACCCGGGACGGCCATTGCACCCTGACCGTCAAGGATAACGGCATCGGTATCCCGAAAGACGCGCAGTCCAGCGTGTTCGAACGCTTCTACCGGGTGGATAAGAGCCGGAGCAAGGCCACCGGCGGCACCGGTCTGGGGCTGGCTATTGTCAAGCACATTGCCCGCATCCACAACGCCCGCATCAAGTTGGAAAGCGAAGTGAACGTTGGCACCACCATCACCATCGTTTTTGAGACCGCCCACTAAAACTGCAAAAAGCTCACGTCTGCCTGCACCTGCGGGCAGGCGTTTTTTGTTGTCAGCGCTTCTCGCCCTGTTCCCTGCTTCAGCGCCCGGACTGCTCCCAGAGAGAGCAGATCATACCCGTTTTCCCAGCAGCGCTGAACGGTCTGCACGCAGAGCAGCTCCAGCGCCGCACACTGTGCTGCTGTGGGCAGAGCTGTGCCCGCCCTGCGCTGGCCGGTCAGGGTCACGGCAAAGCCATCTTCTACGGCTTCCACCGATACCACACAGCGCCGGAACGTCACCTGCCCGCTACCCAGCGGAAAAGTGTGTTCTCCGCTCTGACCCAGCAGCAATTGTGCCATCTGGCTCTCTGCCGGGGTGAGCCGGGTGTTCCCTGTTTCGGTGAGCAGAAGCATTTCCTCCGCATTCTCAATGGCACCATCCGTCAGGATGAGTACCGGAGCCAAAAGAGCGTTCCGGCTCTCGTATAGGTGCGGAGCCTGCGGTGCGGCTTCCTTCACGGCCTGCAAAAGCTGTTCCGGGAACAGTTCGTTTTCTCCGTCTGCTGCGGCCAGTTCTTCTCCGGAAAGATCCATGCAGAGGACCCGGGCAGACAAGCCCTGCACCGGCTCCTCTTTCAACACGGTCTCCGCCTGTCGAATGGTTTTTAAAGTTGTTTCGGCATTCAAAAGCAGATACTCGCACAGCCGGTAGCTTGCTTTACGGGGCAGGCCACGCTCGGCTTCCGTCAGAGCCGTTTGCAGGGTGTTTCCCTGCCCGGTGCAGAGCTGCACCTGTGCGGCGGCATCAGAAGCATCGGCGGCGGCTTCCGGAAACTGGTAGAGCAGACCCACTGTCCAACTCTGCACCGCCACCGTGGGCGGGGTAAGAATCAAGGCACGCACCATGCTTTTCTCGGTATTCTCTGCCCGCAAAAATACCCCGCACCAGAGCACCAGCACCCCTGCCGCCAGCCACCGGAGGGCACGCTGTCGGCCCGTCATGCGTTTTCCTCCGCAGGCGTAGTTCTGCCCCACATCCGCCCGGCCAATTGGCGCACCACCTGCACCAGCACGCAGAACCGGAACATTGCCGCTGCCAACCAGACCAGCAGCACAAGGGCATCAAACCGGGAGATGCTGCCAAGCCTGCCCGCCTGCAGAAGCTCGATGCCGGGCAGGGCATTCCCCGCCCCAAACACCAGTTCCGTGCAGAGCGCAAAGCTGCCAGCCAATATAAAAACTTTCACCGGAAGCCAAACAGCGCACCGCACCTGCTTTGCCGGGCAGAACAGCGGCAGGGCAAAGTATTCCGGATACAGAGGCAGAATAATCGTTTGAGCATCAGCTTGCATCATCAGACTTTCCCAGTGGAACTGGCCATTCAGCCCCAGCAGGCAGAGCAAACCCGCCAGCGCCGCCGCCCAGCACAAGATCGGCGCACAACGAACCAGTACGGCAGGTTCCAGCTTCCATCCTGCCCAGAGCAGCAGCGGGAGAAGCCCCAGCATGGCCATGGAAGAAAAATTTCCCCAGCAAAGCTCCTGCGCCTGACGGAAGGTCTCCACAGCCTCCCAGACAAACCAGAGTCCCAGCCCGCCGCAGACTACCCGGGAACGCAAGTCTGTACCCCAAAAACTGTCTGCACGCTGCTCTGCCCCGGCTGTTAGGGCGGTGATCAGAACCAGCGCCAGTGCCATAGGCAGGCCCTGCAAAAAGAGACTGCGGGTTGTTACAGGCGCACCCGTCTGTAATACACACCGAGCGAACTCCGCAGTGAGCACACTCAAGGTCAGTGTTTTTTCGGAGAAACAGGATCGTTCCAATTTCAACCACCTCTTTTTTGCCAAATGGTAAAGGGCTGCCGGGAAAGTTTTGGGTAGCTGCGCCGGGTCACACCGTCTGGCGAGAGCGGCACCTCGGGAAATACGGCATCCAGCAGGTAGGGCACACCCAGCGCCGAGACCCGGGTCAGCCCAAATAACACGCCCAGTGCGCAGGCGGCAAGTCCCACCGGGCCAGCCACCCCTGCTGCCAGCAGCACCACCAGCCGCAGAACGGTTGCCACCTCATACAGCGAGGGCGTGACAAACACCGCAATGGACGCGGCAGCGGCGGTTAGGATGACCGGTGTGCTCATCAATCCGGCGGCAATGGCGGCATCCCCGATGATGAGGGCAGCGATCAGGCTGACAGAGTGCCCCAGGGTCTGGGGCATCCGCAGGCCAGCCTCCCGAATGATCTCCAGCATCAGAATCACCAGAAGCATTTCCCCAAACAGCGGCAGCGGCGTTGCCTGCTCGGCGGCCTCGATTTTGAACAGCAGCTGGGGCGGCAGGAGTTCTGGCAGGTAGACCGCCCAGCAGACGAACACGCCCGGCAGGAAAATGCTCAGGTAGAACGAGATATATTTCAGCACCCGCAGAAAGGATGCAAAATAGGCCGTTCCTGCATAGTCATCCAGGCATTCAAAGTTTTCGCAGAACAGGGTGGGCAGGATCAGCGCTGAGGGGCTGCCATTGACCAGAATGACGAATTTCCCCTCCCGTAGCTTTGCCGCTGCCACAATAGGCCGTTCGGTATAGCGCACGGGGGCAAATGTGCGGATCTTACAGGGAAAGAGCCATGGCACAAAGTAGCTGGAATCCAAAAGCAGCTGCGGCCTGGCCCGCTGCAAGGTCTGCCGCACCTTTTGCACCGCTTTTGGGTCTGCCGTATCCCGGCAGTAGCAGAGAGCATACTCCGTTTTCATCTCACAATCGGCTTGACCGATCTCAATGACCAGAGCATCATTGCGGAAGCACCGCCGCAGCAGGCTGGTATTCACCCGGAGCAGATCCGCAAAGCCTTCCCGGGAGCCGCGGAGATTTCCCTCCCCTGCCGGTTCATCCACCGAGCGGGCGTTCAGGCTTTGCACCGAAAAGGCGATACCTTTTGCGCATCCGTCCAGCAAAAGCACTGCCATGCCCGCCGTCAGCCGCCGGATCAGGGCATCCCAGTTCTCCACAGGGGCAGGCTCTGCGGGCAGTGCAGAGTACTCAAACAACAGCGCAAACACCTGTTCCCCGGTCAGCTGTTCTGCCGGGCCGGGCGGTGTGCGGCGGCTGGCGGCATCCAGCAGCAGCTGCCACAGCCCTTTCAGGCTGGCCATTCCATCAAACAGAACGATGGCTCCTTTGCAGTGGTAAAGCTCAAGCTCCTTCGCATAAAAATCTGCCGATTGGCCAAACCTAGCGTTGAGCTCCGCAAGATTTGCCGCCAGATGGCTGGAAAGCTGTTCCATTTTGCCGCCCCCTTTCTGGTAGCTTGTCCGCCTGGGCGGCGGTTATACGCTGGGAGGTGTTCCGGTTTGAAACTCTTGATCTTCCGTACCATCCTGATCTATCTCTGCGTCCTGTTTGCCATGCGGCTGATGGGCAAACGTCAGCTGGGGGAACTACAGCCTGAGGAATTGGTGTCCACCATCCTCATCTCCAATCTGGCTTCCATCTCCATTGAATCTGAAGAAGTACCGGTCACAGCCAGCCTGATCCCCCTCTTTCTCATTGCGGCGCTGGAGCTTCTTGGGTCAATCCTCAGCTTCAGGAGCCAGCGCTTTTTCAACCTGATGTCCGGGCGGCCCAAAACGGTCATCCTGAATGGTAAGATCGATCAGAACGCCCTGCGCACCCTGCGGCTGACTGCCGCCGATCTGATGGAGGCGCTGCGCGGCAAAGATGTGTTCGACCCCCGGGATGTCTCCTATGCAGTCGTGGAGACCAACGGCAGTCTCTCGGTGGCTCTGCGCCCGGAAAAGGAACCGGCCACCCTCGCCGACCTTGGAGCAAAGGTACAGCGGGCACAGGCCACCATTCCCTTTGTGCTGGATGGTCAGGTGCTTGCCGAAAACCTGACCATCTGCGGCAAGGATGCTGCCTGGCTGGAACGCACCGCACAGGCCAACAGCCTGCTTCTGGAAGAGATCCTGATCCTGGCGGGCAACGATACCGAGGATTATTTTCTGCTGAAAAAGGAGCCTCGTCAAACGGCGGGGCTCCGGCAAGGGGGTGCGGCATGAAACGTATTTATGTCTGCATTGGCATCGTAGTCCTGCTGCTGGCGGCAGCCTTTTACAGCAGCTTCCGGGTACAGCAATTCGCCGAGGATATCTCCGATGACATCGACACCGCCATGGAGGATATCCGGAACAGCGATCTGACCGGTGCGCGGCAGGCACTGGCCGAAGGAGCCGAGCTCTGCGACACCATGCGGGAAGGCATGAACCACCTGCTCCGCACGCAGGACTTCACGGAGCTGGAAGCCGCCCTGCGCGCCGCCGATGGCCATCTGGAACTGAATGCACCCGAGGAAGCCTTCGGGGAACTGCGCCGGGCACAGGTTCAGGTAGAGACCCTGGCCTGGCTCTCTCATCGCATTCTCTGAGGGTGTTTGTGCTGAGCTGAACAGTTGAGGTGAGCACAACAAAAAGCCAGGCTTTCTCGTGAAGTTCACGAAAAAGTCTGGCTTTTAACGCTGGAACCTTAGTTTTTCTCTTTGCGGTCGCCCATCAGTTTTTTCAGCTCTGTGAAAAAGCTCTCGACATCGGCAAACTGCTGGTAAACCGAAGCAAAGCGGACATAGGCCACTTCATCGATCTTTTTCAGTTCCTGCATGGTCAGTTCACCAATGCGCACACTGGACACCTCGCGGTCATAGGAGCTCATCAGGCTTTGCTCAATGCTGCTGACAGCCCTTTCCAGTGCATCGTAGCTCACCGGGCGCTTGGCGCAGGCCCGCAGCATTGCGTTGAGCAGCTTCTGACGATCAAAAGGCTCACGGGAGTTATCCTTTTTGATGACGATCAGCGGGACGGTCTCCACCACTTCATAGGTCGTAAACCGCATGCGGCAGCGCAGACACTCGCGGCGGCGGCGGATCCGCTCACCGTCTTCGGTCGGGCGGGAATCGATGACCTTGGATTCCTCATCGCCGCAATAGGGACATTTCATAAATCGTTCCTCCTGATGTTGGTTCTTGGCCTGTCGGGCAAAACACGGTCAGGCTTTTTTGGTTTCAGCCTTTTTGCTCTTGCGGTCGTTCCACAGCACCCAGGCGGAGGTGGAAACACAGAGCGAGGTATACACGCCGCTCAGCATACCCATCATCAGCGGGAAAGCAAAGGTAAAGATGCTGTCCAGACCGTACAGCTTGGAGACCACGCACATCACACCCAGTGCCATTACAGTGGTCACCGTAGTGATGATGGTACGGCGAGCAGACTGGTTGACCGAGTGGTTGACCAGCTCCTCGAACGGGGTCTTTTTCCCCATCAGGGCACGGTTCTCGCGGATGCGGTCATAGACCACAACCGTATCGTTGATCGAGTAGCCCAGAATGGTCAGCATAGCGGCAATAAAGTTGCCGTCCAGCGGGGTGCGCAGCAGCACAAAGGTGCCAAACACCACCATCAGGTCGTTCAACAGGGCCAGCACAGCCATCAGGCCACCGGTCAGGCCGCCGATCTTCTTGAAACGGAAGCCGATATACAGCAGGATGAGCAGCAGGGAGAACACCACAGCCACCAGACTCTTCTGCAGGAACTTGGTGCCCATGGCAGCGCTGACATTGCTCAGGGACAGCTGGGCAAAGGCATTGTCCGGGTACTGTTCGTTCAGGGAGGTCAGCAGATTCTCCACCTGATCGGTGGTCACGGTCTCGTTGCCGGGCATGGAGATCTTCAGGGTCTGCTCCCCGGTGGCGACATTCTCGCCGGTCTGCAGGGTCAGGCCGTTGTTTTCCAGTGCGGTGGAGGCGGTCTTCTGAACTTCGGAGGTGCTGATCTCACCCTGATAGCTCAGGGTGATCATGGCACCGCCCGTAAACTCCGTATCCAGCCGGACACCGAATACTGCAGCACACAGGATGATGGCCGCCATCAGGCAGGTGGAGATGGTCAGGAAGCGCTTACGCAGACCCACAAAGTCGATGGGCTTCTTCTCCTTGACTTCCTTGCCGGGCTTGACAGCACCATAGAGCCAGGGATTCCGCAGGGCCTTGATGGAGGCTGCACCGCGGATCATCACACGGGTGGCGAACACGCCGAACACAAAGTTCAGCAGAACGCCGGTCAACAGCGTGTAGCCAAAGGCGTAGATGGTGCCTGCGGTGGAAGGGCCAAAGGCGAAGAACACAAAGTGCAGGGCCTTGGCGAACAGGCCGTCCGAGGGGCCGAAGGCTCCCATCAGCACGATTGCCACAATGACAATGGTCACATTGCCATCAATGATGGGGGTCAGGCCGCGGGCAAAGCCGCTCTTAAGCGCGCCATCCAGCGATTTGCCGTTGTTCAGCTCCTCCTTGATGCGCTCGGCGGTGATGACATTGGCATCCACGCCCATACCAATGGCCAGGATGATACCTGCGATGCCGGGCAGGGTCAGGGTAAAGCTCTCGAACACCGGGAAGTAGCCGGAGACGAAGGCCAGCGTTGCCGCCACCTGACCGGCCAGTGCAATGCAGGCCAGGAAGCCGGGCAGACGGTACAGCAGAGTCATCAGCACCACGATGAGGGCATAGGCAATGAGACCTGCCAGCACCATGGCGCTCAGGCTGTTCTCGCCCAGGCTGGGGCTGACGGTGGAATAGCTGTCCACAGTCAGGGCAAAAGGCAGTGCACCGGAATTGATCTGGCGGGCCATCTTGACCACGTCCTCCTGCGTGAAGGGATTGGACGCGGAACTGGTGATGATGGCGGCACCATCGGTGATGGCCGCATTGACCGTTGCCGTGCTCACGTTCTGATCATCCAGCCAGATGCTGATCGTTCCACTGCTCTGGTAGAGCTCCGTGGTGGCATCCCCGAAGGCCTTGGCACCCTCGTCGTTGAACTTGAGGGCCACATAATATTCGGATGTACTGCCGCTCACCGGGCCGTACTGAGCAGCTGCGCTCTCGACCATGGAGCCGTCCAGGATCAGTTCGCCGTCTGCACTGCTCCCTTTGCGGAAGGTCAGGTAGGCGGTGCTGCCGATCTCTTCAATGGCGGCTTCGGGGTCAAAATCGGTCTCGCCGGACTGCCACGGAAACTCCAGGATCAGGCGGTCGGAGTCATAATCCACATACAGCTCGTAGTCGGTCACGTTCAGGCCGACCAGACGATTCTCAATGACCAGCTGGGCAGCGTCCAGCTGATCATCGGTGGCATCGTAGTTGTCCGAGGGGGCAAATGTTACGTTGACACCGCCCTTGATATCCACGCCAAAGCGGATATCCTGCGCTCCCTTGATGTAGGTCTTGGTCACATCACCGTACTTGACTGCCACACCAAAGAATGCCGTGTAGACAAACGCGGCGATCAGGAGCACTGTGACAACAAGCTGCCATGCTTTGCCTTTCGTCTTCATAAAAAACAGGAAACCTCCAAAATATAATAAACCTCCGCCGCGCAGAAAAACCTCTGCACGGAGGAGATTTTTTGCAGAATAAAACGCTTACTCTGCTTTTTCGGCCAGCAGCTTTTCGATAACTGCCAGCTTTACGCAGACGCAGAGCAGATCAGATGCGGTCTCCACCTCGTCCAAGCTGGGATAGGTGGGCGCGATACGCAGGTGGGAATCCTGCGGGTCCTTGTGGTAGGGATAGGCGGAACCGGCACCGGTCAGGGTCAGACCGCACTCCTTGCACAGCTGGGCCACACGCTTGGCGCAGCCGGGCATAACGTACAGGCTGATGAAGTAACCGCCCTTGGGGTTCGTCCAGTGGGCAATGTCGCCGCAGGGGGTCAGCTCCTCGGAAAAGGCCGTCTTGACCGCATCAAAGCAGGGGATCAGGCGGCGGCGGTGCTTTGCCATGTGGGCCAGCACACCCTCTTTGTTCTTCAGGAAACGTACATGGCGCAGCTGGTTCATCTTATCATAACTGATGATCATCACGGAGAAGCGCTTGCAGATATACTTCATGGAGTCCACGCTGCATGCAATGGCGGAAACACCTGCACCAGGGAAGGTGATCTTGCTGGTGGAGGTGAACATGAACACACGGTTCTCCGTGCCGTACTTCTTGCTCTCGTTCAACAGAACAGGGGTCTCGATGATCTCCTCGGTCAGGTGGTGGACGATGTAAGCCTCATCCCAGAAGATCTTGAAATCAGGAGCAGCGGTCTTCATCTTGGCCATCCGGTCAATGGTCTCATCGCTGTAAGTATAGCCATCCGGGTTGGAATACTGGGGCACGCACCAGATGCCCTTGATGGTGTCATCCTCGGCCACCAGCTTCTCCACAATGTCCATATCGGGGCCATTGGGGGTCATGGGCACGCTGATCAGCTCAAAGCCGTACTCCTCAGTGATGGCAAAGTGGCGGTCATAGCCGGGCACCGGGCAGAGGAACTTGCGCTTTTCCACCTGAGACCAGGGGCAGGGGGACTCAGGGAAGCCGAACACATAGCCAATGTTGATGAGGTTGTACATCAGCTGCAGGCTGGAGTTGCCGCCCACGAACACTTCCTCGGGCTTGACACCGAACACATCCGCAAACAGGACGCGAGCCTCGTGCAGGCCCTCAAGATCACCATAGTTGCGGGCATCGGTGCCTGCGTCGGTGGTGTAATCGTTCATCTGCAGCAGACCCATTGCCAGATCCATCTGGTGAGGGCCGGGCTTGCCACGGGCCATGTTCAGCTTCAGGTTCATGGCCAGAAACTTTTTGTACTGCTCATTCAGCTTTGCCTTTTCGGCAGTGAGCTCCTCACGATTCATCTCAAGATAGTTTGCCATTGAAAAACACACTCCTTTATCGTACTTCCAATTTCCCACAGTATCCGATGCCGGGTGTTTCAGGAGTTCCTGCCAGAGAGTTCTCCCACCACAGTCATCCAGACTTTAATATTATACCGCAACTCCGGGCGCGAAACAAGCGAATTGCAAAAAAAGCCCCGCCAAAGCCGAAGCATTTGGCAGGGCATCCCTTCCCTGCTGTCTGCAGAGTGCAGATATCAGCTCAGGGCGGTCTGGTTCTTATACCGTTTGCGCACAGCGCCGTATTCCAGATGGGCCTCGCCGCCCTCCACAGTGTCCTTGTCGATGGTGACACGGATGATGGTGGGGTCATTGGGCACATCATACATGACAGGCAGCAGGATGCCTTCCATCACGCTGCGCAGACCGCGGGCACCAGTCTTGCGCTCAATGGTCTTGCGGGCGATCGCGTGGAGGGCCTCGTCGGTGAACTCCAGCTCTACACTGTCCATGCTCAGCAGTTCCTTGTACTGCTTGACCAGGCTGTTGCGGGGCTCCTTGAGCACACGCACCAGTGCGTCCTCGTCCAGATCGTCCAGCACAGTGATGACCGGCAGACGGCCGATCAGCTCGGGGATCAGGCCAAACTTGACCAGATCGTGAGGCTCCACCTTGCGCAGCAGGGCACGCTGGGCATCATCAGAGTTGTCCTTCAGGCTGCTGCCGAAGCCCAGTGCAGAGCGATCGGTGCGGCGCAGGATGTATTTATCCAGGCCATCAAAGGCACCGCCGCAGATGAACAGGATGTTGGTGGTATCGATCTGGATGAACTCCTGCTGGGGGTGCTTGCGGCCGCCGTTGGGCGGCACGTTGCTCACGGTGCCCTCCAGGATCTTCAGCAGCGCCTGCTGCACACCCTCGCCGCCCACATCACGGGTGATGGAGGGATTCTCGCTCTTGCGGGTGATCTTGTCGATCTCATCAATGTAGATGATACCCACCTGTGCCTTCTGCACATCAAAATCCGCCGCCTGAAGCAGCTTGAGCAGGATGTTCTCCACATCCTCACCCACATAGCCCGCCTCGGTCAGGGTGGTGGCATCCGCAATGGCGAAGGGCACCCCCAGCATCTTGGCCAGGGTCTGAGCCAGCAGAGTCTTGCCGACACCGGAGGGGCCCAGCAGCAGAACGTTGGACTTCTGCAGTTCCACATCCGCACCTTTGCCGCTCAGGATGCGCTTATAATGGTTGTAAACGGAGACCGCCAGCACACGCTTGGCCTCATCCTGACCAATGACATACTGGTCCAGCCCGTTCTTGATCTCAGCCGGGGTCAGGATATTGATATCCAGACCATCCACAGCCTGCATCCGGGTACGGCTTGCGCCGCGGCCCGGGCGGCCGTTTGCTTCCGGGTGCTCCGGCTGATCCGAGAGCAGATCATGGCACAGGCCGATGCACTCGCTGCAGATGTTGACACCGGGGCCGATGATCATCCGTTCCACTTCGTCCTGATGTTTGCCGCAGAAGCTGCACACCAGGTCTTTTTCATTTTTGCCGGAATTGTTGTTTGCCATAACTGTTATTCCTTATTCTGGGTCTTTGCGCGCAGGGCTCTCCCCCGCACCGTTCAGTTTCAGCGGTGGGCGATGACCTCATCGATCAGGCCGTATTCCTTGGCTTCCAGCGCGGTCATATAGTTGTCGCGCTCGGTGTCCAGCTGGATCTTCTCCAGCGGCTGGCCGGTGTAATCGCTGAGCATGTGATTCATCTTATCGCGGATATACACCATGTGCTCGGCGTGGATCTTGATATCAGTGGTCTGGCCGGAAAGGCCGCCGCCCTGACCGCCGATCAGCGGCTGATGGATCAGGATCTCGGAGTTGGGCAGGGCAAAGCGCTTGCCCTTGGTGCCGCTTGCCAGCAGGAAGGCACCCATGGAAGCGGCCATGCCCATGCAGATGGTGGAGACATCACACTTGATATACTGCATGGTATCGTGGATGGCCATGCCCGCGCTGATGGAGCCGCCGGGGCTGTTGATATACAGGCTGATATCCTTGTCCGGGTCCTGCCCTTCCAGGTACAGCAGCTGCGCCACCACAAGGCTTGCGGAGGTGTCGTTGACATCCTCGCTCAGAACGATGATGCGGTCATTCAGCAGACGGGAGAAGATATCATAGGAACGCTCACCATGTGCCGACTGTTCGACAACGTAAGGAACAAAACTCATAAAGTTCGCCTCCTGATACGAAAAATGATTCTATTTGCAAAATTGACCGATACGGCAAAAGAAACAGGGCCGTATCGGTCAATTTTAACAACCTTTGTTTACAGGGTACGCTTCAAACAGCGTTTCCTGCAAATTGCGGCCTTGGCAGCTGGATTATTCAGCGTCCTCGGTCTTTTCAGCCTCAGCGGCCTTCTCCACGATGTTGGCGTGGCTCTTGATGAAGTCGATGGCCTTGTTGATTGCCAGATCCTTCTTCAGGTCGTCAACGTTGACCAGCTCACGGACCTTATCCTCTTCCATCTTGTACTGGTCAGCGATGCGCTTGATCTCAGTGGAGACATCCTCCTCGGAAGCCTCGATGTTCTCAGCAGCGGCAACAGCCTCCAGAGCCAGGCGGATCTTGACCTGCTTCTCAGCCTGAGGCATGAAGGAAGCACGGAACTGATCCACGGTCTGGCCCATATACTTCAGGTAGTCTTCCAGGCGCAGACCCTGCTGCTCCACACGGAAGGCGAAGTCATTGACCATCTCGTCCATACGGGTATCGTACATAGCCTGGGGGATCTCAGCCTCCATGCTCTCGATGACCTGATCGACCAGAGCGTTCTCAACAGCCAAGTCATCCTGCTTGTCCAGCTGCTCCTGGTTGTTCTTGCGGATGGACTCCTTGAACTCTTCCAGAGTGTCGTACTCGGAGCAGTCCTTAGCCAGCTCGTCATCCAGAGCGGGCAGCTCCTTGTACTTGACCTCGTGCAGCTTGATCTTAAAGACAGCAGCCTTGCCAGCCAGCTCAGCAGCCTGATACTCCTCGGGGAAGGTGACGTTCACGTCGAACTCCTCACCGGCGGAGTGACCAACGATCTGATCCTCGAAGCCGGGGATGAAAGAGCCGCTGCCCAGGGTCAGGTTGTAGTGCTCAGCCTTGCCGCCCTCAAAAGCGACACCGTCCACAAAGCCCTCGAAGTCGATATCAGCGATATCGCCATTCTCAGCAGCACCCTCGCGGGTCAGCTCACGGGCGTTGCGCTCCTGCACGCGCTTCAGCTCTGCATCGACGGCCTCGTCGGTAACAGTATGGACAGTCTTCTCAACGGTCAGACCGTTGTAGTTACCGACCTTGACTTCGGGCATCACAGCAACCTTGACGGTCAGGGTCACGCCTTCGGTCTCGCTGGCAGCATCCACAGAAACCTCGGGACGGCCAACAGGCTCGATGCCGGCTTCCTTCACAGCTGCCTCGTAAGCAGCGGGGAACAGCTCATTGATGGCATCATAGGTAAAGACATCAGCGCCGTACATCTTCTCGATCAGAGAACGGGGAGCCTTGCCCTTGCGGAAGCCGGGCACGGAGTACTTCTTGCCCTCCTTCTTGAAGACATCGGCCACTGCGCCCTTAAAGGCCTCAGCGTCGATAGAGAACTGCAGCTCTGCCATGCTCTTCTCGAGCTTTTCGCACTTGATGAAATTCATTTTGTGTATCCTCCACTCAAAAATTCTATTGCGTTGGGGACAGGTTTTCTTCCCTGTCTCCTGCAACCGCGCACCGCGTCCTGTATTTTCTGTTTGCGAAATGCGGGGACGCGCGCGCTCAATTGGGTGCAACAATCGCGTCAAAACTTATTATAGCACGTTCCAGACACAATTGCCAGACCAAATTTTGACTTTTTGTTCTTTTTGCCCACACTTCCCGCCTTTAATTGATGCGGTAGGGGCAGAAACGCAGGCCATCGGCACTGACAAGCTTATACCGGATGCCGTCCACATCGCCCTGCACTGCGTACCGGATGGCGTTTCCGTGCAGGTGGCCGTAGTAACAGCGGGTGATGCCGTAGGCCTTCAAGGTGGCCACGATCTCAGGGGCACTGGTGCCGGTGTAGACCGGCGGGTAATGCAGGAAAACCAGCTTCTCCAACCCCGGTTCCGCAGCATCCAGGCTCATTTTCAAGCGCCCGATCTCGCGGTTCATCACTTTTTCATCGTGGGGTTCTCCCACATCGAACAGCCAGCCCCGGGTGCCGCACAGCGCATACCCCTCCACAGAGTAGGAGTTGTTGTGCAGGATGTGCAGGGTGTCAAAGCCCTCAGCCTTGAGGTAGGCGTTCATCTTGTTGGCCGTGGTCCACCAGTAATCGTGGTTTCCCTTCATGATCAGCTTCTGGCCGGGAAGCTCCTGTAAAAACGCAAAATCCCTGCGCGTATCGTTCAGGCGCATGGCCCAGCTGATATCCCCCGCCAGCACGATGGTGTCCTCGGGTTTGATCAGTTTGCGCCAGTTGCGCTCCAGCCGCTCCACATAGCCGTTCCACCCCGGAAAAACATCCATGGGTTTGGAAGCGCCCAGTGAAAGATGAGTATCGCCAAGCACATAAAGTGCCATTCATTTTTCTCCTGTTCTAAGTCCGGCAGGACAAGGTTTATTCCTGATAGCTCAGCGCCACCTGCGCGATCTGCTCCGGGTCGATGACGGTATTGAACCGCTCGGCCTTCTGCCGCAGGGCAGCAAGGCTTGCGGGAGCAGTGCGGCCGGTGGCTTCTTCCAGCTCCTGCATGGCTTCAAAGTCGTTCTGCGGGGCAGTGTGGCCCAGAGCCTCCAGCACGCTGCGGGGGAACTTGTAGGGGGAGGCAGTGGACAGCACCACCATGGGCACACCCTCGCGCTTGTGACGGCCCGCCACATGGAAGGCCACAGCGGTGTGGGTATCGCAGAGATAGCCATCCTGCTCATAGCGGGCACGGATCTCCCCTGCCACCTCTTCCTCGCTGCTCCAGCCGCAGCCAAAGCTTTCCTGAATGGCGGCCAGCGTCTCGGGCCGGACGGTATAGCTGCCGGTTTCAGACAGGCTCTTCATCAGGCCCGCCACCTCGGCATCGCTGCCGGTGACGTGATAGAGCAGGCGCTCCAGATTGGAGGACACCAGAATATCCATGCTGGGAGAAGTGGTCTTGAAGAATTCCCGCTTGGCAGTATAAGTACCGGTGGTCAGGAAATCGGTCAGGACGTTGTTCTCATTGGAAGCGCAGATCAGTCGGCCCACCGGCAGGCCCATCTGTTTTGCATAGTAGCCCGCCAGAATATCGCCAAAATTGCCCGTAGGCACACAGAAGTCCACCTTGTCACCAAAGCGCGCCTTCCCTGCCTTGAGCAGCTGGGCGTAGGCGGCAAAGTAGTAAACGATCTGCGGCACCAGACGGCCCCAGTTGATGGAGTTTGCACTGGACAGGCGGATGTTCCGCTTTGCCAGCTCGGCAGCAATGGCCTGGTCGCCAAAGACCTTCTTCACGCCGGTCTGGGCATCATCGAAGTTACCGCGCACAGCGTAGACCGCCACATTTTCGCCTTCCTGGGTCACCATCTGCAGGCGCTGGATCTCACTGGTACCGCCCGTGGGGAAGAACACCGCGATCTCCACACCCGGGATATCGTGGTAGCCATCCAGCGCGGCCTTGCCGGTATCGCCGCTGGTCGCCACCAGGATCAATGTTTTCTCGGTGCGGTCAAGATTTTTCTTTGCCTCCACCAGCAGCTTCGGCATCAGCTGCAGGGCGTAATCCTTGAAGGCGCAGGTCGGGCCATGCCACAGTTCCAGAGAGTACACCTCATCCGAAACAGGGGCCAGATAGCCCGCCTTTCCACCAAAGGCCGCACCATAGGTGGCCTTGGCGGCCTCCTGCAGGAACTCCTGCGAATAATCAGTCAGATACTGCCCCACGATGGCAGCAGCCATCTCGGGGTAATCCAGCGCACAGATCGCCTTGACATCCACCTGCGGGAAGCTCTGCGGAACAAACAGACCGCCCTCATCCGACAGGCCCTGTGCAATGGCCTGAGAGGCACTTACCACGCGGTTATGATCTCTCGTGCTGAAAAACTGCATTGTCGTCGCTCCTTTTTGCCAGCGGGACCCGCATTGGCCCCATGTTTGTGACAGCGGCAAAAGCCGTTTTCTGCCTTTTCCCACCGATGCACCCCGCATTACGCGGTAAATGCACCCTTTATAATATGTACCATCCAGCGCCCGCTGTCAAGAGGGGTCACTTCGGCAACGTCAAAACGAACCGGTTCAGCACTCTGTCCGGTGTGCTGGAGATAATATTCCGCGGTGCGGATGAGCCTGCGCTGCTTGGCAGGGGTCACGGCCGCAGCAGGTGCGGCCAGCGGGTCGGGGCTGCGGGTCTTGACCTCACAGAGCACCAGTGTGCCGTCCGGCTCCCGCAGGATGAGGTCGATTTCCCCCATCCTAGTGCGGTAGTTGTGGGCCACCAGCTCACATCCCTGCTTCTGGTAATACCGCGCGGCCACAGCCTCGCCGGTGCGGCCGGTCTCGGCCCGATCCATCACTTGCCCTCCGGCCAATAGCCCTGCTTTTTCAGGAAGCTGCGGCGGTAGAAGGGCTGGATCCCGTACTGCTCGATCAGTTCATAATGGAGCTTGGTCGGGTAACCCTTGTGTTTTGCCAGCTGATACTGCGGGTACTGCTTGTCCAGCTCCATCATATAGCGGTCACGGCTGACCTTTGCCAGGATCGATGCCGCGCCGATGCTGGCGCTGGTGGCATCGCCCTTGACCACCGGCTGGGCGGGGATCTCCAACGCAGCCGGGACACGGTTGCCATCCACCAGCACAAGATTCGGCACAATGTCCAGCCCTTCCGCAGCCTGCTTCATGCCGCTCATGGTGGCGTTCAGGATATTATCCCGGTCGATGATTTCCGGGCCTACAAAGACGATCTTATAGGCCAGCGCCTTGTCACGGATCTCATCAAAGAGGGCTTCCCGTTTTTTCTCGGTCAGCTTCTTGGAGTCGTTGATGCCGTACACCGGCTTCTCCGGGTCAAGGATACAGGCCGCCACAACGACCGGGCCGCACAACGGGCCGCGGCCCGCTTCGTCCACACCGGCAAAAAAACCGTACTGCGCACGGATAGCCGCATCATACTCGTACAGAGGGGCAGAGATCTCCTCGTCAGAACGCCGTTTCATTCGTCGTCCTCCTCGGCAAAATCCGCCAGATCATCCCGCTGGGGCGGGCGCTCCAGAGAGATGCGGCCCCACTTGCAGGCGCGGAACTCGTCCACCAGCATGATGGCACAGCGCTCGGTATTCACCTCGCCGCCGCGCACCAGCAGACCGCGCTTGCGGCCAATGGCCTCCATCAGTTCGTAGGGCGGCAGGGCCAGTGTCTCTGTATCCAGCTTGTAGCGCTGGGCCACAAGGTCGGGGTAATTGCGGCGCACCTCATCCAGCAGATTCATGGCCAGTTCTTCCACATCCAGAATATCATCCTTGATGGAGCCGATGAAGGCCAGATTAGAAGCAATGGTCTTGGAATCAAACTTTTTCCAGAGCACGCCAGGCATATCCAGCAGGTCAAACTTTTCGGTGCTGACCCACTGCTTGCCCTTGGTCACGCCGGGGCGGTCGGCCGCCTTGGCACGGGCAGAACCTGCAAAGGTGTTGATGAAGGTGGATTTGCCCACGTTGGGGATGCCGCAGAGCATCACCTGAGTTTTGGCACCACCCATACCACGGTTCTGGCGGCGCTCCAATAGCGAGGCCAGCTCCCTTTCAATGGCGATCTGCACCGCCTTGGCACCGCCCTTCTGCTTGGCGCTGATGGCCACGCAGCCTGCATCGGCGGCGCGGAAGTATCTGATCCACTCCTCTGTCACGGCAGGATCGGCCAGATCTGCCTTGTTCAGCACATAGAGCTTGGGCTTGCGGGCCGTAATACGCTCCACCTCGGGGTTCAGGCTGGAAAGTGGGATGCGGGCATCCAGCAGCACCAGACTGGCATCCACATGCTGGATCTCCGTCTCCATCATCCGCAGGGTCTTGGTCATGTGGCCTGGGAACCATTGGATGTTATATTGATTTGCAAAGCGGGTATCGTTGTTCATTTTACCACCCCAAAATCCGAAAAGGGCAAAAAGCAGAGCAGCACTTTGCCCAGAATATCGCGTTCATCAATGCAGCCCACATAGGACGAGCGGCTGTCCAGTGAGGCGTTGCGGTTATCGCCCATCACAAACACCGTGCCCTCCGGCACCGTGTACGGGAACGTTACGTCATAGCCAAGATAGGTCGGTTCAGCGATATAAGCTTCCTGCAGCACTTCCCCGTTCACCGAGACCGTGCCAGCCTGATAATCAATGTTCACCACATCGCCGCCCTTGGCAATGACACGCTTGACCAGCGGCTTACCGTAGGCCGTGTAGCTGTCCACGATGACCACATCGCCCCGCTGGGGCTCGTAGCCTGCGCCCCAGACGATCAGCTTATCGCCGTTCTGCAAGGTGGGCACCATGGATTCGCCGTCCACCTGAATGATGCGGAAGAACAGTGAGAATACCAGCACCAGCACCAGCGCGGCGGAGATCAGCGCCTCGTACCACTCAAACACATTCTGTCCGCGCACAGTTTCCTGTGTTGAAGCATGCTTTTCCATTTCCCGATGCACCTCACAATCTTGTCTGGCCCGGAATAAAGAAAAAAGGGACAACAAGTTGTCCCTTTTCTCCCGGTTTTACGCGGGGATCATCAAATATCGCTCTTGACCTTAGCAGCCTTGCCGGTACGACCACGCAGATAGAACAGCTTGGCGCGGCGAACCTTGCCCTTGCGGACAACGGTGACCTTCTCAACGAAGGGGCTGTTGATGGGGAAGACACGCTCAACGCCGACACCGTAGGAAACGCGGCGAACGGTAAAGGTCTCTGCAACGCCGCCGTGCTTCTTAGCAATGACGGTGCCCTCGAAAGCCTGAATACGCTCACGCTCGCCTTCCTTGATACGAACATCAACGCGGACGGTATCGCCAACGTTGAACTGGGGCTTCTCAGCCTTGATGCTGCCTTCAGAAATAATCTTCAGTGCGTCCATTTTTGAATCCTCCATTTGTTTTTAGACGTTCATACACGGCACCTTGCCGTCAGAGGACCGCCCGTTTAATGATATTGTCATTAACCCCGCTGTGGTATCAGCGGACACTAACGCCCTAATAGGATAGCACAAAACGCCCGTAAAATCAAGCGATTTGCCCAAAATAATCCCAAAAATTTTCTGTTCTGCCCAAAAGGCATTCTTTGCCCGGGAAATCAGGCAAAGAGCTGCCGATCCGCCGTCAGGAAGCGCTTGCGCAGGATGCCTGCGCTGGCGGCAGGCAGACCGAACTTTTCTTCCAGAAAGCCGGTGAGCAGCGAGGGGTTCAGGTTCAGCTCCTGTGCGGCAGGCAGGCAGAGCTCCATGCAGACACGATCCCCTGCGGTGGTATATTCCACCTGCGGGATGTGATCCTTGAGCTCCACGATCTTTTTGCCCTTTTTGCTGTGCTTTTCCACCGGGGCGCTTTCCAGCGCGTTATACTGTTCCAGCACAGCCGCTGCCGCCGCCGGGTAGGTGATCTGGTAACAGGCAAAGGCGATGAGGTCAGCCTTCATCTGCACCGGGCCCACATGGGTGATGCGGATGCCGGTGGGCATGATGGCATTCAGCTCGGTCTGCCACTGGGCAAAATCCGGGTTCTCAGCCTCGGTCTTGACATCCACGCACTCACACTCGCTCTCTTGCCCCAGCGAAAGCGGGCAGGCAAAGGTCATGTAGATGTGGGGGTTGAAGCCCAGCGTGTGCCACACAGGCAGGCCGCTGCGCTTGAGCACCCGCTGCATCACCCGCTGCAGATCCAGCAGGGAGATGTAGGAGGCCTCATTCTTCTTCTCAAACGAGATTCTGACTGTAATCAAAGCAGGGACCTCCTAACAGATGATTGGCACCGCAGCCATGGCAGGCACGGTTGCAGGGCTGGGTGGTCTGGGCGGCAAGGGCCTTGTTGTACTCTCGAACCAGATATTCGTGGGTCACACCGTAGTCCATGTGGCTCCACGGGGTCACCTCGTCCAGCCCAATGGGACGCTGGCAGTAGAACTTGGGATCAATGCCCAGATCCTCAAACACCTGCATCCAGGTATCATACTTGAAGCACTCTTCCCAGCCGTCAAAGTAACAGCCCCGTTTGTAGGCTTCCAGAATAACAGGAGCCAAACGGCGGTCGCCCTTGGCGAACACGCCCTCCAGAAAACTGGTGGTGCTGTCGTGATAGTTCACCTTGATCTTGCGGCTGTGGACGCTTTCCAGCAGGTGCTTCTGCTTGGCCTGCAGGCTTTCCTCCGTGTCCATAGGCACGAACTGGAAAGGCGTATGGGGCTTGGGCACAAAGCAGGCACAGCTGATGGTTACCTGCACACCCCTGCCCTTGGCGTGCCTGGGGTTGGAGTAATAGAGATCTACCACCTTCTGAGCGGTCTCGGCAATGCCCTCGATGTCCTCCATCGTCTCAGTGGGCAGGCCCATCATAAAGTAGAGCTTGACCGAGGAATAGCCGTTGGCAAAGGCCAGTGAGCAGGTCTTTTCGATCTCGTCCCAGGTAACATTCTTGTTGATGACATCCCGCAGGCGCTGGGTACCGGCCTCGGCCGCAAAGGTCAGGCCGCTCTTGCGCACCTTTGTGGTCTTTTCGATCAGGCTCTGGGAGAAGTTGTCCATCCGCAGGGAGGGCAGAGAGAGGCTGACGTGCTCCTTGGGGGCCCACTCATTCAGATCATCCAGCAGTTCTTCCAGCTGGCCGTGGTCGGAGGTGGACAGGCTGGACAGGCTCAGCTCCTCATAGCCGGTGTTGGCGCACAGATCCTGTGCCGCCTTATTCAGCAGGCTGGCATCCCGCTGGCGCATGGGGCGGTACAGGAAGCCCGCCTGGCAGAACCGGCAGCCGCGCACACAGCCGCGCAGCACCTCAATGCTGGCACGATCCTGGATGGCACCCACCATGGGCACAACAAAGTTCGTTGGCGGGGCAAACTCGTTCAGATCCTTGATGATGGCCTTGGTGATGACCGCCGGGATGCCCGGCTCGTTGGGGGTAATGGCTTTGACCCGGCCGTCCTCAAAGTAGGTCACATCGTAGAAGGCGGGGATATAGACCCCGGGGATCTTTGCAATGCGGCGCAGCAGCTCCTTTTTGGAGACACCGCCCTCTTTCTTGGCGCGCTCGATCTCGGCGCAGATGGAAGGCAGCTGGTTCTCACCCTCACCCAGCTGGATGACATCAAAGAAATCTGCAATGGGCTCCGAGTTGCAGGCGCAGGGGCCGCCCGCCACGATCAGGGGCCAGTGCTCGTCGCGGTCCTTTGCGTAGAACGGAATGTGCGCCAGATCGAGCATGGCCAGAATGTTGGTATAGGAAAGCTCGTACTGCAGGGTAAAGCCCACCGCATCAAAATCGGTCAGGGGGTCCTTGCTCTCCATAGTGTACAGGGGCAGGTCCAGCCGCTCCATCTCAGCCTTCATATCCAGCCAGGGCATAAAGGCCCGCTCACACCACCAGTTCTCGTGGCTGTTGAGCAGCTCGTACAGGATCTTCTCACCGAGGAAGGACATTCCCACCTCGTAGGTATCCGGGAAGCAGAATGCAAACCGGACATCCACCTTTTCTTTGTCTTTATACACGCTGCCCGGTTCGCCGCCGGTGTAACGGCCCGGCTTCTGCACCCGGCCCAGCGCTTCTTTCAGCTTGGGATCAAACATCAAGTTCCTCCATTGACAGAACAGTTTTACTTCATTCATTTTATTGTACCCGATTCTGCCGGGAAATGCAATCATTGTTTTGGAGCAGCGACCAGCCGCACGCCGCCAGCTGTGCCCCATCCAGCGGCGGGATGGGCAGGAGGTTGAAGGCCCCGGTCAGGAGGTTGGCCGCCAGAAAGGCACTGGCCCGGATGGTGGCCCGCTGTTCCAGCCGAAGCATCCAGAGCCCGGCCAGCACCAAATTCACCGCAGGGCCTGCCGCGGCAAGGAGAGCGGTCTGCCACAGGGTCATTTCCCTGCCCCGGGTGCGCATACAAAAGCCGGCAAGGGTGACTTCAATGACCGGAAACTGCCCAAACAGGGCAAGATATATCCCGATGTGCCCCCACTCATGCAGGAATGCTGCCAGCAGCCCCAGCCTCAGAAACCCGCTTGCATCGAAATAGAGCAGAACGTACAGCGCCCCGCAGAGCAGCAACGGGTCCCGGAACACAAGCGGCCCGTACCGGAACCGATGCCGCATCATGGCAGGCTCAGTGCGGCAGAAGGATCATACCGGATGCCGCCTGTCAGAAATTCAAAGTGCAGGTGTGCCCCGGTGGCACGGCCCGTCTGTCCGGCAGTGCCCAGCCGCTGGCCCGCTGCAACCACCTCCCCGGCCCGGACATAGAGATACTGCATGTGGGCATAGAGCGTTTCCTGCCCGTCCCCATGGGTCAGCCGGACATAGTTGCCGTAAGCGGCTCCACGCCGGGCGGCGGTCACCACGCCGTCCAGTGCCGCAAGGACCGGTGTGCCCTCCCCGCAGGCAAGGTCCACGCCCCGGTGGAAGGCTTTTTCCCCGGTAAAGGGATCCTTCCGCCAGCCATAAGGGTCAGAGACACGCCACGCCGCCGTTTCCAGCGGGAAGCAGAGGATCTGCCCCGGCTTTGCCTGTTTCAGGCTGGCTCCCGCCGGGACATTTTTGCCCGCACAGACCGGGAGCACCCTGCCCGCCAGCAGAATGATCAGCAGCACCGTCAGAGCCAGCACCGCCGCCCGTTGATATCGCTTGTGTTTCCCTGCTCGTCCATGTTTTGCCTGCATCTTTTCGCCCTCCGTTCTGGAAAGTGTATGCAGAAGGAAGATCACTGAGAACCAAAACACCCCCTGGGAGATTTCCCAGAGGGTGCTCTTTCCGTATTTACCGGCGGAGCCAGTCATGGAGCCGCTGGAAGAGGCTGGGGTGGCCGTGCCGTTCCGCGCGATCAACATCGTGCGGAGCGGGTGCGCTCTGCACAGCCGGAGCAGGTGCTGCTTTCACCGTGGCAGGCTGTTTTGTTGGTTCTGCGGGCTGCTCCGCCACCTGAACCGGCTCCGGTCTCGTTTCGGGCTCAGACAGCCGTTCCGGTGCCTTTATTTCAGGCTGCTCCGGTTCTGCCGCAGAAGCGGTATCCCGGGCGAGCCAGTCATCCCGGAGCAGATCGTACATGTCCATCTGGCCGTTGACAAGGGGCTCACCGGGGGCCGCTTTCACCTTCTGATAGCTGCCGTCTGCCCGCATCTCCCGGGCATTGACGTTATCCCGCAGCTGCAGCTGCAGGATATCGCTCAGCTTCTGGATGAGGACAGGGTCCTCCACCCGGACACCCACCTCCACACGGCACTCGGTGTTGCGGGTGAGGAAATCGCCGGAGGCGATATAGATGCGGGTGGTCACGCCATCGTAGAAGCTGTAGATGCGGCCATGCTCAAGGTAGCGGCCCACCAGACTGCGGATATGCAGGTTCTCGGTCTTACCTGGCACCTCGGCGCGGACACAGCAGATGCCGCGCACGATCATATCGATGCGAACCCCCGCACAGCTGGCTTCTTCGAGCTTCAGGATGATATCCCGATCCGAGATGGAGTTGTTTTTCAGGATCATGGATGCCGGGCGGCCCAGCTTGGCTGCATTGATGACCCGGTCCATCTCGTCCAGCAGCACGCTCTTGAAGCGCAGAGGAGCCACCAGCATCTTCTCGGTGGTCTCCGTCAGTTTCTGCACGGCAAGGTTCTGGAACACGTTGGAGGCTTCCTCACCGATGCCCAGATCTGCCGTGATGAACGAATAATCGGTATAGAGCTCACTGGTCTTTTCGTTGTAGTTGCCGGTGCCGATCTGGGTGATGTAGCTGTAGCCCTGCGGGCTCTTCTTGGTGATGAGGGTCAGCTTGGAGTGCACCTTGTAATCATCAAAGCCATAGAGAATGGTACAGCCAGCCTCTTCCAGCTGCTTGGACCAGTCGATGTTGTTCTGCTCGTCAAAGCGGGCACGCAGCTCTACCAGAGCCACCACTTCCTTGCCGTTTTCGGCGGCTTCGATCAGGGCCTGCACGATCTGGGATTCCCGCGCCATCCGGTAAAGGGTCATCTTAATGGAGATAACCTCCGGATCCCGCGCAGCCTTTTTCAGCATCGCGATGAAGGGGCGGATGGACTGATACGGATAACTGAGCAGGACATCGTGCTTTTCCACCTCGGCGGCAAGGTCATAATCCTGGGGCGGCAGCATGGGCCGGGCCGAGGGATAGAACAGCTCCGGGTTGCCCTCGGCCTCCATTTTACCGGTGAGCTTGTAGAAGAAGCTCAGATCCAGCGGGCTCTTCTGGGCGAACACCCGCTTATGGCTCAGTTCTAATTTATCGCAGAGGAGACGCAGGATCTCCTGCGGGGCCGTGGGAGTTACCTGCAGGCGGACAGCGGCCAGCTTGCGGCGGCGCTTGAGCAGGTCGGCCATGATCTCGCGGTAATCGATATCATGGTCCATCATGCCCTCTTTTACATCAATGTCAGCGTTGCGGGTAACGCGGAACAGGCACTTTTCCTGCACAGCATCCTTGCCGAAGATGAGAGACGCATAATGCAGCACCAGTTCCTCCGTCAGGGCAAACTCGGTCTTGCCCTCCCGGCGCACCAGGATCAGCCGCTCCATCTGGCTGGAAATGGGGATCATGCCAAGGCTCTGGCCCTCCTTTTCCTTGAGCAGAGCGCCCAGGTAGATCTCCTTATTGCGCAGGAATGGGAACGGGTGGCGGTTGTCCACGATCTGCGGGCTGAGGATGGGGAACAGCTCGTTCTGGAAGTACTTTTTCCAGAAGCGCTCCTGTTCCTTATCCATCCCATCGAAGTTTACCTTTTTATAGCCGCAGGCATCCAGATTTTCCAGCGCTTTCTCGTAGTATTTATCGCAATCCTCCTGCAAATGGGCAACCTTGGGCATGATGGCGTTCAGCTGTTCCTCGGCCGTCATATTGGTCTTGTTCTCACGCTTGTCCTTATCTTTCTGACTGCGTGCAAGGTTTGCGCGCTCCTGCAGGGAGCCCACACGCACCATGAAAAATTCATCCAGATTGGAGCCATAAATGGCAAGGAATTTCACCTGCTCCGCCAGCGGGACATTCTTATCCTTGCCCAGCACCAGCACACGGCGGTTAAAGTCCAGCCAGCTGAGTTCACGGTTGATGAAGATCGTATCCTCTTTCATAGTAGTTTACTCCCTTTTTCCCTGACATGCGGCTTTCGCCGCAGCGCTTCAGCTCACATAAACAAGTCCATCCCACTCAGCCACCACCGCTTCCGTCAGGCCAGGCACAGCAGCGGCCTCTTCCACCGCGGCAAAGCGCCCGTACTGCTCCCGGTATTCAATGATGGCCCGGGCGCGCTGCTCCCCCACTCTCGGCAGGGTGCAGAGAGCATCTAACCCGGCGGTGTTCAGATCGACCCGCGCCAGCTGGATGAGCGGTGTTTCACTCCCGGCTGCACGGTCCGGTTCTGCCTGCCGCGGAACGGCAAATCCAAACGCCAGCGCAACGCACACCGCGCAGACAAGGGCCGCTGTCCACAGAAATCTCTGTTCTGTTTTTGTGAGACTGGCTTTCTTCATCCCATTGTACCCGACTTTCTCTGAAAAAGAAAGCCCTCTGCGGAGAATTTGCAGAGAGCTTTACAATGATTTTACGCAGAAGTTTCCGCACGGCGCACCATGCCATACAAAAGCTCTGCCGCTGCACCGGCATCGTGGTCGGTCAGGGTCATCCGGTTGGCGGCAAGGCGCAGTTCAGGCGCGGCATCCGCAGGCACAACGCTCTCCCCCGCCAGATGGACAAGGTCGAGCATCTGGGTGCAGCCGGCCAGCACCGTCAGCTGCTCGGCAGCATAGCCGGAGGGAGGGCAGACGGCGTTGAGCATGGTACTGCCTGAGACAAGGCCCGGGGTAAGCACCAGCGTATCCGGTGCAAGGCGCTCCGCATGCAGGAAGGCTGCCGCGTCCCCCAGTGCCTTTTGCAGTGTGGGCAGAATGGGCATCTGCTTTTTGTCCTGATAAAACAGGATGCGCAGAACGTCCTCGCCCTTGACATCAGCGGCGTTGCTCAGCACAAAGGGAGTCCACTCCTGCTTGAGGTGGAACACCAGCCCTTCGCTCATCCGCACAGCACGGGTGGAGCCATCGCGCATCTGCAGGGCAATGCCCACACCGGACAGGGAGGGCAGTATCTTCAGGACAGACTCCTCCATCCCCTCAAAGCTGCACAGCGCGGTGCCGGAGCCCTCCGAAAAGTTGTAGGCCAGTGTGCCGCCGCAGACCAGTGCGGGCGCACTGAGCCGCACCCCGCCCAGCAGAGAGCGGACTGCCCGGGGCGAGCGCTGAGAGAAAACGGTCAGCCTGCCGCCCCTGCTGGAAAAAAGCTGCAGCACATCCCGCTGGAGCTGAGGCAGATTGCCTGCAGCATCCAGCAGCAGGTTGTCCAGATCACAGAGGACTAGGGTCTGGTCAATGGTCGTCTCTTTCATAGGGTATTTCCTCCTGTGCGCTGACGGAGCGTGGTCAAGAAGCGGGTGAAGTAATCCGGCAGCTCAGAATCGAACCGCAGGTGTTCCCCCGTGATGGGATGAACAAAACCCAGCGTTTTTGCATGCAGGCACTGCCCATGCAGGCTGGTGATGCAGTTGTGGGGGCCGTACACCGGGTCGCCCGCCACCGGGTGGTGGATGGAAGCCATGTGAACGCGGATCTGGTGGGTACGGCCCGTTTTCAGGCGGCACTCCAGCATCGTGAACTCGCCCAGCCGTTCCAGCACCTTGTAGCCGGTATAGGCGTACTTTGTGTGGAGCTCACTGGCCGGATAGACCGCCATCTTCTTGCGGTCGGTCTTGCTGCGGCCCAGGTTGCTCTCCACAAAACCCTCATCCTGGGCAAAGCCGCCATAGACGATGGTATTGTAGGCCCGCTCCACGCTGTGCACCGCCATCTGCTGGGAAAGGCCGATGTGGGTTGCATCATCCTTTGCCACCACCAGCAGGCCGCTGGTGTCCTTATCGATGCGGTGGACGATGCCGGGCCGGATCTCGCCGCCAATGCCGGAAAGGCTGCCCTTGCAGTGCCAGAGCAGGGCGTTGACCAGAGTGCCGTCCGGGTTGCCGGGAGCCGGGTGGACGACCATCCCTTTGGGCTTGTTGACCACCAGAAGGTGCGCATCCTCATAGACGATGTCCAGCGGGATCTCCTGCGGTACAGCCTCAATGGGCTTTGCGTCGGGGATCTCCAGCAGGATGATATCCCCTGCCTTGAGCTTCAGGCTTTTGGCCGGGGCCCTGCCGTTGCAGAGCACATGGCCCTCAGCCACTAGGCCCTGCAGGGCACTGCGGGAAAGGCCGGTGTCCTCACCGCTCAGAAAGCGGTCAATGCGCTGGCCTGCGCCCTCGGCTTCCACGATATATTCACGCTGCTCCATGGCTTACTGCTCCTTCGGGCCCTTTTTCGTATCCTCGTGCAGCTCCTCCAGGAAAATGACCAGCACCCAGAGTGCCACACCAACGCAGACACAGATATCTGCAAAATTGAACACTGCGAACCGCATGAACAGCAGGTTGATGTAATCCACCACCTCGCCGTTCAGCACACGGTCGATCAGGTTGCCGATGCCGCCGCCCAGCACCAGGATAAGTGCGGCCTGCTGCAGACGGTTGTTCCGGCTGCGGAAAAACAGCCAATAAGCAACCAACAGCAGCGCTGCGCTGGTTGCAACGATCAAAAACAGCTGCTTGCCGCTGAGCAGGCTGAATGCCATGCCCTGGTTGAGCACGAACCGCAGCTCCACCACATGGGGGATCAGCGGCATTGCGCCCACCGGCTGCAAAGCGCTGACAGCCCAGAACTTGATGGCCTGATCGAGGCCGACCAGCGCCGCAACGCACAGCAGATTGAAGATCACAAATGCCATAAAAATACTCCCAACTGCGGCATGCTGCCGCCTGTGTTCTGATACCAAAAAGCGGCGCTCCCTGCTCGAAAGGAGCGCCGCAGCGTTTATTTCAGGAAGGCTTATGCTTCCACCACGCTTGCGCAGCGTGCGCAGAGGGTGGGATGTGCGGCATGAGTGCCGATGTCTGCAGAATACTTCCAGCAGCGCTCGCACTTCTCGCCGGTGGCATGTGCAGCAGCAACGCCCAGACCCTCAACAGCGGAGGCGGAACCACCCTCGCCCTTGACCAGTTCCACATGGGAGACGATCATCAGGTCAGCCAGCTCGTCCATGGGAATGCTGTTCAGCAGGTCATAGACGGCATCATTGCAGTACAGGGTAACGGAAGCTTCCAAAGAAGCACCGATGGTCTTTTCTGCACGGGCCTGCTCCAGCACCTTCTTGACCTCGTCACGGACAGCAATGAGCTGTGCCCACTTGGCCTTGAAGGCATCGTCTGCAGCGTACTGGCCTGCCTTGGGCATTGCCTCGAACACAACGTACTTGTTCATGCCTTCAGTCTTGGGCAGGAAGTCCCAGATCTCCTGGCTGGTGAAGCAGAGGATGGGGGCAATGATCTTGTCCAGAGCGACCAGGATCTTGTACATGGTGGTCTGGGCAGCCTTGCGGCCCACACCGTTGGTGCAGTACAGGCGGTCCTTGGTCACATCCAGGTAGAAGTTGGACATGGCAACAACGCAGAAGTTGTAGACGGCGTGATAGACCTTGTTGAAGTCATACACATCGTAACCTGCCTTGGCATTCACGATCAGGTCATCCAGAGCAGCCAGTGCCCAGCGGTCGATCTCCTGCAGCTGGTCATCTGCCACACAATCGGTGTTGGGGTCAAAGCCGTCCAGATTGCCCAGAATGAAGCGGGCGGTGTTGCGGATCTTGCGGTAAGCCTCGCTCAGCTGCTTGAAGATATTCTTACCGGCGCGCACATCCACAGTGTAGTCGGAAGAAGCGACCCACAGGCGGATGATATCCGCACCGTAGTCCTTGATGATCTCGCTGGGCTCCACGCCGTTGCCGGCGCTCTTGTGCATCTGCTTGCCCTGCTCGTCCACGACCCAGCCGTGGCACAGAACAGACTTGTAAGGTGCGCAGCCCTTAGCAGCCACGCTGGTCAGCAGGCTGGACTGGAACCAGCCGCGGAACTGGTCGCCGCCCTCCATATACATGTCGGCCGGGAAGCTCAGCTCCGGGCGCTCCTCCAGAACGGCAGCGTGGGTGGAACCGGAATCAAACCAGACATCCATGATGTCGGTATCCTTGGTCCACTCGGAAGCGCCGCACTTCTCGCAGACTTCACCTGCGGGGATGATCTGCTCTGCCTCGTACTTATACCAGGCATCGGAGCCCTCCTTGCGGAACAGCTCGCTGACAGCCTTGATGGTGGCATCGGTGATGTGGTAAGCGCCGCACTTCTTGCAGTAGAAAGCCGGGATGGGCACGCCCCAGGTACGCTGACGGCTGATGCACCAGTCGTTGCGGTCACGGACCATGCCCTTCATGCGGTCGTGGCCCCAGTCAGGCATCCACTTCACGGTGTCGATGGCCTTGTAGACATCGTCACGGAACTTGGCAACAGAGCAGAACCACTGCTCGGTGGCACGGAAGATGATGGGGTTGTGGCAGCGCCAGCAGTGGGGGTACTGATGCTTGATGTGCACCTGACCCATGATGGCACCGGCTTCGGTCAGGTCGGCCAGAATGGTCTTGTTGGCAGCCCAGACACGCTGACCTGCGTACTTACCGGCCAGCTCCGTCAGGCAGCCGCCATCGTCCACAGGAACAGTGATGGGCACGTTGTACTTCTGAGAAACATTGAAGTCATCCACGCCGTGGCCGCCTGCGGTGTGGACGCAGCCGGAACCGCTTTCCAGCGTGACATGGTCACCCAGGATGACAATGCCCTCCTTTGGCAGGTAGACGTGATGATAGCGCATCAGCTCGAACTCAGCGCCGGAAACAGGCTCGCCCACGATCTCGTAGTTCTCAATATGGCAGGCATCCATCACGCTCTTGACCAGCTCGGTGGCCATGATATGGTACTCCTCGCCGATCTTGACAAAGGAATACTCAAAGGCACCGTTCAGGCAGATGGCCTCGTTGGCGGGCAGGGTCCAGGTGGTGGTGGTCCAGATCACGAAGTAGGTCTTATCCATCGGGATGCCGTGCTTTGCCAGCACACCGTTGGGGTCCTGAGATACATGGAAGCGGACGAAGATGGAATCGCAGTCGTCCTCGCCGTACTCGATCTCTGCCTCAGCCAGAGCGGTGCGGCAGTCGGGGCACCAGTACACAGGCTTCAGGCCCTTGTAGATGTAGCCCTTCTTGGCCATCTCGCCAAAGATCTCGATCTGGCGGGCCTCGAACTCAGGCTTCAGGGTCAGGTAGGGGTGCTCAAAGTCACCGATAACGCCCAGACGCTTGAACTGGTCGCTCATAATGTCGATATGCTCGGTGGCGAACTTTTCGCAGATCTGGCGCAGCTCCAGCTTGGAGATGTCCTTCTTCTTCTCGCCCAGAGAGGACAGAGCCTTCAGCTCAATGGGCAGGCCGTGGGTATCAAAGCCGGGCACATAGGGAGCCTGGAAGCCCTCCATGTTCTTGTCGCGGATGATGATATCCTTGATGATCTTGTTCAGGGCGGTGCCCATGTGGATGTTGCCGTTTGCATACGGAGGGCCGTCGTGCAGGACAAACTTGGGCTTGCCGTCGTTGTGCTTGATCAGGTTGTTGTACAGGTCGTTCTTCTCCCAATCCTCCAGCATGGCGGGCTCCTTCTTGGGCAGACCGGCACGCATCTCAAACAGAGTCTTGGGCAGATTCAGGGTACTATCGTACTGGGACTTATTCTTAGCCAATGGTTACACACTCCTCTAATTTACTAAAACGCTTTGGGATCACTCGCTGAACTTCACGCCCTTAAAAGCGGCGTAGTCCGGCGCTGCAGTCTCATCCTCGGCAGCAGGGGCCGGGGGCGGGTCGAGCTTGAGCTGGCTCTCGTCCTGTGCCCAGAACTCCTCGCTGGTCTTTTCATCCGCAGGGGTCTCGTCCTCAGCATCCACATCCGCTGCAGCAGGCTGTGCCTCTGCGATCTCCTCGGTCACAGCGGCGGCAGTGGTATCGGCGGCTGCCGCCTCGTCCTCGGCAGGAGCATCCTCAGCGGGCTCCTCCTTCTGGAACTCAGGCAGGCGGCTCAGAGACTCAACATGGCTGCGGTACAGGTTCAGCACATCGGACTTGAAGCGGGTCACTTCCAGCCGGACGCGGTCATACTCGCGCTCCTGGGCAAGCTTTTTCTCGTTTGCCTCGTTGATGATCTCATCCGCGCGGTCACTGGCTTTTTGCAGCAGCTCGTTGGCATCACGGATAATATCATCACCGCGCAGATTTGCGCGATGCAGGATCTCTTCCGACTTCTGGTTTGCTTCCCGGATAACATTCTCACCCATTCGCTGGGCATTGATCAGCGCACTCTTGAGCATATCGCCGTCAGCCTCGTAGCTCTCCATTTCCTTGTGCAGACGCTGATTCTCGGCGGTCAGCTCAGCGATCTGGCGGCGCAGTTCCTCAGCCTGATCTTCATCCTGCTTCAGCTGCTCCTCTACTTTATCCAGGAAACGGTCCACCTCTTCGGTCCGGTAGCCGCGGATGTTCTTTTCAAACTGTGCAGCACGCACATCCTGCGGGGTCAGCATAGTGGTTTCCTCCCTTTTCATTCAATATTGAAAAAACTCGATGATCGATCGGTCTTTTTTGCTTTTTCCGGGCAGGGCCGTCAGGCCAAAGCGCCCCTTGCCGCGCACCGTGAATACATCACCCTCATACACCGGGGCGTGGGCACTTTCGGCAGGCAGGTGGTTGATCTCCACCCGGCCCGCCGCGATCCACTCACACGCCTGCCCACGGCTGCAATGGAGCATGGCCGCAAGCACAGCGTCCAGCCGCAAAGAGGACACGGTGGCTGTCTGCGTTTTGCGCTCTGCCTGCGGGAATTCGGGAACCTCATCCAGCGAAAGCAGCGTGGTGGTGACCTCTGTCCGGCCCACCTGCAGCAGTTCTCGGCAGATGAGCTCCCCCGCCGTTTCCAGCGCAAAGACATAGGCAGTGCCCGGTGTATCGGCCGGGAGCACGATGTCTCCCAGCGCTTCCCGCCGCAGCTCCAGCCCCATCAGGCTGCCCAGATAATCCTTGTGGCCCGGCAGTGCCGCCCCAGAAAGGGTACGGCAGGTCAGCTTCACGCAGCACAGCGGGCTTGCAGGGTAGCAGCCCTCTGGCTCCAGGCAGAGCAGCTTCCGCTCTGCCCCGGGCCAGCCGCCTTCAAAGTGATGGTCGCTCTCCGGCACATCGGCACGGTTCAGCGCCGCGCGGGCCAGATCCTGTTCCCTGTCGCTCAAAAAGCCGGAGTAGCGGGCAATGCCGCGTCCCTCGGCCGCGCGGGCCAGATCTTCTACATGCCGCATCAGAAAGCGCTCTTCATCGGTGCGGGCGGGCACAAAGCCCCGCACTGCCCTGGGAGCAGGATCAATAGAACGCGCCATTGTTCTCCAGCTCGTCCAGCAGATCGCCCATAATGTCCACGTTGTACGGGGTAATGATGAAGGTGCTGTTGGCAACGCGCTTGATCTGGCCGTTGTTGGCATAAGCCACGCCGGACAGGAAATCCACCAGACGGCGGGAAACTTCCTTGTTGGTAGACTCCAGATTCAGCACGACCGTGCGCTTGTTGTTCAGGTGGTCTGCAATGGTGCTGGCATCCTCAAAGCGCTCGGGCTTTACCAGAACGACCTTGAGCTGGGTGGTGGCGTGGATGTTGACCACCTTGTTCTTCTTCTGGGCACCCTCCACCGGCTCTTCCTCTGCATCGTCCATGCCAACGCCGAGACCGCTGTTATTGTTCACCATCTGGGGGCCGTCGTCGATGTACTGATCGTCGTAATCGTCCTCCCCGCCGAAAAGGCCCTTTTTGAGACTATCCACGAAAGACATAGTATCTGCTCCTTTCATTCGGGCAGCCGCAGCTGCCTGGCGCCTTTTGCAAAAGAGATGCAAATAGCTTTTACTATTATCGGATTTTTTGCCGCAGATGTCAATAACTACAAAAGTTTTCCATCATACAAATTTTGTCCGGAGACAATAATCTCGTCATAAAGCCGAACCTGACTGACAGAACCAGCCGTTCCGCTGGGCAAAACGATGAGGTCATCACCGTCTGTGATCTGCGGATGGGCATCGTCCACAGGGTCGATGCGGCAGAAGCGGGCCAGGTTGCCGTACTTCACGTACACACCGGGGATGTAGTTCTCACCCTGGCTTTCTGCCTCGGAACCGTCCTCCTTGAGGTAGTGCACCGCAGCAGCAGGCACCCGCAGGCCGGTGTTGCGGCCCACGATGATCTGGGCATCGGCACAGTTCAGCCGGAGCACGTCGCCGTTGATGATCTCGCAGGAGAGGACGAAACGGGCAATGTCGTTTTCCGCATCGATGTTCACCTCGCTGACCTTTGCCTTGAGGGGCGTTTCCACCTGACCGGGAAAGCGGATCTCAACGCTCTTGGTCAAGGGCTTGCCGTCCCTGCCCAGCAGCTTTTCCGCCTGTTTGGCCGAGCACACCCCGGCATAGTACCAGGTAAAGCCAGAAACGATCTTTCCCGCGCAGCCGTCCAGCGCGATCTCCGGGGAGGATTCAACGTAGGCTTTCAGGTTGGCTGCATCCAGCGCAAGGATATCGGCAGAACCAGCGTTCAGCCGCCCGGAGCTGGAGCTGCGGATGAAATAGCCTGTCTGCGGGGCCGTGATCTGGGACGGATTGCCCAGCTGGGACTGCACCGTGGCGGCCTGCTGGGTCAGCGCGGTGATCTGGTCGGAGAAGCTGGCCACCTCGCCGGTGATGACCCAGAGCTTGTTCTGGGCCAGAATGTAATTTTCCTTCTCCGCATCGGTATCCTCGTAGTCCCCTGCATCCAGCGAATCCATCAGGTCGTACAGAGCAGCGGAACGGTTCTTGCGCAGGGATTCCAGCTGCACCGAAGTGGTGTTCTGGGAGCGCTGCAGCAGGTCGATCTGGTCATTGATCTGGGTCAGCTGCTGGCGCAGAGAAGCCTGCGCTGCATCGCTGTAGATCTCAGCCACCGCTGTGCCTGCCGAAACACGCTCGCCGTCTGCCACCAGATACCCCAGCGTGCCGCCGCCCGCAACGTAGCTTTCCTCAAACAGGAGCACGCCCTCGGCATCCACGGTGTCCTCCACCGTAGCCAGCAGGGCGGTCTCGTAGGTATTGGGCGGAAACAGCACCTGCATTGCCTGATAGCCCACATACAATGCCGCCAGCAGCAAAAACACGATGACGACAGCGGCCAGCGTTTTCAGTGCGCCGGAGATGCCCTCGCGGTTTTCTTCCTGCATATCGCTCATCCTTTCGCTAAAAATTCATTTGTGAGATGTGCGGCCTGTTCCCGGACATCCGGGGCAGAGGCATCCAGCCAGCAGATGCCCTCCATGTGGCGGAACCAGGTCAGCTGGCGCTTGGCATAGTTGCGGGATGCCTGTTTCAGCTTCTCCACACAGGGGGCAAGTGTACTTTCCCCCGCAAAGTATGGGAAGAATTCTTTGTATCCGATGGCCTGGGCCGCCGTTTTATAGGTGTCCCGGTGTTCCCACACACATTTTGCCTCGTTCAGCAGATCCTGCTCCATCATCTGATCCACCCGCAGGTCGATGCGGCGGTAGAGCTGGGCGCGCTCCGGGAAATCCAGCCCAAGGATGAGAGAACGGTAGGGCTTTTCGGGGGGGAGTGAGTCAGCTTTCTGCTCACTGAGCTTTTTGCCGGTGGCGCGGTAATGTTCCAGCGCCCGCAGCACCCGGACATGGTTGTTCGGATGGATGGCCGCCGCCGCTTCGGGGTCCACCGCCTGCAGCTCCGCATACATGGCCTCCGGACCCTTTTTATTCAGTTCCGCGGCCAGCTGTTCCCGCAAACCGTCCGGCGTTTTCTCAGCGGCAAAGCGGATACCATACAAAAAGCTCTGGACATAGAGCCCGGTGCCGCCCACGAGGATGGGCAGATGTCCTCTGCCGGAGATCTCACGTTCCAGCGCCCCGGCCAGCGCGGTGAAATCTGCCACGCTGAACGGTTCATCAGGCTGCAGGATATCCACCCCATGGTGCGGAATGCCGCGAGTCTCCTCGGGGGTCACCTTGGCGGTGCCCACATCAAGACCTTTGTAGATCTGCATCGAATCGGCGCTGATGATCTCACCGCCGAACTGCTCGGCCAGTGCAACACCCAACGCGGTCTTGCCGGAAGCTGTGGGGCCGACCACGGCCAGCACCGGGTGCTTTTTGTTACACGATCCGTCCAAACTGTTTTTCCAGCTCCTTCCGGGTCAATTTAAGGACACAAGGCCGACCATGGGGGCAGAAGGGCGGTACCTCGCCCGAGAGGATCTTTTCGGCCAGTGCCATCAGCTCCTGCGGGGAGGTCTTATCCCCCGCTTTAATGGCCGCGCGGCAGGAGATGGAATGGAGCACCCACTCGGTCTTTTCGCTCAGGGCATCGCGGCTGCCCTTGGAGAGCTTATCCGCCAGCTCCACCAGCAGATCCTCGGCACTGCCCTGTTCCACATCCGCGGGCACAGAGCGCAGAAACACGCTGTTGCCGCCAAAGTCATCGATCTCCAGTCCTGCGCTTTCCAGCAGCTCAAGGTTGGAGAGGAGCGCAGTCTTTTCCTCTGCCGACAGCTCCACCACCAGCGGCTCCAGCAGCAGCTGGGCCGGAACATCCCCATAGTTTGCCGCCAGCTTCTCGAAAAGCTGGCGCTCGTGGGCGGCATGCTTATCAATGATGCAGATCTCCTCCCCGCGCTCGGCAAGGATGTAGGTCTTGAAGATCTCACCCACATAGCGCAGAGGGGCAGGGCCTTCCTGCACGTCAAAGCCCAGCTGTTCCGGCGTGTCCTCGGCAGCAGAGGTCTGCTGCGGAGCTGGGGCGGCAGGCATTTCCTCCTTGGGGGCAGGATCCCATGCCGCCATGTGGTCCTGATGTTCGGGCAGATCTACGCCGTCCGGCTCAACATCCAATGCACCTTCTCCCAGCGCTGCGGCAAAGGCGGGTGCTTCAGGCTCACTCTCCGTGGGAGCTGATGCCGGGCTGTGCAGGGTGGCATCCTGCCGGATGGGCAGGCCCGATGCAACCGTTGTCCAGCTGTGCTCTGTCGGCTTTTCCTCGGCAGTGCCCGGCAAAGGCAGGATATCCGGGTGGCTTGCAGGTGCCGGACGGGACGGCGGTGCTGCTGCCGGTGCCGGAGTGAAGCTCCGGAAGCTCCGCTGGGGCTGAGGGGTATGCTCATGGAGCATTCCCGGCTCAGCCTGGCCCGGAATGATGGCAGAAAGTCCTGTAAAGTTGTTCTTCTTTACATCACTTTCTGTCGCGTTATCACTTATTTCAGATTTGTTGGATTTTTCATCTTTTTTATCCTCTTCAAAGGCAAAACGCCGCTCTCCAGTGCCCGGTTGGGCCAGTGCCAGCTTGACAGCATGATAAACGAGGTCAAAGATATCGTTTTCCCGGGCAAAGCGCACCTCAGTCTTGGCCGGGTGGACATTGACATCCACAAGGTCAGCGGGCATTTCCAGAAGCAAGATTCCTCCAGGGAACTTGCCCTGCATCGTGGTGCCTTTGAACGCTGTTTCCATGGCCGCCATCATGGTGCGGTTACGGACATAGCGCCCATTGATGTAGAAATACTGCATACTGCGGCTGGCGCGGCAGCTCCTGGGCTGGGTGATGAGGCCCCACACCCGGTAGACCCCCTCCTGATTGTCCAGTTCCATGAGGTCACGGCTGAATTCCCGGCCCAGCACCGCGTAGGCGGCACTACGCAGCTTGCCGTCACCGGGGGTGACATACTGCAGCTTGCCTTCCCGGATAAACTTGAAGCTGACCTCGGGGTGGCTCAGGGCCACATGGGCCACAATATCCGCCACAAAGGTACCCTCGCTGGAATCCTTTTTGAGGAACTTCATCCGGGCCGGGGTGTTGTAGAACAGATCCTGCACCCGGATGGTAGTGCCCACGCCGCGTGCACCGGGCTCCAGCGGATAATCCTCTCCGCCCTCGATGCGGTAGACGGAGGCGCACTCGTCGTTCTCAGTACGGGTCAGTACTTCTACCCGCGCCACGCTGGCAATGGAAGCCAGCGCTTCTCCACGGAAGCCCAGGGTGTGGATATGGTTCAGATCATCCTCCGTCCGGATCTTACTGGTGGCGTGGCGGATGAATGCCGTGGGGATATACTCTGCTTCAATGCCCGAGCCATTATCGCTGATCTCGATCAGCTTCACGCCGCCTGATTCAATGGTCACGGTGATCTGGCTTGCTCCGGCATCAATGGCGTTTTCCAGCAGCTCCTTCACCACGGAAGCAGGCCGCTCCACCACCTCACCGGCTGCAATGAGCTCTGCCGTGTGCTTGTCCAGAACATGGATGACTGCCATATTCGTTCCCTCCCCTGTTTTTTAGGATTTTTCAGGAAATCAGCCGTTCAGGCTGCCCTTCAAGATCTTTTTCAGCTCGTACAGGAAATTCAGCGCTTCAATGGGGGTCAGCGTTTCCACATCCAGCGCATCCAGTTTTTCCAGCACCTCGCTGGGCACTGCGGGAGAGTTATACTCCTGCAGCGCGTCAAAGTCCATCTGCTCCACCTTGTTCTTGGGGGCAGTGGCTTCCAGTGCGCGCAGCACCTCGTGGGCGCGGCGGGTCACAGTGCCGGGCAGACCGGCCAGCTTTGCCACCTCGATGCCATAGCTGTCATCGGCAGGGCCGCGGACGATGCGGCGCAGGAAGGTGATGTCCTCACCCCGTTTTTTCACCGCAATGTTGTAATTTTTCACGCCGCTGATGGTGCCCTCAAGGTCCGTCAGCTCGTGGTAATGGGTGGCAAAAAGGGTTTTGCAGCCCAGTCCCTTGGCAGGGTCGCTGATGTGCTCCACCACGGCGCGGGCAATGCTCATGCCGTCAAAGGTAGATGTACCGCGCCCGATCTCGTCCAGCACCACCAGACTGCGGGAGGTAGCGTTCTTCAGGATCTCTGCCACCTCGGTCATCTCCACCATAAAGGTAGACTGACCTGCCGAAAGGTCATCCGATGCGCCGATGCGGGTAAAGATGGCATCCACTACACCCACATGGCACTCTCTGGCCGGAACAAAGGAACCGATCTGTGCCATCAGGGCAATCAGCGCATTCTGGCGCATATAGGTCGATTTGCCCGCCATGTTAGGGCCGGTGATGATGAGGCAGCGATCCTCGCCGCAGTTCAGGGTGGTATCGTTGGGTACGAACAGACTGCCCTTGAGCATCTGCTCCACCACAGGGTGGCGGCCCTCCACGATGGTCAGCTGGTCGCTCTCATCCACAGTGGGGCGGCAGTAGTTGTTTTCTGCTGCCACCTGAGCCAGAGCGGCCAGCACGTCCAGCTCTGCCACGGCGTTGGCTGTACGCTGGATGCGGTCGAGCTGGGCACCAATGCTTTCCAGCAGCTCATTGAACAGCCGGTGTTCCAGAGCGATCAGCCGCTCGTGAGCACCCAGGATCTTATTTTCCAGTTCCTTGAGCTCCTGTGTGATGTAGCGTTCGCCGGTGGTCAGGGTCTGCTTGCGGATGTAGCTCTCCGGTACCTGTGCCTTATAAGAGTTGCTGACCTCGATGAAATAGCCAAACACGTGGTTATAGCCGATCTTCAGCTTGGGGATGCCGGTCTCCTGCCGCAGGCGGGTCTCGAGCTGAGCCAGCACGCCCTTGGTGTTATCGCGGATGGAACGCAGCTCGTCCACCTCGGGGTGGTAGCCCTTGGCAATGACACCGCCATCCTTCAGGGTAGAAGGTGCGTCAGGATCCACAGCGGCATAGATCTTGTCCTTGATATCGCTCAGCGGGTCGATCCTGGAGACGATCTCGCTGAGCTCGGCACAGCCGCAGCTCTCGGCCTGCTGGCGCAGGCTGGGCAGGCGCTCACAGGTCTGCGCCATGGCATAGATTTCTTTGGGCGTGGCCGAGCCGTAGACCGTGCGGGTCATCATACGCTCCAGATCGGCGATGTAATGCAGTTCTTCGATCAGATCGCCGCGCTGTACGGTTTGGTTGACCAGGCTTTCCACAGCATCCAGACGGTGGTTGATGGCATCGCTGGAAAGCAGCGGCTGCTCGATCCAGGTGCGGAGCAGTCGCTTGCCCATGGCAGTGCTGGTCTTGTCCAGCACCCAGAGCAGGGTTCCCCGCTTCTCACGGCCCCGCAGGGTCTCGGTGAGTTCAAGGTTGGCCCGCGTCACAGGCGAAAGCTGCATATACTGGGCTTCATTGTAGCTGATGACGGTCTTCAGGCGCTCCACACCTTTGATCTGGGTGGTGTGCAGGTATTCCAGAAGAGCGGCCATGGCAAACCGCACCAGACCTTTTTTATCAATAGAGGTGGTCTCATCCCAATTGCGGCCAAACTGATTTTCCAGCGAGATGGCCACCAGGCCCGGGGCGTAGCGTTCCTCTTCCACCAGCTCCACAGAGCAGGTCATGTTCTTTTTGATATAGCCGGTCAGCTCACGGCAGTCCAGCATTCCGGGATTCATCAGCACCTCGCTGGGATGGTAGCGGCAGAGCTCCGCGATCACGGCAGGCACGATCTTCTCCCGTTTCAGCTCGGTGATATGGGCCGTGCCGGTGGAAACATCGGCAAAACAGATGCCCGCCGCATTCCCTTTCAGAAAAATGCTTGCAATGTAGTTGTTTTTGTCATCCTGCAGCATACTGCTCTCGATGACAGTGCCCGGCGTGACCACCCGGATGATATCGCGCTTGACCAGTCCCTTTGCCTTGGACGGGTCCTCCATCTGCTCACAGATCGCCACCTTGTATCCCTTGGCGATCAGGCGGGCCACATAGCCCTCGTAGCTGTGGAAGGGCACGCCGCACATGGGGGCACGCTCTTCCATGCCGCACTGCTTGCCCGTCAGGGTCAGGTCCAGCTCCCGGGAGGCGGTCAGCGCATCGTCAAAGAACATCTCGTAAAAGTCGCCAATGCGGTAAAACAGGATCTCGTCCTTATACTGCTTCTTGATGTCCATATACTGCTGCATCATGGGCGACAGTTCTGCCATAATCGTTCACCTTTCCTGCGGGCTATGCCGCTTTGCTTCTTTCCGTCGGTTTGCAGTAAGTAACTGCGAATGGAAGGAAAACGCGGCCTGCGATTTGCAGCCGCGTTCTCGTTTTGCCTGTTAGTGGCAGCCGCCGCAGGTGGAGCAGCTGCCGGTGCAGGATTCACTGGGCTCCTGCACGGTCATGGGGTCGCCGCCGTTCATTGCGGTGTTGATGATGGCATCAATGTAGTTAACCAGGTTCTCGCAGTCGCGCTTTGCCTCGTTGTAAGCAGTCATACCCTCGTCAGCCATGATCTTGCCGTACAGGTCGTTGACCTTGGTGTTCAGCTCGGCGATGCGCTCATCACTGCGCTCGCTCTTGCTGATCTCGTTGTTCAGATCCATGCGGGCCAGATTGAACTCCCCGATGAGATTCTGCAGCTCCTCATCCTTGTCGTTTGCCTTGCGGGCCTGATCCAGAGCCAGGTAACGGGGGTCAGTCTGCAGTGCCATAGCGGCGCGCTTGAACAGATCGATGCAATCCATAATCAAAAATCTCCTTTGATGTGTTTGTTTTTATAGTTAGATTATCATTGAGGCCGGTGTGCCCCGGGATCACGTTTCCAGTTCGCCCAGCAGGACAGTGGCGCGGGCACCGGTCAGGTGCACCTGTGCGTAGCTGCCCATCAGAGCGGGGTCTGCGGCAAACTCCACGGTCAGGTTGTTGTCCAACCGGCCGGAGAGGGTGCCGTCGCTGCGGCCATAGCCTTCCACCAGCACCCGGACAGTCTGGCCCACCTGCTGCCGGACCAGATCCATTGCGATCTCGTCCTGTACCTTGAGCAGACGGGTCATCCGGTCGGTTTTCTCCGCGCGGGGGGTGGGGTCGGGCATTTCGGCAGCCTTGGTGCCGGTACGCTTGGAGTAGATAAAGGTGAACAGCTGCATGTAGCCGACTTTCTTCACCAGTTCCAGCGTGCCCTGGAAATCCTCCTCCGTTTCCCCGGGGAAGCCCACGATGATATCGCTGGAAAAGGTGATGCCGGGCACCTTTTTGCGGGCGTACTCGATCAGCTCCATGTACTGCCCGATGGTGTAATGGCGGTTCATCCTTTTCAGCAATTCATCCGAGCCGCACTGCACCGGCAGGTGCAGGTGCTTGCACAGGTGGGGCTGGGCCGCAATGGTATCGATCAGCTTGTGGCTGGCATCCTTCGGGTGGCTGGTCATAAAGCGGATCTGGTAATCGCCGGGCACAGCGCAGAGCAGATTGAGCAGATCAGCAAAGTCCACCTGTTCCTCCAGGCCCTTGCCGTAGCTGTTCACGTTCTGGCCCAGCAGAGTGATCTCCTTGTATCCTGCTTCCACCAGCCCCCGAAACTCCGCCAGGATATCGCCGGGCTTGCGGCTCTTCTCACGGCCCCGCACATAAGGTACGATGCAGTAGGTGCAGAAATTGTCGCAGCCATACATGATGGGCAGCCAGGCGCGGAACTCACTCTCGCGCCGGATGGGAATGTTCTCCACGATGACCGGGCGCTGGGCAGGCTCCATCAGCACGCGCTTATGCTTCTGCAGCTTCTGAGCAATGAGCTGGGGCAGCGTATCGATGCCATCCACGCCAAAGACCAGATCAACATAGGGATAGCTCTTGCGCAGTTTTTCTACCACATGTTTCTGGTTGGCCATGCAGCCACACAGGCCGATCATCAGGCCGCGCTTTTTCTCCTTCAGGCCCTTCAGCGCACCCACATTGCCAAACACGCGCTGCTCGGCGTGCTCCCGCACGGCGCAGGTGTTGAAGAGGATGAGGTCTGCATCCTCGGGCTTATCGCACAGGCCGTAGCCGATATCCACCAGCACGCCCTTGATGCGCTCGCCATCGTTGACGTTCTGCTGACAGCCATAGCTGTGTACAAAGGCCAGCGGCGGGGTGTCGTAAGCCGCACGCACCAGCTCCGCAGCCGTCTCGTTGTGTTCAAAGTTAATGTATTCCAATAAAAACCATCCTTATTTTTCAAAAGCTCTTTTTAGTATACCCTCTTTCTGCCATAAGGGCAAGTGGGAAACCGCAAATTTCAGAATCCTTCGGGGCAATTCAGCCTTCTGCCTGCTTTTTGGCGCATGCTTCACACAGGCCGAACAGCACCACAGCGCAGTCCTGCACCACAACATCCTTCTGGCGGCGCACCAGCCTCATCACCTGTTTCTCGTCCACATCGGCATCCACCACGCCGCCGCAGGCTGTACAGTAGAGGTGGCTGTGCCAGCACAGGGTGTGATCAAAACGATCCGCCCTGCCCGGAATGGACACCCGGCGCACCATGCCTGCCTCCACCAGACTGTTCAGGTTGCGGTAGACAGTGCCCAGGCTCAGGCCCGGGCACTCCGGGGCCGCCTTATCAAAGATCTCTTCGGCGGTGGGGTGGTCGCAAAGCTGCTCCACGGTGCGCAGCACCAGCTCCCGCTGTTTGGAATAACGCATCTTCCTCTCTCCTTCTCTTCCCTTTATACGTTCTCTTCGCCCTTGATCCGCGCCCAATATGCGCGGGAGGCCTGCTCGTTCTTGTTTTCCCCAAAGATGTAGTATTTTGTATTCTTGAGCACATCCGGCAGATACTGCTGCTCGACCCAGTGGTTGGGGTAATCGTGGGCGTACTTGTAGTTCTGGCCCTTTACCAGCGCGTCCTCGCCGTCATAGTGCTTGTTCTGCAGCTGGCGGGGAATGGGCCCGGTGCGTCCTGCCTGCACATCCGCAATGGCGGCGTTGATGGCATCATGGGCGCTGTTGGATTTTGGGCTGGTCGCCACCAGCACAACTGCATCCGCCAGGGCCAGCCGTGCCTCGGGCAGGCCCACCGCGTTGGCGATATCCACCGCCGCCTTTACGATGGGGATGATCTGCGGGTAGGCAAGGCCCACATCCTCGCAGGCGCACACCATGAGCCGACGGCAGGCCGAGGGCAGATCCCCGGCTTCCAGCAGCCGGGCCAGATAGTGGAGCGCTGCATCCGGGTCGGAGCCGCGCATGGATTTCTGGTAAGCCGACACGATATCATAGTGGTCATCGCCGTCCCGGTCGTACCGCATGGCAGTGCGGCGGGTGACCTGCTGGATCATGTCCAGCGTGATGTGCTTCCCCTCCGGTTCAGGAGCCGCCGCCGTCACAGCAAAATCAAGGCAGCCCAGTGCCTTGCGCAGATCGCCGCCCGCGCTCTCAGCAAGATAGGCACAGGCATCGTCCTCCATCCGGATGGGCGCGCCCTCACTCTCCGAAAGCTTTTTCAGGGCGTTCCGCAGCCCCTGCTCCACATCTGCAGCCGTCAGCGATTTGAACTCGAACACAGTGCAGCGGGAAAGCAGTGCGTTATAGATGTAAAAATAAGGGTTCTCCGTAGTGGAGGCGATCAGGGTCACTGTGCCGTCCTCAATGCACTCCAGCAGGCTTTGCTGCTGTTTCTTGTTCAGATACTGGATCTCATCGAGGTACAGCAGGATGCCCCCCGCCCCGGCCAGTGTGCCGATATCCTTGAGCACCGCCTTGATATCTCCCGTGCCGCAGGAGGTGCCGTTGAGCTTGTGGAGCGTCATGCCGCTGTTCTCGGCAATGATCCGGGCCACGGTGGTCTTGCCTGTGCCGGATGGGCCGTAAAAGATCATATTGGGGATATGCCCGCTCTCGATGGTGCGGCGGAACACCCGCCCTGGGGCCAGCAGATGCTGCTGGCCGCAGACTTCGGCCAGCGTTTTGGGGCGCATACGCTGCGCCAGCGGTTCATTCATCGGGCGTTCCCTCCTGTACTGCCCTGCTGTTCTGCATGGGCCTTATATAGATAGAAATAGTATACCTCATTTTTACACGAACAGCAAGAGCAATAATGAAAATCATTCTCAGATGGATGCCGCAAATCCCATTTACAAAAAGGTCGAAACATGCTATTATCATAGTACATTTACGAGAAACGAGGGGTACAGATGAAGAAAGCCGCTGCGGCAGAAGATCTCTCTGCCAAAAAGGAGCTGGCGCTCCATGTCATCGACCGGCTGAAAACAGAATATCCGGATGCAGCCTGCACGCTGGATTACGACCACGCTTGGCAGCTGCTGGTCAGCGTCCGGCTGGCGGCCCAGTGCACCGATGCCCGGGTGAACATTGTGGTACAGGACTTGTTTGCAAAATACCCCAATGTAGCAGCGTTGGCTGCAGCAGAGCCCGAGGAAATCGAAGCCATCGTCAAGCCCTGTGGGCTGGGCCGCAGCAAGGCCCGGGATATCTCGGCCTGTATGCGAGTGCTGCGGGATAAATACAACTGCAAAGTGCCCACCACCTTTGAAGAGCTGCTGGCACTGCCCGGCGTGGGCCGCAAGAGCGCCAACCTGATCATGGGTGATGTGTTCTGCAAGCCCGCCATCGTCACGGATACCCACTGCATCCGGCTGTGCAATAAAATCGGGCTGGTGGATGGCATCAAGGAGCCGCAGAAAGTGGAGATGGCCCTGTGGAAGATCATTCCGCCGGAGGAAGGCAGTGACCTGTGCCACCGCTTTGTGATGCATGGCCGGGCTGTCTGCAATGCCCGCAAACCCGAATGTGAAAAGTGCTGCTTGAACGATATCTGCCGGTACGCGGCAGAAAACGCCGTTCTTACAAAAGAAACCAAGGAGGCTTCTGTATGATTACATTGTCTATTCTGATCGTCCTTGCCCTGATCTGCGCTCTGGTGGGCGTGCTGATGGGCCTGTTCTCTCTGATCGGCCTGCTGGCTTCCCTGCTCGTGGGCGTGCTGGTAGGCGCTCTGGCCGGTCACATCGCCAACCGCTTTATGGGCACCCAGACTTCCACCGGCCGCAACATTGTGCTGGGCATTCTGGGCAGCTTTGTGGGTGAGTTTCTGTTCGGCCTCATTGGCATCCATGCCACTGGCAGCATCAGCTCCTTTGTCATCTCTGTGCTGGGTGCCTGCGTCTGCATCTGGGTGGATAACCGACTGTTCCACGATCGTTGACCGGTTTTCTCTGGTTGTTTGTCTTTGCTCTCCCCTCCGGGAGAGCTTTTTTATTTTCAGCCCCTTGACAGTTATATCGATAAGCGATATAATACATCCATGATATATCGCATAGCGATACAAAGCGAGGTGATATAATGGAAAATCCGGCACTGACGGAAACCACCTACTACATCCTGCTTTCCCTCTATCATCCGCGGCATGGCTACGGCATCATGCAGGAGACCCAGCAGCTCTCCGGCGGAAGGGTACGGCTGGCTGCCGGAACCCTGTACGGTGCCCTGAATGCCCTGTGCGAAAAGGGGTGGATTTCTCCCCTGCCCATGGAAAGCGGGAGCCGCAAAAAAGAATACCAATTGACCTCCGCCGGGCTGAAGGTGCTCAAACAGGAGCTGGTCCGGCTGGAGGAGCTTGCTGCCAATGGCCGCGCCATTTTACAGGAGGAACAGGTATGAGTGAAACAAAAACGCTGCATCGGAATTTCTGGGTCTGGGAATTTGAAAAAGAAGAACGCTGGCTCAACGAAATGGCGCAGGAGGGCTGGGCCCTGCAGAATGCCGGGTTCTGCACCTACACCTTTGAAAAGACGGAACCCGGCCAGTACATCATTCGGCTTGCCATGCTGGACAGTTCCCCGGATTTTGAAAGTTTCATGGAAGAGTTGGAAGCACAGAGCGTTGGGCATTGCTTCAGTTGGGGATATTTCCGCCGCAGCGCCCAGCTAGGTCCCTTTGATATGTTTTCGGATGTAGATTCCCGTATCTCCCACCTGAACAAAATTGGACAGGTGGTGAGGCTGCTCTGTCTGGCAAACCTTCTCATAGGCGTTACCAACACCTTCAGCGGTGCATCGCTGGCATGGCTGAACCTGCTTTGCGCCACGTTTTTGGCCTACGGGCTGGGACGTATCAGCAGCAAACGAGAGAGTCTGGTGGAAGAACGTCAGCTCCACGAGTGATTTTTCTCCTTGATGCGCAGGATCTTCAGAGTTTTCAAAAAGTTCATGTTTGCCCGCTTGCATTCCGATGCAGGCGGGTATATTATTATCATCAGCAAATAGTTATCATGTGTTAAGTATTTGTATCTGTCAAGTGATAAGGAGGATTCGTATGCCGCAGAAGAGCGCGCCGGAACTGTTCGCCGCGATCCATTATCTGCATCGGCTGAGCACGGAAGGCAAACGCGGTGCCAAAATGGCACTGGAAAGCTGCCCCAAGTGTCATTTCATCATGCTGGAAGGCGTGCTGATGACCATTGAAGAGCATGGCCAGAACGGCACCATCTATGTTTCCGATCTGGCTGCCGCCGTCAAACAGCCCCTGCCCGCTGTTTCCCGCGCGCTGCGCCAGCTGGAGCAGGATGGACTCATTGAGCGGATCACAGACCCCCATGACCGCCGAAAAACGCTGGTGCGCCCCACGGAAAAGGGGTTGGATGCCAGCCGCCAGGTCGAAACTGCCATCAGCCGTTACTTTGAGCGGGTCATCCGCCGCATCCCGGAAGAGCAGCGGGAGCAGCTGTTCTCCCTGACCGGTGTACTGCTGGAGGCCGTGGAGGCGGAAAATGCGGAGCAACAAGCAAAATTGAAGGGAGAAAACGAAAATGGGTAAAATTTTCAAGCAGCTGGCCCGCCACTGGGCCGCCTGCCTTGCCGTGGTGGCGCTGCTGTTCGTGCAGGCCTACTGCGACCTTTCCCTGCCGGATTACACGAGCAGGATCGTGGACACCGGCATCCAGCAAGGCGGCATTGAAAGCCCCCTGCCGGAGACTGTGCGCCAAAGCACACTGGATGCCCTCTCGCTTTTGATGGGCGAAGAGGATGCAGACGCACTGCAGAATGCCTACGGATATTATCTTCAGGACAACGGTGTTCTGAAGCTCCGCAGTGACCTGACCGATGCCGAGCGCACCGCTCTGGAGGAGGCCGTTACCACACCGGATATCGTGCTGTATATGGCGGCGGCACAGAACGCCAACGCCACTGCCGGGGATGAAGCAGAAGCCATGACCGCTGCTCCTACGGCAGAAGATCTGGATGCCGTCTGCGCCCAGTTCGCAGCCATGGCCCAGATGCCCGGCTTTTCACGGGAAATGATCCAGCAGCAGCTGGCCAGCGCCATGGAACAGGTGGACGAGACCACCCTTTCCAGCATGGCAAGTCAGGCCACCCTGCTGGTCAGCCTGGAATATGAGGCACAGGGCGTTTCCCATGATGTACAGATGGCCTACCTCTTCCGGGTGGGCGGCCAGATGCTGGCCCTGACCCTGCTGATGGTGGTCGTTGCCATTCTGGTGGGCCTGATTGCCTCCCGCGTTTCGGCTTCCATCGGCCGGGAACTGCGCAGAGAGACCTTCTCCTCGGTCATCCATTTTTCCAACGCAGAGATCGAGAATTTCTCCACTGCTTCCCTGATCACCCGCACCACCAACGATATCCAGCAGGTGCAGTTCACTTGTGTCATCCTGCTGCGCATGGTGGCCTACGCTCCCATTCTGGGCATCGGCGGCGTGATGCACGTCACCCAGGGCAACACCGGCCTTGCCTGGATCATCGTGCTGGACGTGGCCGCTCTGCTTCTGCTCATCACGGTTCTGATGAGCATCGCCATGCCCAAGTTCAAGATCATGCAGACGCTGGTGGACAAGCTGAACCTCGTCAGCCGCGAGATCCTGACCGGCGTGATGCCGGTGCGTGCATTCAGCCGCGAATCCTTTGAGGAAAAGCGTTTTGATGCTGCCAGCCGGGAGCTGATGGGCACCCAGCTGTTCACCAACCGCGCCATGGTGGCCATGATGCCCTTTATGACCCTGATCATGAACGGCACCAGCCTGCTCATCGTCTGGTTCGGCGGCAAGGCCATGGATGCCGGAAATATGCAGGTGGGCGAGATGATCGCATTCATCACCTACACCATGCAGATCGTCATGTCTTTCCTGATGCTGGCCATGGTGGCCGTGATGCTTCCCCGTGCCGGTGTGGCTGCTGACCGTATCGACGAGGTCTGCCGCACCAAGGCTTCCATCCATGATCCCGACGCTGCCACCGCAAAGCCCGCCCTTGAAAAGAAGGACTGGGATGGCGTGGTCCGGTTCGAGGATGTCAGCTTCCGCTTCCCCGGTGCCGACAGCGACGCGCTGGAGCACATCAGCTTTACCGCAAACCCCGGCGAGACCACAGCCATCATCGGCTCCACCGGCTGCGGCAAATCCAGCCTGCTCAACCTCATCCCCCGCTTTTATGATGTCACCGGCGGCCGCGTGACCATCGACGGCATCGATGTGCGGGAGATGCCGCAGGAGCAGCTCCACAGCCTTTTGGGCTATGTTCCCCAGAAGGGCATTCTGTTCAGCGGCACCATCGAGAGCAACCTGAAATTCGGCGGTGCACAGATCACCGATGCGGGCATGAAGAAGGCGGCTTCCATCGCACAGGCCGCCGAGTTCATCGACGCAAAGCCCGAGGGCTATGCAAGCCCCATTGCACAGGGCGGCTCCAACGTGTCCGGCGGCCAGAAGCAGCGGCTCTCCATCGCCCGCGCCATTGCCAAGGAGCCGAAGATCTATCTGTTCGACGACAGCTTTTCTGCCCTTGACTACAAGACGGATGTCACCCTGCGCCGTGCGCTGAAGGAAGAGACCGACAACGCCACCGTGATCATCGTGGCACAGCGCATTTCCACCGTCCTCCACGCCAACCAGATCCTGGTGCTGGATGACGGCAGGCTGGTGGGCAAGGGCACTCATGCTCAGCTCATGGCCACCTGCCCTGAATATCAGGAGATCGCCAGGAGCCAGCTGAGCCAGAAGGAGCTCAACCTGCAGGACCTGAACACCGGAAAGGAGGATGAGTGATATGCCGAGACCCGGAAAACAGACCACCGAGCGCGCCAAGGATTTCAAGGGCACTCTGCGGCAGCTCCTCAGCGCATTGCGCCAGTATAAGCTTTCCCTCATCGTTGTGATGGTCTTTGCCATCCTTTCCACCATCTTCAATATCGCAGGCCCCAAAATTCTGGCCAAGGCCACCACGGCCCTTGCCACCGGCTGGATCGCCAAGCTGCGGGGGATCGGCAGCATCGACTTTGCCTACATCGGCAAGATCCTGCTCATCCTGCTGGCCATGTACCTCTGCTCCGCCGCATTCAGCTTCATTCAGGGCTGGCTGATGACCGGCCTTTCCCAGAAGGTCTGCTATGATTTCCGCCGCCAGATCAGCGAAAAGATCAACCGCCTGCCGCTGGCCTACTTTGAAAAGCGGACAGTCGGCGAGGTGCTCTCCCGCATCACCAACGATGTGGACACCCTGGGCCAGAGCCTGAACCAGAGCGTGACCCAGCTCATCACCAGCATTACCACCATGATCGGCGTGCTGATCATGATGCTGTCCATCAGCCCCAAAATGACCCTGATCGCACTGCTCATCCTGCCCGTCTCTCTGGTGCTGGTGATGCTGGTGGTCAGGTTCAGCCAGAAATACTTCAAGGCCCAGCAGGCCACCCTGGGCGTTGTGAACGGTCAGGTGGAGGAGGTCTACTCCGGCCACAATGTCATCAAGGCCTTCAACCGGGAGGCCGCCGTGCTGGAGGACTTCAACGCCGCCAACGACAAGCTGTTTGAATCCGCCTGGAAGAGCCAGTTCCTCTCCGGCCTGATGCAGCCCATTATGAACTTTGTGGGCAATTTGGGCTATGTGGCTGTTGCCATCGTTGGCAGCATCTTTGCCGCCAACGGCATCATCACCATCGGCGATATCCAGGCCTTTATCCAGTATGTTCGCAATTTCACCCAGCCCATCCAGCAGCTGGCACAGGTGTCCAACATGCTGCAGAGCATGGCCGCCGCTGCCGAGCGCGTGTTCGAGTTCCTGAACGAGCCCGAAGAGGATCAGCTGGCCGACCCTGCCCGCCGGGCAGACCCTGCCTGCATCGATGGTCAGGTCACCTTTGACCACGTCCGGTTCGGTTATGTGCCCGAAAAGACCATCATCCACGATTTCAGCTGCAATGTTCAGCCCGGCCAGAAGGTCGCCATCGTTGGCCCTACCGGTGCCGGCAAGACCACCATGGTCAAGCTGCTCATGCGGTTCTACGATGTAGATTCCGGCTCCATCACCTTGAACGGCCACGACATCCGCGACTTTGACCGCAGTGCCCTGCGCGAGGGCTTCGGCATGGTGCTGCAGGACACCTGGCTGTTCAAGGGCACCATCATGGAAAATATCCGCTATGGCCGTCTGGATGCCACCGACGAAGAGGTCATTGCCGCCGCCAAGGCCGCCAATGCCGACCACTTCATCCGCACCCTGCCCGGCGGCTACCAGATGGAGCTGAACGAGGACGCTTCCAACGTCAGTCAGGGCCAGAAGCAGCTGCTGACGATCGCCCGGGCCATTCTGGCCGACAACCGCATCCTGATCCTGGACGAGGCCACCAGCAGTGTGGACACCCGCACCGAACAGCGCATCCAGACTGCTATGGACAACCTGATGCGGGGCCGTACCAGCTTTGTCATCGCACACCGCCTGTCCACCATCAGAGATGCAGACCTCATCCTTGTCATGCGGGACGGTGACATTGTGGAGCAGGGCACCCACGACCAGCTCATTGAGGCCGGCGGTTTCTACGCTGACCTGTACAACAGCCAGTTTGAGGATGTTGTGGATTAAGCCACGCTCCCTTCTTTGAAAAAGGCTCAGGTTTCGATCAAAAACCTGAGCCTTTTTCTTTTGTCAATTCCTACCGGATGTGCTATACTTATTTTTGTGTCTTGAAGTAGGAAAGGAGTAACCACTCATGGAAACCACTCAAAAGCCCTACGCATTCAGCCGCAAGGTATTCTGCGAGGGGATGCGGGATGGCGTGCCCATTGCGCTGGGCTATTTTGCTGTCTCGTTCTCATTGGGCATTGCAGCCCGCAATGCGGGGCTGACCCCCATTCAGGGCTTTTTTGCAAGCCTGTTCAACAATGCTTCTGCCGGTGAGTATGCAGCCTTTTCGCTGATTGCTGCCGGTGCCACCTATCTGGAAGTTGCCATCATCACCCTGATTGCCAACGCGCGCTACCTGCTGATGAGCTGCGCTCTGGCCCAGAAATTTGCCCCAGGCACGCCGTTCTTCCACCGACTCATCATCGGCTACGATGTCACCGACGAGCTGTTTGGCATCACGATCGCACGGCCCGGCTATCTGAACCCGTTCTACACCTACGGTGCCATTGCGCTGGCGGCCCCCGCCTGGGCCATGGGCACAGCGCTGGGCATCATTGCAGGCAATCTGCTGCCCGTGCGTGTGGTCAGCGCCCTGAGCGTGGCCCTGTACGGCATGTTCCTGGCCATCATCATTCCCCCCGCCCGGAAGAACAGGGTCGTTGCCGTGCTGGTGATGCTGAGCTTTGCCCTGAGCTTTGCCTGCGGCTGCCTGCCCGGCATCGCTTCCCTTTCGGACGGCACCCGCACCATCCTGCTGACGGTGCTGATCTCCTGCGGGGCAGCCGTTCTGTTCCCTGTTACACCCGAAGCACCGGAAGCTGCCGGAACTGAGGAGGTGCAGGCATGACCTACAATAATTGGGTCTATATCGCCGTGATGGCCGCCGTTTCTTACGCCATCCGTGTGCTGCCGCTGACCCTTATCCGCAAACCCATCCGGAACCAGTTCATCCAGTCCTTCCTCTACTATGTGCCCTATGTGACGCTGGCCGTGATGACCTTCCCGGCCATCGTCAACGCCACCCAAAGCCCCATTGCCGGTGCCGCCGCGCTGGTGGTGGGCATTGCCGCTGCATGGTTCGGGGCCAGTTTGTTTCAGGTGTCTGTCTCCTGCTGCGCCGTGGTTCTTGTGCTGGAACTGTTTTTGGTGCACTGAGCTTTCTGCCGCTGTGGTTCTGGGTAGGCCATGGCGGCTTTTTGGTCTTTGAAAATTTTTTCGGAAAACTTGTAACGTTCCGGCGGTTTTGCCGTCTTATGGGCGAACCGGTTCCAAAACACACCAAAAAGGAGGGATGCGCACATGGAGCACCGCAGTTTTGAGCAGATTTATCTGCAGTATTACAAGCCCGTGTACGCTTACCTGATGACATTGTGCCAAAACGAGGAACTGGCAGCAGAACTGACCCAAGAGACCTTTTACAAGGCGCTGGATGCCATTGACGGGTTCAAGGGCGGCTGTGCACTGAATGTCTGGCTGTGTCAGATTGCCAAAAACACCCTGACGGATACATACCGGCGGCAGAAGCGGGAACTGCCCCCGCTGGACGACACTCTGACGGATGTGCCCAGCCCCGCCCCCCTGCCGGGGGAGGAACTGGAGCAGCGGGAAGGAGCACTGAGCCTTTACCAGAAGCTTCATGCCCTGCCCGAACCGTACCGGGAGGTGTTCTGGCTGCGGGTCTACGGCGAACTGACCTTTGCAGAGATCGCCGCACTGCACCACAAGACCGAAAGCTGGGCGCGGGTGACCTTTTACCGCGCCCGAATGAAAATGAAGGAGGCCATCTTATGAAACTACCCTGCTACCTGGTTCAGGACCTTCTGCCCCTTTATAAAGATCACGTCTGCGACGAACAGACTTCCGCCGATGTGGCAGAGCACCTGAGCGACTGTGCCGCCTGCTCTGCCCTGCTGGCTGAAATGGACGCCCCGCCCCAGGAAACTGCGGTACAGGAAGAGCAGGCCGCTGAGGCCGCTGAGGCCCTGAGCACCGTAAAAAAGAATCTGCGCGCCCGGCAGGTAAAAATCACGCTGGCCGCTGTGGGCGGACTGCTGGCCCTGATCTGCGCTTTCTTTGGCTGGCGCTACTGGATGATGCACTCTTATGTGGACCTGCCGGTCGAAGATCTTGTAGTAGAAGAGACCCATGAAGTACTTCCCTCTGATTCCTACGGGTCTATCCACACCATTCAGAAAAATGCAGTCAGGAATGCAAAGACAGGAGTTTATTACACCACAGTCGGCTATCAGGTACGTTATTACAGGGACAGCCCCATTGTGTTCCTGAGCGTCACACAGACCCGGTGGGAAGCCCTGATGCGCACGTTCAGTAAAAACAACGAGCCTATCTGGTTTGAGGTTTCAAGTCCTTACACGCTGTTTGTTACGCGGGACACCTATTTGACCCTGCGGGCCGCCCGGCTCATGCCAGAGCAGGATGAACTGATTGACATTCTGGCAGATGATGCAACGCTGACCCGTTACGATGGCGGTTTCTCGTGGACTGATACTTCCAAGACCATCAGCATTCTTTTAGAACAAGTGCGTTTTGCAAAAGTACGCGCAAGAAAAGCATCATGAAAAAAATCTTAATTTCCGGCTCCTCCGGCTTTGTGGGTTCCCGGGTACTGCACCAGTGGCAGGGCCGTGCAGAGCTTTTCACCTTCCCGCGCGGATCTCTGGCTGCTGCCGATGAATCCGACATTCGCCGTTTTGTGGAAACCGTGCAGCCGGATGTCATCCTGCATCTGGCGGCATTGTCCGATACCGGCTACTGCCAGCAGCACCCGGAGGAATCCCAGCGTGCCAACGTCGAACTGCCCATCCAGATGGCAAAGGCCGCACGGGACACCGGGGCCAAACTGATCTCATTCAGCTCGGATCAGGTGTACGCAGGTGTGACCCAGCCCGGCCCCCTGCCCGAAACGCTGCCGCTCTCCCCCGCCAATACCTATGGTCAGCACAAGCTGGAGGCCGAGGAGCGGGTCCTTGCGCTCTGCCCGGAGGCGGTGCTTCTGCGGGCTCCGTGGATGTACGATCTGCCCGGTGATGGCCTGCCCCTCCGGGGCAATCTGCCGCTGAACCTGCTGCAGGCCGCACAAAACGGTACTCCCGTTCGCTTTTCGCCACACGATCACCGGGGTGTCAGCTGGGTGCGGGAGGTGGTGGAACATCTCTTCCCCGCCTTGCAGCTGCCCGGCGGTGTATACAATTTTGGCAGCGGGAACGATGCCGACATGGTCACAACGGCCCGGCAGTTTGCCGAAGCGCTGGGCGTGCAGGTGCAGATCGAGCCTGCTGATTTCTCCCGCAACCTTGTGATGGACAGCTCAAAGCTGGCCGCACAGGGGATTCGATTCCATGATACATTGAGCAGTTTTGAAGGCTGTTTGAAACGGATCAAACCTCTCAGTCGCGCTGACGCGCGCCAGCTCCCCTAATAGGGGAGCCCTTGGCATAAACAGAAAGCCACCCGGTCACAGACGGAAACGCTGCGGCCGAGTGGCTTTTGTGATGTTACAGCAGAATGCAGATCAATCCGGTGCAGCCATCGTTGATGACCTGTTCCAGCGTTTCCTGCAGGCGGGTGCGGGCTTCCTGCGGCATGTGGAGGAGCTTGTTCTGCAATCCCTCATTCACCAGTTCATGCAGGCTCTTGCCAAAGATGTTTGATTCCCACAGCCTCTCCGGGTCTGCTTCAAAATCGCCCAGCAAACTCTGCACCAGATCCTCGCTCTGCTTCTCGGTGCCCACAATGGGGCTGATTTCGGTATGGATGACGGCTTTCATCATATGGATGGAGGGTGCGCTGGCTTCCAGCCGGACACCGTACCGTCCGCCCTGCCGGACGATCTCCGGTTCCTCCAGCGAGAGCTCCTCAATGCTGGGCATCACGATGCCGTAGCCGGTGGCTTCCACCTGTTCCAGTGCACTGCGGATCTTCTCGTACTCCCGTTTTGCCCGGGAAAGCTCAATGATGCAGGGCATCAGGCCCGCTTCGTCGCCAATTTCCAGCCCCGTCTGCTCACTGAGGACGCGGTAGAACACTTCCGGCTTCAGCAGAACGGTCACCCGCACCACACCGTCGGAAAGGTTCATGCCGCTCAGGGCGGACTCCTGCACCGAATCCCCGGCCAGCGCCCCGGCACTGTTCTGGGCCGGAACATCCTTCATCCGGCTGATCTTCTCTGAAAATTGGAGCGCCGCCGTGTAGATCTCGTTCTGGAGCCAGTGGCCCTTTTCCAGCATCGTCACCCAGCGGGGGATGGCAAAATCCAGCTCCCGTACCGGAAATTCGTAGAGGACACGCTGCAGGATGGACAGCAGGTCATCTTTCTGCAGATCCAGACAGCTCACCGGCAGGACCGTGCGTCCGTATGCCTGTTCCAGCTCTGCAGCCAGAGCCTTTGTCTCCGGAGCATCCGGGCGGGTACTGTTGAGCAGGATGACAAAGGGTTTGCCCAGCGCTTCCAGCTCCTCCACCACCCGCTTTTCGGCGGGCAGGTAGTTTTCCCGGGGGATCTCGCTGATGGAGCCATCGGTGGTGACCACGATGCCGATGGTGGAGTGATCCCGGATGACCTTGCGGGTGCCGGTTTCAGCGGCAAGGTCAAAGGGGATCTCTTCCTCGAACCAGGGGCTTTTGACCATGCGGGGCTTCTCGTCCTCCTCGTGGCCCATGGCTCCCTCCACCATATAGCCCACACAGTCGATGAGCCGGATACGGCATTCCCCGCCGCCCTCCAGTTGGAGCGGCACGGCCTGCTCCGGGATGAACTTCGGCTCTGTGGTCATGATCGTTCGCCCTGCCGCCGACTGCGGCAGCTCATCCCGGGCCCGGAGCTTTGCGTCCGCCGGGCCGATGGCAGGCAGCACCAGCTGCTCCATAAACCGCTTGATGAGGGTGCTCTTGCCGGTGCGCACCGGCCCCACCACGCCAATCAGGATCTCCCCGCCGGTGCGTGCCCCGATCTCCCGGCAGACAGTGGCTTCCAAACACTCCTGTTTTTCCAAATTGCTCTCTCCTCTCTCCCGTCCGCACCGGGCGGCAAGGCCGCACCTTCTGCGTCTGCTTCTCGGAAACAGTCTATTCGGACAGGCGGCGAGATATGAGCGACACCTAGCGAAAAAGCGTCGGTTGACGGAAAAATCCCTCTGCGCTACAATAGAGAAAACTGTATGGAAAGGCGGAGCACAGATGGAGTGGAAGGTTTATTTTGAGGACAATCCGGGCTGTCACCGCCCGCATCGGGGCCGCCCCGGGCAGGAAGTGTCCTGCGGGGCACACTCGGTGTGGGGCGGGCAGCATTTCATCATCCCTGCGATTTACCTTTGTGGAAAAGGGCTGGTTGTAGATATCTGCCGCCGGGTGGAGCGTGAGGCGATCGAAGCGCATTACCAGAAGTTGGCCGCTTATGAAGGGATGGATATTGACGAATGCCCGCCGGAAGTTGTCGAACTGGCCGAAGCCGAGGACCCGTTTGGTTCTTTTGACTATCTGCCAAGTGCAGCCATCAACGGCAAAACCGTGGAGTACAGCCGCGGTGCCGGGGAATACTATAACCCCCTCCGCTCCGAAGAGGAGATCGTTTGCAGCGGTGAACAGGCGGCGCGGGACATCGTGAAGCACTACGGGCTTGACCCGGAACAGGGCTGGGATCTCCGGCAGTGGAGCTTTCCCTGGGCGACAAAGCGCAGGCCTGCCCACATCACCAGCCTGACACTGACCCTCACCCAGCGGGAACAGCCTGCCGAAGCGGTGCAGTTCACGGCAGCGCCCGGGAAGACCGTGGAGTTTGCCCACCCCGTCACCGGTGTGCCCTGCGTGCTGACGGTCAAAGACCTGAAACCGGCCCGGCTACCGGAGAATGACCTCCCCCACATGGGGCCGCCCATGGAATGGCCCCGGGAATTTGTGGAAATGACTTACACCCTGACCCCCGCCGTGACCACCGGCTGGGTGCAGGTAAACGACTGCGCCTCTAGTGATAAGCCCATCCGGAAAAGCAACGCACCCACGGAAGATGGAGCCATTGGCATCATCGGCGGGGCAGACGGCCCAACGGCGATCTTTGTGAGCGGAAAGCAGCAGAGTGATACCCGCACCGCCTGTTCCTCGCTCCACTTTGCGCCGGTGGAACCGGAAAATATCCGGTGGAAGGTGACCTACTACCAGAAGCAGTTCCCGGATGAAACTATAGCGCTCTTATAACGAAAAGACAGGCGGCTCCAACCAAAGTTGGATGCCGCCTGTTTTACTATTCAGATCAGCTTGATGGCCACCGCCTCGCTGGTGCGGTCCTGGGCTTCGTTGGTATGCTCGGGGTCATCCAGCATATAGCGGAGCAGAAGCACCTCGCCCACATAAAGCACCGCCACCTTGATGGGGATGCTGCCGGAATCCAGCGGGCTTTCCTGCGCGCCGCACCGCAGCACCACATCTGCCATGGCTGCGCCGGGCGAATCCTCATAATGGGTGAGCAGAATGATCTTTGCGCCGGATGCCTTGGCCGTGCGCAGCGTTTCCAGCATATCGCGGGTCGCGCCGGAATAGGAGATGAAGAGCACCACATCCTCCGGGCCCATCAGGCTGGCAGCCAGGATCTGCAGATGACTGTCCCCTGCGGTGCGGAACTTGTTGGACAGGCTGGAAAAGCGGGCGCAGATATCGTTGGCCAGCAGCATACTGCCGCCCTGACCCAGGCAGAACACCTGCCGCGCCGCACGCATCAGATCCACAGCCTGCTCCACGGCTTCGGGCGAAAGAGAATTCTGGGTGCCGTTGATGGCAGTGAGAAACAGGCCGCTGGCGTGCTCACACAGGCTGGCGGTGGTAGCGCCCGGCTCCGGCTCATGCTGGTTGACCAGCGCACCGGTGGCGTTGGCCTGCGCCAGCGAAATGCGCATCTCATGGTAGCCCTCAAAACCCAATGCCCGGCAGAAGCGGAACACCGTTGCCTCTGCTACCTTGCATTCCCGCGCAAGGGAGGAAATGGAAAGGTACTGTGCCTCGTCGGCATGGTGGACAAGGTAATCTGCTACAGCACGGCCGGATTTTGTCAGTTCATCCTGCCTTTGCTGCAGCAGCTCCCAGAAGTTTGTGGTCGTAGACATGATGGTCTCCTTTTTCCTGCTCCGTTTCCCGCCGGAAGGGCCGGCCGCACACGCCAACACCATTGTCGGGACGTTTTCCTTTAAGGAAAGTATAAAAGAATCCCTGCCGCTTGGCAAGAGGGGCTTTGACTACAAATTCAGGTTCGTTTCTGTGCAGAGCGCCCAAATTCGCCGCATTAGTATGACTTATTCGTGAAAATCCTTTTCAATTTACCGGATTTTCCCCTCTTTTTTGTGTGAAAACTATTTTCACCGGCAAAAAGTATGGTTTTTCTATAATGGTTACAAAATAGCTACAAATTTCAAAATTTCCGTGAATCCTGCCCAAAAGGCCAGTCTTTTCGCTAAAATTGTGCGACATCCACAAGAAAATCCTTTCATTATTGGGCAGACAGCCGATAGACAAAATGAAAATATTTTTCTATAATAAGGCCAATAGAAGCGGTTCCCACACGAGGGCCGCAGAGCAGAATCGCACTACATCAATGAGTAAGGAGAAGTTTCTTATGAAAAACAGTATCTCTCGCCGCTCTTTCCTGAAGGCCGTGGGTGCCCTGAGTGCAGCCGGTGCACTGGCCGCATGCGGCGGCAGCTCCTCCAGCAGCACTGCTGCTTCCTCCACTGCAGCTTCTGCAGCGGCAAGCACCGCAGCTGGCGCAAACATCAAGCTGTGGACATACCCCATCGGCGGCTGGGGCAAGGACGAGACTGTGCAGGAGCTGATCTCCAGCTTCAACGCAAAATATCCCGACATCAAGGTCACCGTTGAGTACCTGGATTACACCAATGGTGATGACCAGGTCAACACCGCCATTGAGGGCGGCAGCGCACCCGACCTGATCATGGAAGGGCCCGAGCGTCTGGTTGCCAACTGGGGCAAGAAGGGCGTCATGGCTCCTCTGAACGACCTGTGGACCGACGATGCCAAGAAGGACATCTACGCTTCCGTTGAGTCTGCCTGCAGGAACGATGCCGGCGACTACTATGAGTATCCCCTGTGCATGACCGCACACTGCATGGCCGTGAACATGACCAAGGTCAAGGAAGTGGGCGCAGACCAGTACATTGATACTGATAAGCACACCTGGAGCACCGACGGCTTCCTCAAGACTGTTGACGCACTGTATAATGGCGGTTATGAGAATGTTGCAGCCATCTACTGCAGCGGCCAGGGCGGCGACCAGGGCACCCGCGCGATCATCAACAACATGTACGGCGGCACCTTCACCGATGCTGAGCACACCAAGTACACCGCTGACTCCCCCGAGAACATCAAGGCCATCCAGGCTCTGTACGATGCCAAGGGCGTGAACTTTGATGCTTCCATCAACGGCGGCGAGGAGATCACCCTGTTCCGCAACGGTACCCTGCAGATGGCATTCTGCTGGAACATTGCACAGCAGTTGAACTCCGACAACAACGATGCCGGCCTGACCAACAGCGGCGACGAGATCTTCCCCATGGCCTTCCCCACCGAGAGCGGCGATCCCAAGCTGTGCGGCGGCATCTGGGGCTTCGGCATCTTCGACAACGGCGACGAGGCCAAGATCGAAGCAGCCAAGACCTTTATCGACTTCATCGCTGCTGACCCCGATCAGGTTGGCGCAAGCGTTCTGGCTTCCACCTACTTCCCCGTTCGCGAGAGCGTTGGCGACATCTACGCCGGCAACGACATTATGAGCGAGTACACCAAGTTCATGGGCTTCCTGGGCGATTACTACCAGATCACCCCGGGCTGGGCAACTGCTCGTACCGAGTGGTGGAACATGCTGCAGCGCGTTGGCACCGGTGAGCCCGTTGAGCAGGCCGTTGCTACCTTTGTTGAGAACGCAAATGCTGCCGCTGCTGCCGAGGCATAAGCGCACTGCCTGAGTTTTTCATCGCAACGTTATAGACCTTGCCCCTTCCTCGATAATCCCGGCGAGGGAGGGGCATTCTTTTTGCAAGTTCCGTCGGGAGCCGGTCATTTTACCGGAGCTAAACGAAAGGTTTGGTGATTTTCTTGGCTGCTACCACCGTAAAAGTCAAAGAGCCAAAGCGCAGCCGCGCACTGGTCCGGCAGGAGACCATCGCATCCTATCTCTTCCTTCTGCCCAGCCTGATCTTCTTTCTGGGATTCGTCATCTATCCCATGATCCTCTGCGTGGTCACGAGCTTCTTTGATTCCACCATGAACCGCGCCGATGTCTTTGTCGGCCTTGCAAACTACAAAGAGCTGTTCGCCGATAAGATTTTCCTGGGTGCTCTGAAGAACACCTTCATCATCGTCATCGTGTCGGTGCCTGTGACCTGCGCCTTCTCGCTGTGGGTCAGCTCCGCCATCGTGGATCTGCCCGAGTGGGCCACCAGCCTTTTCCGCTGCGTGTTCTACCTGCCCGTTGTCACCGGTTCCGTTGCCGTTACCGTTGTCTGGAAGTGGATGTACAACAATTACTACGGCATCTTCAACTATCTGGGCAAGACGCTGGGTCTGATCGACAAGAACATCAACTGGCTGGGCGACGAGCGGTTCGCTCTGGGCTGCATCATCCTCATCCTGCTGACCACCTCTGTGGGCCAGCCCATCGTTCTGTATGTTTCCGCCCTGGGCAACGTGGATCAATCCATTGTAGAAGCTGCTGAAGTGGACGGCGCGACCGATTTCCAGTGCTTCTGGAAGATCAAGTGGCCCGCCATCATGCCCACCACCCTGTACATCCTGGTCATCACCACCATCAACTCCTTCCAGTGCTTTGCGCTGATCCAGCTGCTGACTTCCGGCGGCCCCAACCACAGCACCGATACCATCATGTACTACATCTACTACACCGCGTTCAAGCTGTACCGCTACGGCTATGGCAACGCCATGGGTGTTGTGCTTGCCATCATCATTGCCATCCTGTCTGCTATCCAGTTCAAGGTTGGCAACCAGAATAATTGAGGAGGTGCGTAACAATGAGTGCAACTGCTGCAACCGCAAAAAAGCAAAAGCCCTTGAAGCGTCACCCCAGCAAGCTCAAGCAGGCCAGCGCCTATACCATCCTGACCCTGATCCTGATCAGCATCGTGGCCGTGACCTTTGCGTTCCCACTGTACTGGATCATCACCGGTTCCTTCAAAACCGGTGCAGCCATCAACTCCACCACCCCCGAGTGGTGGCCCCATGAGTGGGTGCTGACCAACTACCAGAAGCTGTTTGCCGGAAAGAGCGCTCCGCTGTGGCAGCTGGCCATCCCCTTCAGTGCACGCTTCAGTGCCGACGGCGAGCCCATCTATTTCTCGGTCGGACCCACCGCTCCTGCTGCCCTGCGCTGGATGATCAACACCGTGTTCATGGCTGTTGTCTCCATGATCCTGACCTGCATCACCGCCGCCATGGCCGGTTATGCACTGGCCAAGAAGCGCTTTGTGGGCCGTCAGCTCCTGTTCACCCTGATCGTGTGCGCAATGGCTCTGCCCAAGCAGGTCATTCTGATCCCCCTGCTGCGTGAGATGAGTGCCCTGAACCTCTACAACACCATCTGGGCCGTCATCTTCCCCATCGTCGGCTGGCCATTCGGTGTGTTCCTGATGAAACAGTTCAGCGAGGGCATCCCCACAGAAATGCTGGAGGCCGCCCGCATTGACGGTGCAAGTGAAGCCAAGACCTTTGTCAGCATCGTGCTACCCATGGTCAAGCCGGGCATCGGTGCTCTGGCCATCTTCACCTTTATCAACAGCTGGAACGATTACTTTATGCAGTTGATCATGCTGTCCAGCACCAGCAACCTGACCATTTCTCTGGGCATTGCAAAGCTGCAGGCGGAAAACAGCACCGACTTCGGTCTGATCATGGCAGGTGCTGCACTGGCTGCTGTGCCTATCATCATCATCTTCCTCATCTTCCAGAAGTACTTCACCAAGGGCATCGCAATGGGTGCCGTTAAGGGCTAAAATTGCGACCGCCGCCTGCGGCGGAAACAGGGAGCAATTTTTGGCGCAGCGGTCTGCAAGACGCGAGACCCGCCCAAGGGTCGAAGCGGATGCAGGGCACCGCAAGAGGGCATTGATGCAGTTGCCCGGAACAGAAAGCGTTGGAGCTTGATGTTCAGGAAGCAATTTTTGGCGCAGCGGTCTGCAAGACGCAAGGCCCGCACCAAGGGCCGAAGCGGATGCAGGGCACCGCAAGAGGGCGCTGATGCAGTGAACAGAACAAATAAGCATATAGGAGCTTAAGGAGACAAACCATGAAAGATATCACTAAGTACCAGGGCGTTATCCCCGCTTTCTACGCCTGCTACGACGCAGAGGGCAATATTTCCACCGAGGGTGTCAAGGCCCTCACCCGCCACCTGATCGCCAAGGGTGTCAAGGGCGTGTATGTCGGCGGTTCCTCCGGTGAGTGCATCTACCAGCATGTGGACGAGCGCAAGGCCGTGCTGGAGGCAGTGATGAGCGAAGCCAAAGGCAAGCTGACCGTCATTGCACATGTTGGCTGCAACAACACCGCCGACAGCGTGGAACTGGCCCGCCATGCCGAGAGCGTGGGTGTGGATGCCATCGCCTCCATCCCCCCCATCTACTTCCACCTGCCTGAGTATGCCATTGCAAAATACTGGAATGACATGTCCGCTGCTGCTCCCAATACCGAATTCGTCATCTACAACATTCCCCAGCTGGCTGGCACCGGCCTGACCATGAGCCTGCTGAAGGAGATGCTCAAGAACCCCAACGTGGTGGCTGTCAAGAACAGTTCCATGCCCACCCAGGACATCCAGATGTTCAAGGATGCCGGTATCGCTGCCCGCGGCGAAGGCAGCTTTGTGGTCTTTAACGGCCCCGATGAGCAGTTCGTCTCCGGCCGCGTCATCGGCGCAGACGGCGGCATCGGCGGCACCTACGCCGTGATGCCTGAGCTGTATCTGGCCATGAACGAGCACATCAACAAGGGCGAGATCAAGGAGGCTCAGGCCCTCCAGTATGAGGCCGACCGCATCATCTACAAGATGTGTGAGGCCCACGGCAACCTGTACGCCGTGCAGAAAGAGATCCTGCGCCGGATGTACGGTCTGGAGCTGGGCGGCGTGCGTGAACCCATGCCCAGCCTGATCCCCGAGGATGAGGCCATCGTGGCCGAAGCACAGGCCATGATCGAAGCCGCCATCGCAAAACTGTAAGCTGAACAAGCGCCCCCTCTCCGTCTCTTTTCAGAGGGGAGGCGGGCGCTTCTTTTTTGGAGGGAAAGCGTATGATCTGCGATACCCTGGATCAACTGCATCTGTACAAGGGGTTCCACAAAAACCTCGACACGGCCATTGCGTTTCTGGCCGCACACCCGCTGGAAGCCCTGCCGCTGGGCCGTACCGAAGTGGACGGCGATGAGGTATTCATCAATGTGATGGATGCCGATCTCAAACCCCACACCGGTTCCCACGCCGAATATCACCGGCTCTACGCCGATCTGCAGATCGACCTGACCGGCGGCGAGGGATGGGGCTACGAGACCGCCCCTGGCACCGAGGTGGAGCCCTACCAGCCGGATATCGGCAAAAAGGACAGCGAGGATGCCGTTTTCGGCGCTCTGGGCGAGGGGCGGTTCGTCCTCTTCTTCCCCGGTGAGCTGCACCGCCCCGGCGTGGAAATGCCCGGCTGCGATCGTGTCCGCAAAGCTGTAGTCAAGATCAAGATGGAGGATAAGTATCATGGATAAGGAAAAACTGTTTGCTCAGATCAAGGGCGGGCTGATCGTCTCCTGCCAGGCATTGGAGCACGAGCCCCTGTACACCAAGGAGGGCGGCGTGATGCCCCTGATGGCCAAGGCTGCCGCCATGAGCGGCGCGGTGGGCATCCGCGCCAACACCGTGCGGGACATCACCCAGATCAAGGAGGTCGTGGACCTGCCCGTGATCGGCATCATCAAAAAGGACTACCCCGGCACCCCCATGTACATCACTGTGACCATGAAGGAAGTGGACGAGCTGGTGGCCTGCGGCGTGGATATTCTGGCGGTGCAGGGCACGGGAGCTCTCCGCCCGGATGGTTCCACCTCCGCCGAGTTCATCCGCGCTATCAAAGCAAAGTACCCGGATCAGTTGGTGATGGCCGACTGCGACAACTTTGAGAACGCCATGGCCTGTGCCGAGGCCGGTGCCGACTTTGTGGGCACCACCATGCGCGGCTACACCCCTGAGACCCAGGGCATTGACGACATCGATTTTGATTTCGTCCACAAGCTGGCCACCGAGTGCCCCGCCAAAGTCATTGCCGAGGGCCACATCCACTACCCCGAGCAGGCCGTCAAGGCACTGGAAGCCGGTGCCTTTGCACTGGTGGTGGGCGGTGCCATCACCCGCCCTGCCGAGATCACGGCCCGCTTCACCGGTGCCATCAACGCCATGAACAAGTAAAACGGAGACACTGAGATGAAACAGTATCTTGCGATCGATATCGGCGGCACTGCCGTCAAGCTGGGCATCGTGGATGAGACCGGCGCGGTGGGCCCCAAGGCCGAGGAGAGCGTCAACTTTGACGGCTACCAGACCCCGGTACTGACCACCGTGCTCAAAGCCGCCAAAGCCTTTGTGGAGACCCAGAACATCGACGTGAACACACTGGAAGGCGTGGGCGTTTCGGCCACCGGCCAGATCGACAGCCGCAAAGGCATCGTGGCCGGTACCTGCGGCAACTTTCCCAACTACATCAACAGCCCCATCCAGGCCGAACTGGAACGGCTCTTCGGCCTGCCCGTCACCGTTGCCAACGATGCCAACTGCATGACGCTGGGCGAGGTTTGGATCGGCGGCGCAAAGGGTTATACCGATGTCATCGGCGTGACCCTGGGCACTGGCGTGGGCGGCGGCATCCTGACCGGCGGCCGCCTTTTGGAGGGTGCCCGCGGACTGGGCGGTGAGCTGGGCCACTACCGCACCCATGCACTGGACGGTGTCCCCTGCACCTGCGGTGCCACCGGCTGCTGGGAGCGCTACGCCGCTACCACGGCTCTGGTACGGGCCGCACAGGAAAAGGACCCGGCCTGGAAGGATGGCCGCGCCATTTTTGCTGCTGCGGAGGCTGGCAACGAGACCGTTCTGGCCCTGCTGGATGCCTGGACGGATGAGATCGCACAGGGCCTTGCAGGCATGGTGCACATCTTTAACCCGCAGCTCATTCTCATCGGCGGCGGCGTAAGCGCCCAGCAGAAGCTGCTCATCGAGCCCATTGCCGCCAAAGTCAGGGCCTCCGTTATGCCCGCCTTTGCCGAGGGACTGGAGATCCGCGCTGCCCAGCTGCACAATGATGCCGGTATGGTAGGCGCAGTCTATTACTTCCGCCAGCAGCACGGCGAAGCCTGATCATCTGAACGATCAAAGGAGTATATTGAGATGAAAACACATATTCTCTGCCTGGGCGATTCCAACACCCACGGTTATTGTGCCGACCCCAAGGACAATGCCGACGGCGGCATCCGCTTCAACGAGGACGAGCGCTGGACCTGCCGCCTGCAGACTGCTCTGGGCGACAAGTATCTGGTAACCGAAGAGGGCCTTTCCGGCCGCACCACCGTTTTTGTAGATCCCATCCACGAGTCCATGGATGCTCTGAGCGTGGCCTATCCCCTGCTCAAGAGCCATGAAGTCATCGACCTGCTCATCATCATGCTGGGCACCAACGATGTGAAGGAGCGCTTCAACGCAAACGCCGCCTGCATTGGTGCGGGCATGGAGCGCCTGATCCAGAAGTGCAAGACCGTGGACTGCTGGGGCGGCAAGGAACCCAACATTCTTGTGGTTGCTCCTCCGCGCATCAAGGAGGGCTTCCACGATGAGGTCATGGGTGACGGCTGTGTGGAGAAGTCCAAGGGCGTTGCCGGCTGGTACAAGATCATTGCAGAGCGCAACAACGTCCATTTCCTGGATGCTGAAGGCTGCGAGTTCAACCAGATCGACTTCATGCACCTGACCCGTAAGGGCCATGCACAGCTGGCCGAAAAGCTGGCCGAGCTGGTGCCGACGCTGCTCTGAGTCAAAAAGAACAACCCTCTCCGTCATTGCCTCGCAATGCCGCCTCACCCTTTCGGGAAAAGCAGGCAAAGCAAAAGGCTTTGACGGAGAGGGTTGTTTTCTTTTGTCAGATGTAATCCGAAATATACGGGATCTTATGGAAGAGCACGTCATCCAGCCGTTCCACAGCCTCTTCCCTGCCCTCGATGCGCTCCAGCTCATACAGACGCTCTGCAGTCTTGTAGCCCAGCAGCAGGGTGGTAAAGGTGCCGATGCCCATTTTCAGGTGATACTCGGCGGGTTCACGGGTCATGGTGCAGTGCCCATCCGCAAAGCGAACGTTAAACGTCCGGTCGTTCCATGGCAGAAGCGAGTCCTCGATCTCCAGCTCGATGCACAGGGTGCCGCCGTCCGGGTCACAGGGGTAATCGGCGAGGAAATCCTCCACGTCAATGATGCGTCCCATGGCATAGGGGCGGATGCTCTCCTTGATGTCGCCATCGTCCATCTCAAAGGCGATGGGTTCGCTGAAATAGGTGCTGCCGTGCACCTCATCGATCATGGAATCATGGGCATGGATATACTCCCACAGGCCTTTCTGGGCCTCGCGGTTGAGGTAGACCATCTCCTTGATGTGCATGATGTCATTTTTGATGAGGTAGACCATGTAGCCGCAGGGCTTATCCTTGACGTTGTAGTAGACCGCAACATTGGTATCGTCCTCATCCCAGCGCCAGTATTCCTCCCAGGCCAGACTGTTGCGGAACAGACAGCCATGGGTGATGGACGCAAAGTGGGAGTGCAGCTCATGGAACTCGGTGTTATCCCAACTGACACGCCGGACATAGCCGGGGGCCTTGACCTTGGTGGGGATCTGCCGGTCCTTGATGTTGAACGAGATCTTGTTGGAAACGATTTCCCAGCCCAGGTGATGGTACAGCGGAATGCTGTATGGGTAGAGCAGAGCGAAGGATTTGCCCTCCTCGTGCATCTGGGTCAGGCCCTTGATCATCAGGTGTTTCATAATGCCCTGCCCGGTGTACTCCGGGTAGGTGCAGACACTGGTGACAAAGCCCACATGGTAGACCGTATCGTAGATGTTCATTTTCAGCGGATAGACGGCAAACTGGGACACCAGCGTGTCTCCATCAAAGCAGCCCAGCACATCGGCACGTTCCAGCACCGGGAACTTGGACTGCTTGATCTCATCGTCCTTCCAGCCTGTGGCAGTCAGCTCTTCTTCCGTGACCTGAAAGGTGTAGCGGAGCAGTGCGTTGTACTGATCCAGATCCTTCGCTTCCAGATAACGGGTCAGATAATGGTCTGCGGCGTTCATACGAACACCCCCGTCCTTACGGGGTCAGACGGTTGGGGCCGCGGAACAGGAACTCCGCGTCCTTGATGCTCTCGCCCACCAGCAGCATGGTCAGGCGGTCGATGCCCAGACCGAAGCCGCCGTGCGGGGGGCAGCCATACTGGAAGAATTCCAGATAGAACTTGACATCCTCAGCCAGACCCTTTTCCTCAGCCTGCTTCTTCAGCACCTCATAGCGATGCTCACGCTGGGCACCGGTGGTGATCTCCACACCGCGCCAGATCAGGTCGTAGCCCTGAGGCACGCCGTTCTCGTCGCGCATGTGGTAGAAGGCGCGCTTCTCAGCATCGTAATCCGTGACGAAGAGGAACTCGTGGTTATAGTGCTTCTTCACCCAGTCGTAGCTCAGGCGCTCGGCCTCGGTGGTCAGGTCGCCCTTCTCGGAATCGTCCACCACATAACCGAAGTCCTCTTCCAGACCATTGTACAGGTCAGCCAGCTTGACCACGGGGAACGGGATCTCGGGCACGATGACTTCCTTGCCGAACAGTTCCTGGATCTGGTCGCCGTAAGCGTCCTTCACAGCCTGCAGGCCAGCCTTGAGCAGCTGCTCCTCCATGGCCATGACATCCTTGTAAGAGGTGATGTAGCTGAACTCCAGATCGAAGCCGGAGAACTCCGTGGCGTGCTTATTGGTATAGCTCTTCTCGGCGCGGAACACAGGGCCGGTCTCGAAAATGCGCTCAAAGCCTGCAGCCATTGCCATCTGCTTGTAGAACTGGGGGCTCTGTGCCAGATAGGCATTGCGGTCGAAGTAATCCACCTTGAACACCTCAGAGCCGCTCTCGCTGGCAGCAGCGATCAGCTTGGGGGTGTGGATCTCGATGAAGTTCTGGTCCAGCAGGAACTTGCGCATGGCGTTGACCATGCAGCTCTGGGCCTTGAACATCAGCTGGTTCTCGTCGGTGCGCAGATCGACCCAGCGGTAATCAATGCGCTGGTCGATGCTGGAACGCTCCACCGCCTTTTTCTTCTTGGTGGCGGCAATGGCCTTACGGGCAATGGGCAGTGCATCCGCAATGCTCTCCACCTCGATGGCCTCGGGGATCATCTCGATGCCGCCCATCTTGACGTAGTCGTTCTCGACCACCTTACCGGTGACAGTGATGACAGAATCAGGGGTCAGCTGATCGATGGTGTCCACCAGATCAGGATGATCTTCTTTTTCAACCGTGATCTGCAGCTTGCCGGTGATATCCTTCAATACGATAAAGGCCATATACTTGCTGTTGCGCAGGTTTTCAATAAAACCCTGTACCTTGACCGTATTGCCAATTTCCTTTTGTACCTCGTTGATGTAGGTGCGATTCATGGAAATCCTCCTTTGATGTCTTATACCGTTTTATTATACGCTTTTCAGGGGATAAATCAAGTATTCTGCCCGGGCCAGTCTTACTTCTTGTGGTTTTCCTCTTCGTGCAAAGTGCCGGTGCCGCCCTCGACCACACCGTCGTGGTCGAGCACTGCCCTGATGGTGCCAAAGAAGCACTTTACGTCCATGCCAAAGCTCAGGTGCTCCACATAGTAGCCGTCCAGCCGGGCCTTGTCCACGATCTCCAGCTCATCCCGCCCATGGATCTGAGCCCAGCCGGTCAGGCCGGGGCGGACATCGTTGGCACCGTACTTGTCCCGCTCGGCCAGCAGGTCATACTGGTTCCACAGCGCCGGGCGCGGGCCGATGACTGCCATATCGCCCACAAAGATGTTCCAGAGCTGGGGCAGCTCGTCCAGACTGGTCTTGCGCAGGAAGTGCCCCACCCGGGTGATATAATGATCCGGGTCCTTGAGCATGTGGGTGGGCATATCGTGGGGGGTGTCGATGCGCATGGTGCGGAACTTGAGGATATTGAAATGTTGTTTGTGGATGCCCACCCGCTTCTGCCTGAAAAAGATCGGCCCCGGGGAATCGATCTTGATGGCAAGGCAGAGGATGAGCAGCAGCGGCGAGAGCACGATCATGCCGCAGAGGGACAAAATGACCGCCAGCAGCCGCTTGATGCCGTTTCGATACATGGAAGATCCTCCCTTTTCAGAGTACTTTTTATTATAGCAAGCCATTCGACAGTTTGCAATCCATTCCGTGCAGTTTTACGCCCGAGAGGCTCAGGCAGGTGCAGCAGAAGTATTGGCTGTTGCGCAGGCCACAAAACGCCTGTTTTGTTGTATTATTCATCCTGTTTTCTCTCTTGTTCCGGAACGATTTCTGCCGTATCATTATAGTAACAACTCTATCTGAAACAGGAGGTCTTTTCTGTGATCCAACGTTTTTCTTTCGGGCATCCTTTTCCCACCCAGAGCGTTGTGCTGTCTCTTCCCGCGGAAAGCGGCCCCATCCCCTTTCTGACTCCCGATGGCAGCGGCTGGCAGCTCACCCTCAGTGAGCAGGCTGCCGTCTACGGTCTGGGTGAAATGCCCCGCGGCATCAACAAGCGCGGCTGGCACTACATCGCCAACAACACCGATGAATCCCGCCACAGCGAGGACAAGCTTTCCTTCTATGGTGCGCACAATTTCCTGCTGGTGCGGGACGGCAGCACCTGCTTTGGCCTGTTCGTGGATTTCCCGGGCAAGGTTTATTACGACATCGGTTATTCCCGCCACGATCTTCTCTCTTTCCACACCGAGACCCCAGACTACGATCTGTATCTCCTCTCCGGCGGGAACGAAAATGAGATCTGCAGGGAGTTCCGTACCCTCATCGGCCGCAGCTACATCCCGCCCAGGTGGGCATTCGGTCTGGCACAGAGCCGCTGGGGCTACAAGACCGAGGAGGACGTACGGGAAGTTGCACGCCAATACAAGGAGCACGACCTGCCGCTGGACATGATCTGTATGGACATCGAGTATATGCAGGACTATGCCGATTTCACCGTAAACAAGGAACGTTTTCCAGACCTTACAAAGCTCTCCGCAGACCTGAAAGCGCAGGGCATCCGGCTGGTGCCCATCATCGATGCCGGCGTGCGCGTCGACCCCAACGACTCCACTTGCACTGAGGGGCTGGAAAAGGGATACTTCTGCAAAAAGGCCGACGGAACTCCCTTTGTGGCGGCAGTCTGGCCCGGCAAGGCCTACTTTGCCGACTTCCTGCGTCCCGAGGTGCGGGAGTGGTTCGGCCACAAATACAAGGCCCTGACCGACTGCGGCATCGAGGGCTTCTGGAACGATATGAACGAGCCCTCCCTCTTCTACTCACCTGAGCGGCTGCGCGCTTTTCTGGACGATATGGCCGCCCTGCGGGAGAAGGACAACATTGAGCAGGAGGAGTTTTTCCCGCGCGTGGTGGGCGGTGCCATGGGCCTGATGAACAGCCCGGCAGACTACGCCAGTTTCTACCACGAGGCAGACGGCCGGAAGGTACGTCACGATCAGGTCCACAACCTTTATGGCGGCAGCATGACCCGCGCCGCAGGGGAAGCCTTTGCCGACCTGCGTCCGGGCCAGCGCACCCTGCTTTACAGCCGTTCCAGCTTCATTGGCAGCCACCGCTACGGCGGCATCTGGCTGGGCGACAACAATTCCAGCTGGGCCCAGCTGCTGGCCAATATCCAAATGATGCCCAGTGTCCAGATGTGCGGTTTCCTGTACAGCGGTGCCGACCTCTGCGGCTTCTCCTGCGATACCACGCCGGATCTTGCCCTGCGCTGGCTTGAGTTCGGTCTGCTCACCCCGCTGATGCGCAACCACTCCGCGGTGGGCACCCGGATGCAGGAATACTACCGCTTCCCCGAGGTGCTGCCCGCTGTGCGTAATATGATCCGTCTGCGCTACGCCCTGCTGCCCTACCTGTACAGCGAATTTATGAAGGCTGCGCTGGAAAACACCAGCTACTTCCGGCCGTTGGCCTTCGATTACCCGGATGACCCCGATGCCCGGGAGGTGGAAGATCAGCTTTTGCTGGGCGAGGGCCTGATGGCCGCTCCCGTCTATGTCCAGAATGCCCACGGGCGGCATGTCTACCTGCCCGAGCCCATGAAGCTCCTGCGCCTGCGGGCTGTAGACGACTACGACGAAGAGATCCTGCCCGCCGGACACCACTATATCCGCTGTGCGCTGGACGAAATGCTGTTGTTCATCCGTCCGGGTCACATCATTCCCGTGGCACAGCCCGCCAACAACACCGCTGAGCTGGATGATGCCAGTCTGACCCTGTGGAGCTTCCTGCCCAACGGCGAATCCGCGGAGTACCGGATGTACCGGGACGACGGCGTGACAACGGAATACGAGAAGAAAGAGCACTGGAAAACGCTGCAGATCCATCATTCCTGATCAAAGCGCCCCAGAAAGGCAGGAACCCCCTGCGCGGCATCTTGTATTTTACAGAAAACTGTATTATAATATAGGTGTTCTTTACAAATTGCGTTGTGCCGCAAAACGGCACGGCGCATTTTTTACGCTTCGATTTTGGTGCAAGAGTATGAGAGAAGTTTCAAAGGAGGCGGAGCTTTCATGGCACAAATGTCCCAAGCCGGTGATCTGACCAGCGGCCCGATGCTGAAAAAGATCATCCTGTTTTCCCTGCCGCTGGCGGCATCCAGCTTTTTGCAGCTGCTGTTCAATGCTGCCGATGTGGTCGTGGTGGGTCGATTCGCCGGCAGCGCCGCGCTGGCAGCAGTTGGTTCCAACGGTGCACTCATCAACCTGCTGGTCAACCTGTTTGTCGGCCTTGCGCTGGGTGCAAACGTTGTGGCGGCCCGCTGTTATGGTGCAAAGGATGACCAGGGCGTGCACGAAGCGGTGCAGACCGCTGTTACCCTGAGCCTTGTGGGCGGCGTTCTGATGGCTTTTGTGGGCTTTTTTGCAGCCCACGGCCTGCTGGAACTGATGTCCAGCCCCGAGGATGTTATTGACCTTGCCACCCTTTACCTGAAGATCTACTTCATCGGAATGCCGATGACCATGCTGTACAACTTCAACGCTTCCCTGCTGCGTGCCGTGGGTGACACCCGCCGTCCGCTGGTCTGTCTGGCGGTGGCAGGTGTCATCAATGTGGTGCTGAACCTGCTGTTCGTCATCGTGTTCCAGATGAGCGTGGCGGGCGTTGCACTGGCCACCATCCTCAGCCAGACGGTATCCGCCATTATGGTCACGGTGCTTCTGGTCAGGGAAGAGGGTGCCATGCACCTTGACCTGCGGCATCTGGGCATCCACAAGAAAGCCATGCTGCAGATCATCCGGATCGGCCTGCCCGCCGGTCTGCAGAGCACCGTGTTCAGCCTGTCCAACGTGGTGATCCAGTCGGCCATCAATTCCTTTGGCTCCACGGTCGTGGCCGGAAACTCTGCCGCATCCAACCTCGAGGGCTTCATCTACACCGGCATGAATGCCTTTGCGCAGGCGGCCGTGACCTTTACCAGCCAGAACGTGGGTGCCCGCCGGTACGACAACCTCGACCGCGTCATGCGCAACTGCCTGCTCTGCGTCACTGTGGTGGGCCTGTTCCTGGGCTGCGGCGCTTACTTTGGCGGCGAGGTCCTGCTGCACTTCTACTCCACGGATGAAGCCGTGGTGGCCGCCGGCCTGTCCCGGATGCAGATCATCTGCACTGCCTACTTCCTGTGCGGCATAATGGACACTTTGGCCAGCTGCCTGCGCGGCCGCGGCTACTCGGTGATCCCCATGATCGTCAGTCTGGTGGGCAGCTGCCTGCTCCGTCTGGTCTGGATCGCAACCATCTTCCGGATGTTCCGCTCCACCGGCACGCTGTACATCAGCTACCCCATCAGCTGGGCCCTGACCGCAGGTGTGCATCTCATCTGCCTGCTGGTCGTGCGCAAAAAGATGAACGATCAGCTGAAGGAAGAGGCCCGCCTGGCCGCATAACAAAAAACGCTTTCCTGTGCTCAGCAGGAGAGCGTTTTTTGTTTACAGCATCTTCTTTAACAGATATCGGTCATACCCGCCGTACATCTCACGGCGGTCGGCAATGACAAAACCGCAGGCAAGGGCATTGTTCAGGCTGTATTGATTCTCCGGACTGACGGTGGCCCCGATGCCCACGATGCCGGGCCGGACAAGGGGCAGCGCCGCTTCCAGCAGCTTCCGCTGCAGGCCGTTGCCCCGCCAGTCCGGGTGGACCACCGCGCTGTCTGCATTGGCCCAGTGCTCCCACTCTTCCCGGGGCACCCCCAGGAAGGCCGCATAATTGTGCGCGCTCCGGCCGCAGTAGCGCAGGATAAAGTACGCCCCCAGCCGTTCGCCGTCGTATGCCCCGATGCACAAGTCCTCCCTCAGGTAGGCCGTGATATTCTCCAGTGTGTCGGGCACAAACTGCTCCGGGTGAGGCATGGCGGCCCGCACTTCGTTCTGTAAAGCAAAGAATGCGGCGGCATCCGCAGGGCCGCACCGGCGCAGGCGAATGGGAAACCGTGCAGGTCGGCCACTCACTTTTTGCAGTATCAGTTCCATTTTGTGAACCCTCCAAAAATAAAATCATACTTTCTGCTGGATTCCAGTATAATTACCATTCAAAATAAAGTCAAATCATGCTATAATGAAAGTAAGAAAATCTGTCCGGCGCAGCTTTTGGGTTGCAGGGCAGGTTTTCCCAAGTCCAGGCGGGCACTGCCCCGCCCGCGAACCGGAGGAACAGCCCATGAAAGAATCCAGCTCTTCGTCATCCATCCGCCTGGGCGGTGCGGTCATCAGTGACCGTGTCGTCGCGGCGCTTCTGGAAGAACTGCGCACCGGCCGCTACGCCGATGCCGACCGCCTGCCCGCCGAGGTCGATCTGGCCGCGGAACTCGGGGTCAGCCGTACCGTGATCCGGGACGCGCTGAGCGAGATGGAGCGCGCCGGTTACATCGAGCGTGTGCGCGGCATTGGCACAGTGGTCAACCGCACCGTGCTCAGCCTGCGCAGCCGCCTTGACCAGAAGCTGGAATATTACCCGCTGATCCGCAGCTTTGGCAGCTACCCCCACGCCGATGGCATCCAGATCTATCCCATCCGCGCCGGGGCCGAGCTTGCCCGGGATCTTGCCATTGCACCGGGGGACGAGGTCATCTGCATCAAAAAACGCATCCTGGCCGACACCACCCCGGTCATCTACTCCATCGATTATCTGCCCCGCGCCCTCTTTGGCAGCCGGGACTACACCCGCATCGACCTGAGCGGCAGCGTGTTCGATATCCTGGAGCAGGAATGCAACCAGCAGATCTCCTCGAATGTGGCCCACCTCAAGGCCAGCTGCGGCGACGAGGCCATCCGGGCTGCCATGCGTCTTGCCCCCGGCGAGGCCATGCTGCTGCTGGATGAGATCTGCTTCAACCGTCTGTGCCACCCGGTCATGCGCTCACTGAGTTATTACACGAATTTCTTCGATTTTTCCATTCTACGAAAATTACTTTGACGGAGGTAAAATTCATGCGCCATCTCATCGATCCCTTGGATTTCAGCCAGGAGGAGATCACTTCCCTGCTGGATCTGGCCGACCGCATCCGCTCCGACCCTGCCGCTTACCAGGACGTTGCGGCTCACAAAAAACTCGCCACTCTGTTCTATGAGCCGTCCACCCGCACCCGCCTTTCCTTTGAGGCGGCCATGCTGAACCTGGGCGGCCATGTGCTGGGCTTCCCGAGCGAGACCGTCTCCAGCGCTTCCAAGGGAGAAAGCGTTGCAGATACCATCCGTGTGGTCTCCTGCTATGCTGATATCGTGGCAATGCGCCACCCTAAGGAGGGTGCGCCGTTCCGCGCTTCCCGCTACTCCCGCATCCCGGTCATCAATGCCGGTGACGGCGGCCACCAGCACCCCACCCAGACCATGACCGATCTGATGACCATCCGCACCCGGATGGGTCGGCTGGATAACCTGACCATCGGCCTGTGCGGCGATCTGAAGTTCGGCCGCACCGTCCATTCTCTCATCAAGACCATGGCACGCTGCAAGAACATCCGCTTTGTGCTCATCAGCCCCGAGGAGCTGCGGGTGCCCGACTACATCATCAAGGATGTGCTGGAGGCCAACGGCATTGAGTACCGTGAGACCCGGAGCCTGGAGGAATCCATGCCTGAGCTGGATATCCTGTACATGACCCGTGTGCAGAAGGAGCGCTTCTTCAACGAGGAGGATTACATCCGCCTGAAGAACAGCTACATCCTGACCAGCGAAAAGATGGCCCTTGCCAAGCCTGAAATGGCAGTGCTGCATCCCCTGCCCCGCGTGAACGAGATCGCACTGGATGTGGACAACGACCCCCGTGCTGCCTACTTTGAGCAGGTGCAGAACGGCGTATACGTCCGCATGGCACTGATCATGACGCTGCTGGGTCTTGCCGACCCCAAAGCACCGAAGGAGGGCAACTGATATGCTGAATATTGACGAGATCCAGAACGGCATTGTGATCGACCACATCAAGGCAGGCACCGCTGTGGGCCTGATGGAGCTGCTGGGCATCACCGGCAACAAGACCGCCAACGTGGCACTGATCCAGAATGCACGCTCCCACAAGGCCGACTGCGGCCGCAAGGACATCATCAAGGTCGAGGGGGATGCCTCCTGGCTGAACCTGGACGTGCTGGCCTACCTTGACCCTGACATCAGCGTGACCGTGATCGAAAACGGCAAGGCTGTGCGCAAGGAAAAGCCGAAGCCCCCCAAGCGTCTGGTGAACATTGTGCGGTGCCGCAATCCCCGCTGCATCTCCTCCATTGAAGAGGAATGCGACCAGATCTTTGAGATGAGCTCCAACGGCAAATACCGCTGCATCTACTGTGAGCAGGAGCTGCAGGTGAAGCCGGAATAATCGGTACAAAAGCAAAAGGCAGTGCGTCCCACGCGGCGCACTGCCTTTTTTGTTTGTTACACGAAATCCTCCCGCATCGGGGTGAAGATATCCAGCAGGATGCCCGCTTCCGTGCAGGTACAGCCATGCTCCACATCGTCCTCCTTCCGGCCCGATCTCAAACAAAAAAGCCCGACAAAGCTCCCTCCGGCAGCACCGCCCGGCATCCCATTCCCACATACGATGCCGTGCAGGTGCAGTGCATTCAGAAGGTCTCTATCTGCAGCAATCCCCCAAGATCGCCATTCAGAGCTTCGTCAGACTTTTTATTCGTAAAGACGTTCCGGCCCACGCACACACGCCTGCGTTCCCGGATGTTCCTTCCTCTGTCGGCCGCAAACCATACAGCGGGGAGGCGCTCCTGCCTTTAACTTGATTTCATTGTAGCAGATTCCGATGAAACTTTCACTCCAAATGTCATATTCTGCAGGGTTTCATGTCATAACTTGCGGAGCGGGATGGTGCAGGTAAAGCGGAACCAGCACCCCCGGCAGCTGATGGTATATTCGCCGCCGTATTTTTTCAGCACATCCTGCACGTTCCACAGCCCGAAGCCGTGGCCCGCCCCTTTCTGAGAGATGCGGGGCAGCTGACCGTCCGCGAGATTCAGGTCCTTCTCCACCCGGTTGCGGACAGAGAGCACCACCTCGTCCTCGCTCTTCCGCATCCGCACATAGACCTCCGGCGGATCAGCCTGCGCGGCGGCCTCAATGGCATTGTTGAGCAGGTTGGAGAGCACGATCACAAGGTCTGTCTGATCCATGGGCATATCCCGCAGATCGGGCAGATCAAAATAAACCATGACCCCTTTTCGGCTGGCTTCCTCGTACTTTTTGCTGAGCAGGGCATCCAATAAAGGGTTGTGGGTGTTCATAATGGTGGTATTCGCCGCAATGGTCTTTGTGAGCGTGGAAAGGTAGGCCTTTGCTCCCTCGTAATCGCCCTGCTGGAGCAGCAGAGCCAGTGCATCGGTGTGGTTGGTGAACTCATGGGTCAGTCGCCGCTGGGTCTTGTAGGATTCCAGAAGAGCTTCTGCGCTCTTCTTCTGGCGCACAGCCTCCACCATCAGTGTCTGCTGCAGCAGCATCTGGTCGTTGACCATCTGCACGATCCCCAGATGGATCAGCACTGCTATGGTCAGACCAAAGGTCAACATCATATTCATCATGCTGGGCACTTCACTGCCGCCGGATACCATCAGCACGATGTTCAGCACCACAACGATGCCAGGAAAAAAGGACATGACCAACATCTGCAGCGGGGTCAACGCCTGCTCCCTCCGCCAGCGCCGGATAATATAAGCCGCAAGCAGGCCAGCCCCCACAACAGCAGCAACCAGCAGGAACAGACAGCTGCGGTAGCGCCAGACCTCCCGGACCGGAATGTGCTTACACCAGGCAAAGGTGTAGCTGACTGTGTTTTCCGTCAACAGGCACATGATGCCGTTGACAAGGCAGGCCGAGAGCTTCTGGTTCCAGCTTCCGCCGAAAAAGAGCACCGTGACCAACAGGTAGATAACATTCAAAATCACAGATTCAACATTGAAAAAGCCAATGTCATGCCGGATCGAGGCCACTAGAAATACTGCTGCCAGCAGGGCTGCCCACAGGCAGGGGAAGCGGAATCTCCTGCTGCGGCCCAGAAATGCATGGTCCACCATGATAAAGGCCGCCCACTGGCCAATGCAGACCAGATGCCCCATCAGAAGCCAGAGCATTTCCTTAGTCATCCCCAAACTGCCCCTTCCATTCCAGATAGGTGCTGCGAATCTCAGCATAGCCGTTCCGGCTCACGCCCAGCTTGACCCCATTGCGCAGGGTGACCATATAGCTGCTGATCTGCCGGATGTACTTCATATTGACCACCGCGCTCCGCCCCACCCGCAGAAAGCCGTTCTCAAACAGGGCCTGCGGCAGCTCATTCAGCTTGCCATAGTAGGAGCACAGGGGCTGATGAGCCACATCTCCGTAAACGTTGATCTTGCGCAGATCGCTTTCGAGGTAGTAGATGCTGTCGTAGGGCAGCTCGGTCTCGGTGCGGTTCTGCCGGATGGTCAGGGTCTTGGGAGTCCGGTGATCCTGCTCGTGCAGAATGGCATCCAGACAGCGGGACAGCTGGCAGTCCAGATCGCGCTTGAGGATATAGCGGAACGCATTCACAGTGTAGCCCTCCGGAGCAAACTCCAGATAGGCTGACACATACACCAGGCAGATCTCCGGGCTGCACTGGCGCAGCTGCTTTCCCAGTGAGATGCCGTTCATGGTATCCAGATCCACATCCAGCAGCGCCACCTGATACAGATCAAGGTCCCGCCGGGCCAGTGTCTCTTCCCCGCTGTGGCAGACGGTGCATTCCACCTGCAGGCCCCGCCGCGCAAAGAAATCCCGGACGAGCGTTTCCACGCGGGCAGCAAACACCGCATCGTCATCACAGATCAAAATGTGCATTGTGTCCTCCAACAAAAACGCCCTCTCCGTCAGTGCTTCGCACTGCCACCTCTCCCAAAGGGCGAGGCAATTGCTGCTCTGACTTCAGGCTGTGCAAGCTGCTTCCCCATCAGATGCGTTGGCTCCCCCTCGGGGAAGCTGGCGAGCGAATGCGAGACTGAGAGGGTTTATTTCCTTATGCAAAGAACTTGTCGTAGATGCCAAAGGCAAAGATGAACAGCACGATCACGGGCAGACCGTAGGTCAGGTAACCGCGCATCCAATCGTGAATCTTCAGCCCCTCGCCGGTGTTGACCTCTTTTTTATAGTTGTCCCAGCCCCAGCCATAGCGGGAAACGCAGAACAGCAGGTAGACCAGGCTGCCCAGCGGCAGGAACAGATTGCTGACAAGGAAATCCTCAAAGTCCAGCACTGCACCGCCAAACACGGCAAAGCCATCCCAGGCCCAGAGGTTATACCCCAGCACGCAGGGCATGGACAGCAGAATGATGAGGAACAGGTTGACCAGACTGGACTTTTTACGGGTGCAGCCGGTCAGCTCCATGCCGCAGCAGATGATGTTCTCGAACACCGCCAGCACAGTGGACAGAGCAGCAAATGCCATGAATAGGAAGAACAGGCTGCCCCACAACCTGCCCAGCGCCATGTTGGCAAAAATATTGGGCAGGGTGATGAAGATCAGGCTGGGGCCTGCGGTCTGATCCACACCAAAGGTAAAGCAGGCCGGGAAGATGATGAGACCGGCCGTGATGGCCACAAAGGTATCCAGCACCACCACACGGACGCTCTCGCCCAGCAGGGAGTGCTCCTTGCCGATGTAGCTGCCAAAAATAGACATAGCACCGATGCCCAGGCTCAGGGTGAAGAAGGCCTGATTCATCGCACCCACCAGGGTGTTGACGATGCCAACCTCCTTCATGCGGCCAAAGTCAGGCACCAGGAAGAAGGAAAGACCCTCCTTTGCGCCGTCCATGAAGAGGCTGTTCACGGCCAGAATGACCATGATGAGGAGCAGGGCGATCATCATGCCCTTGGTCACACGCTCCAGACCATTCTGCAGGCCCTTAGCGCAGACCAGAATGCCCAGAACGACCACGAACACCATCCAGAAGGTCATAATGCCGGGGCTTGCCAGCATCTCGGTGAACTTGCCCGCCACCTCGTCTGCGTTCAAGCCGGAGAGCTTTCCGGCGGCGGTCATATAGAAATAGTGCAGCATCCAGCCTGCAACGGTGGTGTAGAACATCATCAGCAGGTAACAGCCGATCAGGGTGAAGTAGCCATGGATATGCCACTTCTGGCCCGGCTTTTCCAGCACCTGATAGGCGTGCACCGGGCTTTTGCGGCTGGCACGGCCCACAGCAAATTCCATGGTCATAATGGGCAGCCCCAGAATGACCAGGAACAGCAGGTAAAACAGTACGAAGGCTCCGCCGCCGCCCTGGCCTGCCATATAAGGAAATTTCCACACGTTGCCAATGCCGATGGCACAGCCTGCCGACAGCAGGATGAAGCCCAGCCGCGATTTCAGCGTTTCACGTTCCATAATAAATTTGTCCCCTCCAATAATTTCAGCCGCCCGCCTTCTGCACGAAAAACAGGCGAAATCAGTTTATTATATCACAAATTGGAAGAGAATGGAGTGCTTTTTCGTATTTTCCCTTGCAAATTTCTTTCATCTTATATAAAATAGACAAGATGAAATGTGTACAACACGGAAAGGAACAACCGGATGGTCTCAGACGAAACAGCCTACCGGAAGTATCTGGCCGGGGACGAGGCTGCCGCTCAGCTGTTGGTGGAGCGGTATGGCGACGCGCTGACCCTTTACATCAACGGCGTGCTGGGCGATATCCACGAGGCAGAGGATCTGATGATCGAAGCCTTTGCCCATATTTTTGCAAGAGAGCGGCCCATTCGGGATGGCTGCTTCAAGGCTTACCTCTATAAAACCGGGCGCAATCTCGCATTGCGCTGCAAGACCCGGCGGCGGTTTTTTCTGCCGCTGGAGGAACTGCCTTTTGAACTGCCGGACGAGGCGCTGGCCGAAACCGGGCTGTTCCAGAACGAACAGCACCAGCAGCTGTACGCCGCACTGGGCAAGCTCAAAAAGGAATACCGGGAGACACTTTTTCTGGTCTATTTTGAAGAACTGAGCTACCGGCAGGCCGCACAGGTGCTGGGACGCACCGAGCAGCAGGTAACGAACCTTGTGTACCGGGGCAAGCAGCAGCTGAAACAACTTTTGGAACAGGAGGGATATCAGTATGAAAACTGATGCCGAACGGATGGCGCTGATCCGCCAGCGCACGGCCCAGCTGCAGCGTCAGGCGCGCGCACGGCAGATGCGGCTGATCGATGCAGGCTGTATGGCGGCCTGTCTGGCGCTGGTGGTCTGCCTGGGCCTTGCCATGCCCGGCTGGGCAGGCACATCGGTCGCGCTGCATGTTTCCCCCACCGGCACCGCCGGGATGCTGAGTGAGCGCGGAGCCGACGGTTATATCCTGGTGGGCGTACTCTCGTTCCTGCTGGGCTCCTGCGTGACCATCCTGCTCTACCGCCTGCGCCGCAGCAGTGAAAAGAAGCACACGAGGGACGACGATGAGCTTTGAGATCATTGACAACACCTTTCAGGTGATCGTGCTGGCTGCGATGGCGCTCCTCGCCTTTATCCTCGCCTTCCGGCGCAGCAGCCGCTCCTGCCTGATCCTGGCGTTCGGCTACGCCAGCTTTATGATGGGCACTTTGTACTACCTGCTCCATCTGATCATTCTGGGCCATGGGCCGCAGGTGTTTTATGTGGCCGAATGCTCCTGGATGGCCTCGTATTTCTTTTTTCTCTCGCTGGAGATCCTCTATTGGGAGGGCCTGCGTCCGCCGTTCTCGCCTTTTGCGCTGGCAGCTGGGGTGGTCTTTGCCGGAGTTGTCATGCGGGTGCAGGTGTTTGGCCCTTCGCCGCTGATGTCCGGTGCGCTGGCGCTCACCTTTGGCACGCTGGCCTACCTCTGTTTTTCGGCCCTGCAAAAGGAAAAACGGCTCCGGCCTTATGAGATCGCACTTTTGTTTGAAATGTCCTTGCAGATCCTTCTGTTCGTTGCCTCCGGGTTCATCCGTGATTACACCCGGTTCAGCCTTTACTATGCTGTGGACATCCTGTTGACCCTCACGCTGGTCAGCTTCCTGCCCCGTATCCTGCAGGAGGAGCCCCATGACCTACATTGAAAACATCTTTTTGTGCCTGGCGCTTCCCATGCTGCTCTCCCTGCTGTTCACATCGGGCAGCCCCCGGCGCTTTACCCTGTTCGTGGTGCTGGGCATGGCCACCTGCCTGCTTTCGGCTTATGTCAGCAGCTTTTTCATGGGGCGGCACCAGTGCAGTGCCGTGACCACCGCCATAGAGATCGCACCTGTCTGCGAAGAGATCCTGAAGCTGCTGCCTCTGCTGCTCTACTTTTTGATCTTTGAGCCGGATTCCCACAAGCTGACTCCTGCGGCCATTGGCATTGCAGTGGGCTTTGCTACCTTTGAAAACGTCTGCTACCTGACCGAAAACGGTGCAGGAAGTTTTGTTTTCCTGCTCATCCGCGGCATGTCCGCCGGGGCCCTGCATCTGGTCTGCGGCATCCTGACCGGTCTGGCACTGGCCTATGTGTTCCGCCGTCCATGGCTCACCTGCACCGGCACGGTGGGGATTCTGGGGGTCTGCATGGTGCTGCACGGCATCTACAATCTGCTGATCACCGCCGACGGCTTCTGGCAGATGGTCGGGTACTTCTTTCCCTCTGCCATCATCGTCACCCTGTTTGCGGCAAGGCTGCTCCACAGGGGCAGGCACACTGTTTTTCGCTGACCGTTTCCCGCTCTTTTCCGGAGCGGGAAATTTTTTTGAACTTTTTTCAAATTTGGGTGAAAGGAATCGGCGCGAACTGTATTATAGGAGATAGAGAGGACGGAAAGCAGCCGCTCTGATGATCTCTCAAAAGGAGGGACTGTCCATGACCCAGAAGGCGAGTGTTCGTATGGAGGAAATTCGCCGCCGCACACGCAGGCTTCGTCAAAGGCGGGCACATCGAATCAACTGCGCTCTCTCCGCAGTTTGTCTGTTTTTGACAGTCGGCATTGCATCCCTGCTGTATCAGGAGCATGTTCCGGGTCTTTCCATCGTTCTGGCCGGGTACGGCTCGGTGCTGCTGCACAGCGGCGCTGATGCCTATATCGTGGTCAGCGTCGGCTCCTTTGTCACCGGCGTTGTATTCACGTTGCTCGGCATCCGGTACAGGCAGTACAAAGCACTGCACCGCCCCTTCTCCCCGGATGCTGCAGACAAGGCTTCCTCCCAAAGCCTCTCTGACGACCAGTAGCGCCCTCCATGCTCTTCTCCCACACACTTTTCTCCATACCCCGAAAAGGCTCTGCCGTTTCTCCCGGCAGAGCCTTTTCCCTTTTAACCAAAAACAGCACGCCGAAACCGAACGGCGTGCTGTTTTTTCTGGTTCTATGGTTATCTGTCCCACTTGTCGCACAGGGCGTTGATCTGGTCGGCAAACTTGGCAAGATCCTTGTTGGCCCCGCCCTCGTTGTGCTCGATGACGCGGAGCAGCCGCTTGCCGGCGCTGACCAGCCGCTGGAACACCGTTGCGGCGCGGGACGCTCCCTCGCTGGGCTTGTGCTCCAGCCGGACACGGGAGCCTTCCTGCAGGCAGACCGCACCTTCGGCCCCAATGGCCCACTGCTCCCCATTGTAAGGGGCACAGGCGGTAAAGCCCTGCTCGGTCAGGGTCTGGGCAAAGATGTTCTCCACCTCGTCCTCGCCATGGATGACAAACACCCGCTTGGGCTTGGGGCTGAACGCGTTCACCCAGGCCAGCAGGCCCTCGCGGTCGGCATGGCCCGAAAGACCCGTCAGCTGACAGATCTCTGCCTGCACGTCGATGGTCTCACCGAACAGCTTGACATTGACGGCACCATCGATCAGGGTGCGCCCCAGCGTTCCCACGGCCTGATAGCCCACAAAAAGGATCGTGCACTCCGGCCGCCACAGATTGTGCTTGAGGTGGTGGCGGATGCGGCCTGCCTCGCACATGCCGCTGGCCGAGATGATGACCTTGGGCACCCGGTCGGCGTTGATCATCCGGGACTCATCGCTGGTCACGCTGACCTGCAGCCCCGGGAACTGGATGGGGTCGATGCCCTGGGCCAGCAGCGCCCGGGTATCCTCGTCAAAGCAGTCGGGGTCGGTATCTTTGAAGATGCGGGTCGCCTCAATGGCAAGGGGGCTGTCGATGTAGACCGGGAAATTGCCGTGGCCGGTGACCAGGCCCTCTTTTTTGATCTCACGGATAAAGTAGAGCAGCTCCTGGGTGCGGCCCACCGCAAAGCTGGGGATGACCACATTGCCGCCCCGGTCAAAGGTGCGCTGCAGGATCCTGCTCAGCTCCCCCACATAGTCCGGGCGGGGACCGTGGCTGCGGTCGCCATACGTAGACTCCATAAACACATAGTCCGCGTCCCGGATCGTTGTCGGGTCCTTGATGATGGGCTGATGCTGGTTGCCGATGTCCCCGGAAAAGACCAGCTTGGTGGTGGTGCCGCTCTCAGTGACCCAGATCTCGATGCTGGAAGAGCCCAGCAGATGGCCCACATCGATGAAGCGGATCACAAGGCCCGGGGCCAGTTCGATCTTAGTGTTATACTCCATGCCCCGGAACAGCTGCATGGCCGCCTCGGCATCCTGCACGGTGTACATCGGCTCCACCGGCTCGGCACCGGCACGCTTCGCCTTGCGGTTCTTCCATTCAGCTTCAAACTCCTGAATGTGGGCAGAGTCCCGCAGCATGATGCTGCACAGCTGAGTCGTGGGCTTGGTGGCATAGATCCTGCCCCGGAAGCCGTTGCGCACCAGCAGCGGCAGCTGGCCTGTGTGGTCGATATGCGCATGGGTCACCAACACGCCGTCAATTTCACCCGGTGCCACAGGGAGGGGCTGGTTTTCGTAGACATTCTTGCCCTGCTCCATGCCGCAGTCGATGAGGTAGCGCTGCCCAGCTGCTTCCAACAGGGTGCAGCTGCCCGTGACCTCGTGGTTGGCTCCCAAAAATGTGAGCTTCATAGATACACCTCCCGGTTCAGTTTTGCACCCTTAGTATAGCACAACTCGCCGCGTCCATCTGCCCAAATCGTGTCAAGAGTTATCGGGCAAAGCGCCGAAATTTTGAAAAAGTTTTTATACAATCTTGACAAACCACCCCCAACTGAGATAAACTTTATTCGTATGACGTAACTTCTACAGAGATTCAAAATAGAGAGGTAGTTATTTATGGTTCGTAACGATTTGCGCAACGTCGCCATTATCGCTCACGTTGACCACGGCAAGACCACGCTGGTGGATGCCATGCTGCGTCAGAGCGGCGCTTTCCGCGACAATCAGGTCGTGGCAGAGCGTGTCATGGACAGCGGCGATATCGAGCGTGAGCGCGGTATCACCATTCTGGCCAAGAACTGCTCCTGCACCTACAAGGGTGTCAAGATCAACATCGTTGATACCCCGGGCCACGCCGACTTTGGCGGCGAGGTCGAGCGCGTGCTGAAGATGGTCAACGGCGTACTGCTGCTGGTGGACGCTGCTGAGGGCTGCATGCCCCAGACCCGTTTTGTTCTGCAGAAGGCTCTGCAGCAGAACCTGAGCCTGGTGGTTGCCATCAACAAGATCGACCGCCCCGATGCCCGCATCAAGGAAGTCATCGACGAGGTGCTTTACCTGCTGATGGATCTGGGCGCTTCCGATGAGCAGCTGGAATGCCCCATCCTGTTCTGCTGCGGCCGTCAGGGCACCGCAAGCCTGGACCCCGATGTGCCCGGCACCGACCTGATCCCCCTGTTCGACACCCTGCTGGACACCATCCAGCCTCCTCAGGGTGACCCCGAGGCTCCCTTCCAGATGCTGGTCTCCTCTGTTGACTACAACGAGTTCGTTGGCCGCATCGGCATTGGCCGCATCCAGAACGGCGTTGCCAAGGTCGGCGAGGAAGTGGTCGTGTGCGACTGGCACAACCCCGACCTGAAGATGCGCGGCCGCCTGACCAAGCTGTACGATTTCCAGGCCAATGGCCGCCAGCCCTGCGACAACATCACCGCAGGCGATATCGTTGCATTCTCCGGCCTGCCCGATGTCACCATCGGCAACACGCTGTGTGCTCCCTCTCAGGTTGAGCCGCTGCCCTTCGTGAAGATCAACGACCCCACCGTGGAGATGACCTTCTCCGTCAACGACAGCCCCCTGGCCGGCCGTGAGGGCAAGTACGTCACCAGCCGCCAGATTCGTGACCGCCTGCAGAAAGAGCTGCTGAAGGACGTTGCTCTGAAGGTGGAGGATTCTCCCACCACCGATTCCTTCCGCGTTATGGGCCGTGGTGAGATGCACCTGTCCATCCTGATCGAGACCATGCGCCGTGAAGGCTACGAGCTGCAGGTCTCTCCCCCGCACGTTCTGACCAAGGTCATCGACGGCAAGACCTACGAGCCCATGGAGCACGTTGTCATCGACGTTCCCACCCAGTATCAGGGTGCTGTGATGACCGGCCTGGGCCAGCGCAAAGCCGTCCTGCAGCAGATGGAGTCCCTGGGCACCGACCGTGTCCGCCTGGAGTTCCGGATGCCCAGCCGCGGCCTGTTCGGCTACCGCAACCAGTTCCTGACCGATACCCACGGCGAAGGCATCCTCAACCAGATCTTTGATGGCTACGATGTCTGGGCCGGCATGATTGCCAACCGTTCCACCGGTTCTCTGGTCAGCTTTGAGACCGGCGATGCCGTTACCTACGGCCTGTACAACGCGCAGCAGCGCGGCACCCTGCTGGTGGGCGCTGGCGAAAAGGTCTACGAGGGCATGGTCATCGGCTACACCGCTTCCGGCGAGGATGTGGATGTCAACGTCTGCAAGACCAAGCACCTGACCAATACCCGTGCTTCCGGTTCCGATGACGCTCTGCGCCTGATCCCCGTCAGCAAGCTGAGCCTGGAGGGCTGCCTGGAGTTCCTGGCACAGGATGAGCTGCTGGAGGTCACCCCTGAGAACCTGCGCATCCGCAAGCAGATCCTGAACCACGACCAGCGCATGAAGGCAAAGAGCAAGCTGAAGTAAGCTGCTTTCCTTCCCGATCAACATAAAAAACGGCATCGCAAACCAATCGGTCTGCGATGCCGTTTTTGCGTTTCGCTCTTTATTCAGCGCTGTATGCGCTGCCCATGGTCCAGGAGTTGGAAGCCGAATACTTTGCGTGGTTGCGCAGGTAGGTGACCCAGGCACCGTAGCCGTTTCCGGCCGAGAAGTGGACTCCATCCGGAGCCGCCAGCATCTCCTTCAGATTCCCGTTCTCATCGGCAAAGGTCTCCCACAGGTCAAGGTAGACACAGCCCTTGTCTGCAGCCAGCTTTGCCAGCTGCTCGTTCACCGAGCGCAGGACATCGGACGCAAGACCGGGCTTTTCCGCAGCGGCCTGGGGCCGCACCGGCGGGATGGACTGGACATAGATGACGCAGCCGGGCAGGGCCTGCCTGAGCTGATCCAGCATCTGGCCATAGTAGGCCAGAAAGCGGTCTGCTGCCCCCAGCGTGGTCAGCGTGTTGGTGCCCAGCAGGATATAGAGCTTTTTCGGCTGGGCCGCTGTCAGCACATCCATTGCCACCTCTGAGCCGCGCACGCTGCTCTTGACCGCGCTGCGGTTCACGATGGCATCGGGGCCCACGCCGGTATAGCCACAGATGAGCGCCCCGCCCAGGTTGATGCTGTAATCGGAAAAGCCCACGGTCAGGCTGTCGCCCAGCAGGGCCGCATCCGAAAAGTAACTCAGATCCACCTGCCCACAGCTGGGCTGACGGATCACGCTGCTGTCATACGCCTTGACCTGATAGGCCCCCGCTGCCTGCCGGGCGGGTCCGAACTGTTCCAGCGTGACAGCCGCCGCATCGGCGGTTCCACTGCCTTCCCCTGCCGTACCGCCGGCGCTGTCTGCCGCAGAGGCTCCCGTATCTCCCTGCATGGGCAGCGGAGCCAGGATATTGGCCGCTGTGCCCGCCGCCGGGCTTTGCTGGACAGCCTCGCTCTGCTTTTCGCCATTTTCCAGAATGGCCGTGATGGCCAGCGACAGCAGCAGGATCGCTGCAATGACCCCCGCCAGCCGCAGGCCGGTGCCTGCCTTGCTGCGCCGTCTCCGGCCATGGGTGGAATGATATTCGTGTGAGATTCCCATTCTCTTTCCCGCCTTTCCCTGTTTTCTTTTCTCTATCATTACGGTCAGTATCCCCGAAAAATTGCAAAGTTTGCATTCTGCACTCCGACCGACCCTATGTTTTTGTAGGATACGCCAAATATTGTATCATAATTTTTTTGCCCATGCAACCAATCAGGTCTTGCATACAACAGAGAAATAGTTTACAATAGTATTGTTGCAGGAATTGCACAGTTTTCATTGAATCAGATGCACATCCTGCATTCTTTTTGTACGACTTGCGGCGCGCATCCGCATCCACATTCTCCTTCCCCGGGCAGTGCAGGGCTCTGGGAGGACACAGGGGGACTGACCGCGTGCTTTGCAGGACGTAAAATGTTGTTCTTTTGGATAAGGAGGACGTATGTCAAAGAATGTCATCATCGGCCAAAGCGGCGGCCCCACCGCCGTTATCAATTCCAGCCTGGCAGGCGTATACAAAGCTGCCTGCAGTCTGGGGGCCGATAAAGTCTACGGAATGAAGTACGGCATCGAGGGCCTTTTAAAGGAAGAGATGCTGGAACTGAACGTTCTGCTGGATGACCGCATGAGTATCGAGCTGCTCAAGCGCACCCCGTCCAGCTATCTGGGCAGCTGCCGCTACAAGCTGCCGGACCCGGATGTGGACTCTACCCCGTTCATCAAGCTGTTCACCCTGTTTGACAAGTACGATATCTGTGCTCTGTTCTACATCGGCGGCAATGACTCGATGGACACCATTGCAAAACTCTCCCGTTACGGTGCCCAGGTGGGCAGCAGCGTCCGGTTCATCGGTGTGCCCAAGACCATCGACAACGACCTTTGCCTGACCGACCACACCCCCGGCTACGGCTCTGCCGCCAAGTACATTGCCACCATCCTGAAGGAGGTCATCCGTGACTCCTCCGTTTACAACATCCGCAGCGTGACGGTGGCCGAGATCATGGGCCGCCACGCGGGCTGGCTGGCCGGTGCGGCCTGCCTGGCCGGCGGCGATGACTGCGAAGGCCCCGACCTCATCCTGCTGCCCGAAGTTCCCTTTGACCCGGACAGGTTCCTGACCCGGGTGGACGAGCTGCAGCGGGTCAAACCCAATGTCATCATTGCAGCCAGCGAGGGCGTTAAGACTGCCGACGGCACCTATCTGTGCGATCTGGTCTCTACCGCCGGGCAGCTGGATGCCTTTGGTCACAAGGCCATCCTCAGCGGCACCAGCCGGTACCTTTCCGATCTCATCCACGACAACCTGAACTGCAAGAGCCGTGCCATTGAGTTCTCGACCCTGCAGCGCTGCGCCAGCCATCTGGCCAGCCGCACCGATGTGAACGAGGCCTACGCCGTGGGCGGCGCTGCCGCTTCCGCTGCCTTTGCGGGCGAGACCGGGCGGATGATCTCGCTCAAGCGCATTTCCGATTACCCCTACCAGTGCATCACCGAGTCGGTGGATGTCCGGCAGGTGGCAAACCTGGAGAAAAAGGTGCCGCTGGACTGGATCACCCCGGACGGAATGCAGGTGACGGCGGCATTTGAGGAGTATGCCCGCCCGCTCATCCTGGACGAAGTGACACCGGTCTATGTCAACGGTACCCCGCGCCATATCTGCCTGTAAGTTTCATTTGCGCGTTTCCTCCCCCCTCGTGGTCTGTTTTCGTGCTCCTGCACGATAATATAAAAGCCGAAACAGAAGAAAAGGAGAAATCATCATGGGTAAAAATGCAATCGTTGGTCAGTCTGGCGGCCCTACCTCCGTCATCAATGCAAGTCTGGCAGGCGTATTCGAGAGCTGCAAGAGCCGCGGCGCTGAGATCGTTTACGGCATGTGCAACGGCGTTGCCGGTCTGCTGGAGGAGCGCGTGGTGGATCTTTCCACCGTGCTGACCGACGACCTGGATATCGAGCTGCTCAAGCGCACCCCGTCCAGCTTCCTGGGCAGCTGCCGCTATAAGCTGCCCGATTGGCACGATGACGAGACCGTTTACAAGAAGCTGTTCACCATCCTGGAAAAGCTGAACATTGGCTACTTCTTCTACATTGGCGGCAACGACTCCATGGATACCATCGGCAAGCTGGCCGAGTACGGCAACCGCATCCAGAGCGACATCCGCTTCATGGGCGTTCCCAAGACCATCGATAACGACCTGATGGTGACCGACCACACCCCCGGCTACGGCTCTGCGGCAAAGTACATCGGTGTGGTGATGAAGGAGATTATCCGCGATGCCACCGTTTACGGCACCAATTATGTCACCGTGGTCGAGATCATGGGCCGCAACGCCGGCTGGCTGACCGCTGCTGCCTCTCTGGCCAAGAGCGATGACTGCGAGGGCGTGGATATGATCTGTCTGCCCGAAGTCCCCTTCAACGTGGAGCACTTCATTGAGAAGGTCCGCGCCATGCAGGAGAAGAAGCCCAGCATCGTGATCGCTGTTTCCGAGGGTGTCAAGCTCGAGGACGGTCGTTACGTCTGTGAGCTGGCCGATGATGTGCACGCAGTGGACGCTTTCGGCCACAAGGCACTGACTGGTACCGCACGCTATCTGGCGAATGTGGTCGCCCGCAATCTGGATACCAAGACCCGCTGTATCGAGCTGTCTACCCTGCAGCGCTGCGCTGGTCACCTGACCAGCCGCACCGACATCACCGAGGCTTACCAGGTGGGCGGCGCTGCTGCCAAGGCTGCCTTTGAGGGTGTCACCGGTCAGATGGTCGCCCTGAAGCGCATCTCCAACAGCCCCTATCAGTACATCACCGAGCTGCACCCCATCAGTGAAGTTGCAAACCTCGAGAAGAAGGTTCCCCTGAGCTGGATGAACGAGAATCACACCCAGATGACCGAGGAATTCCTCGAGTATGCCCGCCCGCTGATCCAGGCTGAGCTGACTCCGCTGTACATTGCAGGTCTGCCCCACCACATCTACATGAAAAAGTAATTTCTCCTTTGAATCCTTCTAAGGCATAGCAAAACTCCCGCCCGGCTCCGGGCGGGAGTTTTGCTGTGTGGCTTATGAATTACTGTTTGCCCAGCTGCCAGAACGCCACGGCGCTGGCGGCGGCAACATTCAGGGAATCGACCCCGTGGGACATGGGGATCTTGACTGTGTAATCGCAGGATGCGATGGTGGTATGGGAAAGGCCGTCTCCCTCCGTGCCCAGCACAATGGCAAGCTTCGGCTCCCGGGCAAGGGCTTCGTCATCAATGCTGACCGAACGGTCACTCAAGGCCATGGCAGCCGTCTTGAAGCCCAGGGCATTCAGCTGAGCAAGCCCCTTTTCGGGCCAATCAGCAGGCGTTTCACCGATCTGCGCCCAGGGCACCTGAAATACTGTGCCCATACTCACGCGCACGGCCCGGCGGCAGAGCGGGTCACAGCAGGAGGGATTGACGAGAACTGCGTCCATGTTCAGCGCTGCCGCGCTGCGGAAGATGGCACCCACGTTGGTGGAATCCACAATACCCTCCAGCACGGCCACCCGCCGGGCATTCCGGCAAAGCTCCTCCACGGTGCGAGGCTTTGGACGTTGAAAGGCGCAGAGCACACCCCGGGTCAGCTCGTAGCCTGTCAGTGCAGCCAGCAGCTCCCGGTCAGCAGTATAAATGGGTGCATCCCCGCAGCGGGTCAGGATCTCCGCCGCAGGGCCGGTGATCTGCCTGCGCTCCATCAGCAGGGAGACCGGCACAAAGCCTGCATCCAGTGCCCGGGAGATCACCTTGGGGCTCTCGGCAATGAAGATGCCTTTTTCGGGTTCCAGCCGACTGCGCAGCTGGTTCTGTGTCAGGCGGGCGTAGGGGTCCAGCTCCGGCGCGTGAAAGTCCGTGATCTCGATGATATTGGGCATGGGGAGATTCTCCTTTTTCTGTATGAATGACCTTATTGTAGCACAACCCGGATGCAATTGCAAAATACATGGCAGGCATATTCGTTTTACATGGTCAAAACCGCCAAAAATCACCTTTTGTTTTTGACAAATACGTCAACCCGCGCTATAGTATAGGGGTAAAAAAACAGAGGGGGAATTTGCATGAATTCCAAGAAAAAGCGCCGCGGCCAGATGTCGGAAGCCTTCTGCACGGCAATGTTCCTTTCACTGTCCGGCGGCCTGCAGGACGTATACACCTATCTGTTCCGGGGCAAGGTGTTTGCCAACGCCCAGACCGGCAACATCGTGCTGATGGCTGTCCATGCCTTTGCCGGGGAGTGGGGGCGTGTGCTGCATTATCTTGTGCCCCTGTGCTTCTTTGCGCTGGGCGTGTTCGCGGCAGAGCTGATGCACCAGAAGCTGCAGAATCTGCAGCGGCTCCACTGGCGGCAGCTGGTGGTGCTATGTGAGATCGTGATGCTGTTCGTGGTGGGCTTTTTCCCGCAGGAGTGGAATCTTATGGCCAATGCGCTGGTCTCGTTTGCCTGTGCGATGCAGGTGCAGACCTTCCGCAAGGTGAACGGTTATGCCTTTGCCAGCACCATGTGCATCGGCAACATGCGCAGCGGCATGGACTCCCTCTGCAGCTGGGTGCTCAACCGCAATCCTGCCGCCCTGAAAAAATCCCTTTATTACTGGGGCATCATCCTCCTGTTTGCGCTGGGCGCGGGCCTGGGCAGCCTGGCGCTGGACCTCTGCGGCGCAAAGGCCATCTGGCTCTCCTGCCTGCTGCTGGCCGTCAGCTTCTGCCTGATGTTCCTGAAAGAAGATGTGGAAGAGATCAAAGAAGATCTTGAAGCACTGGAAGCAAAACATTAAATCAAGGAGTTTCCCTCAGTTTCACGCTGTTTACCGCCATGCCAAAGGCTCTCCTGGTAGGAGAGCTGGCGAGCGCCAGCGAGACTGAGGGTTTATTTTTCTCCGGATCTATCCAACACTTCCCCGGTCTCCTTCGTCTTACAGGCAGAACGACGCAATGAAAGGAGGAAGCCCCATGTGGGAGCTGCTGTACGAGACCTTCTGGGACAGGCTGGAACACTTCTGTTTCAATCTCTGCCGGGACGAAGCCCGGGCGGAGGATCTGACCCAGGAAGTCTTTCTGCGGGCACTGCAGAACCGGACCCTTATCAACAGCTTTACGGAACGGCAGTGCAAAGCCTGGCTATTTACCACAGCGCGGAATCTCTACTGTGACCAGCTCCGCCGGACGGCAAAGGAGGAGCAGCTGCTCAGCACCTTTTTCCCGGAAGAGGACAGTGCTGAACCGGATTCCGCGCTGGACACAGTGGAAGCCGCCAGTCTGCTGGCTCTGCTCACCCCGGAAGAACGGCGGCTGTTCACCCTGCGCTATACAGCGGGCTACAATGCCAGCGAGATCGGTCAGCTGCTCAGTCTCCCGCCCGGCACGGTCCGCAGCCGCCTTGCCCAGATACGCCATCGCCTCAAAACTGAACTTACGGAGGAATAAATGATGAAAAAGAACCTGAATGTGGACGCTATGATCCTGGACCTGCGCAATGTGCAGGAGGATTTTCTTGACCGCTATGAGCAGATCAAGCTGGACTGCATGATCGCGCTGACCTCGCCCCGGGTGCAGACGCTCCTGAGCCAGCACAACATTTCTCTGGATTCGATGCTCTGCAAAAATGTCCCGGAGGAGGTCTCGGTGGGTGTGGTCAATGGCAAGGTCACGCTGAGCTCTGCCAGCCAGACCGCCGCCGGGCAGGTACTGGTGGTCAACGGCAAGCTGATGATCGCACCGGATGCTGCGGAGGTTTTACAGAAGTACGCCTGCATTCTGGTCAACGGTATGATCTACTGCCCGCAGTGCCTCTCGGCAGTGGTATCCGCCCGCTGCATCCTGAACGGAAAGCTGGCGGTCTACCCCGATGATGCAGTGCTCCTGCCGGGAAGCTCCATCAAGCTAGACAACACCTTCCTGCTGCGGGCACAAAGCCGCCTGTACTGGAATGAACATCGCTTCCTGGCGGTTGACCCCAGGCTCGACACTGCCGCACTGGCCGCCAAGGGCTGCCGCTTTTCCGCTCCAAAGGCCATCCTGTGCGCAAGCCTTGCGCCCGTTCTGGCCCCGCTCTTCCCGGATTCCACCGAGCTGATCATCGTGCCGGACGGCACCGCCGTGGTGGAGGACGACCTGGAACTGACCGCCTCTTCCCTGCGCCGGTATGGCACCCGTCTCTATGTGCTGGGCGATGCTGTCATCCCCGCAGAGAGCGCAGACCTGCTGGCTCAGATCGAATTCCTGCATGTTACCGGTGAAGTAGAGCTGCCTGGTGCTCTGGAAGCGGCCTTCTTTGCCATCCCTGAGCTGGAATGCGGCAAAGTAGTCCACGAGGACGCTCTGCCCAAACAGACCCGCGCCAAAGCAAAGGATGAGGAGCCCGATCCGGATACCGTGACCCTCAGCGGCATCCAGCTGACCCTGTAATCCGCACTGTTCCTCCCTGCCCCGCTCTTTCCGGCAGAAGCGCTCTGCTGGAAGGAGCGGGACTTTTGTTGATTTTTTATTGCACCCGCTCCTCTGATATGATATACTGTTTTTGTATTGTGTAATTCCCCGGGCACACTTCCGCTGTGGAACCCGCTGCCCGGGCAGGATATGGGAACCGAAATCAGGAAGAGGAGCAACGAATGAAAAAAGGATTTGACAACGACAAATACCTGCAGATGCAGTCGGAGCACATCCGGGAGCGGATCGCGCAGTTCGACAACAAGCTGTATCTGGAATTCGGCGGCAAGCTGTTCGATGACTACCACGCCTCCCGCGTGCTGCCCGGCTTCCAGCCCGATTCCAAGCTGCAGATGCTGCTGCAGCTGAAGGATCAGGCCGAGGTCGTTATCGTCATCAACGCTGAGGACATCGTCAGCAGCAAGGTGCGCGGTGACTATGGCATCACTTATGATCTGGACGTTCTGCGTCTCATCGATGCATTCCAGGAGCGCGGCCTGTTTGTGGGCAGCGTATGCGTGACCATGTACACCGCTGCCCCCGAGGTGGAAGCCTTTGAGAAGCGGCTGAACAGCCTGGGCATCCGCACCTTCCGGCACTATAAGATCCCCGGCTACCCCAACGACGTTGCCCGCATTGTGAGCGACGAGGGCTATGGCCGCAACGAGTACATTGAGACCCAGCGCCCGCTGGTGGTTATCACGGCTCCCGGCCCCGGCAGCGGCAAGATGGCCACCTGCCTGTCCCAGCTGTACCACGAATACAAGCGGGGCGTGAAGGCCGGCTATGCCAAGTTTGAGACCTTCCCCATCTGGAACATCCCCCTGAAGCACCCGGTCAACCTGGCATACGAGGCCGCTACCGCCGACCTGAACGATGTGAACATGATCGACCCGTTCCATCTGGAGGCCTATGGCAAGACCGCGGTCAACTACAACCGCGACATTGAGATCTTCCCCGTGGTCAACGCCATGTTTGAGCTGATTGCAGGCAAGAGCCCCTACCACTCCCCCACCGACATGGGCGTGAATATGGCCGGCAACTGCATCGTGGATGATGCGGCCTGCTGCGAAGCTTCCCGCAACGAGATCGTCCGCCGCTACTTCAAGGCCCTGTGCGACCTCAAGAACGGCGCACAGATCCAGAGCGAGGTCTACAAGCTGGAGCTGCTGATGAATCAGGCCGGACTGACCCTGGGCAGCCGCCCGGTGGAGCAGGCCGCCCATGCAGTCTCCGAAAAGACCGGCGGTGCCCCCGCTGCCGCCATTGAGCTGCCGGACGGTACCGTTGTCACCGGCAAGACCGGCCCCCTGCTGGGTGCCGCTTCCTCCGCTCTGCTCAACGCGCTGAAAAAGCTGGCCGGTATCGACCAGGAGCTTGACCTCGTTTCTGCCGCCGCCATCGAGCCCATCCAGACCCTCAAGACCAACTATCTGGGCAGCAAGAACCCTCGCCTGCACACCGACGAGATCCTGATTGCCCTGTCCAGCTCGGCCGCGCAGAATCCCACTGCTGCAGCCGCCCTCAAGCAGCTCTCCCACCTGAAGGGCTGCGATATGCACTCCACCGTCATCCTGTCCAGCGTGGATATGGATACCGTGAAGAAGCTGGGCATGTATCTGACCTGCGAGCCCACCTATGAGGAAGCAGACCGGATGTACCACAAGAAGTAAAAAATAATGACCCTCTCTGTCATTGCTTTGCGCTGCCGTCTTTCCCCAAGGGCTAGGCGGCCGTATCTGCGCGACGGAGAGGGTCATTTTTATTTCCGGGTCTGTTCCCAGTAGGCTCCCATGCTCTGGCCGGGCTGGTCGGTGACATCATCGTTCAGATAGTCTGCAAGGCCAAAGGCTTCCGGCTTCCAGCTGCGGGCAGCATCCACGGTGGGGTATTCCACCTCGGCGTACCAGAACGCAGTGGGCTGGCCCTCATCCACATGGTTCACCTCCAGCACAAGGCCATCGGGCAGGGCGTAGCTTCTGCGGATCTTCCCGATCAGGGGCTTACCGATGATCTTTGTTTCCAGTTCATCAAACAGTTTCTTGTCGATGGGGCGCTCGATTTCCTCCCGTGCAAGCCCGCTTCCTGACTTAAAGCAGAGGATATAGGCCGTCTCGCCGCCTTTGAGCGCCTCCTCCCGGATGCGCACGGTGGGCCGCACGCTGATATATCCCTGCCGCATGGCAAACTCTTCCTTGAGCGGCAGAGCCGGGAAGTTTTCACCCTCCGGCCAGCCGTTCACCATCCATTTGCGTTCGATCTCCATGACGTTTTCCTCGTTTCTGTGTTTTTGTATTTATTCTAGCACGTTTTTATGCTAGAATAAATATCAGTATGAAATTTTAGCATCCTCACCCTCTCAGTCAATGCCTGACGGCATTGCCAGCTCCCCCAAAGGGGGAGCCAAGAGCCGCTCTGTATTCAAGCTTGATGAGACTAAATCGAAAATCGCCAAAGGCTCTCCCTTTGGGAGAGCTGGCGAGCGGAGCGAGACTGAGAGGGCGAGCCAGTTATAACAGGAGCAACTATGAAATCTTCTCGCAATTACCCCGTTTACACCGTCAACAAACACGCCGAGGGCCTGCTGGTGGGCGGCCACCCCTGGGTGTACGAAAACGACATCCTGGGTTCCCCGGAGGTGGAGCCTGAAAACGGCACGCTGGTCGATGTGGTCAGCACAAAGGGTGCCTATCTCGGCACCGGTTTTCTCTCGCTGAAAAGCAAGATCCGGGTGCGGCTCATCTCCCGCAACGCCAACGACACCTTTGATGCCGCTTTCTGGAAGCGCCGTGTCGAATACGCCTGGGCCTACCGCAAGACCGTGCTGGAGCCCGCCGACCTGACCGCCTGCCGTGTCATCTTTGGCGAGGCTGACCAGTTCCCGGGCCTGACTGTGGACCGGTTCAGCAATATCCTTGTCACCCAGACCCTGAGCGTGGGCATGGAAAAGCTCAAGCCCATCCTCTTCCCCCTTCTGGCAGAAGTTCTGCGCGCTGACGGCCAGACCATTGAGGGCATCTACGAGCGCAACGACGAGGCTCTGCGGGCCAAGGAGGGCCTGGCACAGAACAAGGGCTGGTTTGACCTGCCCGGCGAGACGCACCCCGACAGCACCCAGACCGAGATCTGCGAAAACGGCGTGTTCTACCACGTCGATTTTGAGAACGGCCAGAAAACCGGCTTTTTCCTCGACCAGAAATACAACCGCCGGGCTGTGGCCCGCATTGCTGCCGGTCACACTGTGCTGGACTGCTTTACCCACACCGGCAGCTTTGCGCTGAACGCCGCCAAGGGCGGGGCTGCCCGGGTCACCGCCGCTGACATCAGCGCCGAGGCCATTGCCATGGCCCAGCGGAACGCCCAGCGCAACAACCTGACCAACATGGATTTCCTCTGCGAGGACACCTTTGAGCTGCTGCCCCGGCTGGAAAAGGAGGGCCACCCCTACGACTTTATCATCCTTGACCCGCCGGCCTTTACCAAGGCCCGCCGCACGGTGGAGAACGCCATGCGCGGCTATAAGGAAATCAACTACCGCGCCATGAAGCTGCTGCCCCGGGGCGGCTATCTGGCCACGGCCAGCTGCTCTCACTTTGCCACCGAGGAGCTGTTCATCAAGATGCTGCACGCCGCCGCAAAGGATGCTCACCGGCAGCTGCGGCAGATCGAGGTGCGCCAGCAGGCCCCGGATCACCCCATCCTGTGGGGCGTGCCCGAGACCAATTACCTGAAGTTCTTCCTGTTCCAGGTGATTTAACCCTCTCCGTCTGCTCACTTCGTTCGCATCCACCTCTCCCGAGGGGAGAGGCAACGCATCACAGAGAATAGATGCTGCTACATCTGGGATAGCCTTTGGCTCTCCCTTTGGGAGAGCTGCTGAGCGAAGCGAAGCTGAGAGGGCGAGGATGCCACCCGCAAAAGTCATACCAAATACGATATCTCCCAAAAAAACGAGAACGTGTTTGTGCAGAATCGTTAGTTTTGTCAATTGCCTTTTGAGCCGTTCCGGGATATAATCAAACCATAGACAGCAACGGCGCTGTGGGTCACCTCCTGACTCGCAGCGCCATTTTTGTTAAAAAGCTTTTCGCTGTTTCCGGGCCGCAGTTCGGCGGCGGGAGACAGTTTCGGAAGGGACAGACATAAGATCAAGTAAGGAGTAGGATTTATGGCAGCAAATGTTATGGAAATCTACGGCAGCAAGGTCTTTAACGAGCATGTAATGAAGGAGCGTCTGCCGAGCGCTACTTACAAGAGCCTGGAGCGCACCCTGCACAAGGGCGCACCCCTGGATATCGAGGTGGCAAACGTTGTGGCCAGCGTGATGAAGCGCTGGGCCATGGAGCTGGGCGCCACCCACTATACCCACTGGTTCCAGCCGCTGACCGGCATCACCAGTGAGAAGCACGACGGCTTTGTGAGCCCCGTGGGCGACGGTACCGCCATCATGGAGTTCTCCGGCAAGGAGCTGGTGCGCGGCGAGCCCGATGCTTCCTCCTTCCCCTCCGGCGGCCTGCGTGCCACCTGCGAGGCCCGCGGCTACACCGCATGGGACCCCACCAGCTACGCTTTCGTGAAGGATGACGTACTGTGCATCCCCACCGCTTTCGTCAGCTACACCGGCGAGGCACTGGACAAAAAGACCCCCCTGCTGCGCTCCATGAACGCACTGTCCGGTCAGGCCATCCGCATCCTGAAGCTGTTCGGCAAGGATGTTGATTACGTCTCCACCACCGTCGGCCCCGAGCAGGAGTACTTCCTTGTCAAGAAGGAAGACTACGAGGCACGTCAGGATCTGATCCTCACCGGCCGCACCCTGTTCGGTGCTCCCTCTGCCAAGGGTCAGGAGCTGGAGGAGCATTACTTCGGTGTCATCCGTCCCGAGGTCTCCGAATTTATGAAGGAGCTGGACGAGGAGCTGTGGAAGCTGGGCGTTCCCGCCAAGACCAAGCACAACGAAGTGGCTCCCTGCCAGCATGAGCTGGCCCCCATCTTCGACACCACCAATGTTGCCATTGACCACAACCTGCTGACCATGGAGATGATGAAGAAGATCGCTCCCAAGTACGGTCTGGTCTGCCTGCAGCACGAGAAGCCCTTTGAGGGCGTGAACGGCAGCGGCAAGCACAACAACTGGTCGCTGTCCACCACCGAGGAGAACCTGCTGGATCCCGGTGACACCCCCATGGAGAACCTGCAGTTCCTGGTGTTCCTTGCCGCCGTCATCAAGGCTGTGGACGAGTACGCCGACCTGCTGCGCACCTCTGTAGCCACCCCGGGCAACGATCACCGTCTGGGTGCCAATGAGGCACCCCCGGCCATCATCTCGATCTTTGTGGGCGAGGAGCTGGAAGCTGTCATCGATGCCATTGCATCTGATTCTCCTTATGCCGGCCCCGTGAAGATGAAGATGGATCTGGGCGTGGACGTGCTGCCTAAGTTCAGCAAGGATACCACCGACCGCAACCGCACCTCTCCCTTTGCCTTTACCGGCAACAAGTTCGAGTTCCGTATGCCCGGCTCTGCTCAGAACCTGAGCGACTGCGACACCATCCTGAACACCGCTGTTGCCAAGGAGCTGAAGGGCTACGCTGACGAGCTGGAGGGCGCTGAGGACTTTACCAGCGCTGCCATTGCCCTGGTCAAGCGCACCATCCGTGACCACCGCCGTGTCATCTTCAACGGCAACGGCTACACCGCCGAGTGGGAAGAGGAAGCAGCACGCCGCGGCCTGCCCAACAAGAAGAATACACCCGCCGCTCTGCCCGCACTGATCGACCCGAAGAACATCCAGCTGATGGAGGATTTCGGTGTCCTGACCAAGGTAGAGATGCACAGCCGTTACGAGGTCGAGATGGAGCACTACTCCAAGATCATCAACATCGAGGCTCTGACCATGCTGGAGATGGCCCGCAAGCAGCTGCTGCCCGCCATCAACGCCTACATGAGCGAGGTTGCCAACACCGCTGCATCCAAGCTGGCCGTCAGCGAGGCCATCAGCGTGCGCAGCGAGACCAAGACCCTCACCCGCCTGTCCACCGATGCCGATGCCATGAGCGATGCCATCGATGCCCTGCAGGCTGCCGTGGATACTGCTGAGGCCATGACCGATGAGAGTGCCAAGGCTGTCTCCTTCCACGATGACGTTCTGCCCAAGATGGATGCTCTGCGCGCCGCTGCTGACGATGCCGAGACCATCTGCGGTGAGGACTACTGGCCTCTGCCCAGCTACAGCAAGATGCTCTACTACGTCTGATCTTTCTGACATAGCTTGATAAGCATCGCTGGGTTGTTGGATTTTTAAGCCATTCCCCTTTTCCTATTTCTTACACCAGCCTAAAGACCTGCTTTGCGCATACGAAGCAGGCCTTTAGGCGTTTTTTAAGAACACAAGCCGATTTTTCCAGTTTTGCACTGTTGTGCCATTTGCCGCGCCCTGCGGCTCGGAGGGAACCACTATGAGCTATAATACCCAACAGGACATCCTTGATTTTGTGGAGGACAACAACGTCAAATTCGTCCGCTTTGCCTTCTGCGATATCTTTGGCACCCAGAAAAACATCGCCGTGCTTGCCAGTGACCTGCCCAAGGCCATGGAGGATGGTGTCTGCTTTGACGGCAGCTCCATTGCCGGTTTTATGAAGGTGGAGGAGAGCGATCTTGTGCTCCGGCCCGATCTTTCCACCGTGACCATCCTGCCCTGGCGGCCCACCGAGGGCCGGGTGATGCAGTTCTTCTGTGACGTGGAAAAGCCGGACGGCGCTGCCTTTGGCGGCAACTGCCGCGGCTTCCTGCGCCAGATGAGCCGCAGCTTCCGCAAGTTGGGCCTGACCTGCAACGTGGGGGCTGAGTGCGAGTTCTACCTGTTTGAGAATGACGACCGGGGCCGCCCCACCCGCATCCCCATCGACTTTGGCGGCTACTTTGATGTAGCCCCGCTGGATGCAGGTGAGAACCTGCGCCGGGACATCTGCCTGACCATGGAGCAGATGGGCATGAGCCCCCAGCACAGCCATCACGAGAGCGGCCACGGCCAGAACGAGATCGACTGCCACTACGCCGGCCCCCTGAAAACAGCCGACAATGTGATGATGTTCAAGCAGATTGTGCGAGCTGTTGCCATGCGCAACGGCATCCACGCCAGCTTCCTGCCCAAGCCCCTGCCGGATCAGGCCGGCAGCGGCCTGCACATCAACCTTTCGCTCTGCATGGACGGCCGCAATCTGTTTGAGGGCGACATTGCCCCGGACAGCATTGCAGGCAGCTTTATGGCGGGTGTTCTGGCCCACAGCCGGGAGCTGACCGTGTTCACCAATCCCCTGCCCAACAGCTACCAGCGCTTTGGCTGTGACGAGGCCCCCCGCTATGTAAGCTGGAGCCGCCAGAACCGCAGCCAGCTGGTGCGCATCCCGCAGGTCAAGGGCAACAACTGCCGCATGGAGCTGCGCAGCCCTGATCCTGCCTGCAACCCCTATCTGGCCGTGGGTCTGGTGCTGGCCGCCGGTCTGGACGGCATCGAGCACCGGATGGTGCTGCAGCCCCCCATCAACAAGAATCTGTTCGATCCCGCCGAGGCCGCAGGTCTTGGGCTGGAAAGACTGCCTTCCACGCTGGAGGAGGCTGTGCAGGCCGCGCAGGAGAGCGAGTTCCTGCGCCGCGTGCTGCCGGAGGAACTTTCGCATCGGTACTATGAGGAAGAACTGAAGCGCTGTGCCGCCCTGAAAGCTGCCGCCGACCCGGCAGAGTACGAGCGGGTGCACTACTTCAACGCCATCTGAACCGCTTTTGAGGGAAAGTACGAAGGGGCAATGATTCGGCCCCTTGCCTGGATGTAAGAGAAAGGAGCGATTCAAATGGGACGTGCTCTGATCGTGAGTGCCGGAGCAAGCTCCAACGAGTACATCTCCGCGCGGCTGGCAGAGCTGGGATACACCCGGCCTACGATCATCCCCAGTGGTGCCGAGGCCCGGCGCAGGATGCTGGAATCTGATTTTGAGTTGATCGTGGTCAACGCGCCTTTGCCGGACGAGTTCGGCCACGAGCTGTGTTCCTCTGCCGTAGAAAAAACAGACGCAGGCGTGGTGCTGCTGGCCAAGGCGGCAGCCGCCGAGCAGCTGCTGGCCCCCATGAGTGAGCAGGGGGTGCTGCTGCTGAGCAAGCCGTTCTCCAACACGCTGTTCCTGCAGGCCATCCATCTGGCCGCGGCCAGCAACCACCGCCTGCAGCTGCTCCGGCAGGAAAACGCGCGGATGCAGGAAAAGATCGCACAGGTACGGCTGGTCAGCCATGCAAAATGCTGTCTGGTGGAGCGGGAGCAGATGAGCGAGGATGCCGCCCACCGCTACATTGAAAAGCGCGCCATGGACACCCGGCGCAGCCGTGCAGAAATTGCACAGGAAATCCTTGATTCTTACGAGGATTAGGATTATAATCTGGTGTTGTATGTTTTGTTCCGGATGCGGTCGCATCCATACTGGGAAAGAATGATCTCTGAAAGATAAATTAGAGGAGGACTGAACAAATGGCAAAATTCATCTTTGTGACCGGCGGCGTTGTCTCCGGTCTGGGCAAGGGCATCACGGCGGCTTCTCTGGGCCGCCTGCTCAAGTGCCGCGGACTGAAGGTCGCCAGCCAGAAGCTGGACCCCTATGTGAACGTGGACCCCGGCACCATGAGCCCCTTGCAGCACGGTGAGGTATTCGTGACCGATGACGGCACTGAGACCGACCTTGATCTGGGCCACTATGAGCGCTTCATCGACGAAAATCTGAACAAGTATTCCAACCTGACCACCGGCAAGGTGTACTGGAACGTGCTGAACAAGGAGCGCCAGGGCGCTTATCTGGGTCAGACCGTCCAGATCATCCCCCACATCACCAACGAGATCAAGAATTACATCTACAACATGGCATCCTCTACCGATGCCGATGTGGTCATTACCGAGATCGGCGGCACCACCGGCGATATTGAGAGCCAGCCCTTCCTGGAGGCCATCCGTCAGGTGGGCCTGGAGCAGGGCCGCGACAACTGCTGCTACATCCATGTTGTGCTGGTGCCCTATATTTCCGGCTCCGACGAGTACAAGTCCAAGCCGGCCCAGCATTCCGTCAAGGAGCTGCAGGGCATGGGCGTGAACCCCGATATCATCATCCTGCGTGCTGACGGCAGCGTGGGCGGCGATATCCGCCGCAAGATCAGCACCTTCTGCAATGTCAAGCCTGAGTGTGTCATTGAGAACCTGACCATGCCCAGCCTGTACCAGTGCCCGCTGATGCTCCACACCAACGGTCTGGATGATGTGGTGGTGGAAAAGCTCAAGCTGGACGTGCCCCCCGCCGACCTGACCGAGTGGAAGGGTGTGGTCTCCCGCATTGCCACCCGCAGCAAGACCTGCACCATTGCGCTGGTGGGCAAGTACGTCAAGCTGCACGACGCTTATCTTTCTGTGATGGAGAGCCTGTACCACGCCGGTTTTGAGAACGACAGTCAGGTAGACATCAAGTGGGTGGAGAGCGAGGACCTGATCGATCAGGATGCCTGCAAAGAAGTGTTTGCTGACGTGGACGGCATCATTGTGCCCGGCGGCTTTGGTGACCGCGGCATCGAGGGCATGATCCAGGCCGCACAGTATGCCCGTGAGAACCAGATCCCCTACTTTGGCATCTGCCTGGGAATGCAGATCATGGTGATGGAGTTCGCACGCGGCGTGCTGGGCTATGCCGATGCCAATTCCAGCGAGTTCACCCCCGATGGTGCCCACAATGTCATTGCCCTGATGGCCGACCAGCAGGGCAACATCCCCAAGGGCGGCACCATGCGTCTGGGCAAGTACCCCTGCACCGTCAAGCCCGGCACCAAGATGGCCGAGTGCTACGGCGAGGCTGAGATCTGGGAGCGTCACCGTCACCGCTACGAGTTCAACAACGAGTTCCGTCAGGAGATGGAGGATGCCGGACTGGTCATTTCCGGCACCAGCCCTGACGGCCGTCTGGTGGAGACCGTGGAGCTGCCCGGCCGTGACTTCCATCTGGGTGCACAGTTCCACCCCGAATTCAAGAGCCGCCCCAACCGCGCTCATCCCCTGTTCAAGGGCTTTATCGCCGCCGCACTCAAATTCCGCATCCATGCACAGCGCGGCATGATGCACGTCTGACCTTCTCAGGCGTTTCGTTCCAGTTCTCCTCGCAGGGGAGGCCTGTAAGATCGCAATAAAAAAGCAGCTGCACTCCGTGTTTTTACGGAATGCAGCTGCTTTTTGCTTGTATTACTTACTTTTTAGCGGCAGCGGCCTTTTTGCGGGCAGCGCGGCTGGTCTTTTTGGCGGCGGGCTTCTTTGCGGGAGCCTTGGCAGCGGGAGCAGCGGCCTTGACAGGCTCTGCCTTCACCTCTTCGGCCTTAACAGGCTCGGCGGGCTTCTCCTCAGCCTTTGCAGGCTCCTCCACGGGCTTTTCCTCCACAACGGGCTTTTCCTTGACCTCCGGCTTTGCCTCCTCTGCAGGAGCGCTCTCGACCACAGGTGAAGTCTCTACAACGGGCTCCTCTGCCTTCTTGGCAGGGGCACGCTTTGCGCGGTCCTTCACCTCGGAAATGGTCCACAGCTGGTCATCGCCTGCGGCCTCCTGCCAGATCTGCAGGATGGCACCATCGTTGGCACCCATGCCCACAGTATCGATGCACTTGCCGCTGGCCCAGGAAGAACGCAGACGGACGGTGCCGGCGGGGGTGGGCTCCACGGCCCACATCTGGGAGGTGCCGCCCACATCCTCCCACAGGTGCAGCCAGGTGCCATTGGCGGTGCCGGTCATCATCAGGTCGATCAGCTTGCCGGATGCGCGGTTGCGGATGCGGTACACGCCGTCACCCTCGCGCACAAAGGCCCACTCCTGCTCGGGCTTGTGCTCGTACTTGCCCAGGCGGATATCGCCGCCGTTGGTGGCCTTCTCCACGGCCTGAATGACACTGCCGCCCTTGGCAGCGATGGTATAGAAGCGATCTGCCTCGATCACGGTCTGCGCTACAGTTTTCATGTAAATCCCTCCAAGTTTGTTTCTTTTGAGCCAATCATTTTCGTTTTACAGGTAAATTATACCACCTGCTGTTATTTTTTACAAGGATTTCGCCATTTCTTTAGCACTATTCACAAAAGGGCCCCGCTTTTCAGCCCGTTTTGCACCGTTTGCGAAAACTTTTCGCCCCGTTTCTCCCCATAAAGCAGCAGCACCCCGCCATTTCTGGTGAGGTGCTGCTGTCGTTTTGGAAAACATCAAGAGGGTTCTGGCAGAGCTCCCTTACTGCTTTGCCTGACTGGGATGCGGCTGCACAGGCATTTTAGTAAACAGCGCTTTCAGGACCAGCGGAGTGGCCACACTGGACACGACGATGAGCAGGATGACGGCGGTGAAGTAGACGGAATCCACCACGCCGATGTCCAGGCCCTTCTGGGCCACGATCAGGGCCACCTCGCCGCGGGTCATCATGCCAACACCCACCTTGAGGGAATCACCCCAGCTGAACCTGCAGACCTTGGCCGCCAGCCCGCAGCCGATGATCTTGGTGATCAGGGCCACCACCACGAAGCACACGCTGAACAGCAGGATCTCCGGGGTCAGGCCGCTGATATCTGTCTTCAGGCCGATGCTGGCGAAGAAGATGGGAGCAAACAGCACATAGTTGCTGATGTCCACCCGGCGCTCCACATAGGGGGCATCCTCCAGAGTGCACAGGACGATGCCTGCGATGTAGGCACCGGTGATGTCTGCAATGCCGAAGTAAGCCTCAGCAATGTAGGCCATGGCAAAGCAGAATGCCATACTGACGATGGTGATGCGCTGGGTGTGGGGGTTGCGCTTGTCCAGCCACTTCATGGCGAAATGGGCAATGATGCCCACGCCGATGGCGGTGGCGAAGAACAGCACGGTGTTCATCAGCACCTTACCCAGCCCTGTGCCGGTGCCGGAGCTGGCTCCCAGCACACAGGTCAGCACCACGATGCCGATGACATCATCGATAACGGCGGCACTGACGATGGTGGTGCCAAGGAAGCTCTTCAGGTGGCCCATCTCCTGCAGGGTGGCCACGGTGATGGACACACTGGTGGCGGTCATAATGGTACCGATGAAGAGAGCACGGTAGAACTCCTGGCTGCCCAACGCCGAGAAGCCGTAGAACAGACTATAAAGGAGCGTGCCCCCTGCCAGCGGCACCGCCACGCCCACACAGGCGATCAGTGTTGCGATGGGGCCTGCCTTGATCAGCTCCTTCAGGTTGGTGCCAAGGCCCGTGGAGAACATCAGCAGCACCACGCCGATCTCTGCAAAGATAGAAATGGTATCGCTGATATGCACAAGGTTCAGCAGGCAGGGCCCAATGATCAGGCCCGCAACGATCTCGCCCACCACCTGCGGTGCCTTGCACTTGCGGGCCACCAGCCCGAAGAACTTGGCACTGAGGATGATGATGGCAAGGTTCCGAAAAACAGAATACATAAATTTGTCTTCCTCCGTTCTATTTCTTTATACAGGGCGGCCGGCCGCGCCCGCCATCCTATTTCTTTATTATATCGCCGCTCATTGCCAAAATCAAAATGATTATCAATTTTTCTCGTTAAAAAAACAGACAAAGTTCACCAAAGCTTCAGCACAAATTTTTGTGCGGATTTTTGGGCCGTTGGGCTTGACAAAATAGCAGGGACTTGCTATAATAAATTGCTGTCTGAACAGACACGCCACACACGGCAGGCGATGCCGCATGTCGTGTGTACCCTTGGCCTCATAACCTTGAGGCCCTTAAGTCCAAAAGGAGGTGCTACAAAATGGCAAAGTACGAAACCATGCTGATTACCAGCGCCGCTCTCGACGAGGAGGCTACCGCCGCTCTGGTTGGTAAGTTCAAGACCCTGATCGAGAACAACGGTACGATCGATTCCATCGACGAGTGGGGCAAGCGCCGTCTGGCCTACCCCATCAACGACGAGGAGGAAGGCGTTTACACTGTGATCAACTTCACCAGCGAGCCCAGCTTCCCCGCTGAGCTGGACCGTGTGTACAAGATCACTGAAGGTGTTATGCGCAGCCTGATCGTTGCCCACGAGGAGTAATCTTTTCGTGACAGAAAGGGAGACCGTAAAATGTTGAATGTTGTTGCTATCATGGGCCGTCTTGTGGCGGATCCTGAACTCCGCACCACGCCCCAGGGCACCAATGTGTGCAGCTTCCGCATTGCCTGCGACCGCAATTTTGTGCGTCAGGGTGAGCAGCGTCAGGCTGATTTCATTGACATTGTTGCCTGGCGTTCTCAGGCCGAGTTTGTTTCTAAGTATTTCCAGAAAGGCAGTCTGATCGCCATCGAAGGCTCTCTTCAGACCCGCCAGTATCAGGATAAGAACGGCAACAATCGCACGGCTGTGGAAGTCGTAGCCAACAACATCAGCTTTGCAGGCCCCAAGAGCAGCAATCAGGGCGGTGGAGCAAATTATCAGAATTCTGCTCCCGCCTACCAGAACGCAGCCCCTGCCCGTCCGGCTGCTGTGGAGGCAGCTCCCAGCTATTCCGCCGGCAGTGCAGATGATTTTGCTGTCATTGATGACAGTGATGACCTGCCGTTCTGATTCCGTAACGGTCTGACCGTTCAATTCTTATAGGAGGTAATAAGCAATGGCTTTTGAAAGAACCGAAGGCTCTCGCCCCGCACGCCCCATGCGTCGCGGCCGCAAGAAGGTTTGCAGCTTCTGTGTCGATCGCATCGACACCATCGATTACAAGGACGTGCCCCGTCTGCGTAAGTACGTCTCTGAGCGTGCTAAGATCATTCCCCGCCGTGTGACCGGCACCTGCGCTTATCATCAGCGCGCACTGACCACCGCCATCAAGCGTGCTCGTCACGTTGCTCTGATGCCCTACGTCAGCGACTAATCAGAACTTTATCAACCCATTCAAAATAATCAGCAATCAGCAAAGCGCTTTCACCGATGACAAGGTGAAAGCGCTTTTTTGTTGTGTCTTTCGTTTGTGCAGTGCTCCCGGCACTCAGTAGTCTGCCTGTTTCTTTTTGCTGCATTCTGGGAACATCTTATGGAACCGTTCCCGCAGTTTCCGGGCAGATCTCTCTCATCCATAAAATTGCATCACTCGGTCAAAAAGTTACAAACTGGTACGGTTTTTCCGGCATTTCATGATATTTTACCGGGAATTTCCGAAATCAACCGGTGTTTTGATGTGCTGGCAAATCAATCTGCACAAATGCAAGTCGATTCTTTGTACACCTTTTACGAAATTACTTCCACATGATTGATTTTTTGAACAAACTGTGCCATACTATAGCCACTGGAAACGTTCCCGACACCGTTCCCGAAAATCCAACCGAAAGCGAGGGCACGCGATATGACGATCAAGGACATTGCCCGCATCAGCGGCTGTTCTGTCAGCACCATTTCGCGCGTCATCAATGACCGGCCGGATGTCCGGCCCGAGACCAAGGAGCATGTGCTCAAGGTCATGCGGGAGGCAGGTTTTACCCCCAACACCAACGCGCGGCAGCTGAAGATCCAGCAATCCCGTAGCCTGGTGTTCGTGGTCAAGGGGACCCGGAACATCTTCTTCTCCGACTTCCTCGTTCAGCTGCAGCGGGCCGCTACCCTGTATGGGTACAACGGCATCGTCTCCTACCTGGACGAGAACGCCAACGAGATCGATGCTGCCGAGAAGATCCTGCGGGAGATCAAGCCCAAGGGCATGATCTTTCTGGGCGGCAGTGTCACGAACTTCCAGAACGGCTTTGCAAACATCTCCGTTCCCTCCGTGCTGGCCACACTGGTCTCCAACGAATTGGACTTTCCCAACCTCTCGATGGTGGGTGTGGATGACCGGGCCGCAGCAAAAGCGGCAGTCTCCCATCTCATCGCACAGGGTCACCGCAAGATCGCGGTGCTGGGCGGTCCGGCCACCAGCTTTCCCAGCCGGATGCGTCGTCTGGGTGCGCAGGATGCCATGGAGGACGCAGGGCTTGTCCTTGACGATAAGCTCTATGGCCTGTCCAACTACGATTTCGAGTCCGCCTACCACGCCATGAACAGTCTGCTGGCCCGCCGGGCCGAGTTCACTGCCCTGTTTGCCATGAGCGATGTGATCGCCTTTGGTGCGATCCGGGCGCTGGTAAGCGCAGGGTTGCGGGTGCCGGAGGATGTCTCAGTGATCGGTTTTGATGGCATCACGATGTCCCGCTACTGCGTGCCGGTGATGACCACCATCGTCCAGCCCAGTGAACAGATCGCACTGCAGAGCATCGAGCTGCTGGTGCGGCAGATCGAACACGGAGCCCCGGCCCAGACCGTCACGCTCCAGCCGGAATTGCAGCAGGGCGAAAGCGTTTGCCCCTGCCGCCGGAACTATTCAGTCTAACTTCCGTCCTCATGCTGTGGACGGTGGCAGATATTAACCAAAAGAAGAAGGAGTACTACTATGAAAAAGATGATCTCTCGTCGTAACTTTCTGAAGGTCGCAGGCGCTTCTACCGCTGCTCTGGGCTTGGCTGCCTGTGGTGGTTCGTCCAGCTCCACCGCTTCCTCCACTGCCAGCTCTGCTGCCGGTTCCGAGACCGCTGCAAAGGCTGACGGCAAGGTCTACTACCTGAACTTCAAGCCCGAACAGGATCAGGCCTGGCAGGACCTGGCTGCTGCGTACACCAAGGAGACCGGCGTGCCTGTGACCGTTGTGACCGCCGCTTCCGGTCAGTACGAGACCACCCTGATGAGCGAGATGGAGAAGAGCGAGGCTCCTACCCTGTTCCAGGTCAACGGTCCTGTGGGTCTGGCCAACTGGAAGGATTACTGCTACGACCTGTCCGGCAGCAAGCTGTACGGCGAGCTGACCAGCGACTCCTTCGCCCTGAAGGACGGCGACGCTGTCACCAGCATCGCATACGTCATTGAGACCTACGGCATCATCTACAACAAGGAGCTGCTGACTGCCGCTGGCTACACCCAGGACGACATCAAGGGCTTTGACGATCTGAAGAAGGTCGCCGATGATATCCAGGCACGCAAGGCTGAGCTGGGCGTGGATGGCGCTTTCACTTCCGCCGGCATGGATGCCTCTTCTGACTGGCGTTTCAAGACCCATCTGGCAAACCTGCCCATCTACTACGAGTACAAGGCAGACGGCATCAGCTCCACCGACGCTATCAAGGGCACCTACCTCGACAACTACAAGCAGATCTGGGATCTGTACATCACCGATTCTACCTGCGACCCCACGCTGCTGGCTTCCAAGACCGGCAACGACGCTGTGGCCGAGTTTGTTGGTAAAAAGGCTGTCTTCTATCAGAACGGCACCTGGGCTTACAGCGACGTGAAGGATCTGGGCGACGACAACCTGGGTATGCTGCCCATCTACATCGGCGCTGAGGGCGAGGAGAACCAGGGCCTGTGCACCGGTTCCGAGAACTTCTGGTGCGTGAACAACACCTCTTCTGACGAGGACATTCAGGCCACTCTGGACTTCCTGTACTGGTGTGTCACCTCCGAGACCGGCACCAGCGCAATGGCTGATGATATGGGCTTTGTCATCCCCTTCAAGGCTGCAAAGGATTCCACCAACCCCCTGATCGCCATTGCAAACGACTACGTTGCAGCTGGCAAGACCAGTGTTGACTGGTGCTTCTCCACCATGCCTTCCGAGGAGTGGAAGAACGGCGTTGGTTCCGCTCTGACCGCTTACGCAGCAGGCACCGGCGATTGGAACGGCGTTGTGACCGCTTTTGTCGATGGCTGGGCTAAGGAGTACAAGCTGGCAAACGGCTAAGCATTCTCGGTTTTCTCTTTCCCCTTTTATTTGTGTAAACCGTAATGGGAGGCGGGCGAGCTGTTCGCCCGCCTCCTTTTGTTTTGGAGGTATATCATGCAAAAGGCCATCAGCAAATATTGGCCGGTGTTCGTGCTTCCTACGCTGATCGCGTTCATCATCGGCTTTATCTGGCCCTTTATCTGGGGCATCTTCCTTTCCTTCCAGCGCTTCACCACCGTGAGCAAGACCACCTTTGTGGGCATCCAGAACTATATTTCCGTGTTCCAGGATTCCACCTTCCTGCACGCTTTCGGCTTTACGGCAGCGTTCACTGTGGTCTCCACCGTGCTCATCAATGTCTGCGCCTTTGCCATTGCAATCGTGCTGACCCGCGGTATCAAGGGCACCAACATCTTCCGTACCGTCTACTTTATGCCCAACCTGATCGGCGGCATCCTGCTGGGCTACATCTGGCAGATCCTGCTCAACGGCGTGCTGGCAAACCTGCAAAAGCCCCTGCTGGCACTGGATGCCAAGGCCGGTTTCGTCGGTCTGGTCATTCTGATGTGCTGGCAGCAGATCGGTTATATGATGATCATCTACGTGGCCGGTCTGCAGAGCGTGCCCGGTGACCTGATCGAGGCTGCCAAGATCGACGGTGCTTCTGACCGCGAGATCCTGTTCAAGATCAAGCTGCCCATGGTCATGCCCAGCATCACCATCTGCACCTTCCTGACCCTGACCAACAGCTTCAAGCTGTTCGACCAGAACGTTGCTCTGACCGCAGGCGAACCTGCCAACGCCAGTGAAATGCTGGCCCTGAACATCTACAATACCTTCTATGGCCGCTCCGGTGCTCAGTGGAAGGGCATCGGCCAGGCAAAGGCTGTGGTATTCTTCCTGATCGTTGTGGTCATCTCTCTGGCGCAGCTCCACTTCACCCGTTCTAAGGAGGTCCAGCAGTAATGATTAAACAGAAAAAGTTGTGGGATAACATTCTCACCGTCATCATGGCCCTGCTTTGCCTGCTGTGGATCTACCCCATCGTCCTGATTCTGCTGAACAGCCTGAAAAAAGAGGGTACCTTTACCACCTCTACCGTGTTCCAGCTGCCCACCAGTGAGAGCTTTGCAGGCCTTTCCAACTACGTCTACGGCGTGATCAAAATGGGCTTCCTCTCCAGTCTGGGCTACAGCCTTGTCATTACCGTTTCCAGTGTGGTCCTCATCCTGCTGTGCTGCTCCATGACAGGCTGGTACCTGACCCGCGTGAACAACAAGCTCAGCAAGTTTATGAACCTGCTCATCGTGTTCTCGATGGTCGTCCCCTTCCAGATGGTCATGTTCACCCTCTCCAAGACCGCAGACACCCTCAAGCTGAACACCCCCTGGAACATCTGCATCATCTATCTGGGCTTTGGTGCCGGTCTGGCTGTGTTTATGTTCACCGGCTTTATGAAGAGCGTTCCCATTGAGATCGAGGAGGCCGCCATGATCGATGGCTGCAACCCCATCCAGATCTTCTTCAAGATCGTGTTCCCCATCCTGAAGCCTACCATGATCTCCACCGCCATTCTGGAAACCATGTGGGTCTGGAACGACTACCTGCTGCCCACTCTGGTGCTGGATATCAAGAAGTACCGCACCATCCCCATGGCGATCCAGTACTTCCGCGGCGGCTACGGCCGCGTGGAGCTGGCCCCCATGATGGCCTGCATCATCATCGCCATCATCCCCATCATCATCCTGTACATGACCTGCCAGAAATACATCATTGAAGGTGTTGTTGCAGGCGCTGTCAAGGGCTAAGGAGGAGTTCACCATGCGAGCATGCGGCATTCTGATGCCCGTTTTTAGTCTGCCGGGGCCTTTTGGCATCGGCACGCTGGGGAAAGAAGCCTTTTCGTTCGTGGATTTTCTGGCCCGTGCAAAGCAGACCTATTGGCAGATCCTGCCCATTGGCCCCACCGGCTACGGTGACAGCCCCTACCAGAGCTTTTCTGCCTTTGCCGGAAACCCCTACTTTATCGATTTCCGTGTCCTGCACGAGCAGGGCTATCTGACCGCCGATGAGATTCCCGCTGAGGTTCCGGTTGGACCGGTGGACTACGGCGTGCTCTACCAGCAGCGCCCGGTGGTGCTGCAAAAAGCCGCTGACCGTCTGCTGGCTGCAGCCAGCGTGGAGTACAAAGACTTCTGCACGGCACAGAGCTTCTGGCTGGACGATTACGCCCTGTTCATGGCCGTCAAGGCCGAACAGGGACAGGCAGGCCTGTGTGACTGGCCGGATGACCTGCGCACCCGCCAGCCCGCGGCCGTAGACGCTGCCAGGGAACGTCTGGCCGGGCAGGTGGATTATTTCAAGGCGGTGCAGTTCTTCTTCTACACCCAGTGGAATGCCCTGAAAGCCTATGCCAACGGCAAGGGCATCCAACTGGTGGGAGATATTCCCATCTACGTCAGCCCAGATTCCAGCGATCTGTGGACGCGGCCGGAGCTCTTCCAGACCGATGGCCAGACCCACCTGACGCAGGTGGCAGGCTGTCCCCCGGATGCCTTTGCGGCAGACGGTCAGCTCTGGGGCAATCCGCTCTACGACTGGCCCCGCCACAAGGCCGAGGATTTCGCCTGGTGGAAGCGCCGGATGCGGCACGCTACTTCGATTTATGATGTCGTGCGCATCGACCACTTCCGTGGTTTTGAGAGCTACTACGCCATCCCTGCCGGAAACAAGACAGCGGCGGGCGGCCACTGGGAAAAGGGGCCGGATCGTGCTTTCATCGATGCCATCCACGAGACCCTGGGTCAGGGCAGCATCATTGCGGAGGATCTGGGATACCTGACCCCTGAGGTCAAGACCATGCTGGCTGCCAGCGGCTACCCGGGCATGAAAATCATGCAGTTTGCCTTTGACAGCCGGGAACCGGGCAACTATCTTCCCTACACCTACCCTCACAACAGCGTGGTCTACACCGGCACTCATGACAATGTGACCACCGAGGGCTGGCGGCAATCTGCCAGCCCCGAGGATGTCCACTATGCCTGCCGTTACCTGCGCTGCCTGCCCGAGGATCTGACAGAGGCCATGATCTGCGCCTGCCTTGCCAGTGTTTCGGATATGGCCATCATCCCCATGGCCGACTGGCTGCATCTGGGCGCGGAGGCCCGCATCAACACCCCCAGCACCCAGGGAGCCAACTGGCAGTGGCGGCTGGACACCCCGCTTACCAGTCTGCTGGCCGAGCATATTGCCGATCTGACAGCACTGTATGACCGGGCTCCGGCTGCGGCAGACCGCTAAAACGTTCCTTCTTCTTTTCTCCCCATACAAAGACGGCAGGCCCTAGCCCCCTCCTTTCCGGAGGAACTGGTGCCCGCCGTCTCTTTTTGCATTATTTTCAATTTTCACACAACATTTTTTCGCCGCATCCCGCACAGGACGTTCCACATATTTCCGCGCAGAACCGTTTCTTTTTTACAAAACGGCCACAGTATCTTCACAATTCTTTCGCATTTGGGGTTTCATCGCTCTCTTGTTGTTTTTGGGTAATTATGCTATAATCCAATTAGCTTCACGTCCGCCTTTGCGCGGATTTTACGAACGAAAGGAGTTTTCCACCATGGAATTTACCTATCAGAGCACGATGCAGCTGCCCGCATCCTATGCGGTTCTCTCCGAAGATGAAATGGTCTACACCGTTGGCGGCGCTTTTGAGCTGAATATCAACGCGCAGGATGTCCTGAATTTCACCGTTAATGTCGGTGTCAACCTGGTACGTATGCTGGGTCAGGCTGCCATCAGCAACACCATTGCCGGCATCATTGACATGCGGAACGATGGTCTGACCACGATGGGTGCCATTGAGCATTACTGGGGCCGCCAGACTCCCGTGGGCAAGACCATGACTGTGGTTGCTGCCGGTTTTGCAGGCGTTTATGTCTACTACTGGGCTAGGTCTGCTATTGAAAGCTTCCTGTCCATTTACAATGACATGCGGAACATCTACAACGAGAGCGAAGCCAAAAATCAGGCACAGGCCGCAGGTACAGCAGCTCTGGCCGCCTGAGTAAATCTTTGAAAGGAGCCTTTTATGGAAAACTTGCGTATGCCTGCATCTTATGCAACGCTTCCGGAAGAAGAGCTGCCGGAGATCTTTGGCGGCGGAGAACTGGGAGATGCATTGGACAGCTTTACGGATAACCTCCACCTGGACGATTTCTTCTTTCAGGGGGGGATCCTCTCCATCTCCATCTCGTTTGTGCCTCTGCTCCTGTTCAATGTTGTTGTTTCTGGCTACCGGTTTGTAGAGAACATTTACAAGAACCTGTCCAACTGGTTCGGTTATCACGATGATACCTTCTCTGCCGTTTCTAATTTCACGGATGAAATGCGCCAAAAACAGCAGCAACGCGGTATCTGAGCCCTTTTCCCTGTAACACGAAAGAGCTTCACAATTCCGGCTTCTGCCGGAGTGTGAAGCTCTTTTTGTTTGGCCGCTTCCAGATGTTCAAATGACCCGCAGGGCCCCCTGCTCCCGCAGACGGAGCAGATAGCAGCTGCCCGCACCGAACACCTTTTCCATGGCATTGTGATACTTTGCCGTCAGCGCACCGGGCACAAACGCCTGAATGGTCCCTGCAAAGCCGCCGCCCTGCATCCGCCAGGCTCCCCCCTGCCCCCCCAGCAGAGTCTGACTGAGGGCAAGCGCCACCGAGAGCCCCTGATGCCGTACGTCCGTAGAGCAGTAAACGTTCTGGCACAGGGCAAAAGAAGCGTGTCCGCTTTCCAGAATCAGCTGCAGGAAAGCATTGAAATCCCCGCTGACCAGGGCATTCCGCTGGGCCAATGCGCGGGCATTCTCCTCAAAATAGTGGATCGCACGCAGAACGGCACAATCCCCGCAAGCCCTGCGCAGGCGTGGCAGAGCCGTCCAGAACTCCTGCTCTTTGACCTGCCCCAATACCTTACCGCCCAGACAGGCCGCCACCGATTCCATTTCGTTCCGGATGGCCGCAAATTCACCGGTCAGCTCACTGTGACTCCCCCGGGTATCGGTCACGCAAAGGGTCATGTCCGCCGGGAGCAGCCCTGCCGTGTGGATCTTTTCTATCCGGGGCTTCTTTGGGTCGGCAAAATCCGCAAAGATGACCCCGCCCACGGCGCTGGTCAGCTGATCCAACAGGCCGCTGGGTTTTCCGAAATATGTATTTTCCGCATACTGGCAAATCTTCGCCAGCTCCGGCGCAGTCAGGCCACAGCCATATTCCCCGTTCAGGATGGCCGCCATTCCCATCTCAAAAGCCGCCGAGCTGGAAAGCCCGCTGCCCCGAAGCACGTCGCTGGCGGTATAGGCATCGAAGCCCCCCACCGTCTTTCCCTGTGCCCGGAAACCTTCCGCAATGCCCCGGATCAGACTGGCCGAATGGGTGCTCTCGCCCTGCTGGGGCTCGGCCTCGCTCAGATCAATGACATCCAGCTTGTTGAAGCCCCGGGATTTGACCCGGATAAAACCGTCGTCACTGGGGGATGCCACTGCGACCAGATCCAGCGTCACCGCTGCCGCAAGACCATACCCGTGCTGATGATCGGTATGGTTGCCGCCCAGCTCTGCCCGGCCCGGAGCCGAGTAGACATGCACCTGCCGCCCGGGGCCATAGTACAACTCAAACTGTTCCAGCGCGGCGGCATACCGCTGCCGCTGGCGGGCCAGCACCGCCGGTTCTGTGCCATAGAGCGTGCAGAGCGCTTCGTCCCACTGCCCCGCAAGGATCTCCCGCCTGAGTTGTGTACTGGTCGCCATGGCCATTCCTCCTCCACAAACGTTCTCCGCAAAGTCCGTGCATGAAGGTTCCATGCACTTGGGTTAGCCTTATTGTACTTCATTCCGCCCTCTTTTGCAATTTGAATCCGCAAAAAATCCAATTTCGGCGCGAAAACCAAAGTTTCGGATGTACTTTTGTTGAATTTGCAGATACAGTTATGATATACTGGAGTCAAGAATGCGGTCAACTGGAGGAAACGATCATGGCAGATGTCTACAAGCAGTCCTTCAAGCAGAATTACACCAATAATATTGAATTATCCATCTTCAACTGTGGTCTGGAACGCTGTGCCCCGGGCCAAACCTGGGGCCCCGGTATCCGGGATCACTACCTGATCCATCTGGTGGTCTCGGGCAAGGGCACCTTTGAAGTGGGCGGCAAGACCTTTGAGGTCGTGCCGGGAGATCTGTTCTTTGCCCGGCCCAGTCAGCTCATCCGCTACTCTGCCGATGAGCAGCAGCCCTGGGAGTACAGTTGGGTCGGCTTCAACGGTGCCTGCGCTCACAAACTGGCGGCACAGCTACCCTTTACCGACACTGCTCCTGTGCACCACACGCAGGACCCGGAGGGAATGCGGGCAGCTCTGACCAACATCTATTCTTCCCGTGGGTTAGAGCCTCAGGATGAGGCTGCCATGGTGGGATACCTCTACCTGTTCATCTCTGCCCTGATGAAGGAGACCAGCGAGACGCGCCCCCACAACGCTTCCTCCTCCAATCAATATGTGCTGAATGCCATCAAATACATCCAGTTCAACTATTCGCACGACATCTCCATTGATGATGTCGCTAAGAGCGTGGGCGTTTCCCGCAGTCATCTGTACCGGGTGTTTATGCTCAATGTGGGCAAGAGCCCCATCGATTATCTGACCGAATACCGCATCAACGAAGCCTGCAAGCTACTGAGGGCCGGCAACCTTTCCATTGCAGAGGTTGCCATCTCGGTGGGCTTCTTTGACCAGTTCTATTTTTCCCGGGTCTTCAAGCGGGCCAAGGGGATGCCGCCCAGCAAATACATTGCCGCCCAGAGCGAAAATGCAGATGCCCCCGCTTCGGAAGAAGCCTGACCCAATCCCATTCCAAAGGAGAATTTCCATGCCCTTACAAAAAAATCAGGTGCTGACCCTGACCATTGAGCGCCTGTCCAACGATGGCAGCGGCGTTGCTCACAGCCCGGACGGCGAGGCTGTGTTCATACCCGGCACCGCCCCCGGTGACGTTGCCGCCATCCGCATCGTCAAAGATTGCGGCCGCTACGCTTTCGGTATTCTGGATGCCATTCAGACTCCCTCGCCTGACCGTATCCCGGTAGATTGTGCAGTGGCCGGCCCTTGCGGTGGCTGCAGCCTGCGGCATCTGGATTATGCCGCTGAACTGCGCGCCAAGGGTGAAAGCGTTACCGATGCTTTCCGCCGCATTGGCGGGCTGGATGTACCCGTGCTGCCGCCCCTCCCCTCCCCCGAGATCGACCGCTACCGCAATAAAGTTCAATTCCCGGTGGGCTGTGATAAGAATGGCAAGCCCTGCATCGGTTTCTACGCCGGGCGCACCCACCGCATTGTACCCTGCCCCGACTGCAAGCTGCAGCCGGATGTGCTGAACGAGATCGGCAATACCCTCTGCGATTTCTTTGCCGCCCACAACATTCAGCCCTACGATGAGCAGACGGGCAAGGGGCTGGTGCGTCATATGTTTCTGCGCCGGGGTGTCCACAGCGGCCAGATCATGGTCTGTCTGGTCTGCACCCGGGCAAAGCTGCCCCACGCAGAGGAGCTTTGCCGCGCACTGACTGCGCAGTTTTCCGATATCGCTACCATCCTGATCAATGTCAACGCCAGAAACACCAATGTGATCCTGGGCAGCGAGACCCACACCCTGTACGGCCCCGGGTTCATCGAGGACACCCTCTGCGGCGTTCCGGTGCAGCTGGGCCCCTTGTCGTTCTATCAGGTCAACACCCTGGCCGCTGAGCAGCTCTATGGCATTGCCGCAGAATATGCTCAGTTGACCCCGGATGACCTGCTGTTGGACCTCTACTGCGGCATGGGCACCATTGGCCTGTCCATGGCAGACCATTGCCGGGAGCTCATCGGCGTGGAGATCGTGCCTGAGGCCATCGAAAGCGCCAAGGCCAATGCAGCCCGCATGGGTGATACCATAGCCGCAAAGAGCCGCTTCTTCTGCGCCGATGCTGGTAAGGCCGCCTCTCAGCTTGCCGCCGAGGGCCTGCACCCGGATGTTGTGATGCTCGACCCGCCCCGCAAAGGCTGTGATGAAGCAACCCTTTCCGCTGTCGTCGCCATGTCCCCCCGCCGGGTGGTCTATGTCAGCTGCAACCCCTCCACCGCTGCCCGGGATGCCAAGTGGTTGGAAGAGCATAGGTATCGGGCCGAAAAGGTGCAGCCCGTGGACCTTTTCCCGAGGACGAGGCACGTCGAAGCGATAGTTTCGCTACAAAGAGAAATCTAGTAGAAATCCTCCGTTTTACGTTATTTTCTCGTCACGTTGTGTTCGATGGCGAGGGCGATAAACTCCGCAACAAACGCATTGAAAATCACATTACTGTTTCGGTGGTAATTGATATGGAGTGCGGAAACACAAAGAATTGAATATCTAACAATCGGCATAGCCGCAGACTTTCACAAAAAGCCTGCGGCTTTTTCTTTGCCCAAAAACAGAAAGGAGGCATCCGTGAAATGGCAGTATTTCGGGTAGAAAAGAACAGCGGCTATACGGTCATGTCGAACCATCATCTGCGGAACCGGGCCTTGTCCCTGAAAGCCAAAGGCTTACTCTCCCAAATGCTCTCCCTGCCGGAAGATTGGGACTACACCCTGCAAGGGCTGGCCCGTATCAATCGGGAAAGCATAGATGCGATACGGCAGGCCATCCGGGAACTGGAACAGACGGGCTACATCCAGCGTTCCAGAGAACGGGACGAGAAAGGGCGGCTGCGTGGTGCAGACTATGTGATTTTCGAGCTGCCGCAGCCCGTTCCTGCATCGGTTTCACCTACATTGGAAAATCCAACGTTGGAGAATCCCACGCAGGAAAACCCTACGTTGGAAAATCCAATGCAATTAAATAAAGATAAACTAATTACAGAAAAACAAAAGAAAGA